>JBBSFV010000096.1:0-2628 GCA_038254775.1 Terriglobales bacterium | reverse complement strand
CGGATCTGATGCTCGATCTTGCGCTGGCTGATGATGGGCTGCTTGATTCCCCCAATGTCACTCGATCCGGTGACCGAGGAGACATCCAACACGAGTTTCAGCGTGACTTCGCGATTGGCATGGACGGTGGGAGTGATGTCAATATTGACGCCTACGTCCAGATACTGGAACTGGGTGTTAATGCCGCCGAATCCACCTAAAGCACCGCCAATGCCATTGTTGAATGAGCCACTGGCTACAGGGACACGATCACCGATCTTGAGCGATGCCTTTTGTCCGTCCGTCGCTCGGATCTGCGGATTTTGGATCAACTTGCTGCCGTTATCGCTGAATAATGCGCTGATGGAAGCGCTGGGAATCGTCACGGCGAAGTCCGTGGCACGCAGACCAGCCAGACTGTTCAGGGTGAGATTGCCGGTCGTCGTGGTGCCGGTGGTGGTTCCGGTGGTGGTGCCGGTGCCGGTGCCGGTGGTCCCGGTGGTTGAAGTAGTGGTGGTGGGGCCTTGCAGCGTGACCGTGGCGCTGGTGGGCGGCCGGATGCCCAATTCGCGCAGCTTGTCCCGCCTCACCTGCATCACTGCCACTTCCACCACCACCTCTGACCGTGGTTTATCAATGTCATTGATGATCTTCTCCGCAAGCGCGACCTGATCCGGAGTGCCACGTACCACGATCGCCTGCTGTGAAGCCATCTGCTGGACCTTTTGCAGTTCTACAACCTGGCGCAGCGTATTCACAATGTCTTGCAGGTCCGTGGCTGCGGTCACGTTCGAGAGGTAGAAAGTCTTCAGAACACCTTGCTCCAATTCTTTGCGCTTCGCCGCGGTGTCAGAGGCTATGAAGATCGTGTTCGGAGTAATGGGCCGCCAGAAAGTCTTGGACTCGAACGCAACAATGTCCAGCGCTTCTTCAAGTGAGACTCCATTCAATTCCAGCGGAAGGCGTCGCGAAGTGTAATCCGGATCGAAGAGGACGTTGATCCCGGCAAGCTTGCCGATCGTCTCATAAATGACTTTGCTGTCGTTGGCGATCTTCAGTGTTATCGGCTGATTCGAGACCGGAGCAAGTTCGGCTGGGGCAGCCGCATCTTGCAGCCTGTGGCTCAGGGGCGAAGCCGACGCGGCACCGGACGCCGGGGGTAGCGGCTGGGAGCCATCCATCAGGGCCTTGGTCCGTCTGACCTCCTGTTCCGCAATAAAACTGGAGGGATCGATCTGGAAGGCATATTCAAATTCCTTGAGTGCCTCATCCAATTTACCCGCGTCCCGCAGCGCCTGCCCTCTGTTCACATGAGCAGAGGATGCCAGAAAGCGAGTGCGCTGGTAGGCGATGCGGTAACGCATCTCCCGGGGCTCTTTGTCGTAGGCCTGCCGATATTGTTCAAACGCCGCCATGTAATCCTGGCGGTCCTCAGCGTGCCGGCCCTTGTTGTAAAGCGAGCGGGCTGATTCGGCATAGACCGGCAGACAAAAGGATGCGAGTAGGGTGAGCAGTGCTAAAGACCGAAACAGTCGCAAAAATGCTCCTTCAGAAAGCCGATCGCCGCGCTCTAATTCTTCCTGTAACCCGCGCAAAAGCATAGAGTTGCAGGTTCAAGGTAGGGGGATTATAGCAGCAGCCCTGCGGAGTGGAACCTGGCTGTTACCGGCATATCAACGTGTTAGATTAGACGTTCAGTACACCGGTGTGTGAGCATTCTGCCGCGCCTTCCGGTTTCACACATGCCCCGCCAGCAAACACATCAAGTCAAGCCGGAAAAGCCGAAGAACGTGAAGCGCGACCCTGTCGCCTCCGGCGAACGTGACGCCTCGGTCAATCGTCAGGCCTCCCATACTTATTTTCTCAGCGACAAACTGGAAGCCGGGATCATGCTGCGCGGCACTGAAGTGAAATCCGTGCGGGCCGGCCAGGCAAATCTCAAAGATGCCTTTGCTCAGGTAAAAGATGGTGAACTGTGGCTCTTGAACGCTCACATTGGGCCCTATGACCACGGCAACATCTTTAACCACGAGCCTACGCGGACCCGAAAGCTGCTGGTCAACAAAGATCAGATCCGCAAGTTGTGGAGCAAGAGCCAGCAAAAAGGTTTTACTCTGGTGCCCACGCGCATGTACTTCAAGAACGGACTTGCGAAGGTAGAGATCGCGCTTGCGAAAGGCAAGCAGACCTGGGACAAGCGCGAGACGGAACGCAAACGTACCGCTGAGAATGAAGCGAAGGCGGCAATGAACCGCGCCAAGAAGAACCGCTTATAGATCATTAAAAAGGAAGCCAATGGAAGCCAAAATCGCATATTTGCCGATCGCTGATATCCAGTCAGAACTGCTGGTTCAGGTCGCGCTCGACCACAATACTGACAAATCGAAAGATGCCAAGCCCGACGTAAAGATGGCAAGCTCAGACGCCGCTATCGCAGAGGGTGTCCGAGACATAATCGCCAGCGGTGACATCACCGGTAAGGCCCTGGAAACCACACTTATCCACGCGCCACGAGGGATGAAGGCGAAACGGTTGCTGGTCATCGGAGGGGGCAAGGCGGCAAAGTTCTCCGCCAACGAACTGCGCAAGATCGCTGGAACCGCAGTGCGATTTGCGAAAAGCAAGAACATTCGTAGCGTCGCCATCACT
>JBBSFV010000095.1:0-2643 GCA_038254775.1 Terriglobales bacterium | reverse complement strand
GGTGCCCCACGTTCGCGAAGCTAACGTGGGGAAGAGCAAAGTACACCTTTGCAAATAACAATCGCGGCTTCACAAGGGCACCCGCCTTTAGTCGGGTGAAACACTCCATTTACCCAGGGCTTTAGCCCTGGCCGCATAAGCGCGAAACAAGGATCCTGATTAGAATCGCCACGTGCTCACCCTGCGCGACTATGCTCCGGAAGATTTTGACCGCCTCTGGCAGCTTGACCAGGAGTGTTTTTCCCCACAGATCGCCTACTCGCCCGTCGAGCTGAAGGGCTTCATCCTCTCACCGCGCGGCATGACTCTTGTAGCGGAAGAGAATGGTGAAATAGCCGGCTTCCTCGTCGCCTCGCTGGAGAAGAACAAACTGGTACACATCATTACCATCGATGTGCGCGCTGAGAGCCGCTCCTCGGGCATAGGCCAGGCGCTGATGCGGGAGGCGGAGACGAGATACAAAGAGCAGCAAGCGCTTGGAATCGCGCTGGAGGTCGCCGTGGACAATTCCACCGCGGTCAGGTTTTACACCAAGCTTGGCTATACCGTTCTGGATCGCCTCCCCGGCTACTACCAGACTGGAGTGGATGGCTTGCTGATGGGGAAAAAGCTGGTGGAGAAGCTTTAGTCTGCCACGGGACATTCAAAACATCTCGAGCGCAGCGAGAGATCCCCTACAACTCTGCAACCAGCTCTCACTGCGAACGCAGCAAAAATCCTTATGGAACGCGGGCAGCTCGCATTCACTCAACCGTTGAATCACTGAATGCTGGCTGCTGAAGCTGACTGCTCAACTGCTAAAATAGACCCTAATGTCTCACGTAGCCATCGCCCCAGAGCCGGTTCGGGTAGAGCCCTTTGTCTCCGCCAATAAGCACCCCTTTCAAACCGACGATTTGCGTCTGGAATCTGTCGCCCAGAAGGTCTGCGCCGGTGAGCGGCTCAATACCGAAGATGCCCTGGCGCTCTATGGTTCCGGAGACATTCTTGCCATTGGCTGGTTGGCTAATCTGGTGCGCGAGCGGATGAACGGCAACATCGCTTATTTCAATGTGAATCGCCACATCAATCACACCAATGTCTGCGTTGCGGCCTGCCGTCTCTGCGCCTTTGGCCGCAAGAAAGATACTGCGGGTGCTTACACCATGGCGCTCGACGAAGCATACGAGACGGCTGCCTCCGGATACAGTGAAGCCGTCACCGAGTTTCACATCGTCGGCGGTCTGCATCCTGATCTGCCATTCCAGTATTTTCTTGACCTGATCAGCGGACTCAAGGCGCGGTTCCCGCAAGTCCATCTCAAGGCCTTCACCATGGTGGAGCTCTCATTCTTTGCCAAGCGCTACAAGTTGAACATCCGAGAAGTGGTTCGGCAGTTGAAAGCCGCGGGCTTGGACTCTTGCCCCGGCGGCGGCGCGGAGATCTTTGCTGACCGCGTCCGCCATATCATCTGCGATCACAAGATCGATGGTGGCGAGTGGCTTCAGATCGCCCGCGAGGTCCACCTCGCCGGTCTGCGCTCCAATGCCACCATGCTTTACGGGCATGTGGAGAACGATGAAGACCGCGTCGATCACCTGATGCGCTTGCGTGATCTCCAGGACGAGACCGGGGGCTTCCAGACTTTCATACCGCTGGCTTTTCACCCGGACAACACTCCGCTCGAACATCTGCCGCGCACTACCGGCATGCTGGATATCAAGCAGGTCGCAGTCGGGCGATTAGTGCTCGACAATTTCCAGCACATCAAGGCTTACTGGCAGATGCTCACGCCCAAGATCGCGCAGATTGCGTTGCGTTTCGGTGCCGACGACCTCGACGGTACCGTGGTCGAAGAAAAGATCTATCACGATGCCGGCGCCACCACCCCCCAAGGCATGACCCGCAAAGAGCTAGAGCGCCTGATCCGCGAAGCCGGTAGAGTTCCCGTGGAGCGCGACACACTGTACCGCCCCGTCTCCCGCGTGGAAGCGACGATCTAGCCGCGTCTTCACGCAGCAGCACCGAAAACGGCAATTGTCATTCTGAGTAAAAAAATACTGTCATCCCGAGCGAGCTGGCTTCAGCCAGCGACGAGGGACAACGCCTCGGCTCTTGCTTTTCGCTAAACCAAAACTGCACCAAGAACACACTCAACAAGGGCACCCGACTTTAGTCGGGTGAAAAAAGCCAGTTGAACAGGGCTTAGCCCTGGCCGGATATGCAATCACCCTGCTAAAAAACACTGTCATCCCCTGCAACGGTAACAGGGCTCTACGGCTTCGCCTCAAACACCAGATTGAACGGCGTCTCCGCGGCAGTCCGGAAATGGGAGAATCCCGCGGCTTTCACTACCTTCTCGATCCTCGCCGGCCCCGCCTGCGCACCCAACGCTAAACCCACTTCCTGGGAGAGCGATGCTGGAGTGCACAGCATGGTTGAAGCGGAGTAATACACCCGTCCCACCGGATTCAGGTTGCGCTCCAGCTCATCATTTGCGAAAGGTTCAACGATCATCCAGCAACCATCGGCTGCAAGTGTGCTCTTTACGTGCCGCGCTGCTCCTTCAGGATCTCCCATGTCATGCAGGCAGTCGAAGAAGGCAACAAGGTCATAATCCTTGCCGGGAAACGATTTTGCCGGTGCCACTTCAAATGTCACTCG
>JBBSFV010000094.1:0-3048 GCA_038254775.1 Terriglobales bacterium | reverse complement strand
GGCTGTGGCCGATCTGCTGCAGGCAGCGCACCATCAACCCATGCTGCTCATGCATGGCTAGCACGAACTTGTCGCGCAGCATCGCGGGATCCCTGTCCATCTCATCCACTGCGACGATGCAGCCCGTCCGCAGGATCGGCGCCATGCTGTTATCGCCCATCCGCAGCGCGATCGTCATATCAGGATGAGGGCACCACGAGCGTGGCGCCACCACGAATTCCAGCGCAGCGTCTCGCAGGATCTCCGTGTGCGCGTCTGTTCCCATCTCCGGAGAGGTGCCATGGATCGGCACCGCCATCAATGTTGGAATGCCGCCTGCTCCCATCTTCGCTTTAGTCGCGAAAACGGGCACGGATTCAAGTGCCGGTCGTGCTTGCCGTTGCCGCTTTGCCCCCGTACCGGTCGCTGAGGCCACGTCAGACTTTTTGAGTCCCGCGCGTTCCCAGAAGTACCAGCAATCCGGCGCTCCCGCCAGTTTGCCGAGTTCGAGGTATATTGCGGCGTTCGGCTGGTTGATGCCGCGCTCCCACCGGGACGTAGCCATCGGTGACACGTCTAATTGGCGTGCCAGTCCTGCTTGGCTTAGACCCAGTGCTTCGCGCAGCCGTTCCAGTCTTAGTGCCCATTCCGGTCTTGCTGGTTTGGCTCGTCGCATAACTTTCCCGTTCGTTTTTTTCTTGACGAATTCAGGGGAACGGTTGTATTTTGTCTATCCATAACACTTAGGTTATGGGCCCAAGCCTATGGTCACCAATGGTGCCAAGAATACTAGCAAAAAAACTGAGCTGACGCGAGTCTCAGATAAAAAAAATACAGAGCTCCTTAAGCACGTGCACTATCGCGGCATTTTCAGCCGCGTGGCCCGGCAGCTCGGGGTCGACCGCTCTTACGTCAGCCGGGTTGCCAATGGCCAGCGCCGCTCGGCGATCGTGGAAGACGCTCTGCTCGCCGAGATCAAGCGCGTGGAAAAGCTTTCCAAGAAGAGTTGAGGACTTTCTTTTTGTCGAAATATCTTATTCTCTGCATTGATGATGATATCCCCGGACTTACCCTCAGGGCCCTGATGCTGCAATCCCGCGGCTACTCTGTCCTCACCGCGAGCAGCGGGCCAGAGGGGCTGCAAGTTCTGCGCAGCAACCCTGACGTCAGGCTGCTGATCCTTGATTACTCCATGCCGCAGATGCACGGTGGAGAAGTCGCGGTCGAGGTCCGGAAGTTCCGCCCCGAGTTGCCCGTCCTGCTGCTCTCCGCTTATTTCTCCATCCCGGAAGAGACTCTGGCGATCACAAATGCTTTCGTCACCAAGGGCGAAGGGCCGGTGGTGCTGTTCAGCAAGGTAGAAGAATTACTCGAGTTGCGTAGCAACTCCGTCCCCGCATAGCACCTTTTCCGCCATCCAAGTCCTGGTCGCTCACACTGGCCCACAGCATTCTGGCCCACAGCATTCTGGCCACAGCATTATTGATAAAGGGGCACAGCGGGAGTCCAGAGGGGCGCTCAATACTGCGCGGCAAAGTCGCAGGCTTCGCGGCAGTCGAGGCAATAATACTGCCCATCCTGGCACAGCCGGACGTTATGTGAGCCCTGGCACAACGCGCAATAGCGTTCGCACTTGCACTGCGCTTCATCCTTGTCACATTGCAAGCATATAAATTTTTCCGCCATGGATCAGGAACTCCTGCCGCAAATCCTACAACACAACCGTTTCACGATACTCGCCAAAAACCTTTCGCATCGCCTCTGCGATCTCGCCCACGGTCGCCAGGCTCTCCACCGCTTCTACAATGCGCGGCATCAGGTTCTCCCCGCTGCGCGCCGCATCTTCCACCGCCGCTACCGCCGCTCGCCATTTGTCCTTGTCCCGGCGCTGTCGCACCGCCCGCAGTCGTTCGACCTGCGCCCGCTCCAGCCGCTCGTCAATGCTTTGCAGCTCCATGTGCTTCTCTTCATCCATCTGGAACTCATTCACTCCCACCACCGTCGCCGCACCCGTGTCCACGTCCTGCTGGAATCGGTACGCGGCGTTCTGTATCTCCTGCTGGATAAATCCTCGCTCGATCGCCTTGAGGGTTCCGCCGAGCGCGCTGATTTTTTCCAGGTAAACCAGTGCCTCGCTCTCGATCTTGTCCGTCAGGCTCTCAATAAAATACGACCCCGCGCAGGGATCCACCGTAAGCGGCGCTCCACTTTCGTAGGCGATGACCTGTTGCGTTCTCAGAGCGATCCGCGCCGAGGCCTCCGTCGGCAGTGCAAGCGCCTCATCATAGGAATTCGTATGCAAAGACTGCGTGCCGCCCAGTACCGCCGCCATCGCCTGTAACGCGGTACGAACAATATTCACCTCGGGTTGCTGCGCGGTCAGCGTCGATCCGGCGGTCTGGGTATGAAAGCGCAGCATCCAGGAGCGAGGATTCTTCGCTTTGAAATGTTCCTGCATGATGCGCGCCCACATCCGCCGCGCCGCGCGGAATTTCGCGATCTCTTCCAGAAAATCATTATGTGCATTGAAGAAGAAGCTGAGCCTCGGCGCGATCCTATCCACCTCAAGTCCGGCATCGATCGCCGCTTGCACGTATGCCATACCATTCGCCAGCGTGAATGCTACCTCTTGGACCGCGGTGCAGCCCGCCTCGCGCATGTGATATCCGCTGATGGAGATGGTGTTCCACTCTGGCAGGTGCTCGTTGCCGAAGGCGAACATGTCCGTGATCACGCGCATCGCCTGCGCCGGCGGATAAATGTACGTCCCGCGAGATATGTACTCTTTCAAAATGTCATTCTGAACCGTGCCGGAAAGCTTGCGCACATCCGCGCCACTTCGCTTTGCCACCGCAATGTAAAGCGCCAGCAGGATGGAAGCGGTGGAATTGATGGTCATTGAGGTTGAGGTCTTTTCCAGGTCGATCCCCGCAAAAAGCCGCAGCATGTCCTCGATCGAATCGATCGCCACGCCCACTTTCCCCACTTCGCCCAACGCCATCGCATGGTCTGAATCCAAGCCGATCTGCGTAGGCAGATCGAACGCCACGCTCAACCCGGAAGTGCCGT
>JBBSFV010000093.1:0-3284 GCA_038254775.1 Terriglobales bacterium | reverse complement strand
CGAACATTTGGTAAAACCTCCCTGTTTGTTACCCATGACGTTCGGGAAGCACTGCGGCTGGGCACTCGTATCGGGCTGCTGCACCGCGGCCGGCTCCAGGTGCTCGCAACGCCAGCGGACTTTGTGAACTCCAGGCATCCGGAAGCTCTGGCCTTTCTGGCATGTCTCAATGAACCCGGCTCTGAACCCCGCTCGGAACCAGGCAACTGATGCGACCAGGCCTGTCACGCGATATCATCGAACTTACGCTGGAACATTCTATGTTAGTTCTGATCGCGATGTCTGTCGCGATCGCGATCTCAGTCCCGCTCGGCATTTTATTGACTCGGAAAGCCAAGTGGCGCGGCATCGTCCTGGGATTCGCAAACGTGATGCAGACCGTTCCCAGCCTGGCACTCTTTGGTTTTCTGATACCCGTTCCACTCATTGGCGGCATCGGCAAACGCACTGCAATTGTGGCACTCATTTTGTACGCTCTTCTGCCCATCTTGCGAAATACGCTAGTCGGGATCCTGTCGGTGGATCCGGCAGTTCGGGAGTCGGCGGTAGCCATGGGGATGACCGGCCGTCAATTGCTTTGGCAGGTGGAGATTCCCCTGGCTGCGCGAACCATTCTCGCCGGTATCCGGGTCGCCACCGTCACTACCATCGGAACCGCCACAATTGCCGCAGCGATCGGCGGGGGCGGCTTGGGAGTATTTATCTTTCGCGGAATTGCATCGGTGGATTCCACTCTGATTTTGGCAGGCGCGGTTCCGGCAGCTTTGCTGGCTCTTCTCTCTGATGGAGGACTAGGTTGGATCGAACGAAAATTTGCGGTTGCTTAAGCCTGATTGTCCTGCTCACCGCGTCTGCGGGGGGCTGCGCGCGTGAGAAGCATGTTCTGACGGTAGGATCGAAAAATTTCACCGAACAAGTGATTTTGGGCGAGATCATTGCCCAGCATATCGAGCGCGGCATGCATCTCAAAGTAGATCGCAAGCTCAACCTGGGTGGCACGCTGCTTGCTCATCAAGCCCTTCTGAACAAGGATCTGGACATGTATCCCGAATATACCGGGACAGCGTTCACGAATGTGCTGAAGCAGGATCCCATAGCGGACGCCAGCGTGGTGCTGGATCGAGTTCGATCAGAGTACTTGTCCTCTATGCAGCTACAGTGGATAGATCCGCTGGGTTTCAACAATTCATTCGCCATGGCGATCACCGGAGCGGAGGCCCGCGCCAACCATCTGGCGACCATGACGGATGCCGCGAATTACACCCGCGGTTTCGCCTTGGGCGCTGGCTATGAGTTCATGCAGAGACCCGATGGATACGGCACGCTGAACGCGGTCTACCCGATTCACTGGACCGCTTCTCCGAAGACTATGGACCTAGGGCTGCTCTACACCGCTTTAGAGCAGAAACAGGTCAGCATGATTGCGGGAAACACTACCGACGCGATGTTAGCAGTGCAGGATTTGAAAGTCCTCCGGGACGATAAGCATGCTTTCCCGCCCTACCAGGCTTGCATTGTAGTTCGGTCGCAGACCTTGGCGGAAACGCCAGGATTAAAGGAATCGCTGTCCCGGCTCTCGGGCAAAATCAGCGACGATATCATGCGGAACATGAACTACCAGGTGGATGGTAAGCACCGCCCGGTGGCAGACGTTGCGCGGGAGTTTCTGGACGGTTTGAAGTAACCTCAGCGTGCGGGAGACGGATCACGAATCGAGCGCCGCCGGTCGGCAGGTTCGTCGCTACCACCGCTCCGCCATGTTTCTCTACAAGCGACTGCACCACGTGCAGTCCCAACCCTGACGTGCTTGACTTGCCCAAAACGTGCGGCTGCTTGCTTGAAACGTGGGGCTGAAAGATATGCGGCAGCAACTCGGGTGCGATGCCCGGGCCATCGTCACAGACAGCGATTTCAGTATGGCTAACGCACACGTGCACGTGTTTTGCGCCTGCTTCCGCTGCGTTGACAAACAAATTCACCAACACGCGCTCCCACCCACCCGGATCGCCGGGTAACCGCACTTCGCTTTCCACCTCCAGGGAGATGTCGAGCAAGGGCGAGTGCACGCATTCCAGATAATCGCGCGTGAATTCAATGGCGCTCTCGATCACACTGGCGGCTTCTGACGTTGAGCGCTTTCTTTCGAGGATGCTTTGAATCAGGCGCTGGCCATGATCGGCGCTGCGCTGAAGAGTACCAGCTAACTTGTTCCATCTTGCATCCGTGCGGAGCAACTCCACGCAGTCGCCGATGGTCTGGAACACATTGTTGAGGTCGTGAGCCAGGCCTTCCAGTGTCAGGTCGGCTTTCTCTTCAGAGTTGGTCAACATGATCGATCAGCTTGCCACTTGACGAAGCGTTGCAAAAAATTCGGGAAACGAGACCGATGCGGCCTCGGCATTCTCAATGCTACACGGGCCGTCGGCCGCTAGCGCCGCCACCGAGAACGCCATGGCAATGCGGTGATCTCCGAAAGAGTCCAGTTCCGCCGAGTGGAAGTTCTGTTTGCCGGGAATTTCAAAGCCATCCGGCTTCACTTCGATATGCACACCCATACGTTTTAGGTTGTCGGCGATGGTAGCGATGCGATCCGTCTCCTTGACTCGCAACTCGGCGGCGTCCCGCACCACAAGCCCCTCTTCACTGGCTGCACCCAAAACGGCGAGAACGGGAATTTCATCGATCACTGCCGCCGTGTGCGCCTTTTCAATGACCCCTCCTTTAATTCGTGACTTGCGAATTTGGATATCACCGATCAGTTCGCCGCCAACTTGCGCAATCTCCAGGATCTTGATCTGCGCGCCCATCCCGGCCAGAACATCCAGCAATGCCGTGCGGGTGGGATTTAAGCCTACACCGTGAATCGTCAGATTGGACTCGGCAACGATCAGGGCAGCGACAAGAAAAAAGGCCGCTGACGATAGATCTCCCGGGACCGTCAGGTCTCCTGCTTTCAGAAGCGCAGGGCCGGTAATACCGATCGCGCGCCGGTTCACCTCGACATCCACCCCGAACTCGCGCAAAGCCAGTTCAGTGTGGTCGCGCGTGCGAACGGGCTCGTGCACTATCGTCTTGCCATTCGCATACAGACCGGCAAATAGCACACAGGTCTTTACCTGGGCGCTCGCCATCGGCAACTCATACTCGATCGGTTGGACGCTGCCGCCCGTTATCTTCAGCGGCGGGAATCGCCCATCGCGCGCTTCGAACCGGGCGCCCATAGCCTCCAGCGGCTGGATGATGCGTTGCATCGGACGGCGCGACAACGATTCATCGCCCCCAAT
>JBBSFV010000092.1:0-3589 GCA_038254775.1 Terriglobales bacterium | reverse complement strand
TGTAAAAGTATCGCTTCGTGTCGTGACATGGGAAGTTCCGCCGCAGGATATTATCACACGCGATAACGTTTCACTGAAGGTGAATGCCGTTGTTTATTTCCGTGTGGTGACCGCGATTCAGGCCATCGTTGAGGTCGAAAACTTTCGGTTTGCCGTCGAACAGGCGGCCCAGACCGGCCTCCGCTCCGTGCTGGGTGAAGTGGACTTGGATGACCTACTTTCGCAGCGGGAGACGCTGAACACAAAGCTTCAGACAATTCTGGACGAGCACACGGAACCTTGGGGCGTCAAAGTGACGCGCGTCAACGTGAAGCAAGTGGACCTGCCACAAGAGATGCAGCGAGCGATTGCGGCACAGGCAGAAGCGGAGCGCGCGCGGAGAGCCAAGATCATCGCGGCAGCCGGTGAGTTCCAGGCTTCCGCCAAATTGGCCGAAGCGGCTACGGTTTTGAATCGCGAGCCTGTTGCGATCACGCTGCGATATCTGCAGACGCTAATCGAGATCGGGGTTGAGAAGAACACTACCGTTGTCTTCCCACTCCCGCTCGACCTGTTGGGCGGACTGGCGGCGAAATTCGGTA
Source organism: Terriglobales bacterium (assembly GCA_038254775.1). GTDB lineage: Bacteria > Acidobacteriota > Terriglobia > Terriglobales > Acidobacteriaceae > JBBSFV01. The sequence continues at coordinate 3,008 of JBBSFV010000092.1, read as the reverse complement.
CCGCCGGGTCACAGCCGGCTCACGCTCAGGTGCCAGGACCCGCGGCGCAGCCTGTTTCGTGATCGAGTGCTGAGTGATTGCAGCGAGCAAAGCGATGCTCACCATCATCTCCCGACCGCACTGCGCGCGGCGTTTTGTCATGAAGGACGGGGACCAATGTTCGAGCTAGGACGACTTCAGGCAGGAAACTGGGCGGATGCCTAGTTCTACTTCTGCCTAAGCAAAACGTAGCCTTGGAAAAGCGCCCAGAAAGAGATGCGGATCGCGAAGCGTCTAGAAAAGTCGCCCATTGATGCGGGCAAGCAGGTAGAACTGAATACACGAGCATAAATTGCTCAAGGGAGAAAACCGATGGCAAAGACCGTAGCAGACCACTTAATAGAGCGATTGATCGAATGGGGGATCGACACCATTTTTGGTTTTCCCGGAGATGGTATCAATGGCATCTTTGAAGCCTTACGTACGCATCAAGACAAACTGCGCTTCATTCAGGTGCGGCACGAAGAAGCGGCCGCCTTCGCCGCCTGCGGCTACGCGAAATTCACCGGACGTTTGGGGGTTTGCCTTGCGACCTCCGGTCCGGGAGGTATCCACCTGCTCAATGGCCTCTATGATGCGAAATGCGATGGACAGCCGGTGCTCGCCATAACGGGCCATACGTTTCACGATTTGATTGGCACTCATTACCAGCAGGATGTTGATCTCGACAAGCTCTTTATGGACGTGGCCGCCTACAACCAGCGCGTTATGGGGCCGGCCCACGTGGTCAATGTGGTCGACGAAGCGATCAAGACCTCGCTGGCGCGAAGAACGGTTTCTCACATCACCATTCCCAAAGATATTCAGGAATGGACGAAATCCGAAGGCGAACGTTCGCCCGCGAACATCGCCGAGCACAGCAGCGACTTGTATGCCACCCCGCATCCGATTCCCTCCGAGAAGCTGCTGAAGCAGGCAGCGGATTTGATTAACAAAGGATCGAAGGTAGCCATCCTTATCGGGCGGGGTTGCCTGAACGCGCGCGAAGAAGTGTTGGCGCTGGCCGAAGCCGCGGCCGCGCCAGTTGTAAAGGCCTTGCTGGGAAAAGCCGCCATTCCGGATCGCAATCCGTACACGACGGGAGGCATCGGACTGCTGGGCACGGCGCCCTCACAAGACGCACTCAGGGAATGCGACACGTTTCTGATCGCCGGCAGCAGTTTTCCATACATGGAGTTTCTTCCAAAGCCCGGGCAGGCGAAGACCATTCAGATCGATCTCGATGCCACGCGAATTGGACTGCGGCACGCCGTCGACGTCGGCCTTGTCGGCGATTGCCGGAGCGTGCTCGGTGCTTTGCTGCCGCTGATTGAACACAAGAAACAGAAGAGCTTTCTCGAAAAGTCACAGAAGCGCATGGCGGCCTGGAATGACCTCATGGAAAAACGGGGCACGCGCACCGACATGCCGATGAAACCTCAAGTAGTCACCTATCACTTGAATAAACTGCTCGATCCGGACGCCATTATTTGTTCGGATAGTGGCACGATTGCGACGTGGACAGCCCGCTATATTGAGATCCGCGATCGAATGCAGTTCTCGCTTTCGGGCTCGCTCGCAACCATGGCGAATGGCCTGCCCTACGGTGTCGGAGCGTCCGTTGCCTATCCCGGGCGCCAAGTGGTCTGCATTGTCGGCGACGGTGGCCTAACGATGCTGATGGGCGAGATCGCGACACTCGTGAAATACAAGTTGCCGGTCAAAGTAGTCGTCATCAAGAACAACGTTTTGGGAGAGATCAAATGGGAGCAAATGGCCCAAGAAGGGAATCCCCAATTTGGGGTGGACCTGCAGCCCATCGATTTTGCGGGATATGCGAAATGTTGTGGAGCGGCCGGCTTCACCATTGAAGATCCCAAAAACGCGGAGAGTACCTTGCGGCAGGCGCTCGCGCATCCCGGCCCGGCGGTGATCGAGGCCGTTGTGGATCCGAACGAGCCGCCATTACCGGGCAACATCTCCGCCGAAGAGGCGCTGAAATTCGCTGAGGCTATGGCAAAAGGGGGAAAAGACCGCTGGAAGATTATCAAGGTCGTTCTTGAGGACAAGATCCGGGAAGTCATCTAACAATGAGCAACCCCGAGCGCGTCGATCGAATTCGGGATGCACTGCACAAGAACAAGTGGGACTTGGTCATTTGTGCGCTGCCGATGAACGTGCTCCTCGTCCGGCTACTGGCCGGTGGTTGGCACCGGTGTGGCAGTTGCCTTCTCGGACGGCAGGATCAGTCTTTTGGTTCCGGAAGACGAGGAAGATCTCGCCAAGCGTTCCTGGGCCGATGAGGTACGAACCTTCAAACCTGGCTCTCTGAATGAACTCATTACGACTGCAGAGGCGATACGGAATCCATTGCGGGAAGTGGCGCAGAGCTTCTCCGCCGAGCTGGCGCGGGCTGGCGGTTCGCCCCGAAGCAAGAGCGCGCATGTCGATAAGGCAGCGCGAGACGCCTTGGAAGCGCGGGGGTATCCACCATTGCGACATGGTGACGATCACTGAGGCGGGAGCGGAGCTGTTGACCCCGTTTCAGTGCCGTGCCGGCGAGTTACTGAGGGATGGTTAGCACGAGGAGATCGAAATGGCACATTTTCGCGGAAATAAGAGTGCGTTTGGAGCACCGGGGGATGAGCCTCGTTGGACTCACGCCGATAAAGACGGGATCGGCACTGCGCTTTCAACCGGGGGGCGCGTTTGGTTTACGATTTGGCGGGGCGTTTTGACGGAGATCTATTACCCCACCGTCGATCGTCCACAAATGCGCGATCTGGAGTTTCTTTTTTCCGATGGGAACGAATTGTTTATAGAAGAAAAACGAGATCTCGATTACGAGATTGAGAGGATGGAGCCTTCTCAGGGCTACAAGATCAGCAGGCGTGATCCCCACGGTCGTTTGTCCTTCACCAAGGAGGTTATTGTTGAACCCACCCGGCCCAGCGTCTTGCGCCACACCGCGATTCAAGGCGATGACAAGT
>JBBSFV010000091.1:0-3620 GCA_038254775.1 Terriglobales bacterium | reverse complement strand
TCCGCGAATCGCCTGCGCACCTGTTCCACATCCTCGGGATACACCCTCGATTCCTGTGCCATGCCACCGGGCCTCCAGCCCTTGGGCACAAGCTATCAGCAATCTTTAATAGGAGTCACGCATGCTTGCCGGAAACTCACATCCATTCCAACGCGTGCCGCTCACCTCATACGCAATCGCACTCAGAGATTCATACCTTCTACCGTCATACTCAAAGCCGATCTCCAGCACTCTGGCCGAAATCGAACGGCCCTGATATTGGCGCGTCACCAGTGTGCCTATCGAGGGAAGCCGGGGATCGCGGTAGGGTAGAGGAGCTGCCGTGCCCATCTCGCGCCAGAACTTGCGGGGTGCGCGCAACCGTAGGTCCACGTCGGCGGCTAACTCCACGGCTCTCTGGCGTGCCCGTTCGGTTAAATCTCCTTCCGCCGCTGCCTGTAGCCGCCAGGCAATTCGCCGGAACAAATGGGCGTGATTGGAAGATGCTGAATCTTCTCCAAACAGCTCGCGGTAGCGCGCCTTCAGCGCCTTCACCGTTTCTCTTCGCAGGATTTCGATCTCCGTCCTGATTGCATCATTCATCAGGTCTCCTCGACTTCTGTATTTACTTCAGACAGCGTGGTCAGACACCATGAACGCTCTCTTGGGACCATAAATCAAGTGGAAAAATCCTCCGGCGAGGCATCCCTTCGCCCTTCCCTAACCGGTTCGCGACGCTTTGATCTCCTGCTGCTAGTTCGTCATCAGTGACGATCTGTCTGCCCGACGGATCAAGTCGAAAGCTAGAGAGGAATGGTTCGCAACGCCGGCGCTGTCGGTCGGTCAAGGTGGGTCGGATGGATCATCAGGCTCTGGCGAGGAGGTGAGCGAGACATCGTACCGCATCTGCTGAGCTAGGGGGTTTCGAGATTGATAGTCTGTAATCACATATTCCTCGATGATCCGTTCCTCTGGAGCCGCTTGCTTGGCCCAGCGCATGCGTGTGTTCAGCCAGAAGATGGTCGACTGAGGATCCCGGCCGGACATGGCAAGCTGGAAGGCGGTCTGCTTCACTTTGGTGTTTGCCTCGGCGACTCCCATCCTGAGTTCCCCTTGATAGTGCCTTCTCAAAGTCTTTGGCGAGCGCAGACCCATGATGGCGCAGATGTTTTCTTGCGGTAGTCCTAAACCTGCTAACGCTTTGACCCGGCCGCGCTGCTCCGGTGTGGGCGGATTGCGCTTACGAGCCATCTTCGTTCCAGTCGTCGGTGTCGCACTCGTCATGGCCGAAGTCGGATGCCGGTTCCGCTGACGCTGCAATCACTTTCATCCAGTACCTGGTCATACCGGGATACTTGCCGGAAGTGGCCATCTCAAAGCCCACCCGAGCGACCGCCGCATTGGCTTCGGACATTCCTTGCAGGATCTCCTTGCAAAAATGCTTTCGCAGTGTCTTGGGCGAGCGAATCCCGACCGAGGTCGCGATCTGATCCTGTAGCAATCCGAGAGCAGCCAGCGATTTGACTAGCTTGCGCTGCTCCCGGGTAGCTTTGAAACTAGGCCGCGGCACTGAGAATGACCTCCAGCGCCGGATTGGTTATCGGGCGACGATCCGCTGTCATTTCCTCGAATGACTTGCCGCTGCCTTCGAGCACGGCTTGCCGGCCAGTGAGGCTTTGCCAACGCCGCACGATCACATCCACATAGGCGGGGCAGATCTCCAGACCGTAACAGATGCGATTGCTACGCTCGGCGGCAATCATTGTCGATCCCGAGCCGAGGAACGGGTCGTAGATGATGCCACCCTCCTCGGTATGGTTGAACATCGGCCGGCGCATGAGCTCAACCGGCTTCTGGGTACTATGGCCGGTGACGGCATCCTCAGGCTCGTTGGCACCGAAGGGGTTCAAGTTTGAAACCTGCCACAGGGTGGATTCCTTTCGACCGCCTCGCCACCTCCCCGACTGGCCTTTGCGCACGGCGTACCAGCAGGGCTCATGCTGCCAGTGATAGTGGCCGCGGCTCATGGCAAAATGCTGTTTGGCCCAGATGATCTGTGCGCGAATCTCGAAATCAGCGTCGGCGAGCGAAGTAGCAACTTCGACCGCATAGATGCCGGCATGCCAGACATAGGCGACATCTCCCGGAAAGAGCTTATAGGCGACCGACCAGTCGATGCGATCATCATTGAGGACGGTGCCGGTCTGGCGTTGTTTGCCGAGACCGGCTTGTTCGCGCCATTTCGGGTCGTACTCAACTCCATAGGGTGGATCGGTCACCATCAACTGCGGCTTGACTTTCCCCAACAGCAGGTTTACATCGTTCGGGCTCGTGGCATCGCCACACAACAGGCGATGTCTACCACAAATCCAGAGATCGCCCGGACGACTCACCGCTTCTAAATCTTCGCCAACAGGTTGCTCGTCATCGGGTGCCAATTGCGCCAGCAGGCAATCGATCTCACGCGCATCAAATCCGCTGAGGGCCAGATCTACCCCCGAATGCTGCAGTTCCGCGATCTCTTGCGCCACCTGATTCCAGTCCCATTCGGCCCAGCTAGCGGACCGATTGACCGCTAGCCGGAAGGTCTTCACTTGGGTGTCGGTCCACTCGTCGCAACGGAGGACGGGCACTTCAGCGAGTCTTAGCTTCTGAGCTGCTTTGAGTCGCAGGTGACCATCGATGAGTTCTCCCTCACCGCGGATCAAAAGAGGAAGCTTGAAGCCGAACTCGCTGATCAGTGAAACCATGCGGTCCACCGCATGATCGTTCTTGCGCAGCGCTCTCGCGTGCGGCGCCAGCTTTTCAACCGGGCATGATTCTATTTGAAACGTTTTCATAATTTTTCCTCACGCGATTGCGCGTAACATCGCTCGGGTGTGTAAACACCCGCGGAGCTTATACCCTAGGAAGTCGTCCCCGTTTCTGGGTTCTGCCTCCGGTACTAATCCGTCGTTGAATTCGGCCAAAAGCTTTAATCGTGGCTTGTTTCCTCCTGAGCTGGAACCATCTACACCAATCCCGCAATCTATATCGTTGAACAACGCCAAAAGCTTGAGTGTTTAATTTGCCGGCTTCGGGGTAGGCGCAGGAGGAGACGTCCAAATGGGCGAGCGTGCCTGAACCCATCACATCGTGGATCAGCACAGAGGATCATAGGGGTACAAATCGTGCGGAATCGCTCTGCTTTGTTGCACCTTTCGTCCGCATGTCAACACATTCGTTCCAAATTCGATGACATTCGGACGCGCAATATCAGACGGGCCGCAACGCGTGCAAGCCAAGCCAGCATGGGGTTCGGTCGCGAAAACCGATCACTTTTTCAGCGAAGTCTTACCCTCGAAACGGCCTTATATATAGAGACGGTAAAAACTCTCTGAGAGTGAGAGCCCTTAAGGGTTTGCCGAGCCAAGTTTTGTAGGCTCTGGTGCAAATTGGGAGTTGCGACGATTTCGGTCGCGGTCGCTGGGTCGATTCCCGGTACTGATTAGGCGGCCAACGCAGCCTGCCAGATCTCCTGAGGCATCGCTCGGCGCCCACCCAACTTGCCTATTTTGAACTGCCCCTTTTTGATCTTTTCGGCCAGTTCGATGCCGCCGATCACGACGACCGCCGCCTGGAAGCTCTTTAGCCCCATCGTT
>JBBSFV010000090.1:0-3870 GCA_038254775.1 Terriglobales bacterium | reverse complement strand
TCTCGGAACCCAAGTGATGAAGTGCTCCTGCATCGGTTCCAAAGGCCAAACCATTCGCAGTGTGAAATGTTGCGCCAAGACTCGGCCCAGAATGCCGTTTTTTGGCGCAGAAATGGGCCACAGTGCCATTTTATAGCCAAGGGTGGCTATTTGTTCTCCTGGCTGTACGCGCGCGACACCCGCTACACCAGGACCGAGACGATCATGCCAATTCTGGACATGAGATACTCACCGTAGCGGAGATTGACCAATGGCCGAATGGGTTAACAATGTCCTCCCCGAGGTGACCGCGCGCGAAGGAAACACACGGCCAACCGTGCTCCGGCCCATTCCTTTCAGCAAACCGCACATCGCTGGCAATGAATTGAAATACTTGGCTCAAGCCGTGGCTGTGGGCGAAATTGGCTCTGATGGACGTTTCACGAAAGCTTGTGCACAGCTGCTGAAGCAGCGACTCAATATCCCACAAGTTTTGATGGTATCTTCCGGCACGGCGGCGCTGGAGATGGCCGCCATACTTTGCGGCTTGGCCGAAGGGGACGAAGTAATCCTGCCGTCCTTCACGTTCACTTCAACTGCCAACGCCATCATGCGTACCGGGGCGAAGCCGGTGTTTGTGGATATCCGGGCAGACAACTTGAACCTGGACGAAAACCTGGTAGAAGCCCGGGTCACTCGGAATACGAAGGCGATTTTTCCCATCCACTATGCCGGCGTAAGTTGTGAGATGGACTCGCTAATGGACCTGGCGCGACGGCACGACCTGCTGGTTGTGGAGGATGCCGCGCAGGCGGTCAATTCATCGTATAAGGGTCGTGCCTGCGGCTCGATCGGCCCTCTGGGAACTTTCAGCTTTCACAGTACAAAAGACTACACCTGCGGGGAGGGCGGTGCTCTGTGTATTTCTGCGCAGGAGTTCGCCGTGCGGGCTGAAGTGATTCGCGACAAAGGTACAAACCGTGCCAAGTTCCTGTGCGGTGAAGTGGACAAGTATACGTGGGTAGACGTAGGGTCGTCCTATCTGTCCAGCGAGCTGTCGTCTGCCTACCTTTTTGCTCAATTGGAAATGATGGACTGTATCAAGTTCAAGCGGCAGTCGATCTACCAGCGGTACCAGCAGTTGTTGAGCCGTTTCGAAGACCAGGAATTTCTCCGACTGCCGCGGGTTCCCCCCGGCTGCGACACCAACTGCCATATGTTTTATATCCTGCTGCCAGATCAAGCCATGCGAGACCGGCTGCTCGTGCACTTCAGCCAGTATGAAATCCGGGCATGCTTCCACTACTTCCCGCTGCACCTCTCTCCCATGGGCAGCAAGATTGGTTATTCGCGGGGCGACTTCCCGGTGACCGAAGACCTGAGCGGACGGTTGCTCCGTCTGCCGTTCTATACTGACCTCACGGAAGAGGACCAAATAAGGATCGCCGACTCTATGCACCGCTTCTTCGACAATCTCTCACCGACATCCTGACGTCCGCCTCAACTCTTGAAAGTGCCATGTTAAATGGAACCAATCCCTCCCTGCCGCCGCAATCGCTGCAGCTCTCAGTGGTAGTGCCCGTTTATGGAAGTGAAGATTGCCTTTCGGAATTGGTCTACGAATTGATGCGGGAGCTGCGCCCAACCGGCTGGACATATGAAATTATTCTGGTGAACGATTTCTCGCGGGACGGGTCCTGGCAGGTGATCGAATCCCTGTGCAGACAGCATCCATGCGTCGTAGGCATTGATTTGCGTCGCAACTTCGGCCAGGATAACGCCATTCTGACCGGGATCCGGCTCACGCGCGGCTCCTACGTGGCAGTGATGGATGACGATCTGCAACACGATCCCAAATACCTCCGGGAACTCGTCCATAAGGCCGGGGAAGGCTTCGACGTCGTGCTAGCGGAGTTTCGGACTAAGGACCAGAAAGCTTGGAAAAACCTCGGGAGTTGGTTCAATGGCAAGATTGCCGAACTGGTGCTGTACAAACCCAAAGGCCTATACCTGTCTCCGTACAAGGTAATTCGGCGTGACGTTGCCGAGATGATCTGTCACTATCTTGGCCCGGCTGCCTACATCGACGGATTGCTGTTCCAAGCCACCTGGAGAGTTACCAGCATCTTGGTCGAACACCGAACGCGATATGCCGGCCAAGGCAACTATGGTTTCTGGAGATCGGCGGGGGTGACTGCACGGCTTCTGTTTTCGTTTTCTGTGCGGCCGGTTCGTCTGGTAGCCTGGACAGGAATCGCGACGTCTTGCCTGGCCATCATAGGCGGGGCATCCGCAGTGGCGTTCCGATCGCTCGCTCCGCAATCTTTTCCACCGCAAACCTTGGGATGGGCATCGCTAATCGTTACCATCCTGTTGCTGGGCGGTCTCCAGCTACTATTCCTCGGCATCCTGGGTGAGTACGTGGGCCGAACCTATCTGTGCGTGAACGATAAACCGCAAACTTCGGTGCGCCAAGTGATAAACAGCGCTATCTACCAGGAGGCGATGATTCGCGGTGACCGTGATTTATAAACACCCCCTGCTTTACGAGGCGGTCATGGTCTCTCTCTATGGGCGCGCCTACACCGCCCGATATCGGACCATCGCCGATTTAATTCCCCCGCACGCGTCGGTTCTGGATCTATGCTGTGGGCCTGCTACTTTGTTCCATCGCTATCTGCGGTACAAGAAGGTTGATTATACGGGTCTGGACTTGAGTCAAGGTTTTATTCGGCGGCTTCAGAGCCGGGGCGGTCACGGCCAAGTCCGGAACATCCAGGATTCAGCTCCGCTTCCGCAGGCGGACTTTGTGATCATGCATGCCAGCCTGTATCACTTCCTGCCCGATGCGAAACCAGTTGTGGACCGCATGTTGACCGCGGCACGGAAGCAAGTGATCATTGCCGAACCCATCCGCAACATCGTTGACTGCAAAAATCGGCTCGCGGCAAAAATCGCACGCCGCTTGACGGACCCAGGTGATGGGCAATCCGCGCATCGCTTCACCAGCGAGAGTCTGGATCGATTCTTTTTCCCCTACATGCCGCGGGTTCAAAACAGCTTCCTCATCCCCGGTGGCAGAGAAAAAGTCTTCGTGATTAACGCCACCCCCGACCGCGATGAGCGCGACGCGCCTCTAGTGCTCACAAATCTCCCTGTAACAAGTGGGGCAAAGTGTGCCCAGAAGTTAATGTGACGCATCCCACGGTACCTCCTGCGTTTCCTCGCTGGCGAGCGTTCCTTGGTCGCGGGGGTCGTGATTTTCACTCAGCCATTTTCAGATCTGATCGCGTCCCCAAATTCACAGGTGTAGCTGCCGACTTTGTCCTTCTCTGCATCGCACTATTTATCGGCTGCTCCAATCTGTCGAGTTCGGGTCCGCTGTGGCCTGACGGTGCGCAATATGCGAATGCGGGCGCCATGATTCACGACTGGCTCCGTTCGGGTGAGATCCTTCACCCTTACGAATTCGCGAAGCGCAGCTATGTTCAGTATCCGGCTTTTCATCTGCCGTACCATCCTCCCGTATATCCAGGATTGTTGGGCCTGTTTTTTACCGCCACCGGAGTCTCCTATTCCGCGGCACGGTGCTTCACAGCTCTTTGTTTATGGATCGCCGGGTGCTTCTTTTACCGGGTCCTTCTGAAAACGGGAACTCAGGCATGGACGGCCTTCTTGTGTTCTGCGTTGCTGATAACTATTCCTGAAATCGCTTATTGGTCGCGGGACACCATGTCTGAAATTCCTGCACTGGCCTTGATTATGATCGGCACCTACTGCTTCCTGGTGTGGTTGGAATCCCAGAGTACGTGGGCCTATGTAGCCGCATTCGCCTTTGCAGAGGCGGCGTTCCTCTCACGCTACCTGACCGCCGGAATCATCCCGGCATGG
>JBBSFV010000089.1:0-4383 GCA_038254775.1 Terriglobales bacterium | reverse complement strand
CACAAAGAAAACAAAGATGTGGCCACTTAATTGTCCGCGGACGTTGGCAAAAGCCACAAAACTGAGGTTGACCGCGTTCAACATCAACTCGATGGACATGAACAGCGTGATGATATTGCGCTTGTAGATGAATGCAGCCACGCCGATGGTGAAAAGCACTGCGCTGAGCGTCAGATACCAGGAGACGGGGACCATCAGTGCTCTCTCCTTGCAAGTACCACGGCTCCCATGATGGCGATCAGCACCAGCACCGACGTGACTTCAAAGGGCAACAGGAAATCCCGGAACAGCAGCTTGGCCACCCCTGAAGTGGTGCCGAAGAACTTTCCCAACTCGATCCCGGCATTCACATTGCGCCGCAGCAGGGTGAACAGCACCATTCCGATCAAGGCAGCCACGATGGGAGCGCCCAGCACCATTGCCAGCTTGCTGCCGTCCGTTTGCTCTTCTTCGCCCGCGTTCAGCAGCATGATCACAAAGACGAACAGCACCATGATGGCTCCTGCATACACGATCACCTGGATCGCTGCCACGAACTCCGCTCCCAGCAGCAGGTAAAGCAATGCGAGCGACCCCATGACCACGATGAGCGAGAGCGCGCTGTGGATGGGATGCTTTTGCAGGAGCAGGTTCAGCGCTCCGCCTACGCAGATTGCAGCAAACACCAAAAATAAGATGTGGTGGACCATGGTTACGGTCTCAGCCTCAGTGCCATCCACAGGCTGGTCACGACGATATTCGCGATCGCCAGCGGAAGCAGGAATTTCCAGCCGAATGCCATCAACTGGTCATAACGGAAGCGTGGAAGCGTTCCACGGATCCAGATGTACAAAAAGATGAATGCGCCGATCTTCAATACGAACCAAACGATCGGCAGCAAAGATCCGATGAACGTGTTGGGGTTGCCTTCCAGGAACTGGAAGGGTGCGTGCCATCCGCCCAAAAACAGCAATGTTGCCACGCTCGCCGCAGTAAACATATTCGCGTATTCAGCCATGAAGAACATGGCAAATTTCATTGCGCTGTACTCAGTGTGATAGCCAGCCACCAATTCCGTCTCCGCTTCCGGCAGGTCGAAGGGAATTCGGTTGGTCTCCGCAAATGCTGAGGTCAAGTAAATAAAGAATGCAACGAACTGCAGGCCACCAAAGAAGTTCCAGTGCAGGAAGCCACCGGCCTGCGCGTCCACGATCTGGCGCAGGCTCAGGCTGCCCGCGATCATGATCACGCCGATCAGCGAAAGGCCGAGCGAAAGTTCATAGCTGATCATCTGCGCGCTGGCGCGCAACGAGCCCAGCAGAGAATATTTGCTGTTGGACGACCATCCAGCCAGGGCGATGCCATACACCCCGATCGAAGTCACGCCCAGGATCACCAGCAGTCCCACATTAAGGTCGAAGATGCCGCCGTTGCCGGAGTTCACGCCAGTGATCTGCAGCGGAATATGCCGCCCGAACAAGAAGATGGATTCGCCGAATGGAATGACCGCGAGTGACGTGAGAGCCAGCGCAACCGCCAGCATGGGAGCCAAGACGTAGAGTGGCTTATTCACGGAAGGCGGGAGCATGTCCTCTTTAAGGATGAACTTCAGTCCATCGGCAATGGGTTGCAGCAATCCGAACGGCCCCACGCGAGTGGGTCCCCATCGGTTCTGCATGCGGCCAATGAGCTTGCGCTCCAGCCATACGGTGTATGCCACCGCGCCCAGCAGAATATGGGTGATCACTACGATCTTGATCGCAAAGTACCCGATAAGTTTTACAGTTTCCACTATGTTTACAGTCTCTTCCTGGGCGCGCGGGCTCGCGCGCGAGCGGAGGTTAATCCGCCATGACTTCAGAATCTGGTGTTTTTACCACCTGCGACTCGACCAGCGAGTTCAGCGTTTTCGAATACCGGCCTAACGTGCCGGAGGTGAATAGCGTGTCCTGCGCCGGCCAAATGAGGGCCGGGTCCTGTTCAGCGCCGGAGCCCGTGCCGCAAGCGGTGGTGACAACGTCATTGCCCGCAAGCAGATTCATCCGGGAGAAGTTGTATCCGGCCACCAATCGTTGCATCTCGTCCAGGATCGCCCCCGGATCGAATGGGCTGACTTTTGTCTCCAGCTTGTTGGCAACGAGCCAGACTTCATGACGGTCGGCTTCCCCCGCCTGGGCACCGCGGCTCTCTCCCATGTCAGAGCGAAGTGCTTCTCTGAAGGGAACGAGCTTGCGGACGTCCGCGCCCATGCGGTCGGCAATGCGGACGATCAGCTCGAAGTCGGATTTAGCCCCGGCAAAATCTCCGGCTTTTTTGAGCAGTTGCAGATCGCCGTATGAGTTGGTGAAGGAGCCGGATTTTTCGTAAGCATTGCACGCAGGCAGGACCACATCCGCAAGCCTGGCTGTCTCAGTCAGAAACATGTCCTGCACCACGTTGAATGACTTCAATTCACCTGGCTGGATGTTGTATCGCGCCGCGGGATTGGCGCCGATCATATAGAGAGCTCCAAGTTGTCCAGAGCGCGCCGCCTGAAGCATCTGCTCCAAATGCATGCCTGTGGTCGGGGGAAGCGATGCTCCGTATTCTTCCGTGTAACCGGCGGCTTGAGCCAGGGAGGTATACCCAGGCAACAGATCAGGGTAAAGACCCATATCGGCGGCGCCGCGAGAGTTTGCATAGTCGCCCAGGCACATGAACTTTGCTTCATGATGCGAGCTGCCGAGCTTCACCAAAGTGGCTACGTCCTCCCCGCGGACAGGAGAGCCGAAGATGATAAGCAATTGCTGTTCACCACGCAGCGACTCGCGCAGATTTTTCAGGCCTTCGCGTGTCAGGGCGGCGGTGGTCAGCGAATCGGCAACAGAATCATCGCCGCCGAGGTAGCTGAGGAACCTTCCGTAAGCGTCCGCAGCGATGGTGGCAAATCCGCGCGCCTGCCTGCGGAGCTTGATGTCCTCATGGTGCACCACATAGACACGTGCTCCGTGCAAACGGACGGCATTGCGGATATTCGTCGCCAACAGCGGATGCTGGTTGGTTGGATCGTTTCCGATCACCAGGATCGCGGGCGCCGATTCCACATCGCGCAAGCTGGCGGCAAGTTCCGGCTTGCCGGAGATCGCCTTGGCAAACGCCGGGTAATCCGCCGTGCGGTGGTGGTCGATGTTGTTCGTGCGCAACACCGTGCGCGCGAATTTCTGTAGCAGATAATTCTCTTCGTTGGTGGTGCGCGTTGAGCCGATCACGCCGAATCCGGCGCCACCCTGTTTCTCGCGGACTTGCTTGAATCTTTCGCCGATCGCGTTATAAGCCTCTTCCCAGGTCGCAAGCCTCAGCTTGCCGTCTTTGCGAACAAGCGGCTGCGTCAGGCGGTCAGGATGCATTTGAAAATCGAAAGCGTAGCGGCCCTTTACGCACAGGAAGTCACCATTGATGCCGCTCTTGTCGCGATTATCTCCACGAACGATCTCCATGCCACTATCCGCGCGCCGCACGCCGAGCGTGGTCTTGCATCCGTCACCGCAATGGGTGCAGACGGTGCCAACGTGGTTCATCTCCCACGGCCGGGTCTTGTAGCGATAGGGGCCAGACGTGAGCGCGCCCACGGGACAGATATCAATGCACTGGCCGCACTCTTCGCATTCAAGATGGTCTTGTTTGTTGGGTGCGATGACTGAGCTTTGGCCGCGATTCTGGATGCCAAGTGCCCAAACGTCCATCACCTCACCGCATACTCGGACGCAGCGGTAGCAGAGGATGCAACGCGGGCGGTCAAAATAGACGATCGGCGACCACTGCTGCTCGTCGCGATGGGCCTTCAAATCCACCATCATGGATTCGGCGGCCCCGTACTTGAACGTCATGTCCTGCAGTTCGCATTCGCCGCCGGCATCGCATACCGGGCAGTCCAGCGGATGGTTCGCCAGCAGGATCTCGACCGTCGCCTTGCGCGCCTGCGCCACCTTGGGCGATTCGTTCGTGACCACCATGCCATCCGTGATTGGGACCGTGCATGCGGTCTGCAGCTTGGGCATCTTCTCGATCTCAACCACGCACATGCGGCATGCAGCCTGCAAGCTTAAGCCGGGGTAGTAACAGAACGAAGGGATCTCAATGCCCGCGGATTTGCAGGCTTCAATGAGCAGCGTGCCCGCGGGCGCGGTGATCTTCTTGCCGTCGACGGTGATGGTGACTAGTTTTGTTTCAGCCATTCAAAAACTCGCGCCTGCTCTCATGCAAATGCCGGTTCCGGATAGTGCACCTGCTCGTAAGGGCAGTTGCGTCCTTCCAAATGCTCTTCAAATTCATGGCGCCACTTGTCCACGATGGACATGGTGGGGATCGCCGCCGCGTCGCCCAGCGGGCAGAAGGTGCGCCCGAGCATGTTCTGCGCCAGGTATT
>JBBSFV010000088.1:0-4763 GCA_038254775.1 Terriglobales bacterium | reverse complement strand
GAAGACCCAGTTAGCAACCCAGCACATTGAGACCGGCAATCGGCTGATGCTCGAAGGCCGTACGCTTGAGGCACAGAGTGAGTTTCGTTCCGCGCTCCTTCTTGACCCTACCAATGCTTATGCCGCACAACGCTTACACGATGCCACTCCTCCGGAAGCAATAGCGCCGGCTCGGCAGGCGCTTTCCACGGAATTCGCGGCGGAGCCCGCCCTCGATCCAAAAACGGGCTCCCAAAACATCACTTTTAAGGGCGATACCCGCGGATTATTCCAAACCATCGGCCAGGCATTCGGTATCACTTTTGTCTTTGATGATTCTTTCCAGCCGCGCCAGGTAAGATTTAAGCTTGAGAATGTGGATTTCTTCCGCGCCCTGAACATTGCAGAGCGCATGTCTCGCGCCTTCTCTGTCCCGCTGGATCGCAATCGTTTGCTTATTGCCGCGGACAATGCTGAGAATCGCAAGAAGCTGGAACGGATGAGCATGCGTATCTTCCGTCTGCCCACTGCCGCGGGACCCCAGGAATTGACCGATGTCCTCAATCTGTTTCGCGTCATGTTGGATGTCCGCTTCGCCACCATCAATGCTGGGGCCGGCACCATCACGGTCCGGGCGCGGAAGGAATCGTTGGATGCCGCCGAACGGCTGATCTCTGACATGAGCGAGGTCCGTCCGCAGGTGATGTTAGACGTTCACATATTGCAGGTGGACCACTCCGCAATGCGCAACATCGGATTAAACCTTCCCCTGCAGTTCACTATTTTCAACATCAACACAGAGGCGCGGACTTTGCTCCAGGGCGGCGCCGGACTCACCGGGATCCTGGCGCAGCTCGCCAGCGGCGCCAACCTGAGCGCGAATGATCTTGCCGCGGCGGCCGCTCTGTTGGCGGCCCAACAAGGTGGCAACGGATCGCCCCTGCTGAAACCCTTTGCCACCTTCGGCGGCGGCATCACACGGCAGGGAGTGACGATCCCCGCGCCGGCCCTGAATCTCCAATTCAACAATTCGTGGTTTAAGAGCCTCCAGCAGGTGACTCTGCGCGCCGAACAAGGCAACGCTGCCCTTCTGCATGTGGGGGACCGCTTTCCGGTGCTGACTCAATCTTTCTCCCAGGCCACCCGCTCCTTTACCGGCAGAGCGGTACAACAGCAGCCGATCATTCCTGCATTCACCTATGAAGATCTGGGCGTGACCTTGAAAGCGACCCCGCAGGTCACTGGCCGCGGCGATGTCACGCTTGCTCTTGAATTACAGATCAAGGCCCTTGGCGGAGAGAGTTTTAATGGCGTGCCGACCATCGCGAATCGTGAGTACAAAGGGTCCATCACCGTGAAAGATGGTGAGACCACCGCGATGACCGGCTATATGAGCAGTACAGAGCAAAAAGCGGTCAGCGGCCTGCCGCTTCTATCAAGGGTTCCCGGACTGCGCCTCGCCACCTCAAACAACTTCAAAGAAAGCACGACCAGTGAGCTGCTGGTCATCATCACTCCCCATGTGGTCTCAAGCCGCGACCAAAGAGCAGGAAGCGAGATCTACTTCGCAGGTCGATGACCGCTCAGTTGGTGATCGGTCACTTGCCCGGCTGCTTGGCTTCGAAATCTACAATGGCCTTCAGGCTCTCGTAGGGCACTTCTTTCAGGCTCGTCAACTTACGCCCATTGACAAAAAGTGTTGGGGTCGAATTCACGCCAAGCGCCACGCCTAGGTCTTTAGCCTGGTCTACTTTTGCTTTAGTTGCGGGTTTCGCGGCACACGCCGTGGTCGTCACGTCATTCAGGCCCGCCTGCTGCGCCAGCCCGGCAAACTTCTTCGGCGCATTTGCCTCCGTGATATCAGCTTGTGCGTCATAAACGCCTTGGATGAACGTCCAGAACGCCTCAGGCTTCTCTTCCGCCACGCATTCCGCATACTGCGCCGCGGATTGCGCCCAGGGATGCATCGGCAATGGGAATGGCTCAAAGATCAATTGCGCGTTCGGGGTCTCCGCCATCAGGCGATCGACGATCGGCTGTCCCTCTTTGCAATGCGGACATTGTAGATCGCTGAATTCCACCAGCGTCACTGAAGGTCTTTGCGAGCCGCGATGTGGCCCGTGCGCATCGGCTGCAAGCTTATTCCTTGCCTCCGCGAACGGATCAGCGCCGAATGGGATCAGATCGCCCACCACCGCGGCTTTTCCGCCGGGCAATACGTAAAGCTCGGTCAGTGACTGGTTCTTTCCCACCACCACGCCAACGTGAGAGACCCCGGGAGCGCTCGTCGGGCTGATGTCCACGATCTCCCATTGGATGGTCGGGTCTTGGCCGAACATGCGGTGCATGAACGCATTCACTGTTTCCTGCGTCGGCGTCTCCGAACCCGGTTTTACCGCTGCGGAAGAGCTTGCCTTGGATGCAGATGCCGCCTTGGATCGTACGGTCGGTTTAGCCGGTGCCTTCGAAGGGACGGTGGCTTGTGCCGTGGCGAAAACGGCGGACAAAGCAAACATTGCAACGATTGACTTCATGATTACTTCCTTAGATCTCATAATTTAAATCTCATATTTTGCCGCGATGGGAAAACGTCGTCCCGGGCCAAACGCCTTTTCAGTGATCTTCAGGCCCAGCGGCGCCTGCTGCCGTTTGTATTCGCTGCGCTCGATCATACGTACTACAAGATGCACCATCGCTTCATCTAATTTCCGCTCTCTCGCGATCTGCGGGACGGTCTTCAAGTCCTCGACATAATCTTCCAGGATGCGGTCCAGGACTTCATAGGGCGGCAAGGTGTCGGTATCTTTTTGGTCCGGCCTCAGCTCCGCGCTGGGCGGCTTGGTCATAGTGCTTTCCGGGATGCGGGGCTTCACCGAATTCACGTATTCGCTGAGCTTGAGCACCATCGTCTTGGGCACGTCGGAGATCACGGCGAGTGCTCCACACATATCGCCGTACAGCGTTGAATAACCGACAGCGATCTCTGATTTGTTTGCCGTGCTGAGCACCAGCGCGCCAAATTTATTGGACATCGCCATCAGGATATTTCCCCGCACCCGGGGCTGCATATTTTCTTCCGTGATGTCTTCGGAACAGCCGTTAAAAACATCCGCGAGTGATTCACGCAATGCGTGGAATGCCGGCGTGATGGGTACCAGCTCAAACCGAATACCCAGGTTCGCTGCCAGTTCGCGTGCATCGACCAGGCTGCCTTGCGAAGAGTATTCACTTGGCATGCCCACGCCGATCACATTCTCCGCGCCAAGCGCATCCACGGCGATGCAAGCCGTCAGCGCGGAATCGATGCCGCCGCTTAGCCCGATCAGCACCTTGGAGAATCCGCACTTGCGAACATAGTCACGGGTCCCCAAGACCAGCGCCGCATAAGCGGATTCATATTTTTCGCTCATCTGGTCATGCATATCTCCGGCGAGAGATTCCGTATCGAAGCAGATCAGATCTTCTTCGAATGACTTCGCCCGGGCGAGGACTTTCCCATCCGCGCCGATCACCATGCTGGATCCGTCGAAGACGATGCTGTCATTGCCGCCCACCTGATTGCAGAGAACCACCGGCATCCTGTCATTCAGCGCGATGGTGCTGAGCATGCGCTCACGGACCTGCTGCTTGCCGATCTGGAAAGGAGAGGCTGAGATGTTCAGGATAAGGTCCGCGCCGGCGCGCACCAACTCTTCCACGGGATCGATGCTGTACATGCGGCGCGGCCAGAAATGTTTGTCGTTCCAGGCATCTTCACAGATGGTCAGCGCAAGATTCCTTCCCAGCAACGGCAGAACGTGCTGCGCTTTTGCGGGCGCAAAATTTCTCTGTTCATCGAACACATCATAGGTAGGCAGCAGCATCTTCGATTGCACGAAGGCTACTTTTCCCTCCATTAATAACCCGGCGGAGTTCATTACAGACTTTCCCGTGCCTTCAGGCGCGGGCGTTACAAAGCCGCAGATCACCCGGATTCCGTGCGTGGCAACTGCGATGCGCTCCACGGTCCGGCGATTGAGTTCGACGAAGGATGGACGTTCGACCATGTCCCGCGCCGGATAGCCGCAGACGGACAGCTCAGGAAAGAGGATAATGTCGCAGCTTTGAGAGCGGGCGCGCGCGGAGAATTCAATGATCTTGGCCGCATTGCCGGCGAAGTCGCCGACGGTGGTGTTGATCTGGCCCAGCGCTATCTTCACGATTCCAGTGTAAAGCCGCGCCCAACAGGGCCGCCAGCAGAGAGGGTTACTTTCGAGGTGAGTCCGATGGTGCTTCTCCGGGGCCACCGCTACTCGACGGGCCAATGGTGACTGGGACCTTTACCACATTTGGATCGTAATCCGGCTGTACCGGAGCTTCCCCTGCACGGCGAAGTGACGGGGCGCTGCGTTTTTTGTCGGAGGCGGTCTGCGTGGCAGCGACCGGTGTCGGTGGGGCGTCGCCGGCCTTGGCTTGCTCGGTCACTACGCCATTGCGGTCGAGTTTCACTTCGCGCTCGGTTTTTACGATCTTCTCTCCGCCCACCGGCATGATCTTAAGCTGGGTGACTTCGTCGCCCGTAAAGCGCACGAACTCTACATCCGCCGGTGGCTCTCCGTAGATCCATTCTTCATATTCGGATCCGGCATCATCCTTCTCACGTATGCGTTGCGGAGGGCGGCCCTTAGCGTAGGTCACCATCTCTTTGCTCATGCCGACCAGGACCTTGTGGTCGCGTATGGCGTTGCGCACATTCTCCGGCAGCGAGTCAGTGTAAGCTTCAGCCGCCGACTTAACGCTGAAAT
>JBBSFV010000087.1:0-4799 GCA_038254775.1 Terriglobales bacterium | reverse complement strand
GGCGGTCCGCAAGAAAGTGATGTGGGCAACCGTGATGAAACGCTTTATCCAGCAGGCCGCGCAAAGGTCCTTGCAACCGGCAGCTTAGGTCAGTAGGCAGTACGCAGAAAGCAGTACGCAGAAAGCCATCGCTTGCGCGATGGCTTTTGTTGTTGAGGCAGCATTTCAAAACGGTTTTTTTGACTTCCGCTTAATTCTCCCAACCGTTGTCGCGACAGCAAAAGCAGTTTTCTAAGTGCTAACTGCTAAATGCTAAGCGCTACTTCTTCAGGTACGAATCCACCCAGTCATTCACGGTCTTGTACCAAAATTGGCTATTTTGCGGCTTGAGCACCCAGTGGCCTTCGTCCGGGAAGTACATCATGCGTGACGGGACTTTCAGCCGCTGCAAGGTATTGAAAAGTTCAAAGCCTTGCGAGACGTCCAGCCGGTAATCAAGCTGACCATGGGAGACCAGCGTTGGCGTTTTGAAATTCGGCGCGGCGAGCGCGGGCGACCATTTGCGATACAGCGCGCGATTCGTCCACGGCGTTCCCTTGAACTCCCATTCATTGAAGAAAAGCTCTTCCGTGCTTCCCCATGCCGATTCAGCGTCGAACATGCCGTCATGGCTCACCGCGCACTTGAAGCGCGTGGTGTGTCCGATGATCCAGTTCACCATATATCCGCCGTAGGAGGCGCCCATTGCGCACTCCTGCCCTTTGGCGATGTATGGCTCGTGCGCCTCAACATAGTCCAGCCCGCGCATCAGGTCCTCATAGGCGCGCCCTCCCCAGTCGCCACTCACCTCTTCAACAAAGCGCTGGCCGTAGCCCACCGATCCGCGAGGATTGATCATCACAACCACATAACCGCCGGCGGCAAAGAGTTGCGCGTTCCAGCGATAGCTCCAGTTATCGCCCCAATCACCCTGCGGCCCACCGTGGATCAAAAACTTCACCGGATATCTTTGGTTCGCATCGAACGCGGGCGGCTTCACAATGAATCCCTGCACCTTGGTCTTGTGCGCGCCGGTGAACCAGAACGGTTCCCCCGGCGAGGTTTGCACCTGCGCCAAGACGTTGTCATTCAAATGCGAGAGCATCTGCGCATCGCCGGCAGAGGTGCCGTTCGCATTCAAATCCACTTTGAAAACTTCGCTGGGAGCTTCCGCGGACATGCGGGTGAAGACCATCATCTTGCCATCCGGCGAGAACTGCATGTCATCGTCATGGCCGGCAAGCGCCCGCCGTGGTTCGCCTCCTGCCAGGTCCACCACGAAGACCGGCGAACTGCCTTCCACCTCTGAATTGAAATAGATGCGCTTCGAATCCGCCGACCACGCGATCGTCCCCACCCAATCGTCGAATCTGCCGGTGAGATCGCGGAGCTGATGCGACGTTCGGTCATACAGCGTCAGCCTGAATTGGTCACTTTCATACCCGTTCCGGCGTTGCGATCGGAAAGCGATGTACCTCCCGTCTGGCGAGTAGAGAGGAGTGGAATCACTTCCCGGGCTGGTGCTGATCTTGGTCGGCCTGCCTCCCGCCAGCGGCACAATGAAGACATCATTATTCGTGCTGGTGGCTTGTACTTCATCCACGTTGCTGGTGTAAGCAAGCTCTTTTGAATCGGGAGAGAGAGCGTAAAAATCCTGCCCCTCAAGATTGAACGGTGGAACGTCGTGATCACCGGGAGTCAGGTCGCGCGCCACGCCGCCTTCTGCCGGGACTATAAAAAGATGGCTTCGTTTGAAGCGGGTGTAACTCGACCAGTGGCGATAGTAAAGATGGCTGAAGACCACGGCTTTGACCCGCGACTTCGAGCGAACGTCATCATGTTCTTTGTTGCAGGCATCGTCCGGGCAATCGGGATAGACCTCTGAGGTGAATACCAGGCTCCTGCCATCCGGCACCCAAAGCATGCCATCGGTCTCGGTGGAGATGTTCGTCACCTTGCGGGCTTCGCCGCTCAGCGCTCCATTGCCCGTGTCAAAGGGCTGGATCCAGATCTGCGCTGAACCATCGCGCGATGAGATGTATGCGATCTTGCGGCCATCCGGAGAGAATCGGCCACGCTCTTCGCCGGCTGCGCTCGAAGTGATCTGTTTTGCTGGTCCACCCGCAACCGGCACCAGCCACAAATGATTACGCTTGGTATTTTCCTGAAGGTTAACGTCCTGCGCGCTGAACATCACCCATCTGCCGTCCCGCGAAATGGCAGGATCGCTGATGCGCCTGAGCGCCATCATCTCTTCGAAGGTGAAGGGGTGTTTGGCGGGCGCGGCCTGAGCAGATGCGAACGCACCGAGCAATAACAACCAAACGAGGGTCAGAGGACGCATCACATCTCCTTCAGGTTGGCGACGGCGGAAAAGCGTGAGTGTACTTGAGTCGCGGGTTTTACGCGAGCGAGGGGTCAGCGCCCGCAACCATCACCGATTCCGGCAATTCGATGGTGATCTGCGCGCCTTTGGGTGACGCGTTCGCCGCGAAGATGTCGCCGCCCATATCTTTCACCAGCGCGTAACAAATGCTTAATCCCAGGCCGGTACCCTGTCCCGGCGCCTTGGTGGTGTAGAACGGATCGAAGGCGCGGCTGGCATCCTTGAATCCCGCGCCGGTGTCCCGCACTGAGAGTTGCGCCTTGCCATCATTCACGGCCGCGCTGATCTCAATATGCCTTTCGGGCACATCGCTGACAGCATCGATGGCGTTGCCGAGCACATTCAGCAAAACCTGCTTCAGCATCACGTCATCTGCCGCGGCATGTATGCCGTTCAGCTCTGTAGTGACACGAACCCCGCGCTGATGCAGGTCCAGCCGTTTGAGCTTCAGCACTTCATCCACCAGCGGTGCCAGATCGACCGCCCGGTTCTCAACCCGCTGCTGCCGGGCAAAGCGCTGCAGCTTGTCAATGATGTTCTTCATGCGCAGCGACTCGCGGCGGATCACGGAGAGATCGTGGGTGGTGGCTTCATCCGGGGAACGGTCCTTCAGCATCTCGGTATAGCCGACGACAGCGGTAAGCGGATTGTTCAATTCATGGGCGACTCCCGCCACCAACTGGCCCATTCCGGCAAGTTTTTCTGAACGAAAGAGGTGTTGTTGCAGCATCGCATTCTCGATCGCCACCGCGATGTCCGCGCACAGCATCTCTAGCGGAGACAACTCTGTTGCATTCACCCGATCCGCCTGCCGCGCATCTTGCAGCGCGATGAAACCGACATAGTTCTTCTGCGGCGGCAACAACGGCACAATAAGATGGTCCCCAGTCTTCCAAAAAGGATTCAGCGGATAATCTCTCCCGCTGATGGTGCATCCCAACGGCACCAGATCATCCATCGATACGCGATAGGAATGCCGTCCCACGGCGCGACCCTGACTGCAGATCGCGGCGACCATCTCCGGGCTCATACGTTCGACCGCTTGCTCGATCTGCCGGATGTCTTCGGGATCTTTGTAGCCGTGATGACCTGCCAGATAAAGTCGGCGTTGATCGTCCGCCAGGACCACGCACACTCTGTCAAAGTTGGCGGAGGCGGCGATCACCTGCGCCACTTCAGCCGCATTGTCCTTGACCGGCCAGCCTCCAAGGAGCCGATAGGTGATGTCAGAGAATCGGCGGAGCTGCTCATTGATGCTCCACTGTGCCATGCGTGAAGCGTCTGCCGAAAACCTCTCTTCCTCCAGCAGGGTCACAATCATGCCAATGGCGATAATGAACTTGGGAACGTTCCAGAATTCCATGCTGCCAGCCATGCGCGCAGGGTCCATGGCGACGATCGCCGCGAACGCCCAGCCAATAAATCCCAGGACGCTTGCCACCACTCCCGGGGAGAGTCGGCGGTAGGCGCGCAAAAAAAGCGCGGCAGTCAAAAGGAAAGCAGCGGAAAGTTCGGCAAGATATCCGAGTAAAGGCTTTCCGAACGCCGCTTCAAAAGCCGCCCAGCCCAGCACCAAAGTCACAAAAACGCTCTCGGCGACGCTCCAAGCCGTCACGCCGTGATGCCAAAAAGCGAACAGGATACCGATCGCGAAGATCAAGCCGAGCAGCGGCGCCGACAGCCAGTGCCCGCCCGGATGATAAGCGAAGATGAATGCATAGGCCACGCTGGGAATGGCCAGGGCAAAGAACAGCGCGTACCGTGCCACCGGGCGGTCTGCGATGGTGGATACCGAGATCATGAAGATCAGTGCGGCGCACTGGATCAGGCTGAGGTCCAACCCTTCCAGCCCGGGATGTCTGCCGTTGGCTCCATGGAAGAAAAGCGAGAGCGCCAACCGGATGAAGATCATCACCCACGCGTATAACCACAGCCGGAAGCGGATGGTGCGGTTCTGCTGCCGCACAGACCCGAAGATGAGTACGAGGGTTCCGAGCAAAATAAGACTGGGAATCTGGTAAAAGGCGTCCATGCGGAGTGATTGGGTTGGATTATGCCTCAATTCCCGGGTGTTTCAGTGTTTAAAATGCAGGGCAGCCGCTCCATCGCACCGCAACTATGGCCTGAGTTCCGCATCTATATACATACCAGGCCCTAGGACCTAAGACAGATGAGAACAGCTACCTTAAATCGATTTGTACTTCTAGCCGCCACCCTGCTTCTCAGCGCTGGTTCAGCAATGGCCCAGGAAGGGCCGCTGCGCACTGACCCGCCAAGGGGTGTCTCAGCAGAGCAGATCATTGAGAAGTTTGCGGCCAAGGAGCTTGAGTTCAAGCAGGCGCGCGAGAACTATACCTATCGCCAATCAGTGAAGGTCCAGACCCTGGACGGTGACACTCCGAACGGTGAGTACCAGGAGATCACGGATGTACAG
>JBBSFV010000086.1:0-4813 GCA_038254775.1 Terriglobales bacterium | reverse complement strand
GTGCAGGAGTCCGCCTATCTGCGAGACGCGGTCATGAACGGCAACCGCGATGCACGAGCCCAGAGCATAAGTGACAAGGATCGCTTCCGGATCGCTCGTGACCGCGCAATCGGCGATCCCAATTATGTGCGTGAAACTCACACTGCGCTCCGTTTCATCTTCCGGTAGACTGCCGGCCTGACATATTGCAGATCATGACGGATGCCTGTCAGGCTCTCGGCATGTCCAACGAAAAGGTAGCCGCCCGGTTCAATGCACGCGGCAAGCCGGTTGACTACATTCTCTTGAGTTGCCCTGTCGAAATAGATCATGACATTGCGGCAAAAGATCGCCTGATAACTCAGCGAGTCAGGCAGAGCGTCTATCAGATTCACTCTTTTGAATTCCACTCGGGACGCGATGTCCGGTTTCACTCGAAAGAATCCCTGCGAGTTCCCTTCCCCTCGCAGGAAGAAACGCTGCCGCCACTCTGGCGGCAGCGCTGAAAGGCGTTCAGTGCTGTAGATCCCCTTTCGTGCAATCGACAAAACCCGTGTGGATATGTCACTGGCCAAGAGGCGCACGTCAGGTGTTCGCTTTCCCGCCAGCTCGTTTAGAAGCGTCAGCAGGATCGAATATGGCTCTTCGCCGGTCGAGCTTGCCGCGCACCAAAGGTCCATGCGGGGCCGGTCGAGATACTCCGGCAGCACCGTCTTCGCCAGAAACTCAAAATGCTGCGGCTCGCGCAAAAAGCTCGTGTGATTCGTGGTCAGGGAATCGATCATGCCGGTGAGCGCTTCGCCAGTACGGTCGGTCGAGACATGGCGGAAGTACTCGTCGAACGACTTAAATCCTCCTGCGCGGATTTGTTTGCCTAACCGTGACGAAACCAGCCGCTCTTTACCCTGGTGTAGATCCAGACCAAATTTTTCGTATGCCAAGGCGCGGATGAATGCGAATTCGCGCGGCTTCAGTTCTGGCAGATTCATTAGGCTATCTGTGAAAGACACCTTGCATGTCCAGAATCAACCCGATCCGGCCATCTCCTAAAATGGCGCCGCCCGCAATACCGGACACCTGCTGAAACATTGGACCGAGCGCTTTGATCACCACTTCCTGTTTGCCAATCAACTCGTCCACCATCAGGCAGAACAATTTCCCGTCATATTCGGCCACAATAAACACCGCCTCTTCCGGATTTTTCGATCGGGGCTCAATATGGAATCGCTCGTATAGCCTGACAACGGGGAGTAGATTGTTCCGCACCATCAGCACTTCAGCCCGGCCTTCAATTGTCGAAACCATCTCCGCGGTGGGCCGAAGCATCTCCTTTACGGAAAAGATGGGAACGATGTATCTCTCCTTCCCAACCCCAACCACCAGGCCATCGATGATCGCCATGGTCAATGGCAGTTTGAGGGAGAATGTTGTTCCGCTTCCCAGCGTGGATTGAATGTCCACGCTCCCGCGCAACTTCTGAATCTGCTTCTTCACCACATCCATGCCGACACCACGGCCAGACACATCGCTCAATACTTCCGCTGTCGAAAAACCAGGGTGGAAGATCAAGTTGAAACACTCTGTGTCGGGCGGATTTGCATTTGCAGCGATCAACCCGTTCTTCACTGCCTTTGCCAGGATCTTCGTTCGATTCAATCCGCGGCCGTCGTCCGAAATCTGGATAACGATCTGGCCCGCCAGGTGGAACGCCTTCAGTTCGATCCGCGCCACTGGATTCTTGCTTGCGGCCTCGCGGCCTTCCGGTGTTTCAATGCCATGATCCACTGCATTCCGGATCATGTGCATCAGAGGATCCGCCAATTCCTCAACGATGTTGCGGTCCAGTTGCACTTCCTCACCAAAGGTATCCAGTTGCGCCTGCTTGCCGAATTTTCGGGTCAGGTCGCGAACCAGACGCGCCATTTTCTGGAACAGAGGCCCGATTGGCACCATCCGCATCGCCATTGCGGTGCGCTGGACCTCATCGGTAATACGAGTCAGTTGCGTAAAATTTCTCGTCAACTGAGGCTTTTGCGCCTTGATCAGGTCCGGATCGTGGCGGATTACCGACTGCGCGATCACCATCTCCCCGACCATGTCCACCAGGTAATCCAGTTTGTCCGTATCCACCTTCACCGAACGGCTGGGGCCGGACCGCTTGGACGCGCTCTCGCGCGCTTCTCCCAGGATCGGCGCCTCCGGGCCCCGCGCGTCAGCAAGCGGTAACTGGGACGGCACACTAACATCGAGAATCCGCCGCAGAAGCCACTCGTTCTCAGAAAGCTCAGCAGGGGCAGTTGCGAACGGCGAGTTTTCCAGATGACGGATCCAGCGGTTGAGATAGTCCGTGCTTTCCAGAACTACGTCAATTACAGGGGGAGTAATGATCAAACGGGACTCGCGCGCATGGTCAAGAAGCGTTTCCACCTCATGAGCTACCTGCTGTACATACTCAAGTTCCAGGAAACCGGCCAGACCTTTGATCGTATGGAAGCTGCGAAAAACCGAGTGGATCGCCTCCATGTCTTGCGCATCCTGTTCAAGCGCGAGCAGCAGGCCCTCAATGGAAATGAGATGCTCTCTTGATTCCACGGCAAAGTCGCCGATGAGTTCACGATCCAGCGACAACTTCATGGGCCGCTCCGTCAATGCCTCCTGCAGACGGCCAATCCCGCTTGCAAGAGACTGATGGGCGCTTGCGGCGGCCATCGGGCCGGCAAGTTGCCCCGCCACTTCTCTTGCAAGCGCTGCAACATCCTGCCGGTTATGCATCTCAGCCGCTTGCGACAAGCTCATCAAGGCTTCGGACCACTCAGAAGTATTTGAAATCTCCTCTCCATCGAGCAGAAGCTGCATCGCAAGGGCTTGCACCTTCTGGTCAATTGCGGCTGTGGCAATCATGTGTGTTCCGTAGACCGGCTTTATGCCGGCTCCAGATTCAGCATCGCCTCAATACCCTTGACTTCTTGCGCCGACATAACATGGTCGATATCGAGCAGGATTTTCACCTTCCCCTTTACCTTGGCCATACCGAGTAGATACGGGGTGGCGATTCCACGGCCGAAATCTGGGGTGTCCTGGATGTCGGCCTGCGCCAGGTTCAGCACCTCACAAACCTCGTCAACGATGAGTCCTACCTGGCTGGTTACTTCGCCCTGTAATTGGACGACGATGATGCAGGTGCGTTGCGTGTACTCCGTTTCCGGGAGCCCGAACTTCACTCGAAGGTTGGTCACCGGAATCACCTTTCCCCGCAGGTTGATGACGCCTTTCACATCGGGTGGTGTCTGCGGAACGCTGGTGATGTGCTGAATGCCCATGATCTCGCGGACTTTCAGCACCTGGATGGCGTACTCCTCGCGCGCAAGGCGGAAAGTGAGGTATTTGCCCGCCCGGATCCCCGCTTCCGCGGCAGGCTGTTCAACCGCATTCATAACAGATGGTTTCATGTTCGTCTCCTTTCCTTGTCTGTGCCGGCTTCAGTCTCTCCTTGTGTGGAGCCAAGAAGATCTGGATCTCGATCCGCTCGCCGCCAGCGATAAACGGCACCACCGTCCAGGCGCAGCTTCCCACCGTTCTCGACGTGAAGTTCCGGCCATAGATCACGGTTGGGATACTCAAACCCATCGGGCCAAGATCTTCTTCGAGTCTGGTTTTCACATTGCCGATGATCATGTTGGTTACTTCGGCAACCGCATCAAGGACGTCCTCGTTGACAGCTTGATATTCGGCCATTAGGAACTGTGAAGACATCTTGCATGCGAAGGGAGCACTGCACGAAACGCTTCCCGTTCCCACCCAGGTTCCCGCTAGTCCTACAAAAGCAACCAACCCGTCACCATTGGGCCGGGTAGTGCTGTCGATATAGGCATCGGCCTGCTCAAGTTCGATGTTGAGCATGGTAGAGAAGACTTCGTGAGTAGAGTCGCGAATAATTCTGACAAGGTGATCGTGATCTGTAGTCATATCGAGGTTCGCCGCGGCGCTAGATCAGGCCGGCAAGCTTCTCCTTGATCTGCTCCGCCGTGAACGGCTTGCGAACGTATCCGGAAGCGCCCAGTTGAACAGCCTCCATCACCTTGTGCTGGCTTCCCTCCGTGGTGATCATGACAATGGGCACTTTCTGCCACTCGGGCATGGCGCGGACCTGGGTCAGGAATTGCAGGCCGTCCATATTGGGCATATTGATGTCCGAAAGAATGAGTCCGACCGGCTTATCCTTGAGGGCTGCCAATGCTTCGATGCCATCGCTGGCCTCGTAAACCTCGCCAATGGGAACATCTGCTTGACGGAGCACCCGCTGCAGAATCTTCCGGATCGCCGCTGAATCGTCCACAATCAGTACATCCAAGAAACGGGGCTCCTTCCCCCTGACTGATAGTTCATATCGGCCCGGGACGGAGTGTCTTTAGCGGAACATCCCGGCGAATTGGGAGACGCAGGGGAACACGCTGGCCGTGGCCGGTGTCAAAGTAAGCGTCTAAACTTGCGGCTATGTTCGAGTATGGAGGCAGTGCCGGTAGATCACCTTTAGCCGACTGGACACTTGCGCTTTTGCCTCTTTTGGCAGCTGCGGCAGTCACTACACTGCTGGACGTTGCGCTCGAGCCTCGGCGGTTCGCTCTACCCAGCGCATTCCTGCGAGCTGTGGCGTATGTGCTGGCAGCTTTTGCCGCTTCCGTAATTGCAGGACGAGCTGCCTTCGTTGTGTTTCGGCCGGATCTCCGTGCCAGCCCATGGGCCATCACTCTCTGCTTCGCTGGTTTCGGTGCCTGGTTTGGGCCTCTGTCGATCGCGGCGTCTCACGATTATCCCGGATCTTCGGTGGTGGCTG
>JBBSFV010000085.1:0-5562 GCA_038254775.1 Terriglobales bacterium | reverse complement strand
CTTGATACGAAAAAGATGATAACCGTCGCTGACAGCAAGCGAGGTGTGCATATCATTGGCGCGCATAATGTTGGCTACCCGCTCCGCCGACTGCGCGGTATCGTCACTCAGAGTTTCCGCGATCACATTGCGCTCGGGCACGCCTCGGGAGATCAAATAATCCCTTCCAACCTCACCCTCGGCGAAGCGTACATCTTCGCCATGCCCTCCGGTGGTGATGATCATGGGCGCAAACCCCTGCTGATAAAGATCGAGGGCATGATCCAGGCGCGCGCGAAACACCGGCGATGGCTTGCCGACATACTCGGCTGCGCCAAATACCACGATCACATCCGATCTCTGGCGTTCATCTCGGTGAGATTGACTGGCGATCTGAAAATAATTCACTCCCACGTAGCCTGTGATCAGAAAAAGGGGCACGAGGGAGAAGGTCACCGTTTTGCGAAATTCGCGCATCAGGCAAGCGCTTCGGCGATCTGCGCTCCGCGGATGGCGCCCTCGCGGATCACGCGCCATCCCGCAGCTTCATCCGACAGATCCACAATGGTTGAAGGAACGGAGTGCGGGGTAACGCCTCCATCCACGATGATGGGGATCATCTTCCCGATCTGCTCCATCACCGCTTCCGCGGTGGTGGGCTCGGCCTGGCCCGGCAAGTTGGCGGCGGTGGCGGTCACCGGATATCCCAGCTCTCGAACCACGTCGCGCGCGAACTGGCAGGCTGGGACGCGCAAGGCGACATTCCCTGTGTTTGCAGTCACTTTCAAGGGAAGCTTAGACGAAGCCTTTACAATCAGGGTAAGGGGTCCAGGCCAAAATCTCCGCGCGAGTTTGAAGAATTCCTCAGAGACATTCTTCGCCAGTTCCTGCGCCTGATACATGTCCTCCACCAGGATGGAGAGCGGTTTATGCACGGAGCGCGACTTGATCTCATACACCCGCCCCACGGCACGCAGGTTGATGGGATCCACCGCGAGCCCGTAGAAAGTGTCGGTGGGGATGGCCACCACCATGCCACGCTTCAAGCAATCGGCGATGTAGCTGGCGATCGCCGGCTCCGGGCTGGCATAGTTGATCTTCAGTATCTCAGCAGGCATTCTCATGCGCTCAATGACTATGATGTTATCAGTTAGGGGCAGCCAAACCGCTTGAGCACCTTATCACCGCAGAGTGAACAACGCCTACGCCGGATCAGCAGCCGGCAAAACGCGATCGTGAAGTCGCTGCGCCGTGGTTTCTCCGCGCATCCCGAACTCGCTGAGGGTGACTGCGCGATCGAAGGCCTAAAAACCATTGAGGAAGCGCTGCGCAGCGGGATCCGCTTCAAAGTTGTGGTTTTCAGCGAATCAGGATTGCAGAAAGCAGAGCGCATCATTTTGCAACTGCGCGCCAAGGTGGAAGTGCTGGCGGTGCCGGATGAGGTATTTCGCAGCATTGTGGAAACGGAATCTCCGCAGGGGGTAGCAGCGCTCGTCTCTTTGCCGGAATCTTCATTGGAGCAAATCCTTCGCCCGCCCGATAAGCTGGTGGTGGTGGCTGCCGGGGTACAGGATCCCGGCAACCTGGGAACCATGTTCCGCTCAGCAGAGGCTTTTGGAGCAACGGGATTCCTGCTGGCAGAAAAGACTGTCAGCAGATCGAATCCAAAAGTGATCCGCGCATCCACCGGCTCGATCTTTCGCCTGCCCACTGCTTCCATAAAATCGCATGAGGCACTGCCTAGATTGCGGGACCACGGGGTTCGACTGTTGGGCACTGCGGCTCATAGCGGCGTACCCATGGACCAAGCAGGCTTGACGGGCGAGTGCGCGATCGTCATCGGAAATGAAGGCTCGGGCCTACCGCAAAGCGTACTCTCCCAAATGGATGAACTCATTACCATCCCCCATGCGAAGAGCGTGGAATCTTTGAACGCCGGGATCGCGACTTCGCTCATCCTGTATGAAGTATCTCGGCAGCGGGCGCGGCAAAGTAAAGAGATGGCGAGATGAGCCTTTTCTCTATGCCGCTTGACCAGCCCGGCGAAAAAGGAGGACGCCCGCTCGCAGATCGCATGAGGCCGCGTTCGCTGGATGAATTCGTGGGCCAGGAGCAGATCCTTGCCCCGGGAAAACCTTTGCGCCAGCAGATCGAGCGCGATGATCCCGGCTCTATCCTTTTTTGGGGCCCCCCGGGGGTGGGAAAAACCACGCTGGCGCAGATCATCGCTCGCGTTACCCAAGCGGATTTCATTGAGTTTTCCGCGGTGCTGGCGGGAATAAAAGAGATCAAGCAGGTGATGGCAGATGCTGAGAAAGCCCGCGAGTTCGGCACTCGCACCATCATCTTTGTGGATGAGATCCACCGCTTCAACAAGGCGCAGCAGGATGCATTCCTGCCTCATGTTGAGCGTGGCACCATCCGGCTGATCGGCGCGACCACGGAAAACCCATCGTTTGAGATCATCTCCGCATTGCTCTCCCGCTGCCGTGTTTACACGTTAAACGCGCTCACGGCAGAGCAGATCGTGACCTTGTTGCAACGGGCCCTCCAGGACGTGGAACGCGGGCTTGGCAATCTGAAGGTAGCGGCGGACCCAGTAGTGCTGGCTGCGATCGCGGATTATGCGAATGGTGACGCGCGCACGGCCTACAACGTTTTAGAGGTGGCGGCCGGCACCGCCGCACAGGACGAGGCTAGACAGATCCACTCCGCAGATCACTCCGCAGATCACTCCGCAGATCACTCCGCAGATCACTCCGCAGATCACTCCGCAGATCGCGTCAGATGCCATGCAGCGGCGATTCCTGAGATATGACAAGGCCGGTGAAGAGCACTTCAACATTATCTCCGCTTTGCATAAGTCAGTGCGGAACAGCGATCCAGATGCCGCGCTCTACTGGCTGGGCCGGATGCTGGAGGCAGGCGAAGACCCCATGTATATTGCCCGGCGGATCGTCCGCATGGCGGTCGAGGATATTGGATTGGCATCGCCGCAGGCGCTTGGCATCACCATAGCCGCGCGGGATGCATACGATTTCCTGGGACACCCTGAAGGAGAGTTGGCGCTGGCCCAGGCAGTTATCTATCTGGCGCTGGCACCCAAGTCAAACGCTGTGTATGCGGCATACGGTGAGGTCCAGGGCGATGTGAGGAACACAGCCGCGCAACCCGTGCCGCTGCATCTGCGCAACGCCGTGACTGGATTGATGAAAGACATTGGCTACGGAAAGGGATACAAGTATGCGCATGACTACGAGGAGAAAGTCACTGCCATGCAATGCCTTCCGGACAATCTGGAGGACCGCCAGTATTACCTGCCGACAAATGAAGGGTTTGAGCGGGGAGCTAAAAAAGCGTTATGAGGAGATCAAGGCGCTGCGGGAGAAGCAGAAAAAACAATCGTGATCAGCGGTTCCGCTTGCGATGTTCTTTCAGGATACAGCGGTCCATCACCACGAACAGCCCGGCCTTTTCCGCCCTGCCGGCGGCATCCGCATTCACCACTTCTTCCTGCATCCATACGCATGGTGTCTTTAATTGGATGGCCTGATCAATGATCTCGCCCACAGCATCCGGACGCCGAAAGATGTTCACAATATCGATCTTCTCCGGAACATCCAGCAGCGTGGGATAAGACTTCTCACCCAGAGCGCCATTGATCCCGGGATTTACCGGGATCACGCGATAACCCATGGTCTGAAGATAAGCGGCGATGCCGTAACTGGGACGTAGAGGACTTGAAGAAAGACCTACAATGGCGACGATCTTGGCGCTTCCGAGCACGTCGCCGATCTGGTCAACACCGGTATTCTGAAGAGCGCTCACTAAGTTCACCTGTTTAGCTCAGTGAATGAGAAGCATATTCCAGGGGCGCAGTTTACTACGTTGCCTTCTTTTGCGGAGTTTACTCTGACTTCTTGCCTGCCGGACCGCTTTTTTCCTTGTAATTCCTCAGCGCCACCTTACGTACGGTCTCGGGGATATTTTTGTTCATGGAAAGCGTCCTGAGGTCAGGGACAATCAGGTTCTTGATCAGGGAGAGCGAGATATCCATAGGGCATCTGGGATTGTTTGCCAGCGCACGCATTACGTTGTAGTTTTTGATGAACTTACGCGTGCGCGCCATCTCCCTAAGCACACCTTCCTGCACATTCTTCATTGCCGCGATGCTCTCTGCTTCAGAGTCCGAGAGCTTGGAAGAGGCCAGAACCGCTGAAAAGACTACTCGCGAGCCATCCCGGATCAAGATAGATCGCTCTTCCTTGCTGCCAAGCATCGCTAATTTTACGCGCTGTGAAACCGTCATCCGGTTCAGCTTTTGCAGCGTGGAGATGCGTTCTTCCTTCTCCGGCGCTGCTTCCGCCACCGAAGCAGCCTCTTCTTCCGGCCCCAATTCAATGAGCTTAGGCGGCAGATAAGCGATCTCAGCCTCGTGGGAAAGGACAAACAGCTCCGCTTCGTGGTCCAGAGACTCCGGTATTGAATCAGTAAATCGTTTTAACAATTCCTCGACACGGGATTTCTCCTCCGCTGCCGCTGGATTTGCCGCGAGAACGCGAAGCACGGTGGGTGAATTCTGTACTTTGGGGCTGAGCATAAGTGTGTGGGCGAAACTACCGTCGGCGCGAGATGCCAATGCAGCTAACACTCCCTCGGTCGCTTGCGGATGTTCAATAAGATCTGGGGCCACTGAATCGCGACGCGTAGCGGGCGCTAAAAAAAAACGGATCACCATTCCTGGCGTAGCCGGATCCGCTGCTAATTGCCGGAGAGAGTCGTCTGGGCAGTTTGCCAGGGTTTGCCGAGCCTGTTGGCCCAGACCCGCATGCGCGGTGAGTATCACGAGTACTTCCAGCATCTCTGCCGGCGGGAGTGAGAGTTGCCCCGCGGCGGCACTCCGTAGCACCGCTTCCGGCACGGCGCCTTGCATGACGAGCTCCGCCATTCTTGCCATCTAAATGTCGTCGTCCGTCTCCGCGGTCAAAGGAGCGTTTCCGGTGCGCCGCATCCGCAAATAAGCGGCCATCAATTCTTTCAGGTCGCCATCTAAGACGCGATCTGGATCGGTCACTTCCATCTTCGTACGATGGTCTTTCACCAGCCGATAGGGATGCAGCACATAGGATCGTATCTGCGATCCGAAGTTGATATCGAGCTTGGAGTCCTCAAGCTTTTTGTTGATCGCCCGTTTCTTTTCCAGCTCATACTCATAAAGCTTGGAGCGGAGGATCTTGAATCCGCGCTCGCGGTTCTTGTGCTGCGAGCGCTCGTTCTGGCAGCTCACTACAATCCCCGTGGGAATGTGCGTCAAGCGCACGGCGGAGTCAGTGGTATTCACGTGTTGGCCCCCCGCGCCGCCTGAGCGATAGGTATCAATACGCACATCTTCTGACTTGATATCGATCTGGATGGATTCATCGATCTCCGGCGAGACAAACACGCTGGCAAAGGATGTATGGCGCCGCTTGGCCTGATCGAAGGGTGAGATCCGCACCAGGCGATGGACACCGATCTCACTGGTCATGAACCCATACGCGAAATCACCCGTCACAGTGAAAGTGGCGGACTTGATACCAGCCT
>JBBSFV010000084.1:0-6631 GCA_038254775.1 Terriglobales bacterium | reverse complement strand
TTCGCCAGGATGACGATTCGGTGTTGGCTCGCTTCGCTCGCAACATTTTGACCCACCCTTGCTCGCGCTACGCGCTGCGCAAGAATGGGGCACCCGTACTGTTCAATCGGGTGGTGAAAGCGCCCAGCATTTATACTTCCGGTTCACCTTATGGCTTGGTTTAAGCGCACTGACAATGAGTTGGAGGCAAGCGCCGAAAAGCGCGTGCGCACGGAAGGCCTATGGGTCAAGTGCGAGGAATGTCGCCAGATCATCTGGAAGAAGGACCTGGACGCCAACCTGAATGTTTGCCCTAAGTGCGACCGCCACTTCCGCATTGATGCCGAGTCCAGACTGAACCTGCTGCTTGACGACGAGAAATACGAGACCTTTGATATGGATCTGGCCTCAACCGACCCGCTGCAGTTCGTGGATACCAAGGCTTACTCGGATCGCTTGAAGAATACGTTTGAGAGCACCGGATTGAAAGACGCGATCGTGAATGCGACCGGGACGATCGATGGGCGCCCGGTGATCGCAAGCGTGATGGAATATGCGTTCATCGGCGGGAGCATGGGCGCGGTGGTGGGTGAAGTGATCACGCGCGCGATCGAACGTGGAGTCGTTGAACGCAAGCCGGTGATCGTGGTCTCTGCCTCTGGCGGTGCGCGCATGATGGAAGGCGCGGTCAGCCTGATGCAGATGGCAAAGATCTCAGCCGCGCTGGCTAAGCTTGACGATGCCGGCGTTCCCTACATCTCCGTGCTCACGGACCCGACCACGGGTGGAGTAACCGCTTCCTATGCCATGCTGGGCGACCTGAACATCGCCGAGCCGGGCGCACTGATCGGCTTTGCCGGGCCGCGGGTGATCGAGCAGACCATCCGGCAAAAACTCCCTGAAGGCTTCCAACGCAGCGAGTTTCTTCTGGAGCATGGCATGCTGGATGCGGTGGTGCACCGCAAGGAGATGAAGGCATACATCTCCCGCGCGCTGGCGTTCATGCAGCCGCGCGCCGCGTAATACGGATTTCGCCGTGGCCAGCATCTACCAGTCCGCAGTGGAAGCGTTGTACGCTCTGGGCGCGGAGCTTGCCTCACCGCAGCCCAAACGCTTTGACCTGGGCAACATGCGCGTGCTCACGCGCTCGCTGGGCGAGCCACAAACAAAGTTCAAAAGTGTTCTGGTGGCGGGCACGAACGGTAAGGGTTCCACCTGCGCCACGCTCGCCAGCATCCTGCATGCCTCCGGATATCGGACAGGCCTTTACACCTCGCCGCATCTGGTGCGGGTGAATGAGCGCATCCGCATTGACGGTGCGCAGATCTCAGATGCCGACTTTGGCGGATTGTACGAGCGGGTGCAGAGATGCGGTAGCGAGCTATTGGCAAAAAATGAGGTCACAGAGCTGCCGAGTTTCTTTGAGACGCTTACCGGGATGGCGTTTCTGCACTTCGCGGAGCAGAATGTTGATATCGCGATCCTTGAAGTGGGGATGGGTGGCAGGCTGGATGCGACGAATATCGCTGAGCCACTGCTTTCGGTGATTACTGATGTCTCCCTTGACCATCAAAATTATTTAGGCAATACGATCGCCGAGATCGCGCGGGAGAAGGCAGGCATCATCAAGCAAAGCGGAGTACTGGTCACACTGCCACAGCATCCGCAGGCGAATGATGTGATCGGGCAGGTTGCCACCGAACGCAATGCGCGCGGCGTGAGCGCGACGCGATATATGCCGAACGTCTCGCCGGGCGCGGTGAAGTTTGATGAACTGCGGCCCATGCCGAAACAGATGGGCGCGTTCCTGATGAGCCGCTACATGGTGGAAGTGATGGACGAGGAGCTGCTGGTGGAGACGCCACTGCTCGGCCGGCACCAGGTGCGCAACATTGCGCTGGCAACGACCGCCGCGGTAGAGCTTGCGGGCATGGGATTCAAGAAGATCACGCCGCAAGCAATGGCGGATGGCGTTCGCAATACACGCTGGCCAGGACGATTTCAGTTGATCGTGGGAGAAGCAGGCTCACCTGATTTCTTGCTCGATGTGGCACACAATCCGGATGGCGCGTGGTCGCTGCGCTCCGGCATCTCAACATATTTTGAAGAGCTCAAGGTCACGCTGATCTTTGGCGGGATGCGCGATAAGGCGCTAGGCGAGATGGCAGAGATCCTCTTTCCCATTGCCGGGAACGTGATACTCACGCAGGCGCACACACCCCGCGCGGCTAGCGCTCCGGATCTGCTCTCGATGGCCGAGCGGACGGGGGCAGATGCGGTCATGAGCCAATCGGTAGCGGAGGCGATCGCGCTTGCGAGGACGATCACCCCAGCGAATGGAGTTATCGTGGTGACGGGATCGATCTACGTTGTGGGAGAAGCCCTCGCGTTGCTCCAGCCGGAGCTGAAGCATGGCTGACAGCTTGGGCGCGCGCCACTTGCTCAGCAGACTGCGTTCGTACTTCATCCTTGATCCGCTGATCTTTTTTTACACTGCGGTATTGGGCGCCGCCTCACTGATTGCTTCAGTCTTCGATTCCAGCGGAAGGTCGCAACACTCGATCGCGAGAGTCTGGTCATGGTTGATCCTCAGGACCAGCCTGTCACCGGTGATGGTTTTCGGACGCGAGCGGTTGGATCTGCGCGCTCCGCATGTCTTTGCCGCAAACCATATTTCTGCCATGGATATCCCGGTGCTCTACACCCAGGTCCCAGTGCAATTCCGCATCGTGGCGAATAGATATCTTTTTCGCTATCCGTTTGTGGGTTGGCATTTGAAGCGCTCGGGCCAGATCCCGATCGACCGCTCGACGCCTCGCGCGACATTCAAGAGTTTGACCGCAGCGGTGCATGATCTGGCGATGGGAATCTCAGTGGTGATCTTTCCCGAAGGCGGACGCTCGCCGGACGGCAGGGTAAAGCCTTTTATGAACGGCGCTTTCTATCTTGCGGTAAAGGCGCAGGTGGCAGTGGTTCCAGTGGCGATCGTGGGCACCTTTGAGATGTTGCCGATGAATACGTTTCACATCATGCCGCGTGAGCTGGAGTTGCATTTCGGAGAACCCATCAGCACGGCAGGCCTGACGACGCATGATCTCGATACGCTGGCGATGAAAGTACAGCGCGCGGTGGAAGAGTTGTATTACTCGAGGAGCCTGGTGCAAAGTGCGCCGGGTGCGAAAGAAGTAGAATCGCAGATACATTCATGAAGCCACGCATCGCCATTCCGCTGCCGCATTCAGAGAAGCCTGAGTACAATCAGCGCTCCTTCCCGCAATATGCGCGGGCGGTGGAAGGAGCAGGGGGTGAGGCGGTGCCGGTGCCACTTGACGCGTCGCCCCCTGAGATCGCAAACATTGCGTCCAGCTGCCAGGGAGTGCTGCTCCCGGGGAGCCCGGCAGATGTGGATCCGCAGAAATTCAACGCGGAGAAGCAGCCTCAGACTTCGCCGGCTGACCCTAAGCGGGACAACGTCGATGAGCTGCTTTTACAAGATGCGTACAACATGCGAAAACCGCTACTCGGCATCTGTTATGGATTGCAATCGCTGAATGTATGGCGCACCGGCACGCTGACGCAGCATGTGGGATCAGAAGTCAATCATGAGGCAGGACGCGCGGTTTTGGTGGCACACAATGTGACACTTGATCCGTCATCGCGCCTGGCGAGGATCGTGGATGGTGCGGCTATTGAGAATCGCTTGCCGGTCAACTCCAGCCACCACCAGGCGGCCGAGGTGGTGGGCGATGGGCTTCGCGCGGTGGCAACTTCTCCGGATGACGGAGTGATCGAGGCGGTGGAAGGCATCGATCCCGGCCATTTCGTGCTGGCAGTGCAGTGGCATCCCGAGCGCGGCGTGGAGGAGGATGTTGCCTCGCAGAGGATCTTTCGTGAGTTTGTGGAAGAGGCGCGAAGATTTGGAGTATCGCGCAAAGGGTAAAGCTTTCGCTTTTTGAGTTGGCTAACATTTTGGCCCACCCTTGCTCGCGCTACGCGCTGCGCAAGAATGGGGCACCCGGCTGGATACCGGGCAAGAAATGCAGATTCCTCGCTAGGCTCGGAATGACAATCCGGGATGGTTGCATTGGGTACAGGAGATCCTTCGCTGCGCTCAGGATGACAATTGCCTGTTGGTGTGTCGTTCGTAGTTCTTCTTCCGGCAACCGGTCGTAGTTTCTGAAATAATCAGCTTTCTGCGGTTTGGTTCCTTGGGCACTGCTGGAGCATCCAATCGAATGACTTCTATGGACCATAAGACATTTTTTCTCGAGCGATTCGGCATCAGCCATGCTGACCTGGAGCGATATCTTTCGGCTGCTCTCTCCGCGGGTGGCGATTACTCCGATCTTTACTTTGAATACCTGACGACTTCCTCGATCAGTGTGGATGAGTCGCTGGTAAAGTCTGCATCGCAGGGCATTAGCGCAGGTTGCGGTGTGCGCGTGGTTTCTGGCGAGCGTACCGGATACGCCTACACCGACGATCTGGCCCCTGAACGCATACTGCATGCGGCAAAAACGGCGGCATTGATCGCTAGCGCGCCTGCAAAGCAGGAAGTGGTGGGATTCAAACAGGCGAATGGCAGAGATCTGTACGCAGTGAACTCGCCTTCGGTGGATGCGGAGGTCTCAGCAAAACTCGAACTGGTGTTGCGCGCCGATAAAGCCGCTCGAGCTTATGATCCGCGCATCCTGCAAGTGCGGGTCTCTTATGTGGATCAACTGCGACGCATTCTGGTGGTTGGCTCCGACGGCACCTTCGCCAGTGATACTCAGCCTCTGGCTCGCATGGGAGTCTTCACCATCGCGAAGGATTCAGCGACTGGCGTTTCGTCGAACGGGCAATCCGGCGGCGGCGGCAGGCTCTCGATCGATTATTTTCAAACGGAGAGTATGCCGGAGCATTACGCGAAAGAGGCGGCACGGCAGGCGATCATCCAGTTGGACGCGCGCGAAGCGCCGGCGGGCGAGATGGAAGTGGTGCTCGGGCCGGGTTGGCCGGGGATCCTGTTGCATGAGGCCATTGGGCACGGACTGGAAGCTGACTTCAATCGCAAGAAGACTTCAGCATTCTCCGGGCTACTGGGCAGGCGCGTGGCTTCAGAGAAATGCACAGTCGTAGACAATGGAACCATGCCCTCGCGCAGAGGCAGCATCAACGTAGACGATGAAGGATCGCCGACGCAGAACACAACGCTCATCGAAAAAGGGATTCTCAAGGGATATCTCAGCGACAAACTTTCTTCCAAGCTGATGAACATGCCGGACACCGGGAACGGGCGTCGCGAGAGCTATGAACACATTCCCATGCCTCGCATGACGAATACTTACATGCTCGCCGGCCAGGACGACCCTGCGGACATTATTCGCAGCGTGAAGCGGGGGCTCTATGCAGTGAATTTTGGCGGCGGGCAAGTGGACATCACCAATGGCAAGTTTGTTTTTTCCGCCTCTGAGGCTTATCTGATCGAGGATGGCAAAGTCACCGCGCCGGTGCGCAATGCCACGCTGATCGGCAATGGCCCGGATGTGCTGACGCGCGTCTCCATGGTGGGTAATGACCTGAAGCTCGACGAGGGCGTGGGCACGTGCGGCAAAGATGGACAGTCAGTGCCGGTGGGCGTGGGCATTCCGACTATCAAGGTAGACAGCATCACGGTTGGCGGGACTGGGACGCGATAGAGAGTGGCCACCCTGACCGCGACCAAGATCAACCTGAAAGAGATCGCCGCGCAAGTAGTGGAGAGCGCTATCAAAGCCGGCGCTACCGCTGCTGAAGTGGTGGCACGCGAGGGCTCGGAGTTCTCCACGCTGGTTCGCATGGGCGAAGTGGAGACACTGAAGGAATCCGGATCGAGAGCGCTGGGCGTGCGCGTGCTCATCGGCAAGCGCGCTGCAACCAGCTATACCAGTGACTTCAGCGCCGAAGGCGTGGATCGGCTGGTGAATGGCGCGGTTAATCTGGCAAAGGTCACCTCAGAAGATCCTTTTGCCGGACTGCCGGAGCGCGAGCAACTTGGCAGCCTTCAGCAGGACCTCAAACTTTATTACGATGATGTTTATTCGCTCTCCGGCGCGGAGCGCATTGAATATGCGCGTCGCGCGGAGGCGGCAGCGCTCGCCGCTGACAAACGCATCACTAACTCCGATGGCGGATCCTTTGACGCCGCAATCGG
Source organism: Terriglobales bacterium (assembly GCA_038254775.1). Classification (GTDB taxonomy): domain Bacteria; phylum Acidobacteriota; class Terriglobia; order Terriglobales; family Acidobacteriaceae; genus JBBSFV01. The sequence goes on along the minus strand of JBBSFV010000084.1, from coordinate 477 downwards.
GCACAAAGTGCTGGCAAACTCCCTGGGCTTTGTGGGCGAGTATGAGCAGTCGTATTGTTCAGTCTCCGCGGTTCCAATCGCGCAGGATGCAAACGGCAACATGCAGCGCGATTACTGGTATCACTCATCGCGGTCGATGAAGAAGCTGGAGTCGCCGGAGAGTGTGGGCGCAGAGGCAGCGCGGCGCACGGTGCGGCGCATTGGCGCGCGGAAAGTACCAACCCAACGCGTACCTGTTGTCTTCGACCCAATGGTCTCGCGCGGAGTGATTGAACGCTTCTTTGAAGCGGCGAATGGAGATGCGATCTATCGCGGGGCATCCTTCTTCGCTGGAAGATTGGGCGATCAAGTTGCCGGTGAGAACATCACCGTTATCGATGACGGCACCATGTCCGGCGGCTTCGGTAGCTCGCCGTTTGATGATGAAGGCGTTCCCTCGCGTCGCACCGTAGTAGTGGAGCGGGGGATCTTGAAGGC
>JBBSFV010000083.1:0-7054 GCA_038254775.1 Terriglobales bacterium | reverse complement strand
TATTAGCAATAGACCCACTCAGGTGAATACCTGTAGAATGGCAACGTTACGTTAGAGAGACATCCGCATGACTCAGCTATGGGTTTCCGCGCTTTTGGGCAATCGTTCTGAATTCCTGGAGCGCTCGTGACGTCAGTCCTCCCACTGAAAGAGAGTTTCCGCGCTTTAGTGGTTGAAGTTGTGCGCGCGCTGGAACCTTACTTCCCTGATATTACGGCGGATTGGCGGGAACGGCTCATAAGTGAGTTGAAGCTGGATACCCGGTCTATTGCAGCTCTGGAGCGCATCACGCTAACCACGGCCTGCAACTACTTCTCTCATCAGGATTTTGACGGCTTCCATGAAAACGTGAGTTATTTTGGCAACCGGCTGGCAAAGCTGCAGGTTGATACCCGCAAGGTCCGGCGCGCATTGGACATCTTTGAAGAACTCTGCGAGCCCTATCTCGCGAGCCTTTTTGGCGAGCGGCAGGCGCAAGCCGCTGCGGGCCTTGAGATGGTCTCTTCCGCCGCTTTTGTCGCCGTCTCGGCTGCATATTTTGACGCTAAATCGCGCGAGTCCACGGCACTGCTCTCCGTTCTCGACGCAGAACTTCGCGAACAAGAGCTTCCCAAGATGCTGCAGCGGGTTCTGGAGATCACATGTGAGACCTTCGGCGCCGTTGTAGGCGCGGTTCTTTTGCGCGATGCGGAAACAGAATTATTGCGGGTTGAGGCTACCGTGGGGCTGGAAGAGAACCTTCGCGGCGAATTCAGCATGGAACTTGGCCAGGGTTTCTCGGGAAGCATCGCCAGCAGCGGAGAGCCGGAAATGGTGCTGGATGTCAGCCGGGATGCTCGCATTGTGAGCCCCATGCTGCGCAGCAAAACCAAGTCGGTCTGGGGAGTGCCCATCCGGCATGAACAGAAGACGATCGGGGTATTGCTGATCGGTTTTTCCAAACCGTACGCCTGGATGCCGACCGAACGAGAACTTCTGCGCGCCATTGCTGACCGCTCTGCGCTCGCTATCCATCGCGCCCGGATCACTGCGGCGCTGCGTGAACGTGAGACCCGCATCGCAGAACTTTCGGCCCATCTGTTGAAAGTTCAGGAAGAGGAAAGAAAGCGTATCAGCCGCGAGCTGCACGATGAGACGGGACAAGCGTTGATGGTGATTCGTCTTTACTTGGGAATGCTGGATCCCACCCTCACCAATAAGACCGCAAAAGCAAAAGTGAAAGAAACCTTGGCGGTCGTGGATCGCACCATCGAAGGCATCCGACGCATCATCGGAAAACTTTCTCCACTGATCCTCCAAGAGCTGGGTTTATTTGCTGCTATCCGCAAGGAAGCAAAGGACTTAGAGAAGAACCGAGGAGTGAAGACGCGGGTGGCAATGTCCGATGAGGTGGGCCGCCTCTCTTCCATGACGGAAACTGCTCTTTATAGGATCGTGCAGGAATCGCTTCACAACGTGGCGAAACACGCACACGCCAGCAATGTGAACATTTCCATGCAACGCGAGGCCGGGATTGTTCGCTTGGTGGTCGAGGACGATGGCGTGGGTATCTTCCCTAAATCTAATTATCGGGGGAACTCCTTCGGCCTGGCAGGAATCAAAGAACGAGTAGGAATGCTCGGGGGCGAAGTGCGAGTGGTGTCCATGAAGGGTTCGGGCACACGGATTGAGGTGACCGTACCTGTCACTTCACAAGCAGATCGTCTACGCGAAGAGCTTATAGCGGAATCGCCGGGGGTATTGTCATCCGGCGGGGAAGGCAACGGGAATGCCGAAAATAAGATGTCTACTCACTGATGACCATACCCTCTTCCGGCAAGGAGTTCGCCGGCTATTGGAGACCGAATCCTCGGACTTTGAAGTAGTGGGCGAAGCCTCTGACGCCGGCGAAGCGGTGGAGAAGGCGCGCGAACTGCGGCCGGATATCGTTCTCATGGACATCGGCATGCCTGGTCTCTCGTCCTTTGAAGCCGCAAGGCAAATCCGTAAAAACCGCCCCGAGACAAAGATCCTTTTCCTTACCATGTATGAGGACGAAGACTATCTGGTGCAGTGCCTGGAAGCAGGCGCAGCGGGCTATGTTCTGAAAGATACGCCCGCGCCTCAACTGTTGACCGCCGTGCGTGACGTCTATAAAGGTGGCAAGTATCTCAGTTCGCAGGTGCTGGGAAAACTAGTGGAAGATTTTCGCTCGCGCGTGCGTGACACCAAGATGCGTCCGCGAATCTCCACGCTCACCCCGCGTGAGCGCGAGATCTTGAAACTGCTGGCGGAGGGCAATTCCGTAAAAGAGATTGCCGTGATCCTGGGCCTGAGTGTGAAGACTGTCGAAGCGCACAAATTCAACCTTATGCGCAAGCTGGATATTCACAATAAAGCCCAATTGGTCACATACGCCATACAAAAGAAGATCATTAAAATCCCCGTCAACCAGTAGCAGGCTTGGAGAATTCATGGCAGGGCCGAAACCAAAGCTGCTGCTGGTAGACGACGAGGCTTCAATCCTCGTTACCCTCTCCGCCATATTGGAAATGCACGGGTTTGAAGTCAAGGCCTGCGCCAGTGTGCGCGAGGCCCTTGCTGCGATGCAATCTGAACATTATGACGTATTGCTTTCAGACCTGAACATCGGTGAACCGGGCGATGGGTTTACTGTGGTAAGTGCGATGCGTCGCACCCAACCGGACGCTGTCACCATTATCATCACTGGCTATCCGGCTTTTGAAACCGCTTTGCAAGCGATCCGAAGCCAGGTAGACGATTACATCGTTAAACCCACGAAGGCGGATGACCTGGTTCGCCTGATCCAGCAACGGCTGGAGCGCCAGGACCGCCACAATCCTCCGCCGCTGCGAAAAGTCTCTTTCGTCTTGGAAGACATGAAAGAGACCATCGTTCACCGTTTTGTTACCGCTTTACGTAATAATGCCCACTTTCCCGTCAAACAGCTTTCACCTGACGACATCTCCGATCACCTACCGGAAGTGATTGGCGAATTGATCTTGATTCTGCGCAACGGGATCGCCAAGCAACACGATGGAGAGAGCACTGCTACTGCTCACGGCAAAACGCGATTGCGCCAAGGATTCACCATGCCACAGATGGTGCAGGAGATAGGCATCTTGCGCGGCTTGATGTTCGAGGTGTTGCAGGAAAATCTTTTGGGCGTGGACGTGAGTTCGGTCATCCCGGACATGACGAGAATTGATCAAGTACTGGATCAGTGCCTTACTGAATCGTTACAGGCTTACATGTCTGCCGAACTAGCTCTCAAACCCGCATAAAAAGGCGCAGCCGAAGCTGCGCCCTTCATTCTTATTTTGGTCGGCTTGCTGGCGGAATGATGTTGCTCATCCGCAGATACACAGCTAATTGACCGTAATGGTCGCGCGAGTGCGCCGCCGCGAGCATAAGAATTCCGATCCGATCGGGCTTGCCACCATAGGGCGCCTTGTCGCCGCCGAACGGATTGATGATCCTCTCCGTGGCATTCTGCGCTGTAAGAGAAGCGGCTGCCTTCTGCAGCAAGTCGAATGAGTCCCTCACGTATGCCACAATGTCCGCTTTTGACGTCGGCTTCTTAAAAGCGTCAGGCGGCGCTTTTTTGTTGTTGAGGACTGCATGAGCAAACGCGATATTTGCGTCGGCAACGTGCGTCACCTGCTCACCAAAATTACGCACACCTTTGAACTCACCTGTCGTGGGCGCGAAGGAGTACCTGCTTTCCGGCATGGCATCTGCAACCTCTACAAATTCCTTAGCGGCGAAAGAGATGTTCAGCTCAACAGTGTTGCTATCGTCCTCGGAAGACGATTGGGCCGCCATCGCTTGGGCCGCCATCGCCGAGTGATCATGCCTAGGCGCCGCAGTTTGTGTCGCCGGTGCCGCCGTTGTTGTTCCCGTCTGTAACAGCAAAAACAGTGCTGCAGTTGCAATCATTGTTACTCTCCTGATTTCTTGCGATAGAAGGATAGCAGTTAAATAAACAAGAAGAGGCGCGTGCTCCTCCTGTTCGAAAGTTTAGGTAACGCCATAAAATATATGGAGGAGGTCAACGCTGATTTTTCCTGTCTTAGTAGAAGCGCTTCGAGGTCTGCGTCGCAATGCCGTTCGCAGCCTGCTTACGATGCTCGGCATCGTGATGGGAGTGTCATCTTTCATCTGCGTGGTAGCCATCGGAAATGCGGGCTCGGCCAAGGTGGAAGAGCAGTTGCAAAATGTTGGCGAGAACATGGTCTGGGTGGAAGCCGGGTCGCGCAGCGGAGGGGGTATCCGCATCGGAGCCCGGGGCACCAAAACCCTGATCGCGGAAGATGCGCGCGCCGTCATGGACCAAGTCCCCAGCGTGAAAGCTGCCGGACTCAACGTAGATGGCAGGGTTCAAGTGGTCTATGGCAATGAGAACTGGGGCACCTCATTTCGCGGGGTAAGCCCCGAATATCTTCAAATCCGCAAATGGGAGGTCGCCCAGGGCGCCTCCTTCGGAAGAGCTGATATGGAGCGCGACGCCGCAGTATGCCTGCTCGGCAAGACCGTCGCCGACCAACTCTTCACGGATGAAGATCCCGTCGGAAAAATCATTCGGGTGAAGGATCTGCCGTGTGTTGTCAGCGGAGTGCTTGCGGCAAAAGGGGCGGGCCCCAATGGACAGGACCAGGATGATTTCCTGTTGCTGCCGATCACCACTGCGCAGAAACGGCTCACCGGAACTCCATGGCTGGATGATGTTTTCTTTTCGATCCGGTCACGTGACCTGATCCCGCAGGCCACCGAACAGATCACGGCTTTATTACGCGAGCGCCACCGCCTTCATATGAATGAGGATAACGATTTCAACATTCGTAGCCCGGAGGATGCCATCCGCGCCCAATTAGCCTCTGCCAGGATCGTCAGCCTTCTGCTCGCATCCATCGCCTCTCTGTCACTCTTAGTGGGTGGCATCGGCATTATGAACATCATGCTGGTGTCTGTCTCGCAGCGTACCAAAGAGATCGGCATCCGCCTTGCCGTGGGCGCGAGTGAGTGGGATGTGAAGTTCCAGTTCCTTGCAGAAGCGGTGGCGCTCAGCGCCATCGGCGGCGTTATCGGTGTGTTTGGCGGGATCGGCGCCTCCAGCCTGCTGCACCACATCATGGATTGGTCCATGGACATCACGCCGATGTTACTCGTCAGCTCGGCCCTCTTCTCCACGGTGATCGGAGTCCTCTTCGGCTACTACCCGGCACAGCGGGCGGCACAGTTGGATCCGATCGAAGCACTGCGGTTCGAATAAGGCACATTCTAAAAGGGTGCGAATCATGGGGTTGTGATCTGGAAGAAACAAGCGAACGGAGAATGGAAGGCGGACGTCGATATCGCCAGTCCTGCGCCATCGGAGCATTGAAAGCTCAGCGCAAAAACAACTCCGCCACTTTCAACGCCAGCCCCGGGGCATCTACATCCGCACGATTTGCAAGCACCATCACCGTGACTTTTTCCGCAGTGAACCTTTCAATCGCCGATTGAAAGCCCACGGTATTACCGTAGTGCCACATGCGCGGCTGGTCCTTGTAGGGATCCAGAAACCATCCAAAGCCATACGCCACTGCCTTGCCCGGCTGAGGATTGCTGTCCCCCGGCCCGCTTCCCCAATGGGGCAGGGACCCATCGGAGAGCTTCACGGGCTCAAGTGCCGGCCGCATCTCCTCCGCGCTCAGCAGCTCGTGATGCTCAAGAGCCGCATCCCACTGGGCAAGGTCCTCCACGTTCGAGTACACCCCACCATCACCGAGCGTCGCTGAGGTGGAGCTCTGGTCCGTCTCCACCATTCGTCCATGCTCTTTCGAATGGCCAAAGGCACGCCGCGAAACCTTATTCTCGCCGCGCGCAAACGCGAGTGTACCGCTCATTTTCAGTGGACGGAAAATGCGCTCTCGCAAGAAGTCGGGAAAACTCTCTCCGGAGATCTTTGCCACCACCAATCCCAGCACTACATATCCTGAATTGCTGTAAGACCATTTCGTCCCCGGCTGAAAATCACCCGCCTGCTCCGCCTCCAGCAGCTTCAACACTTCGCCATCCTGTATTTGGTGAGCCGCGCTCCAATGTTTTTCAGGATGCCTATCCATCAAGCTCTCGTAATCCGGGATCCCGGAGGTGTGGTTCAACAGATGTCGAATGGTGATGGACTTTCCATATGCAGGGAATTCCGGGAACACATCCGTAAGGCGGTCTTCATAATGCAGCTTACCGTCATGCACGAGCAGCATCACCGCCATGGCAGTGAATTGCTTAGTACAGGAAGCCAATCGGAAATTGGTACGCGCATCGATCGCAGCCTTGGAGCGCAAGTCGCGGATACCATAGCCGCGGCGGAATATCATTTTGCCGTTGCGGAGCACCAAGATAGCCAGCCCTGGCGATCCTTGAGACACGATGGGGTTGACCATCGAGTTGATCCGGCTCTCAATATCAGTCACTGGCTTTTGTCGGCCGGCATTCGCCGCGGTGAGCGCGAGCAGCACTCCCCAGCCCACGCGGATCCAACTGTTTCGCAAACGCCCTCCCGACCTTAAGGTTGGAACCATACCACCTAACGGCAGATGGCAGCCTTGGCGAAGTTGAACGCCGGCAAGGATGCGGTAGAATGGGCTCCACCCCAGCCGCTGCAGTTGATGTCATATGGTGGCGAATCCAAAGTCGGGACGTGGCTCAGCCTGGTAGAGCACTCGCTTGGGGTGCGAGGGGTCGGCAGTTCAAATCTGCTCGTCCCGACCATTCTTTCTCTCCTCTATGGCGCGCCAGCGCAACTCAAGAATTGTTTTGGTTGTGGCATGCGTTTGGACCGCCCGACGCCGAGCACCCCAACTTCTGCGTCGCAGCGCAGCGCAGACGCGATCATGTTTGCGAGGGGTCCGCGAGCACACGAGCGTGCAGGCAGTTCAAATCTGCTCGTCCCGACCAATCTTCTTTCATCTTTCAAAAGAATCTGCGACGACACTATGCGCGCCGACGCCGAGCACCCCAACTTCTGCGTTGCAGCGCAGCGAAGACGCGAAAATGTTTGCGAGGGGCC
>JBBSFV010000082.1:0-7096 GCA_038254775.1 Terriglobales bacterium | reverse complement strand
TAAAAACATCCCGAACGAAGTGAGGAACCCTATAAAAAAACATCCCGAACGAAGTGAGGGAACCCTATAAAACATCCCGAACGAAGTGAGGGAACCCTATGGATTTTTAAACTGTCATCCCGAGTGAGTCCGGGGTCCCCAGCGAGCATAGCTCGATGGGGTGGAGGGCCTGCGGAAGGGCGGAGCCCTGGAGCGCTCAGGCGACGAGGGACAAAGCCTCTGCTGTCGCGTAGCGACAGCTTGTACTAACGACCAACGGCCAACGACTGCTTTCGCAGCCCCTTTCCCGGCCTCTCTTTCGTCACCACTCCTTCATCCACCACCCACTTGCCGTTCACCATCACCGAATCAATCCCCAGCGGCGGCGCCTCAGGATTCTCCACCGTCGCCTGGTCCAGCACCTTCGCCGGGTCGAAGAGCACCAGATCTGCTTTGTATCCCGCTGCGATCCTCCCTCGGTCTTGCAATCCCAGTTGTTGCGCCGGCATCGCGCTCGCTTTGCGGATCGCCTCCCGCAAGGGCAGCACATGTTGCTCCCGCACGTAGCGGCCCAGTATCCGCGGGAATGACCCCGCCCCTCGCGGATGCTTGCCATGTAACTCACCATCCGTGCAGAACATGATCTGCGGTGCCGCCAGGAACCACCTCAGGTCATCTTCATGAATTGACTCAACGATCACGTGCTCTTCCGCACCCTTAAACTCTCCGTTCGGCAAAGTCGCTTTTACGATCTTCATGAAGGCCTCCACCGGGGTCAGCTTCCACGCCGCGGCGATCTGATCCAGCGTCTTGCCCGACTGCGCCGCTTCGGGGTCATACCGGGTCACGCGAATCCGCTCCGCGCCGCCATTCTCCGCGATCGCCTTCCTCACTTTCTCCGGGTTGTAAAAGTCTCTATCCAGCACGATCACCCGCAAGGTGGATTGCCAATACGTGTAGGGATAAACGTCCGCTTTCAGGTCCACGCCTTCGCGCCGCGCGCGGGCGAATATCTTGGGCATCTTCTCCTTCGCCATGTGCCACACCGGAGTGGTGCCCAACTTGATGTGCGATATCTCGACAGCAATATGCGCCCGCTTGCCGATCTCTAAGACCTCGTCAAAGCTCTTAAAGACGTCATTGCCCTCGTCGCGCACGTGGGAGATATAAAAGCCGCCCGCCCGCGATGCCACCTTTGCCAGTTCCACCATCTCCTCCGTAGTGGCGAAATGGCCCTCCTCATACTCCAGTCCGCTGGAGAGCCCAAAGGCGCCCGCCCGCATCTCCTGGGCCAGCAGCGCGCGCATCTTTCCCACCTCCATCGGAGTCGCCGCCCGCAAAAGATCTTTGCCCATCACCTGTTCCCGCAAGGTTGCGTGTCCTGCCATGCCGGCAACATTCATCTGCGCCGGATGCGCATCCAGCCGTTCCAGAAAGTCCTTCAGCGGGAACGGCGACCCTCCATCCTGCCCTACAAAGACTGTGGTGATCCCCTGCCGCACAACATTGTCCCCGGAATCTTCAAAGATTCCGCGGTCCGCATGGCTGTGCATGTCAATGAATCCCGGCGCAAGCGCCCTGCCCTTGCCATCGCGCACCATCTCCCCCGCCACGGGCTTCAGGGTCTTTCCCAGGGCGCTGATGTGGTCGCCTTCCACGCGCACTTCGCCACGGAACGGCGCTTTGCCACTGCCGTCATAGACCATCACGTTGCGGATGCGAAGCGTTTGCGCGCCACCAAGGTCGATCAATAACAGCAAGGCAAGAACCAGGCGTGTACTCATGCCAGCAATCATAAAGCCCCGGCTCGCCGGGGCTTTCTTTTCTCCACTCGCAGACCGCGAGTCAGTTTTTCGACCCTCAACCAGCCTTGAACGTGGCTATCTCTTCCCCAGGCTTGAACAGCGGCGCAGCACCCTTGCTGCCAGGCTCGGTCAGCCGTGCGTGTATCTCTTCCATCTCAACCTTGGCCCATCCCACGGACGATACCTGGATCTTTCCTTCCGCGGAGACCAGAAAAAGCGTTGGCACATTGGTCAGCCCGTAGGCATTCGATGCCGGATATTGACTTGGCTCATCGAGCGCAACCGGAAACGTGACTCCGTATTCCTTCATGAAGGAAGTGGTATCGCGTTTATCGTTCTGTGAGATCCCCACAACCGTCACACCGGGGTGCGCCTGATGCAGTCGCTCGATCAGGGGAAAAGCATACTGGCACGTTGGACAATTGATCTTGAAGAAAGCCAGCAGCACCGGACCCTTGCGGCGGGCTTCGACTAATGAGAATGGCTGGCCATCGGTTGTGGGCAAGGAGATATTCGGCGCGAGCGCGCCAGCTTCCAGTGCAGGCATGACGATGATTCTAGTTCATCAAGCCAAGCGCCCGCAGCACCTTGCGCGTGACCCCGGTCAGGGGCAGCTTGCCCACTTCTTTCAACTGGATCCACTTCCCCTGAGCTTTGCCCGCGGCATGGATCATGATCTGATAATCCGTGACCGTGATCGCGTGGCGCATCCGCAGCAACGGCTCGTCGTCTTGCTTATCAGCCGAGGGCAGCTCCCACATCCCCGCCATCAAGCGCTCGCCCGCTCCGCGCTGCACCAGCTTGACTGCTCCATCCTGGCGCGCCAGCGCGTAGTGCAATTCACTCTGGCGACGTTGCGGACGAGCCGCCGTTATGTGTTCTCCCTGGGTCCGGCAAAAACGCCGCGCCGGACACTCTTCACACCGCGGCTGCTGCGGCAGACACACCGTGGCACCCAGCTCCATCATCGCCTGATTGAAGTCCCCCGGACGCTTCGCATCCAGTAGCCTCTGCGCCTCAGACCAAAGATCAACGCCCGCCGATTGCGGCCGCCCGGAGAGCCGCAGGATCACGCGCTCAACATTTCCATCCACCACCGCCACCGGCTCCTGGTACGCGATGCTGGCGATCGCCGCCGCGGTATATCTGCCGATCCCCGGCAGCTGCATCAACTGCGCGTAGCTGGATGGGATATTTCCCGCGCGTCTTTTCACCAGATGCTTTGCCGCCAGATGCAGCATGCGCGCCCGCCGGTAATATCCCAGCCCGCTCCACACCGCCAGCACTTGGTCTTCACCCGCCGCCGCCAGCGCCTCCAGGGTCGGGAATCGCCGCAGAAATTCTGTGTAGTAGTTGATTACTACCGCTACCCGCGTCTGCTGCAGCATGACCTCTGAGACCCATATCCGATACGGGTCAGCGCACCCCCGCCAGGGAAGCTCACGCTGATTCTTGCTATACCAGGTGAGTAGCGCACGCTGGAATGGCGCGGATTTTTGCGTTTTTGGGGCTGCGGATGCCTTCATCAAGCCCCGATTGTAGGTTGCCTCGCCGGCCCGCGCAATGCGCCAATAGTACTAGTAACTAATTGTGCAACATCGAGTGGGGCAGCAGCATCTTTCCTTATACAGGTGAGGTATGTCAGTACTCCGTAGCATCACTTTTTTAGCTTTGTTGGGAGCCATGGCGGCCTTCAATGCCGGGTGTGGCGGCAGTTCCACGCCCCCCGCCGCGGCCGTGACTCCAACGCCTACGGGCGGTGTCACCACCACGGGTGGTTCCTCCACCGCGCCCGGCACCGCGACCTTAGTTACGGTGGGCGCAGGCGGTACCGCCACTGGCGTGGATATCAATGTGGTCTCCCCCGGCGCTACTTCCCAGGTGAATGCGGAGATGCTCGGCGTTACCCCCGTCGGCGGCGGCGGTAGCGCATCGAATAGCGGCGATTCCATCCATCGCGGCACCACCATGAAGATCATCCTGTTCGGAGCCGGGCTGAATGGGGCCATGCAGGTCACCATCTCCGGCCCATCCGATATTGCGGTCTCAAATATCCGCGGCATCAAGTCCACCAACGGCACTGCAGGAGTCGCCTTTGACGCCGCCGTTTCCGGGAACGCCGCCCTCGGCGCGCGCACCGTGCTCCTGAAGAATACGAATAACGACGAGACTACCTTCACCGGTGGCTTGGAGGTCATCCCGTGAAACTCTTCCGATCTCTTTTTGCCCTGGCCGCCTTCGCTGCCATCGCCACCGCTACCACCGTTATCCCCATGAGCCTTGACCAGATCAGCGCCGCCTCCACCCATGTGTTGGTGGGCCGCGCGGGCGACTCCTGGAGCGCGTGGGATGCGGAGCACAAGATCATTTACACCTACACAAAATTCACAGTGTCGCGGGCGCTGAAAGGCGAAGCCCAAAGTGTGGTCATCAAACAGTTGGGCGGCAGCGCTGATCACTTCCAGCAAAAAGTCGCCGGAGTGCGCTATTTTGCGCCCGGCGAGGAGGCCGTGGTATTCGTCCATCCCAGCCAGGCGGATGACGGGACCGTGGTCATCACCGGCCTGATGCAAGGCAACTTTCATGTTTCAAATGTCAATGGCGAGATCATGGCGAGCAATGGACTGACCGGCGTTGAAAGCCTGGACGAACAAAGCCACGTGGTCACCAGATATTCCGGCACTCGCCTCCCGCTGCGTGAACTCGAGCGCCGCGTGCGTGAAGGGGCGAAATAATATGGCGCGTCGGCTGGCCCTCTTCATCTTTCTATGCGTTATGGCGTTTGTCCCTCTTTTTTCCTATGTGACGAACCACACCATCTCCGGAGGCGGCGCCGTGGTGACAGACCACTGGCCCATCGGTGTGCAAGTCCGTTGGAACCTGAACTCTGCCCGGGGAGCGAACATCGCCGGCAACCGCTCCGTTGCGGATGTGATCCAGGCCGGCTTCAACACTTGGGCAGGCGCGCCCAATATCGCGCTGAATGTCGCCCGCGGCGCGGACAGCTCCGCCACCAGCTCCGGCTTCGACAATCTGAACCTCATCTGCTTCAGCTGCACCGGAGACTTCTCCAAGGAGTCGCAGACCCTCGCCGTCACCATGACCACGACCGCGGATGGCGCCGGTTTGGACAATAAAAAAGGCGGCACCACTCAATCCGCGGGTGAGATCGTAGACTCGGACATCCTCTTCAACCCCAGTGTGAACTTCTCTACCGACACCGCCACCGCAAGCGTGCAGGACCTCCAGACCGTCGCCACCCATGAGATCGGACACTTCTTCGGGCTCAGCCACTCGGCGGTGGTGCGCGCCGTGATGTTCCCCTTCTCCCCGGATATGCAGCGCCTTCTTGGCTATGACGACGTCGCAGGCATGTCCACCCTTTACCCCAAGTCGGGAGTTCCGGTCGGCGCCATCAGCGGGACTGTTCGCTTGAATGGGAGCGCGGTCTTCGGTGCCCATGTCTTCGCCGACTCCACCACCGCCAGCCAGCCCTTTGGGAGCGCGGCACGGAAGACTCCCATCGGTGTGCTTTCACTGCCGGACGGCACCTATCGCATCGAAAACGTTCCCCCGGACACCTACACCGTGGCCGCGGAGCCGCTCGATCTTCCTGTGACCAACAAGGATGTTGAGGATTTTCCCAAGTCTTACAGCCAGGGAGCAGTGCAGACCAACTTCACCACCCGCTTCCACTGAGTACTCCCGTCGCGCTCGCTTCTTTGCCGCTTCGCAGTAGGAGCACGGACAGCACGTTACTTCTCCGCACGCTGCACCGTTCAGACCAGTCAGGGCACGGCTTAAGCCGTGCCGCAACAGCAAAAAAAAACCGGGGCTTTAGCCCCGGATTTTTAACTAGCAAAGATCAGTACGTCAACTCACGGAATGAGATCACCTTGAACAGTGGTCGCGTGCCCGCATTTGCCAGCGAGCAACTGTTGTAAGTGATGCTGGCCGCGCCGCCGCCATTCCAATCGATGTAAGGCGGGCCTGGTGTGGTCTGCGTCGAAGGAATAGGCGTACACGTTGCGCGTACGCCGGATGAATTCGGCGAGTTCGAGCAATTGGTATTTGCCACCAAAAGACCGCCTTGTGTGCTGCCGCCACCGCCGCCGGATTTCAAAAGAATGCCTTCGCCGATCACCAGCACCGCGCCGTTCCAATTGCTGGCGCCGTCAAAGGTTGCGGTGCCGGTCACCACCAGGATCCCGTAGCCGCTGGGGATGGTCACATTTCCCCGCACTATGATGATCTGTGGATTGCTCGATGTTCCCCAGAATGCCACCGAGGCCGCTCCTGTTACCCGCTGGTCGGCATTGCTGTCAATGGTTGCCACCAGGTCGTTCAAGCCCGCGATGGTGCTGAGATCCGGAGTCGAAGCCGCCATTGTCGCGGAGGCATTGGCAATACACGGTACCGCGCTGGAAGTGCAATTCGTCCCGGTGTACTGGTCAGATCGGTTCGGATTGGTACCGCTGATCGTAGTGTTCAAATATGCTGCACCCGAAGCATCGGTCGCCGCCACCGCAGGTTGATTGCTGCCACTGGCGCATGCATCCGCTCCCGTCGTCGGTTGGATGCCTGAGATGATGAAGGCGTTCGATGAGGATGCCTGATAGGTTGGCGCCGGCCCGTCAAAAGTCATGGCTCCCGGCAGGTTCAGCGAAAGGATAGATTTCGCGATCTCATGCTGCGTCACCCTACGCGCCCCGCTCGCCGTTACCGCCAAAGAGGTGACTTGGTAGACCGCGTATAGCGATCCGCTCTGCTGCTGGCATAGATCCGCCGCGCCTGCAACGCCCGGCGATAATCCGCCACTCGATCCAGTCGTTGGGGTACCGGTTGTCGGGGTGCCGGTCGTTGGGGTGCCGGTAGTCGGGGTGCCGGTCGTTGGGGTACCGTTACCAGATCCGGACGCATTTCCTCCTCTGCCGAACCATGCTATGGCAGGCATCGAAGCTGCTGCCCGCAAGTTTTGTGCAAAGCGGTCTTCTGTCGGGTTTAGTTCTTCCAGGCGCGCGCCGTTGATTAGGCGCTCCTGCACTCCGTCCCAACAGACTTGCGTCGCCAGGTTTGTCCCACTGTTGCTCAGGTTCACGTAATAAGGCGGAGTCGATCCGTTCTGCTTAAGCGTGATGCGGATCCACTTGTACGTCATCGCCGCGGCGCTCCCGGTCCCGGGTGAAACGCTGTTCACTACGGTCACTGAGCTTTGCGCTGCCGCCGAACTACACGGCACGTTATACCCGGGGTTGGTCAGCCCCAGCCCGGTGAAGTTCTCATGGCAGATCTCATCATCAAAATAACGGTTC
>JBBSFV010000081.1:0-7490 GCA_038254775.1 Terriglobales bacterium | reverse complement strand
CGTGGGTGCACTTGCGGGGCGGTCGGTGGTGTCTAGCCGCTTGTCGGGGGTCTATTGTCGCAAAAAAATGCCGGCGCGAAGGGGTGGGAGCCCTATGGGAACCGTCGCTAGTCACTGGTCGCTAGTCACAAAAAACATCCCGAGCGAATGCGAGGGAGCCCTACAGACTTTCAGGCAAGTGACTTCTGCGAGCACCGCTCGCCGCTCTTGTCATTCCGAGCGCAGCGAGGAATCTGCATCTCCTAGAAACTCGCACTTGTCATTCTGAGCGTAGCGAAGGATCCCTTTGAACCGCACCGCTCGCCGCACTTGTTATTCCCAGCGCACCGAGAAATCTGCTTCTCCTAGAAACTCGCACTTGTCATCCTGAGCGTAGCGAGGAATCTGCATTCTGGAAACTCGCCCTTGTCATTCTGAGCGAAGAATTCCTTTGAACTGCACCACTCGCGGCCCTTGTCATCCTGAGCGTAGCGAAGGATCCCTTTGAACTGCACCACTCGCGGCCCTTGTCATTCCCAGCGCAGCGAGAAACCCCGCCAAAATCCCATAGCTCCCGCCACCCCAGCGCCGGAGGCGCGGCATCGAGCGCAGCGAGATTAGCCCAGCCCGGAAGGGCTGGGTCCACACGCAATCGATGTCCCGAGTGCCGTAGGCACGGCAGCCTCTTCACTTGACATGACGCGAACAAAATGCGAAACTATGTCGCATGCGCGAGACCCTCTACTTCTCCTGGTTTGACTCCGGCACGCCGGCTGGCCGCCTTGGCTTGGCGGTGAGTGAAAGGGGCCTTATTCTTCTGAGCTTCTGCCGCGACGAATTTCCTCCACGAAAATCCTCGCGCTTCAAAGACGTCACCTGGATCGAGTCAGAAGACCAGACCCGCGCCTATGCCACGCAGATCCGTGAATATTTGCAAGGCAAGCGCAAGGATTTCACTTTGCCGCTCGATCTGCGGGGTACAGAGTTCCAACTTCGGTGTTGGCGCGCGCTACTCGAGATCGGGTATGGCAAGACCGCCTCCTATGCGGACATCGCGCCGACGGTGGGTTCGCCCAAGGGATTTCGCGCCGTGGGCATGGCGAACAATCGCAATCCGGTGGCTATCATCGTTCCCTGCCATCGTGTGGTGGAGACCAATGGCAAGATGGGCGGCTACGGAGGCGGGCTGCCGCTGAAAGAATGGCTTCTGAAGCTGGAGAAGCAGCAGCTAAGTGCTTTGGAAACAAGATTTTCGCTGTAAGTACCAACGAAATCCGGCATTTAGCCGGACTTCAACCCCTAACTCCATGATTCCAAAGATTCGGGGAAGGGGGAGGGGGGGCCTAGATACCCAAATATTCTCACCGAGGCCGGTCGCTGGCGTCTCCCTTTTGCTCTGGCTTTGTTACCGGCTTGTTTTCCAGTTGGGTATTCGGCGCAGGCGCGGTTGAGGGGTTGGTGTTGGCCGACGCGGTGGGTGATTTATTTGTCGTAGCTGCGGAGCTGCTGCTCACTGCGCCCGCCACGCTGATGTGCTCGCGCACCCGGCGGTTTCCGGCGAAAGATTGAGCGATGCGCCGTGCTGTCTGGCGATCTTTGCTGGTGCTCACGTTCCCGCCAATGTCAATATCGCTCTCGGTCACGGAGACGATCACGCTGTCAGCGGAGAGGGTGGGCTCGCTGCGGATCGCATTCTGGATCTGCTGCTGAAGTTTTGCGGCGTCCTGGGGATTGCTGAAAAAACCTGCGCTGGCATTTGTGCTCGGTGCACTTGGCTTGGGCGCAACCGTTGCGGCCTGCTGATTTGCCTTGGTTGCGTTCCCTGCGGTTCCGGAGGCGGCGGAAGTTGCTTCCGCGGCCTTGCCGGGGGTGTCCTGGGTAGGCGGCTGCGCCGGATGGGGCTTTTGCTGCACCATGGTTGACGGCGTTCCCTGCTGCGTCGGATTGGGATTCTCCTGGGATGCGGCATTCGCCGTGGCAAAAGTAAGGCCTAATGCAAAAATATATGCGCACCGCTTCATAAAATTGGGATCTCCGGGAAAGGTCTCAGTTGACTGAGAAGCCGGGAGCAGCTCTGAGGGATGCCCGTTTGAAACCCTTTGGAAGCCCATTTAAACTCATACAGATGCACTTGCATACCTCTGAATCCGAGCACCATGGCCATGGATTGGGCGCCGAGAGGGTCCTGCGCTGGTCACTGGCTATCACCTTTTGTTACATCGTGGTACTGGTGGTGGCGGGCGTTCGGGCACACAGCTTGGCGCTGCTTTCAGAAGCGGGACACAACGCTTCCGACTTTCTAGCGCTTCTTTTGTCAGCGGTGGCGGCGTATCTGCACGAACGTCCTGCGACCACGCAGAAGACGTATGGCTACCATCGCGCGGGGGTGCTGGCGGCATTTGTGAATGCGCTCTCGCTGGTGCTGGTGGCGTGTTTTATTTTCTACGAAGCCTTTGAGCGCTTGCGGCAGCCGGTGGTGGTGGACTCAGGATTGATGATGGGAGTCGCCGCCGTGGGAGTGGTGATGAATGCCGCAATCGCCCTGTTCCTGATGCGCAGCCGGCGCGATGTGAACCTGCGCAGCGTGTTGATCCACCAGGTAGGCGATACCCTTTCCACCGCAGCCGTTATCGGCGGCGGCTGGGCGATCATGCTTACCGGCCGGCAGTGGATCGACCCCGCGCTCTCTTTCGCGATCGGCGCACTGATCCTTTGGTCGTCATTCGCCATCATCCGCGAGACGCTGAATATCCTGCTGGAAGGAACTCCGCGAGGACTGGATGCGGCGCTGATCGCCACAGAGATCTCCCAGACTGAAGGGGTGCGCGGTGTCCATGACCTGCATGTTTGGAGTATTGGCTCGGAGACCCATGCGCTCTCCTGCCACGTGCAGATCGAGGACATTCCGCCCTCTGAGAGCGAGCGCATACTGCGGCAGGTGAAAGATTCCCTGGCCAAGCGCTTCCACATCCACCACACCACATTGCAATTCGAGCATGTGGATTGTGAAGTGGTGCACGGATGCGTGATGCCAGTGGGCAATGCTCATGATCACGGCCACGCTCACTAAGCCGCGCGCTTGTGCTGCGTCTGGAACAGTTCGCGGACACGCTCCACGGTATCAATCTCCGCCGGAGTCTTGTCTGTGCGCACCCGCAAGATGCGCGGGAAGCGCAACGCATAGCCACTGGCGTGGCGGTCAGACTCCATCACGTTGTTAAAAGCGACCTCGATCACCAGCATGGGTTCCACCTGGCGCCGAGAGCCCTCATCGGTGATGGTGTGTGCCAGAAAATATTTTGTCAGCTCCGCGATCTCTTTGTCCGTAAGGCCGGAATAAGCTTTACCCACGTTCAGCAGCTCTCCGCCCGCTGTATCGCGCACCGCAAAGGTGTAATCGCTTAGCAGCCTCGCGCGTTTGCCATGTCCATACTCAACGGCGGTCACGACCACGTCCAGCGTAGCGAGTTCTCGTTTCAGCTTGAGCCAAGCTTTACCGCGAGAGCCTGGCGAATACTGAGAGCCAACGTCTTTTAACATCAACCCTTCGTTCCCGCGGAGCTGCGCCTGATCAAATGCCTGGTCAAGCTCCGCTGGCGATGAAGCGGCGCCTACAGCAGCCAGCAATACCTGCGCGAGTGGTAGCCGATCCCCGCTGGGCTGCTGGGGCTCGAAGAGGCTGGACTGTTTGAGATCCTCTGCTTCAGCAGCGGGAAGAAAAAACTCAGGATGAACGACCCCTAAGCGGGAGAAGATCTCCTGCAACAGCAGACGGCGCTGATGCAAAGGCCGATCGATGACCAAGTCGCCTTCGGCGTACAGCACATCAAAGGCGATGAAGGCGACGGGAACGCGTTGAACCAACTCCGCGGTGACGCTCTTTCTGCCGATGCGTTGCTGCAGGTCAGAGAATGGGAGCGCACGCCCGGAGGCCTCCGGCGAAGACCGATGCCAGGCAACGATCTCGCCATCCAGAATGACTTCTTCCCCGATGGCAAGGAGCGCCGCACATAGTTCAGGGAACGAGGCGCTGATCTCGTCCAGGGTGCGAGAGAAGATGCGCGCGACCTTGCCGTCACAATGCGCCTGCGCGCGGATACCGTCATATTTATCTTCGAGTTGAAAGCGGCCTGCTTCCGGGAAATATTCGAAGGCTTCCGCTGCGTTATCGATGGGGCTCGCGAGCATCATCCCGATGGGATGAAAAAGCCGCATCTTCGCCTCTGCAAGGCGATCCTGCGAGGCCAGAACAAGCGTAGTCGCAATGTCACCGAGCAACATGTTGGCACGACGCACGGCACCGTAATCTTCTTTGCACGCCTTCGCGATCGCCTCTTCCACCAAGCTTTCACGGAGTCCAATGCGCATGTCACCGGTCATTAACTTGACCGCATATTTAGCTTCAAGCGGGGCGCACTGCGCAAGCAATCCAGTGGCTATCTTTGACTTCTCCGCCGCACCGCGGGCGGAGGCCATGCGGCGAAGGGTCCGCTCGAACTCCTGAAGTGTCAGCCTGCCGCTTGGCTGAAATGCTTTTGAGCTGGAGAGTACCTCTTCCGTCGCGGAGCCCAAGTCACCGTATTTGCGATAGGCGGCACTCATAGCCGAATCGGTCGCGAGCGATAGCTTGGCGACGACGCGCCAAAGGCTGGTTCCACCGATCTGTAAAGTGGTCTCCTCATACGCCGGGAATGGCCTGCCGGAGAGGAACAGCGCGGCGAGTGCGGAATCCTGAAGCTCATGCGCCAGAAAATAGCCGGCAACCAGGGACACTTTCTCCAGCTTCTTGGTGGTCAGGCTGACCAATTGGCAGAGCTTGGCGAAGTCCTGCATACTGCCCATTGGATGCGCTGAGCCAGATCCAGGAACTTAGCAGCGGTCAGGAATGAAGATCAGGGATGGCGGCCGGAGATGTCGCGCTGATTGTGGCGGTCAACGGTTTGGTTGGCGATTGCCTGGATCTCATCAAAGAACGATTGTGCGCCAGGCATGCCGCTGATATTCGCCTCTTCCACGGAAGGCTTCAACACCCGCAGCATCTCCGTTACGCGTTGCATGCGGACAGCCTGAATCGCGTTGGCAAATTCTTGGGGAGAGCGTGAGGCTTGGGATTCAACATACGACCAGAGCAGGTGCCGCATGTGGTCGACCGCGGTCTTGAAGTCCTGCACCAGTTCCAGGTTCAGCAGCTCATCCATCACTTGCTGTCGCTGCTGGTCTGGGGTGCTGGAGAGCGCAGCGCTGCCTAGCTCCTCCTGAATAGCTCGAAGGTCTTTGGTAACCCGCTCAATCAACTGGCTTAAAGCGTTCTCCGCCATGCACGTCCCGGAAAAATTGTCAGAAATTGCAAAATACCATACCTGCAGGGAAAGCCGGCCGATAACTGAGATAATCAGAGTTAATCATCTGAAGCCCTGATTGCTCCCGGATCATCCAATCTCTATGCGATTTTTGCGCCATTTTGTGCGATTTTTAGCTGCCCTGCAGCTGCTTCCGGCCCTGGAAAGCGGCGAAGAGACCCTGGTGGGCGGCCAGGCGGTACTGGAAGGGGTGATGATGCGCTCTCCACACGCCTGGGGTATCGCCGTGCGCAAGCCCTCGGGAGAGATGGTTGTTCACAGTGAGAATCTGGAGAGGCTCTCAGAGAAGCACAAATGGGTGGGACTGCCATTCATCCGCGGGGTGGCGACTCTGGGCCAGGCGATGACACTGGGATATAAAGCTTTGCAGTTCTCCGCGAACGCCGCCCTCGACGAGGCGCAGCAGGACACCGCGCAAGAAGAGCGTTTGCAGATCAACGGATGGCTGGCATCGGTGAATATCATCCTCTCGGTGGGGTTTTTCATCGCCATGTATAAGTTGCTGCCGCTTCTGGCGACAACGCAGTTCCAGAAGCACTATCACCAGTTCGATAATCGTTTCTACACCGGATTGATCGATGGTTTGATCCGCATCTCGTTATTCCTTCTGTTCATCTGGGGAACCTCGAAGATGAAAGATATTCGGCGGGTCTTCGAATATCACGGAGGAGAGCACAAGACGGTCTTCGCATTCGAATCGCGGGAGCCGGTGACGGTGGCAAGCGCGCAACAGTACCCCACGTGGCATCCGCGTTGTGGCACCAGCTTTCTAATGACCATCATGCTGATCTCCATGCCCATTTACATGGTGATGCCGAAGATGCACTTCCTGACCGCCTTCGGGGTTCGCGTGCTGATGCTGCCGGTGATCGCGGGAATCTCTTATGAGATCATCCGCTTTGCCGCCCGGCGACGCTCGTCGCTCTTTGCCTTGATGACCGCCCCGGGAATGTGGCTACAAAGAATCACCACCCAGCCTCCAAGCGATGCGCAGGTTGAGTGTGCCATCCGCGCCCTGGATGAGGCATTTTTGCTGGAGAAACAGCACGGCGGCGAACTGGTGCTTGCGTAGCGGTTCGCGCATGTATCTCATACTTTCCCCAACAATTGGTGTAAGGTCGCTAGTCGCTAAGTCGCTAGTCGCTAGCTAAAACATCGGCGGAGCTGAACATGGCACAGTCATTTGAAGACCTGAGAGTCTGGCAAAACGCTATGAATTTCGTTAGCAGTATTTACAGAGCCAGCAAAACTTTTCCGCGCGAAGAGATGTATGGACTTACCAGCCAGCTTCGGCGAGCTGCCATGTCCATTCCCAACAACATTGCGGAGGGCAAAGGCTATCGAACCGACAAAGATTTTGTACGCTTCCTTTATATGTCGAGGGGAAGCTGCCACGAAGTGCAGTGCACGTTGATGATCGCCCGTGACTTGGGTTACCTCGAGCTGACAGAATTCAAGAAATTGCGACAGCAGGTAGATTACATTGGCAGAGAGCTCAACAATCTGATCCACGCCTTGGAGAAACCAAAGGCTAAATCTGCCACCGTCTAGTCCGGCTTTGACTAGCGACTAGCGACTAGCGACCTAGCGACTTACAGGAATCAAAGACCACAGAACCACGAGCAAAAATATGTTCGAACGACTCGACCAACTCGAAGCCAAGTACGAAGAGCTCAATACCGCGCTTTCCGCTCCGGAGATCGTCAACGACTCGGCGAAATATCAGAAGGCCGCGAAGGCACATAGCGAGATCGCTGAGATGGTGCAGAAGTATCGCGAATACAAGGACCTGAAGCGCGGCATCGCTGAGAGCAAGACGATGGTGGCGGAGGAGCCTGATGCCGAACTGCGGACCTATGCGGAAGAAGAGCTGGGGCAGTTGGAAGCGCGTATCGGCAACATAGAACGAGAATTGAAAGTATTGCTGGTCCCGAAGGACCCGAATGATGACAAGAACGTGATCGTGGAGATCCGCGCCGGCACCGGCGGTGATGAGGCTTCTCTGTTCGCCGCCGAGATGTTTCGCATGTACACGCGATACGCTGAAACCATGCGCTGGAAGGTAGAAGTGCTTTCTACCTCTGAGAGCGGCATCGGCGGACTAAAAGAAGTGATCGCCATCATCGAAGGCCGCGGCGCTTACTCAAAGTT
>JBBSFV010000080.1:0-7835 GCA_038254775.1 Terriglobales bacterium | reverse complement strand
GAAGCGCAGTCGAAGGATCTATGCATTTCCCTTCTTGCTGTCACACTAAAAACCAGAAAACAGGCCGCATTGACCCCAAGATATGGAACTGTCATCCTGAGCGGAGCGAAGCGCAGTCGAAGGATCTATGCATTTCCCTTCTTGCTGCCACACTAAAAACCAGAAAACAGACCGCATTGACCCCAAGATATGGAACTGTCATCCTGAGCGGAGCGAAGCGCAGTCGAAGGATCTATGCATTTCCCTTCTTGCTGTCACACTAAAAACCAGAAAACAGGCCGCATGGACGCCAAGATATGGAACTGTCATCCTGAGGGGAGCGAAGCGCAGTCGAAGGATCTATGCATTTCCATTCTTCCTGCCACCATAAAAAGCAGAAAACCCGCCGCATATCGACGGGCTTTTATCAACTCTCAACTCAAACTAACAACTCTAGAACGGTATATCTTCGTCCGTGATCTCCGTGCTTTGGGAGAACGCATCTTCGCTGGCGCCACGGCTTTGATCGAAGCCTCCGCCGCCCGAAGCCGCTTTCTGCGGCCGATGCTCCCCACCGCCTCCGCCTTCGCCGCCACCACCCTGCCGGTCGCCCAGCAGCACCAGATCGTTCGCTACTACTTCCGTCATATATTTTTTCTGGCCGGTCTCTTTGTCGTCCCAGGAGCGCGTGGTCAGGCGGCCTTCGATGTAAACCTTCCGGCCCTTCTTCAAATACTCTGACGCCACTTCCGCAGTGCGCTGCCAGCACACAATGTTGTGCCACTCGGTGCGCTCTTTCCACTCGCCGCTCTGCTTGTCCTTAAAACTCTCATTGGTGGCCATGGAAAACTTTGCCACCGCCGTGCCTTGCGGGGTGTACTTCAGCTCCGGGTCTTTGCCCAGCGTGCCGATCAATATCACTTTGTTAACGCTCTTCGCCATAAAATCCTCTGCCGTGGTTTTGCGAAACTATATACCAAATTACAAATCACAAATTACAAATCACCAATTCGTCTGGTACAACATCCAATAGATCACCACTCCCGTCACGCTCACATACATCCATAACGGATACGTCCATCGTGCAATCGCCCTGTGTCGCATGTCCTGCCGCTTCCATCCCCGCCAGAACGTCACCAGGATCATGGGCACGATCACAACTGCCAAAATAGTGTGCGAACCCAGCAGCAGAAAATAAAATGTGCGGACAAATCCCGTCCCGCGAAAATGCGTCACGCCCGCGCGCAGCACCAGATGGTAGTAAAGATAGCTCGCCAAAAACGCCGACGAACTGATCAGCGCCGCGATCATCACATTCCTATGCGCTTCGATCCGTCGGCGAGCAATCAGCGTGCGACCCGTGAGCAGCAGGATCGCGCTTGTCGCATTTAGTGTGGCATTCAGCGCGGGTAGCTGCATCAGGCCGCTGGCAGCGTCGTACGCCGATTCGCTACCACGTAGCAGACCGCAAACACCGCCGCACAGAAGGCTGCAAGCACCACGATCGACGTGCTCAGCGTGAGATCAAGGTGCGCGCCAGGAAACAGCACCGCCCTCAGCGATTCCACTCCATAGGTCAAAGGATTCACCCGCATGATCCAGCGGATCCACCCGGAGGCACTGCTCAGCGGGAACAGCGCGCCTGAGAGCAACCACAGCGGGAGCAATATCAGATTCACGATCGCATGAAAGGCCTGAGATGAATCCAGCATCCAGGCGATCGCAAACCCCAGCGCCGTCAGCGCGAATGCCGTCAGGAACGTGATCAGCACCACCAGCACGAATTGTTCCACGCCCACCCTCACGCCTATGAATGGTGCCAGCAGCAGGAACAGCAGGCCTTGGATGGTGGAGAGCGTCGTGCCACCCAGAACTTTGCCGAGCACGATCGCCGAACGATGGATCGGCGCCACCATCACTGACAATAAGAATCCTTCCTTGCGGTCTTCGATCACGCTCATCATGGTGAAGATGGAAGTGAACAGCACGATCATGATCAGCGCGCCGGGAAAGAAATACTCCAGATAATTCTGTCCGCTGCTGGCGCCGTTTCGGAATGATGTGCCGAAGCCGGCGCCCATCAATACCCAGAAGATCAGTGGCGAAAGCACCACGCCCACCACCCGGCTGCGCATGCGGTAGAAGCGCACCATCTCCCGCCACCATAAGGAGAACGCGGGCCGCCACAGGTAGGTGCTTGCCTCGGCGGGTAGAGCGCGCGTAGTCGCAGCCAGGGTCGCCATCAGTCCTTCTTCTCCGTCCAGAACCGATGCCCGGTGCGGCTGATGAACACATCTTCAAGTGTCGGCTTGCTGACTGAGATGGATTCGATCAGTCCGGGAAATTCCTCCACCACCTCCGTCACAAATCGGTGCCCGTTCTTGATCTCCATGCGCACACTTTGGTCCACGACGGAAGCATGCTGCCCGAACTTTCTCTGCAGCCCCTGCGCCACCTGCTCCGGATATTTGGTCTCCAGCAGGATCACGTCCCCGCCGATCTCGCTCTTCAACTCCGCCGGAGTGCCCAGCGCAACCAGCTTGCCTTTACTTAAGATCGCCAGCCGGTCGCAACGCTCTGCTTCTTCCATCAAATGAGTTGTCACCAGCACGCTCACGCCTTCACTCGACCGCAGTATGTCCAGGTAGTTCCATAGATCGATGCGCGCTCCCGGATCGAGCCCGGTGGTCGGTTCATCCAGCAGCAACACGCTCGGCCGATGCAGCAGGCCCTTCGCCAGTTCCACCCTGCGCAGCATTCCTCCGGAAAAGGTTTCCACCCGGTCATGCGCGCGTTCCGCCAGGCCCACCCGCTCCAACATCTCGCGCACCCGTGCATTGAGCGCCGCTCCATGCAGCCCGTAGAGATGTCCTTGATGCCGAAGATTCTCAAACGCGGAGAGCTTCACATCCACGCTCTGTGCCTGGAAAACGACGCCGATCTTGCGCCGGACCGCCATTGGGTCCTTCACCGCGTCATCACCCATGATGATCGCGGTGCCGGAGCTGGGCAGCATCAGCGTAGAGAGGATTCGGAACAGGGAAGTCTTGCCACTGCCGTTCGGCCCCAGCAAGCCGAAGATCTCCGCCGGCTTCACCTCAAAACTCACGCCTTGCAACGCGGCGCGTTCGCCATAGGAGTGTGAGATATCTCGCAGTGTGATGGCAGCATCCCGCCCAAAGGGCACTGAAGCCACAGTCGCCTCCTGCAGGGAAGTAGCCACTACTTGCCTCCCGTGATCATCAGCACCGCGAACAAGATCGGCAGATAAATGATTGAAGCCCGCAAGAGTTGCCGCGCATATTTCTTGGATTGTGGCGCGGAAGGCGCAACATTCAGGCGCCCCAGCCGCGATCCGAACCAGAGATAGATCAGCCCTAAGATCCCCGCGCTGAAAAAATAGCTCCAGCCTGCCATGTGCAGGAAGGCCGGCAACATACTCACCGGAATGAGCCCCAGTCCGTACAGCAGGATCTCGATCGATGTCGCCCGGCCCGTCATGTCCACCACCGGGCGCATCATGATCCCGGCTCGCTCATAATCTTCACGGTAAAGCCAGGCGATCGCTAAGAAATGCGGGAACTGCCAGAAGAAGACGATGGCGAAGAGTGCGACTGCCTCCCATTCCACCTTTCCCCGCACCGCTACCCATCCCAGCAAAGGAGGCATCGCGCCGGGAAACGCGCCCACAAAAGTTGATATGGGCGCTATCTTTTTGAGTGGGGTGTAAGCGAAGCAATAGCTTGCGGCGGTGGCAAATGCCAGCAGCCCGGTCAGGGGATTGGCTGCATACGCCAGGTAAGCCGAACCAAACGCAATAAACAGGGCCGCAACGATCGCGGCATGGACCACTGACATCCTTGCGGCGGGCAGCGGACGGCCCCTCGTTCGCAGCATCCGGCC
Organism: Terriglobales bacterium; assembly: GCA_038254775.1. Classification (GTDB taxonomy): domain Bacteria; phylum Acidobacteriota; class Terriglobia; order Terriglobales; family Acidobacteriaceae; genus JBBSFV01. Next base: position 3,953 of record JBBSFV010000080.1, on the reverse strand, counting down.
ATCTACCTCGATCTCCAGCACCTGATTCAGCGCCGCGGCTCCCCCTGAGACCATTCCTATGCCAAGCAGCGTCTGCGCCAGTTGCCAGGAGACTGAACTCACTCCGGATTTGCGGCATGCCAGGAAGAAGCCCGTCCATGCCGTCATCACCACCATGGAGGTCACACGCATTTTGAACAGCATCGCGTAATCCGCAAATAATGAGCCGGACTTTGCGAGAAAGATCACCCTCGGCGCCACAGGTTGAGGAGCGGAACTCATGCCGGCACCGCCTTACTGGGAGCAACCGCTCCCACGCCCGCCGCCAAAGTATGGCGGCGTACCTGCGTCGCCAACAAAAAACAATGAGCAAGCACCAGCGCGCCCACCGCAGTGTGTGCCACCGTGGACCAGACCATGCTCGGCGTCGGCTGCGGGGCAAAGCGTCCCCACACCACTCGTGTTAGATAAGCCGCCAAGCCCAGCCCTAGCTGGATCACCAACAATGCCAGCGTCGCGCTCGCCATGCCGCGCACCGGCTTTACCTGAGGCAGGTCCATCAGCGCCTGCACGCACGCCCAACCCACCAGCGCCGTGGTAAATGCCGCGCCCACCAGGTGCGGCAAAAAGTGCATGCCGCCGTGGCGAAACGCCGCGCCCATAAAAAGCTGGGCATACACCATCACGATCGCCGCAACCGTGAGGTTGCGCACCCGCGACCTTCCTGCTATGGGCATCGGCTCCAGGGTCAACCATCGTTCACCGGTGAACACCACCATCAGCATCATCAATGAAAAGAAGGTTTGCGCCACCATCGCGTGCGCCGAGGAAACATACCAGGGCAGCAGCATCTTCACCGTCAAACCGCCCAGCACGCCCTGCACTATCACCAGGGCGAGCGCCAACCATCCCAGCTTGCGCATCCACGCGCGGTCGTCTTTGCGCTGGATCCAGATTGCCAGAATGATCGTCAGAAATCCCACCAGCTCGGCGAGCATCCGATGGCCATGCTCATACTTGATCCCGCCCGTCATCGGCGGGATCCGGTACAGGGATCCGAAACTTGTGGGCCAATCCGGCACCGCCAACCCCGCGCCATTGCTCGTAACAAGCGCGCCGGCAACGATCAGCAGGAAGACCCCGACGCTCAGCGCCAATGTGAACCGGTGCAAACCTTGGTGATAGGCGTAAGAGGACATAGAGAAGAGAAGTGGAGTACTGACTATTCTACCGCGTCTCGACGGTTGCTACTCACATCCCGAGCGCGGCGAGGGAACCCTGTGAGTGGCATAGCATCTGCATGCGCTGCAGCACTAACATTCCAAATTTACTTAGTTTGTCATTCCGAACGCAGTGAGGAATCTGCATTTGGGTGGAGCAAACCTTCAGGCCTGCATCACTGCTCCCAAAAAAGAACCGGGGCTTTAGCCCCGGCTCACTCAACTATCAACTACAACTAACAACTCACTGGTGCGCGATCGGCGCCTCTGCTTGCGGAGGCACCGGCGTGATCGCGTCCTGCGGCTCTTCCACGATCTGCGGCAGAGGACGCTCCAGCGCGACCTGCAGCACTTCATCCATGGTGTCCACCAGGTGCAGCTTCAGTTCCTGTCGCAGGTTTTCCGGGATCTCCACCAGGTCCTTCTGGTTCTCAAAGGGCAGGCAGATCTCCTTGATGCCCGCGCGATGCGCCGCCAGCAGCTTTTCTTTCAAGCCGCCGATGGGTAGCACCTTGCCGCGCAGCGTGATCTCCCCGGTCATGGCAACATCGCGCCGCACCGGAATCTTGCTCAGCGCCGAGGCCAGCGCAGTCGCCATGGTGATTCCCGCAGATGGTCCGTCCTTGGGGATCGCTCCCTCCGGCACGTGGATGTGAATGTCAATGTTGCGATAGAAATCTCGCGGGAGCCCCAGGCGGTGCGCTCGCGAACGGACATAGCTCATCGCCGCTTGCGCTGATTCCTGCATCACGTCACCCAGTTTTCCGGTAAGAGTGAGTTTGCCTTTGCCATCCACCACGCTGCATTCGGTGGTCAGGATGCTGCCGCCGACTTCCGTCCACGCCAGGCCCGTGACCAAACCGACTTCGCTCTTCTCATGGACCAGGCTGTCACGGAACTTAGTCACACCCAGGAATTCGCCTACGTTCTCCGCCGTGATCGCTACAAAAACCTTTTGTCCATCCTTCACCACGCGCCGCGCCACCTTGCGGCAAACGTTTCCCACTTCGCGTTCCAGGTTGCGAACGCCGGCCTCGCGCGTGTAAGAGCGGATGATCTCACGCACCGCGTCATCGGTGAACGTGATGTTCTTCTCCGTGAGTCCGGTGCCCGCGCGCTGCTTCTTGATCAGGTACTGCTTGGTGATCTCAACCTTCTCCGGTTCGGTGTAGCCATGCAGGCGCAGCACTTCCATCCGGTCCTGGAGCGGAGCAGGGATGGTGTGCATCACGTTCGCCGTGGCCACAAAGAACACCTGCGACAAGTCATATTCCACGTCCAGGTAATGGTCCACGAACATGAAATTCTGCTCCGGATCCAGCACCTCAAGCAGCGCCGCGGACGGATCACCGCGGAAGTCCGAAGCCATCTTGTCCACCTCATCCAGCATGAATACCGGGTTTTTCGTCCCCGCCTTCTTCATCATCTGGATGATCTGCCCCGGCAGCGCTCCTATATATGTTCGCCGATGCCCGCGTACCTCCGCCTCATCTCGCACGCCGCCCAGTGACATCCTCACAAACTTGCGGCCCGTCGCCTTGGCGATCGACATTCCTAATGAAGTTTTGCCCACGCCCGGAGGGCCCACAAAGCAGAGGATCGATCCTTTCGGATTCTTCACCAACTGCCGCACCGCCAGAAATTCCAGGATGCGCTCTTTGATCTTCTCCAGGCCGTAATGGTCTTCATTCAGGATCTGCTCCGCGCGCGTAAGGTTCCGCAGCTCCTTTGACTTCTTCTTCCACGGCACCGCCAGCATCCAGTCCAGATAGTTGCGGCTCACCGTGGACTCGGCTGACATGGGCGGCATCAGCTCCAGCTTCTTCAACTCCTGGATCGCCTTCTCATGCACTTCCTTCGGCATGCCGGAGTTATCGATCTTCTTCTTCAGCTCGTCCCACTCGCTCTTCTCGCCGCGGCCCAGCTCTTTCTGGATGGCCTTGATCTTCTCGTTGAGGTAGTACTCTTTCTGCGCGCGCTCCATCTGGCGCTTCACTCGCGTCTGGATGGTGCGATCCATGTTCAGCTTCTCGATCTCAATATCCAGAACGTCCGCCACCCGGTTCAACCGCTCCACCGGATCAAAAATATCCAGCAGCTCCTGCTTCTCCTCGATCGAGAGTTGCAGGTTGGCGGCGATGGTATCCGTCAGCTTCGCCGGATCTTCCATCCGCACCGCCGCAATCATGGTCTCGTAATTGAGTGATTGGCAGAGTTTTACGTACTGCTCGAAGAGCGAGGTCACGCGCTGCATCGCAGCTTCCAGCGTCGGAGTCACGGTGATGGGGTACTTACCCATCTTCACCGTGGCGCGGAAGTAGCCATCTTCGTTGGTCACTTCTACAGTTCGGCCGCGCTCCACGCCCTCCACCAGCACTTTGATATTGCCGTCCGGCATCTTCAGGCTCTGGACTATGTTCACGATGGTGCCCACGGGAAAGATCTCATTGGGCTTGGGCTCGTCGATGCTGGCGTCATGCTGCGTGGCCACAAAGATCTTGCGGTCGGCGGCCAACGCCTCTTCCAGGGCCTTCACGCTGGATTCGCGACCCACCACAAAACTGGTCATCATGAAAGGGAAGATGACCACGTCGCGGATGGGCATCATGGGCAGGTTGCGTGTGTCTAGTTTCTCTTTAGGTTGCGTCACTCAATCCGCCTTGAGAGGCGCGGTTCTCAGGGGCCGCTCCTCTGTCTGTTTTCAGCATATCACCACGATTTCCCGTTGTGGGCAATCGATAATATCCCGGTTTG
>JBBSFV010000079.1:0-8094 GCA_038254775.1 Terriglobales bacterium | reverse complement strand
GGAGCTATGATCTGAATCTCGCGCAAGCGGCCATCCTTGGCTGCCGTCTCCAGGTTTTTCATCTCCCGATCCAGCCCCAATTTGTCAAAGCGGCGCATATGCGCCAGCCGTGGCTCGGCTTCCAGCGTTTCACATAAGCCTGAGAAAAGATCGACAAGGGCCCGGATGGACCGGTTCTCAGACCAGTTAAAAGTGGCAGCATTTGAGGATTTTTCATCGCGGTAGGAAAGTGTCTTCCTCCCGGAGAATGCGATCTTGCTCTTCTTGTAATCGAAGTCGCCTTGGAAATTATTAGCCCGCTTTGCCGCCACGAAGATCTCATCCCGGGTGACAGCGCTCAATGTGAACTCACGGGTATAGGCAGCGGGTCGGCCTCCGTCTGCTCCTGGTTGGGCCAGTGATGAATAGAGCCCATTCCCATCTGCGTCAATGATCACCTGCTGATGCGGCGGAGAGAGTTGGTCAAAGTCCAACGCATACTGGATCTGCGGCAGCTTGAGCGTGGCCGCAGCGCCTTTCGGGGGCTGTTGTGCGCAAGCGGAGCAGATCACCAGCAGGACGGCTACAAATCTCACCGTGCAGCTCCGGCTTGCCGCGCAAGTGTGCTGGAAGTATGAAGATGGCAGATTGCGATGGCTAATGCATCGGCGGCGTCCGCAGGTTTGGGCGGCGCGGACAACTTGAGAAGCCGCATCACCATATCTTGTACCTGGTGCTTCTCGGCTCTCCCGTACCCCACCACGGAGGCTTTGATGGTGAGTGGGGCATATTCCGCCACCGGAAGCTTGCAGATGGCGGCTGCCAGCAAAGCGACTCCGCGTACCTGACCCAGCTTGAGCGCGGACTTGGCATTCACGGAGTAAAACACCTCTTCGATCGCCACCACATCTGGTTTGTGCTCTTCAAGGAGGGCTTGCAGAGTAGCGAATACCTGAGCCAGCCGCTGCGCCATAGAATCTCTCTTCGAGAGCTGGATAGCGCCTGCCGCAATGAAGCGCAGCTCACGCCCATTCTCCTGCTCCGCTACTCCGAAGCCGGTGAACTCCGTCCCGCAATCGATTCCGAGTACCCGCACAACCTGCAGTTTACCCCAGCTTCAGGAGCTCCCCACCTTCTGCGTTCAACTTGCATCATTACTACATAGGGGACACCTGTCCCCGCCACTTCGCATGTTTCTTACCCAGGAGGGAAAGATGAAGCGATCAATCAAGATTTTTGCACTCGCCACGGCGCTCGCGCCATGGGCGATGGCACAGACCCAATCCACATCCTCAGCAACAGCAACGAATGAGACCCAGGTGAAGGTGCTGGATGGCCCCACCGCCCAGTCCGTAACAGATACGAGCGCCGTGATCACCTGGACCACTGACAAGCCTTCCAGCGCGATCGTTCATTACGGCGTGGAAGAGCACGCTATGAATCAAACCGCCCAGCAATCTTGGGGTGGAACTAAGACCGTGACCGGAGAATCACACCGGGTCGAGATCAGAGGACTGAAGCCTGATACCGAATACTACTTTGACATTGAATCTGGTCAGGCAAAGGGTATTTCTGGTGGAGGAGATGTTTATACCGCATCCCATACTTTCAAGACTCTGGCAGCGCAAGCCGGATCCGGCGCTAGCGCGGCACCCACCGCAGTAGCGCAAGTAAAAGTTTTGGATGGCCCCAGCGCTCGCTCCATCACTGACACCAGTGCCGTGATCGCGTGGACAACTGACAAGCGTTCCAGTGCCATGGTCCATTATGGCTTGGATGAAAATAATATGACGCAAACCGCCCAGCAACCTTGGGGTGGAACGAAGACCGTGACCGGAGAATCACACCGGGTCGAGATCAGAGGACTGAAGCCAGCGACTGAATACCACTACCAGATCGAGTCCGGCCAGGGTAAAGGCCTCTCCGGCGGTGGCGATATTCGGACTTCATCGCACACCTTCAAGACCCTCTCTGGATCTGCGCAGGATCAATCGCAGAACAACAATCAAGTCGCAGGCAATAGCGGCATTTCAGGACAAGTCCAAGATCAAGTGAGAGTGCAGGCAGGGCCGATTCCTCAGGCGGTTACTGACAAATCAGTGACCATCTGGTGGATGACCACTGGCGACACTCGCACGGTCGTCAAATATGGCACGGACAAGAACAATCTCAACCAGACCGCTGAAGGACAGCCGGGCCGTGAACATCGTGTGGAGCTGGCGAACCTTCAGGCGGGTACCACCTACTTCTACGACATCATGAGCCATGCCAACCTGATGCGCAGCCAAGGCCAGTTCCAGACTATGGGAACCAACTATCAGGCTGAGTCGAAGAAGATCCGCATCACCAAGGGTCCAGTGATCGAGTATCTCAATCAAGATCAGGCGATCATCGCATGGTCAACCACCGTGAGGTCCAGCAGTTTGGTCCGTTACGGCACCGATGCAACTAACCTTGGCCAGACCGCCCAGGCACCCTGGGGCCAGGACACGCATCGCGTAACGGTTAAGAATCTCAAGCCGAATACCACTTATTATTTCGTAGTGGAGTCTTCCCAGGCTGAGCAGACCGGCGCTATGGCAAAAAGCGAACCTGCTCCGTTCATTACCGTGGACAAAGGGCAACAGGCAATGACCAATCCTGAACCGCGCTAACCGGTAATAGCAACAAAAGGCCGCCTTCGGGCGGCCTTTTTTATTCTTGATTCTCTTGCGCCAACGGGATGTTTAGGCGTCCCGAAATCATCAGCCAAAGCATATGAAAATCACCTCGGAATGACCACCACGGGTATCCCAGGGTTGCCGGCTTGTTGCGCTCCACAAAAAAGTGCCCTGCCCAGGCGCAGCCGTATGCCACCGGGATCCACAGCAACGCGAGCAAGTACCGCCCCAGGGCTAGAGCAGCCAGCAAAATAATCAGCCCCAGCGCCGTTCCCCAGGCGTGCAGCAACCGATTGCGACGGTTGCTGTGCTGCTGAAGGTAGTACACAAAGAATTCTTTGTAAGTCTTGAATGGGCGGGAACTCATCGACCTCCATGCTACATGGGCCCTTTAATGATCTCCGTTTGATCCCCAGGTTTGCCGCCAAGCCTCAGAATCCTTAATATGTAGTCAGCACCCATGAAACTCATAGCCCAGATACTTCTTATTCTTTCCCTCTCTTCCGTCTTTTTAGTGGCTGATAGCGCCAGGAAGGTCAAACTGAAAGGCCACCTGGTCGATATTTCCTGTGCGACTGAAAAATCGGATGATCTCAATTACATGCGCACCGAACACACCCGGAAATGTTTCCAGATGCCGGCCTGTGTCAAGAGCGGTTACGGCGTCCTGATGCCAAACGACTCAGTCGTGCGATTCGACAAAGCTGGGAATGAACAGGCTCAAAAGCTTATCCAATCCGCAACCCGCGATAAAGATTGGCGCATCGTGGTACGCGGCAAACAGGCCGGCGATATCGTCCAGGTCACAAGACTTGAACTCCAAAAGTAAGGAACATTTAATCCAATGAGGATCGGCATTCTTACAGGTGGCGGTGATTGCCCTGGATTGAACGCAGTCATCCGGGCGGCAGTCCGCAAGGGGATCTTTCACTATTCCGATGAGTTTGTCGGCTTCCTTGAGGGATGGCGCGGTGTAGTGGAGAACAATTCCGTCCCGCTGACACTGGAGTCCATCTCCGGTATCCTGCCGAGGGGCGGCACCATCCTTCGCACCTCGCGCACCAATCCCGCAAAAAAAGAGGGCCATCTGGAGCGCTGCATTGAGAATTTAAGCCGCAATAAGATCGATGCGCTGATCACCATCGGAGGCGATGACACGCAGTCAGTCGCGAGCCGATTAAGTGATATGAAGGTGAACATTGTCGCCGTGCCGAAGACCATTGACAATGATCTGGTGGGCACTGACGTCTGCTTCGGTTTCGATACGGCCGTCAACATCGCTACTGAGGCGATTGACCGCATCCACACCACCGCGGAAGCACATAACCGGGTGATCGTGGTGGAAGTGATGGGGCGGGATTCAGGCTGGATCGCTGTCTATTCCGGAATCGCCGGCGGAGCGGATGTGATCCTCATTCCCGAGCGCCCATTCGATATTGACGACGTGGCTGACACCCTTAAGCGCCGCCACGATCGCGGGCGCTACTTCAGTGTCGTCGTGGTGGCTGAGGGCGCGCGCATGGCAGAAGAGACTACTCAGAAGCAGGGTGCGGCCATCGTCACCGAGTCAGGAAAAGATGAATTCGGACACGTGCGCCTGGGTGGCATTGGGGCTATGCTCGCCCGCGAGATCGAACAACGCACCGGCTTTGAGACTCGAGCCGTCGTCTTGGGCCATACTCAACGCGGAGGCTCCCCCACCGCTTACGATCGCGTCCTGGCCACTCGATATGGCATCGGTGCCATTGACGCAGTCCATGAAGGAAAGTTCGGCTGCATGGTGGCATTAAAGGGCACTGACATCGTCACCGTGCCACTTAAGGATGCCATCAGCCGCACCCGGCTTGTGGGCCAGGATCTGATAGACGTAGCCCTCGGCTTGAACGACAGGACTGCCCCCGCGGGTGGGGCATAAAATTTAGATTCCGCTGGTAACTTGCAGGGTTCGGCGCTCACTGCTACGATTCCGGAACTTTCTATGGCTTCAATCTCTCTTCCCAACGCCGTCCCGGTCAAAAAAGTGCTGATCGTGGATGACGATCCCACGGTCATCGAGCTTTTACTGCATCTTCTCAAGAATGAAGGTCTAGCGATTGAGACCGCTGAGAATGGGCTGCGAGCCCTGGAAAAACTTCAGAACACCAGCTTCGATCTGCTCATCTCGGATGTATGGATGCCGGAGATGGACGGCCTGCAACTTCTGAGCGTCGCGCAGAAGATTGCCGGCGCTCCCCCTGCCATTATCATGACCGCGGACCAGACGCCGACAGTAATGTTGCAAGCGGTCCGCGAACAAGCCCAGCACGTTGTCAGCAAGCCATTCCATTTCAATACCATGCTGACTTTGATCCGGGAAACGTTGAAGGAGTCGCCCGCCGTCCCCATTGAAGTACTTTCTGCAACGTCAGACTGGGTGGAGTTGCTGGTGCCTTGCGAGCTACGCAGCGCCGATCGCGTGCAGCCGCTCCTGATGCAGATGAAGTCAGATCTGCCGGATGAAGTCCGTGAATCCATTGGCCAGGCGTTTCGTGAGCTATTGCTCAACGCCATCGAATGGGGAGGCAAGCTCGATGCCGGCAGCAAGGTGCGCATCTCATTCATACGCGCCCAACGCATGCTGCTCTATCGCATCAGCGACCCCGGGACTGGTTTCCGCTTTGAGGGCCTGGATCATGCTGCTATCAACAATCCCCCGGATGACCCCATCGAGCACATGAGAGTGCGCGAAGAAAAAGGCCTTCGCCCCGGTGGTTTGGGTATCCTGATGACCAGATCACTGATTGATGAGTTGATCTACAACGAAGCCCAGAATGAAGTGGTTCTGATCAAGTATTTGTCTTAAGCCATCAACCGATTCAGCCGCAACGTCATATTGTGGGCGACCCCATCCATCTTTCCCGACATCTTGGGAAAACGAGTCCGGATCTTCTGGATGATCTTGTGTGCCCAAACATATTCTGAAGAGAGCACCAGCAGTCCCAGTGCAAAGAAGAGATAACCCGGCATGATCGGCAGGATCCATCCGAGCAATGCCAGGGCCATGAGAAACCAACCAGCGGAGAGCAGGAGGACGCGCTGCATCGGAGATCGTTCCGAACGAGCGAAATGCCCGATCACATCGCCACGACATTGCATGCAGATGCAGGTCATAAATATGCATGGCATCGCCATTCCATAAGACGAAGCGCGGCCAGCCCTACATGAGATGCAACTCTAGGGTTCCAGGATTGCAAAAAGAAGTGCCGAAGCAGATGCTCCGGCACCATCAGATCGCAGTGCTTTTACCAGCCCACTTTGTGTCCCTGATTCTGCTCGTCCAGCCACTTCTTCAGCGGCGCAAAGTAATCCAGGATGGCTGTTGCGTCCATCTTGTCCTCCCCCGTCATCTCTTTGAGCGCCTCCGGCCAAGGGCGGCTCTGCCCCATTGCCAGCATCTTTGCCAGCTTCTCGCCCGCTTTCTTATTGTTGTAGATCGAGCAGCGATGCAGCGGGCCCTTATATCCCGCCTCCCGGCAGAGCGCCCGGTGAAACTGGAATTGCAGGATCGTCGCGAGAAAATACCGCGCGTACGGAGTATTGGAAGCCACATGGTACTTGGCGCCCGGGTCAAAATCTTCCTCTGTCCGTTCCACTGGCGGAGCTATCCCCTGATATTTCGTCCGTAGCTCCCACCACGCTTTGTTGTAGTCCGCTGGTGTGACCTCGCCGGAGAAAACTTTCCAACGCCATTGATCCACCAGGTATCCGAAGGGCAGAAACGCCACTTTCTCCAGCGCCCGTTCCATCAGGATGCCGATGTTCGCATTCTCCGGGGGCAACGTCTCCAGGAATCCGAGCTGCTTCAGGTATTCCGGCGTTACGGAGAGGGCAATGGTGTCCCCGATCGCCTCATGGAATCCATCGTTCGCGCTGTTTTGAAAGAGTGGAGGTTGCGGAGCGTACGCCATCTGGTAGTAGTTGTGGCCCAGTTCGTGATGCACGGTGGCGAAATCTTCCGCGCGGATCTCAATGCACATCTTCAAACGCACATCTTTTTTGCTGTCGATATCCCACGCGCTGGCGTGGCACACCACGTCGCGGTCCTGCGGCTTCTTGAATAGAGAACGTTCCCAGAAAGTCTCCGGCAACGCTCCGAAGCCAAGCGACTTGAAGAAGCCCTCCCCATAACGGACCATCTGCTTTTCATCGGTCTTGCGCTGCTTCAATATCTCGGTCAGGTCATATCCGGGATCGGCATTCGCGGGTTTCAGTAACGGATAAATATTGTTCCACTCCTGGCTCCACATATTGCCCAGCAGATGCGCCGGGATCGGCTTATCTTCCGGCACCAGTTGGGCGCCATATTTCTTGGCAAGCTGTACACGCGTGTAGGCATGCAAAGCTTCATACAGTGGACGCACCTGCTGCCACAGCCTCTCCATCTCCGCGGCAAACTCATCCGGAGGCATGTCATAGTTCGACCGCCACATCGCTCCCAGGTCCTTGAACCCTTGTTCCTTCGCGCCTTTGTTCGCCAATTCCACGAAGCGCGTATAGCGTTTCTTCATCGGCGGAGAGATGGAATGCCAGCCCACCCAGGTCTTTTTCAGCTCCTCCGGGTCGCGGCTTGCGGCCATGATGCGCTCTGCATCGTTCAGCGTGAGGCATTTGCCCTTGTCCCCGTCCGGGCAGTACTTCCCTTTTCCGTAGGAGCCCTCCAGTGACGAAGTGATGGTGGTAAGTTCGCTGCGTTCCGCCGGATTATTCGGAGCGGGCAGCGGGATCAATGCCAGCTTCAGCAGCATGAACTTGCGTGCCGTCTGCCCCGGAAGTTTCAATTTTTCAAATCTCTTCGCCTGTTCTACTAGCTGCGTGGTCAACGCGATCCCATCGTCCGTGGCTTGCGCGGAGATGGTCTCCGTGTCATCCGTGATAAAGGTGCTTTGCACCCAGGATGCGCGCTGTTGCCGTATGCCCGCCTCAAGCAACTTTGCTTCCGCATCCCGGATGAACGCCTCCGCATCTGCCACGGTTGGCGCGTGCGCTTGCCTGCCGTGGTTGGGCAGGGAATGCTTCTTTTTGCCTACCCGAGCCGCTTCACACCAGGCCGAGCTAACCGTTAAAAATATCGCTATCGAGCACAACGCCGTCCGCATCAACTTCATTTTTAGCCTCGAAATCAGGTTTCACCGGGCGAAAACTGGCTCGGTAGGGATTAGGAACAACAAGAACGGAGATTTTACTCCTCGGGGGCGCGGAACTGTTCCGTTGACATTTGCAGTACCGCACGTGCAAACTACCTTTTCGCTACTTAATACATGAAGTCACTGTTTGTGTGCAGCTTAACTGCATGCGAGATTGGACAATCCTCCTGAAGCCGGCCATGGGAAACAGGATCGCTTACACGCTGGATTCCACCTTGGACAGCGTAAACAAAGCCGAGCGAACGGCAGAAGAGATCGCGACGCGCATCGGC
>JBBSFV010000078.1:0-8170 GCA_038254775.1 Terriglobales bacterium | reverse complement strand
GAGATCGTCGGCGAGATCCGCGACGAGCATGAAGCGCAGGCGGACATTGTGAAAGAAAATGATCATTCCTATATCGTTCCCGGCAGCATGGATGTCGACCGCCTGGAAGAGCTTTTCGGCGTGACCCCTTCCGACGAAGAGTTAGAAGCAACTACCGTTGCGGGGCTTGTCAGCGAATTGCTGGGCCGCATCCCCGTAGCGGGTGAGGTGATCGAGCAGGATGGTTTGCGGTACGAGATCCTGGAATCCACTGACCGTCGGATCGACCGCCTAAGGGTAAGCGCGGAATGTTCAAACGGCAAAGATACGGAAGAGGCGAAGCTCCGCGTTTAATCATGGCTGCATTTCATTCAGGTTTTGTATCGATCATCGGCCGGCCTAACGCGGGCAAGTCAACTCTGCTGAACGCGCTGGTGGGCGAAAAAGTCGCCATCGTCACCCATAAGCCGCAGACCACGCGTAATCGCATTGCAGGCATCGTGAATGTGAAGCAGAAGAAAGGCCGCGAGGCTGGGCAGATCGTCTTCATCGATACACCCGGCGTACATAAACCTGACTCACAGCTTGGCAAGCAAATGATGCAGGAGGTCTATGACGCACTCGAAGGCCGCGACCTGGTGATGTGGATCGTAGACGTGACGCAAAGATTCGGGACTGGCGATCAATTCGTCCTGGACATAATCAAGCGCTCGGGGGGCACGGCGTTTTTGCTGCTGAACAAGATCGACCTCTTAAAAAAAGATGATCTGCTTCCGATCATCGAGCGGTTCAGCAGGCTGCACCACTTCAAGGAGATCATTCCCATCTCCGCCCATAAAAAAGACGGTTTAGAAAGGCTACTGGATAAGGTGATCGCGTTGCTGCCGCAAGGTCCAAAGTATTTTCCCAACGACCAGATCACCGATCAGCCCATGCGCTTTCTAGCCTCTGAGATCATTCGGGAAAAGGTTTTGATCGCCCTGGGGCAGGAAGTGCCGTATGCCACCGCCGTGATCATTGAACAATACAAAGAATCGAAAAAGCTGGTTCAGATCGCCGCTACTATCTTCTGCGAACGCGATGGACAAAAAGCCATCATCATCGGTAAGGGCGGCGCAATGCTGAAGAAAATCGGCACGTCCGCCCGCTTGAACCTGGAAAAGCTGACTGGAACAAAAGTGTTCCTGGAATTATTTGTGAAGGTAGTCCCGGATTGGCGCTCATCGCGTCGGTTTGTTGACGATCTGGATTGGCGCCGCCAACTCGGCGATCTCACTCCGGGAAAATCTCCCGCAGAATAGGACTATTCCTTGGCTGAGATGCCCAATGTCTTCATCTTGCGATAAAGATGGCTCCTCTCCAACCCTAAAACCTCCGCGGTGCGGCTTATGTTTCCATGGTTCTCGTCCATCTTTTTAAGGATATAGTCGCGCTCGTACGCGGCGCGCGCCTGGTGCAGCGTGCTGAAGTCTCCCGTAGCCCGCCGGCCATTTTCGCGGAAGACCAGCGGGGGCAAATGTTTGCGTTCCAGTTTATGCACGGTAGGATTCATGATGATCACGCGCTCGATCACATTACGCAGTTCGCGCACGTTCCCCGGCCATGAGTAGCGCATGAGGGCTTCTACCGCATCGTCAGTCATCTCTTTGGTACGGCGACTGTATGCCGCGGAGATCTCCTTCAAAAAGTATCGCGAGAGCGCGGGAATATCTTCCTTATGTTCGCGCAAGGGCGGGACCAGGAAGGGAATCACATTCAGGCGATAGAAAAGATCTTCGCGGAAGTTTCCCCGTGAGATCTCTTCTTCCAGGTCTTTATTGGTTGCGGCGATCACGCGCACATCAACGGCGATCGCTTCCTCGCCCCCGACCGGGGTAAAGCGTTGCTCTTCCAGTGCCCGGAGCACCTTGGACTGTGTCTTTAGGCTCATGTCGCCCACTTCGTCGAGGAAGAGCGTGCCGCCATCCGCTTTGTGAAACTTCCCTTCTTTATTATGTGTGGCGCCGGCGAACGATCCCTTACGGTGTCCGAACAATTCACTTTCGATGAGATCCTCCGGGATCGCGGCGCAATTCACCTCCACAAAAAGATTGTCTTTGCGCAAGCTCTGTCCGTGGATGGCGTGCGCTACCAGCTCTTTTCCCGTGCCTGATTCGCCGTAAATAAGGACGCGGCCATTGGTGGGTGCCATCAAGCCGATCTGCTGCCGCAAGGCTTTCATCGGCACGCTGGTGCCCACGATCTCGCCCCGGGTCTGCACTTGTGTGCGCAGCTCTTTGTTCTCGCTGCGTAAACGGTGTGCCTCAATCGCGTTCTTGCTTGCAATCAGCGTTTTCTCCAGTGACAGCGGCTTTTCCAGGTAGTCATAAGCGCCAAGCTTGGTGGCACGTACCGCGCTTTCGATAGTGCCGTGCCCGGAGATCATGATGACTTCAGGAGAGTTTTCCATCTTCTTGATCTCTTCCAGTGCGGAGAGGCCATCCTGACCGGGTAGCCAGATGTCGAGCAAAACTAGTTCGTAAGGACGCTTCTTTAATTCATTGATGCATGATTCGGCGGAGTCTGCCGTGCCTACTTTGTAACCTTCATCTTCCAGGACTCCGCGCAGAGATTTGCGGATGCCCGCCTCGTCGTCCACGATCAGGATGCTATGCATGGCCGGCACCATTGGTGGTTGCGGCGACACTCGCAACCGGAAGATCGATCACGAACTTAGCTCCGGTGGGCCGATTCGGTTCCACGCGCACAGTCCCGTGGTGTTCCTCCACGATCCGGCTGACGATCGCCAGGCCGAGTCCCGTTCCGCGTTCTTTGGTGGAAAAATAAGGTAAAAAAAGTTTCTCCTTCAGCTCGCGGGTAATGCCGTGTCCGGTGTCCGCAACCACCATCTCCACCGTCTCTTTCTCATCGGTCAGCGCGGTAGAAATGTAGATCTCGCGCACGGGAGAGTCCTGCATAGCTTCGGCGGCGTTGTCCACCAGGTTGGCAACCACGCGCCGCATGCTCTCCGCGTCCGCCATGACCGGCGGAAGATCACTCGCCAAACGCGTGCGAACACTCGTTCCTTCCAGCCTGCCGTCAAACATCGCGAGGGCGCTGGTGACGATCTCATTGATGTCCGCGGGTCGAGGCTGCGCGGTCGGGAAGCGCGCCAGGGCAGAGAACTCGTCCACCAGCGAGCGCACGGTTTCCACCGCACCAGAGATCGTCTCCGCGCAACTATTAATGACATTGAGTGACACTGCATCGGGCGGGGTATCACGTTCCAGATGGCGGCGAATGCGTTCCGCGGAAAGGGCGATCGGCGTGAGCGGATTTTTGATCTCATGCGCCACCCGGCGCGCCACCTCACGCCACGCTGTCTGCTTCTGGGCCTTGAGAAGTTCACTCAGATCGTCGAAGACCACCACGTAACCGAGTTGCTGGCGTTGGTGATTCAAGGAAGCGATGGTCACTTCAACCCGTAACTCGCCTTCCGCGCCCTGGATCTCCATTTCCCAGGAAGCGCTGCCCATGCGGTCAGCCTTGCGCATCAGGTGCAACAGGTCTGCGGTCACTTGTGGCTCAAACAACTGCGCCAGAGCCTGTCCAGCTTGCACCTGGGTAAATAACCGCTTGAAAGCGCGATTGGTATGCAGCACCCGGCGATTCGGATCAAGTGACAAAACGCCCGAGGGGATGCTTTCAACAATGGTCTCGATCTCCCGACGGCGCTGCTCGATCGCGGCATTCGCAGTGGAGAGGGCATGGTTGGTATTTCCTAATTCGCGTCCTGTGTTCTCCAGTTGGTGGCGATTGTTCTCTAGCTCCTCCGCCATGCGGTTGAATGAATTCACCAGCGTTCCCAGCTCGTCAGCGCCGGAGACTTGCACGCGATGATGAAGATTTCCCCGGCTGATCTCCTGCGTAGCCTCCGCCAGCGCAGCCACGGGCCGCGTCACCAGGCGAGAAACAAAGATGGAGAGCCAGGTTGCGGCAAATAACACCACAGCGGTCAGCAGCAAAAGCAACTGCATATAAAAGCGGCGAACCGCGCGCCTCTGGGTGCGCAATTCTCCGTAGCGGCGTTGGCTCTCTTCTATTTTTTTCAAGGTATCGGTGTAAGCAGCGGGCAGCGGCGAAGCCACATACACCTTCATATCCATTGGGGAAGCCGAACTCGCGATCACAAAAGGAGCACCTTGCCACTGCAGCACCGTCGGATGGTCCGCACTGTCCGCCGCGGCGAGAAAGGATTTTAGCGCCGCATCGTGCCCGCCGGAATGATGCGCCAATACGATCTCGCCATTCCTTTGGAACACCGCCATGCCTCCGAGCAAAGAATGATCGTAAGCGGGGAGCGCCTCCTCCATCCGCCTGAGATCAGAATGCGCGAGTGCGTCCCTGATCGCTGGGTTCGCCGCAATGTCCGTGGCTTCAGATTGAGCATGCTGAAATGCGTAATCGATCAACAGGCTGGCGACCCGGCTTGAGTCGTTTTTTAACTCCTCCACTGGGCCCGAAAACCACTTATCGATGGATCGGTTCATCAGTCCATAGGCAAACAGAAAGAGGAATATGACTGGAAGGAATGAAAGCACCAGGCCTCCCAACACGATCCTGGTGCGAAAGCGCGAACCCAGTACGCCCAACTTGCGTTCGGCAAACAGCTTGAGCAAGTTGCGGCCCAGCACGAAGGTGAGCGCAACAAAAAGCAGGAAGATCAGAGCTGAGAGCGCGGTAAGCACCAGCGTCTGCTGCAGCGTGTCTGGCTGAATAAAAGTGAGATTGAATGCTGCCTGCGAGAGGATCACGCCAAAGAGCAGCAGAATCCCCACCAGCAGCAGGACGAGGATCACGCGCCGCCGTGGGCTTACCTTCTGGGGTTGTGTTTCAGAAGCCACAGGATGTTGCGATTTTACCGCACAAAGGAGTCCAGTAAATATGCGAGAGAGCCGCAGCGGTCGGCGGCCCCCGTGGAAGAATAGCTCTACAACATGCTCAGCACGTCCTTCGACTCCTGCTCTTGCGACTGTGCCACAGCGGCATAAGTGATCCTGCCTTTATAAGTATTCACTCCCTCACGGATGCCATCATCCGCCTTGATCGCCTTTTCCACGCCCAGGTTTGCAAGCCGCATCACGTACGGGAAGGTGGCATTGGTCAGCGCCAGCGTTGAAGTATTCGGCACTGCGCCGGGCATGTTGGTCACGCAGTAATGCACAACTCCATCTACCGTGTAAGCCGGATCGCTGTGCGTGGTGGGCCGCGCAGTCTCGATGCAGCCGCCCTGGTCGATTGCTACATCCACGATCACCGCGCCCTTCTTCATATTTGAAACCATCTGTTTGGTCACTAGTTTGGGGGCAGATGCGCCCGGGATCAGAACGCCGCCGATCACAAGGTCTGCCTCAGAGGTTGCTTTCCCGATGACGTATGAATTTGACGCCTGGGTGTACACCCTGCCGTTGAAGATGTCGTCGAGTTCGCGCAAGCGGTTCAGGTTCAGGTCAATGATGGTGGTGTGCGCTCCCATGCCCATCGCCATCTTTGCGGCATTGATCCCCACCACGCCACCGCCAATGATCACCACTTTCGCCGGCGGCACGCCTGGCACGCCACCCAGGAGGACTCCGCGGCCTCCTTTTTCCTTTTCCAGATAAGACGCGCCCACCTGCACAGACATGCGGCCCGCTACTTCCGACATCGGTGTCAGCAGCGGCAGTGTGCCCGCGCGATCCGTCACGGTCTCATAGGCGATCCCCGTCACTTTTTTATTGAGCAATGCATTCGTTAGATCGGGGATGGGAGCAAGATGAAGATAGGTGAATAGCACCAGGCCTTCGCGAAACATCGAGGGCTCTTTACCGTAGGGCTCCTTCACTTTCACGACCATATCCGCGCGCTTCCATACTTCTTCCGCGCTTCCCACGATCTCTGCCCCCGCGGCTTTGTATTCTTCGTCGGACATGGCAGAGCCCTCGCCGGCTTTGGTCTGCACGACGACTTTATGGCCGGCGTCCACCAGCGACTTCACCCCGGCGGGCACCATGCCCACGCGGTACTCGTTGTCTTTGACTTCCTTAGGAACACCAATCAGCATTTTTTACGATCGCCTCAATATGAAATAGATAGGGAAGCCATTCGCATCCCCAGTGCAATATTTATTCTTTGTCGATCTGCGCGCGTTGCAAGCGGTCAGAGTAGTCGATGTACACCGACTTCCAGGTTGAAAAGAAATCGATGGCGGCATGTCCACCTTCGCGATGTCCGTTCCCGGTGGCTTTCACCCCACCGAACGGCAAGTGCACTTCAGCGCCGATGGTCGGAGCATTGACATAGGTGATCCCGGCATAGATGTCACGCACGGCGCGGAACGCTTTATTGATGTCACGGGTATAGATGGAAGATGACAACCCGTACATGGTGCTGTTAGCGATCTCAACGGCTTCATCTACGGAGTTGCAGGGGATGACGGAAGTGACCGGTCCAAAAATCTCTTCCTGCGAGATGCGCATCTTGGAATGGCAATCACCGAAAACCGTTGGCTGGAAGAAATGACCGCGAGTATGCGGAATGTGGCTGGGTCGCTCTCCACCACACAGTAACTTGGCACCCTCGCCTTTCCCGATCTCAACATATTTGGCTGTCGTCTCAACCTGTTGCTGGTTGATCTGTGGACCCATGTCAACGTTCGCATCCAGGCCGTCGCCGATACGCATGGCTTTCGCGCGGTCCACCAGCTTGGCAACAAACTCGCTGTAAACGCCACGCTGCACGATCATCCGGCTGGATGCCGTACAGCGCTGCCCGGCAGTGCCAAACGCTCCCCAGATCGCACCATCCACGGCTAGATCAATGTTCGCGTCATCCAGGACAATGATCGCGTTCTTGCCACCCATCTCCAGCGAACAGGGCTTAAATGTACGAGCCGCGCTCTCGCCGATCATGCGGCCGACCTCCGATGAACCGGTGAATGAGATTGCGCGAACATCAGCGTGCGCTACCAGCGGAGCACCGGCCTCTGGCCCCAGGCCCGTCACAATGTTCACCACGCCTGGCGGCAATCCTGCCTCCACCAGAGCCCGTACCAGGTTGAAAGTAGAGAGAGGAGTGTCTTCCGCCGGCTTGATCACGCAAGTGTTCCCGCAGACGATTGCGGGAAAGATCTTCCACGATGGGATCGCCATGGGGAAATTCCACGGCGTGATCATGCCTACAACCCCGATCGGCATACGCACGGACATGGCGAACTTATCGCGCAGCTCAGAAGGTACTGTGTCCCCGAACATGCGGCGGCCCTCGCCGGCCATGTAATAGGCGGTGTCGATCGCTTCCTGGACATCGCCACGCGTCTCTTTCAGGACCTTGCCCATTTCGCGGGTCATGTCACGGGCGTGGTCTTCCAGATTACGAGTCAGTATCTCGCCGGCGCGGAAGACGATCTCCGCGCGCTTTGGCGCAGGCACCAGTCGCCATTTTTCAAATGCCGACTTGGCTGCGGCTACGGCATCGTCGATGTCTTGCTTGCCGGATGCCTGAAAAATACCAACGATCTCACTGGTATTCGCAGGGTTGCGATTCTCAAAGGTCTGGCCGGAGTGGGCCTCTACCCATTCTCCATGGATGTAATTCTTATAAACGCGCGCTGGGGACATGCTTGCTAGAGGTTCCTTGGTGGGATATCAAAACTATTAATCCTACAGGAAAGGGAGGCGCATTTCATCCGCGTCCCGGTGAGGCGTTAGGCGCGAGAAATGGGTGTTTCATCAGGCGGTTACAAGAGGATGACTAGGTCATTTACCTGTTTGCCACGCAAAAAGCGTATGGTACTCTGATTCGCAATCTCCTTCTCTCAAACTCAACTGAATAAAGGTGTTTACTGGTGCCACCCGTCCCTCAAAGAAAAAAAGACGATGATCGCCACATAGGGTGGATCACAGTCACTTATCGCAGCGTATTCCTTTCGCTGCTGGTGCTTCTGGCAGTAGTTGGCACTGTCATGTATTTTTTATTCCCTCAGGCCTCCCAGACACTGATCAACAATGTGCAGAGCGCTGTCTCCAAGATGGTGGGAGGTGGGTCCGAGGGCAATCGCAACGGAAAACCCACCGGCGACCAGAAAGCCCAATTCACCATGCTTGATGGCACAGTGAAAGTGAAAAAGAAGAACAGCAACAGTTGGGTAGGAGCAGACTATAACCTGCAACTT
>JBBSFV010000077.1:0-8387 GCA_038254775.1 Terriglobales bacterium | reverse complement strand
GTGCCACAGGGTTGCGTGTCGCGCCTACGGCGCTTTTTCTCTTAATTGACCGCATACCCAGCGCTCACGCGCTGGGGTAACGTATGTCGCCGCTACGCGGCTGTGGTGCTCGGGTTTGCACAGCCGAGGTCCGCTGTGCCACTGGGTAGTTTGTATCGGTAGGGATTCTTCGCTTCGCTCAGAATGACAAGATGCGGTCAGAATGACAAGATGCGGGTAGTGCCCAAGCGACTGATGAAGTGCTGAGTTTGCACAGCCGAGGGCGGCTGTGGTGCTCGAGTTTGCACAGCCGAGGGCGGCTGTGGTGCTGGGGTTTGCACAGCCGAGGGCGGCTGTGGTGCTCGAGTTTGCACAGCCGAGGGCGGCTGTGCCACAGGCAGAAAAAGAGACGCAGCAAGCTGCGTCTCTTAGGGATGTGGGAGCGGATCACTCGCCGATGCGGGAGCGGATCACTCGCCGGGATCGCCGCCTGAATTCTCGGCTTCCAACTGCTTGCGGGTATCTTCAGCTTTTTTGGCGCGGGCTTCGGCGCGTTTTTCGCGCTTTTCATCGAGCACCTTCTCACTGCCAAGGAGTTCGATGAATGCTTTTTCGCCGCCATCGCCCTTGCGGAATCCGGTAAGGATGATGCGGGTATAACCGCCTTCGCGGTCACCGAACCTGGGCGCGACTTTGTCAAAGAGGTGGGCGACGGATTCGCGGGTCATGAGATAAGCGGCGGCCTGGCGGCGTGCGGGGACATCGCCACGCTTGCCGAGGGTGATCATCTTCTCGACTTCCGCGCGCATGGCCTTGGCTTTGGTCACGGTAGTCTCAATGCGCTCTTCCATGATGAGCGAGGTCACCAGGTTGCGCAGCAGCGCGCGACGGTGACTGGTATTGCGTTGAAGCTTCCAACCTGCATTACGGTGACGCATTTTATTTCCTCATTTTCTTCGGGCAGCGTGCCCGAGTCCGGGGGCGCCTCACAACTGGTGTTGCTGGGCCCTCTCGTTGAGTGGCGCGGCCGATGAAAGCCGCGCCCCCAGTTTCAGTCACAGCCCGCGAAGCCCAATGGCTCAGCGGACCAAGGGATCAGGGGATCAGGCGATCAGAAAGTCTCGTCGTCGTCGACTTCGTCGTCTCCGAAGTCGTCATCTCCGCCGGCCATGATGGGTGAAGGCTGCGAGCTGGTGGGGCCAGGTACTGCGTTGCCATGCTCGTCAATCTTCATGCCCAGGCTCAAGCCCATGGAGGAGAGGATCTCCTTGATCTCATTGAGCGACTTGCGTCCAAAGTTCTTGGTCTTGAGCATCTCAGCTTCGGTCTTCTGCACCAGTTCGCCGATGCTCTGGATGTTGGCGTTCTTCAGGCAGTTGTAGCTGCGGACGGAGAGCTCGAGCTCTTCGACGGAACGGTTGAGATTCTCATTGCGGATCTGAGGACGGCCATCGTCACCGGTGTCAGTCTCCATCTCTTCTTCAAAGTTGATGAAGATATTCATGTGGTCCTTCACCAGCTTTGCCGCGAGGCCGATGGCATCGGCGGGAGCCACGGAGCCGTTGGTCCAGACCTCAAGAGTGAGCTTGTCATAATCAGTGATCTGGCCGAGTCGCGCCGCTTCCACGGTGTAATTGCACTTACGCACCGGGGAGTGGACGGAATCGATGGGAATGAAACCGAGGCCAAGATCTTCGTCAAAGTTCTTGTCCGCCGCCACGTATCCACGGCCCCGCTTCAGGCGCATCTCCATATCGACCTTGCCGCCTTCGCTGACGGTGGCGATATAAACCTCTTTGTCGAGGATCTCAATGTCGCCATCGGCTTCGATCATTCCAGAGGTGATCACGCCGGGCTGGTCGGTACGGAGGTAGATGGCTTTGGGGCCGTCTCCGTTGAGCTTGAACGGTACCTGCTTGAGGTTGAGGATGATGTCAGTGGCATCTTCCACCACGCCGGGCAGGGATTGGAACTCATGCAGAACGCCTTCGATCTTGACGGCGGTGATGGCCGCACCCTCGATAGAGGAGAGCAGCACGCGGCGAAGCGCGTTGCCGATGGTGGTACCGAAGCCACGCTCGAAAGGCTGGGCATAGAAGCGGCCGTATTTATCCGTAAGCGTGTCAGTGTCAGAGGCGAGGCGTTTTGGTTTTTGAAAACCCTTCCAAAGCATTTGTTATCTCCAGTGCGCGCCGATGCGAAGCATTCTGCAGCGGTCCGCGCGAAAAAGTTGCGGTTGATAGTGGTTAGTCGTTAGTCGTCAGGAAAACAAAAAAACTTTTACTTCGAGTACAGTTCGACGATGAGCTGCTCGTTGATGGGCAGATTGATGTCTTCCCGTTTCGGAAGGCCCTGTACCCGGCCTTTCATGCCGTCACGGTCGATGGAGAGCCATGCCGGCGCCGGCTGTCCGCTGGCGAAGTCACGTGCGCCTTCAATGACGACGAGCTTGTTGGAGCGCTCACGCACCGCGATCTCATCGCCCACCTTCACCTGGAAGGAGGGGATGTTCACCTTTTTGCCGTTCACATGAATGTGGCCATGGCGGACAAGCTGACGGGACTGGCGGCGCGAGGTGGCGAAGCCGAGGCGATAAGTGACGTTATCCAGGCGGCGCTCAAGCTGTTGCAGGAGCAATTCGCCGGTCACGCCCTGGGCGCGGGCTGCCTTCTCAAAATAGTTGCGGAACTGCTTCTCAAGCGCGAAGTAGATGCGCTTGGTCTTCTGCTTCTCGCGGAGCTGGAGACCATAGCCAACGATCTTGGCTTTGCGGTCCTTGCCATGCTGGCCGGGAACGAAATTGCGCTTCTCGATCGCGCACTTGTCCGTGAAGCACCTACCGCCTTTGAGGAAAAGCTTCATGCCTTCCCGACGGCATAAACGACATACTGCACCGGTGTAACGAGCCAATGTATTTCTCCTTGATCTCAGGGCCGATCGGTTTACGGGCTGGCGAGCCGGTCATCCCGATCCAACACATTTCTGATTTCTGATTTGTGATTTCCAATTGAAAATCACATATTGCAAATCTCTACACTCTGCGACGCTTGGGCGGACGGCAACCGTTGTGCGGCATGGGCGTAACGTCGCGAATGGTCCGCACTTCCAACCCGGCTGCGGCAAGAGCGCGGACGGCGGACTCGCGGCCGGAGCCGGGCCCGGAGATGCGGACTTCAACATTCCGCATGCCATGATCCCGGGCGGCATTGGCGGCGTTCATCGCCGCCTGCTGGGCGGCGAACGGGGTCCCCTTGCGGGAGCCGCGGAAGCCGAGCGAACCAGAGCTCTTCCAGCTCACGGTATTGCCTTGTTGATCACAGATGGTGACGATGGTGTTGTTGAAGGTTGCCTGGATGTGGACGATGCCACTCGGCACGCTCTTGCGCTCTTTGCGCTTAAACGTTTTGCCCTTCTTGCCTTTTTTTGCCTCTGCGCCTGCTGCTGGTTTAGCCATGTGTCTTTCGTCTCTAGTTGTTAGTCGTTAGTCATCCGGGGCTAAAGCCCCGAGATGATCTTGCTCTGACGCGGCGCTAAAGCGCCGCTCTTCCACCCTCAGCGGCTAAAGCCGCTTCGTTTGAATCTGCTGCGGCGCGGCTGAAGCCGCGCCCTTTCAAATCGTTTCTCGTCCCGCATTGCGGCGCGGCTGAAGCCGCGCCCTTTCAAATCGTTTCTCGTCCCGCATTTCGGCACGGCTGAAGCCGTTCGTCCCTGACCGTTCCCCTTGTACGAAGAGCACCGTCAGTCCTCTAGGTCTTCGACGCGGCTTTCTTCTTGTTGGCGACCGTGCCTTTGCGCGGACCTTTACGGGTACGGGCATTGGTGTGGGTACGCTGTCCGCGGACCGGCAGGCCACGGCGATGGCGGTATCCACGATAGGAACCGATCTCGATGAGGCGCTTGATGTGCATGGAAACGTCCTTGCGCAGATCGCCTTCGACCGGCAGTCCGGATTCGATCCCCTGGCGGATGCGGTTGACCTCATCTTCGGTGAGGTCCTGCACCTTGCGGGAGGGATCGACCTTGGCCTCTTCCAAGATGGCGCGGGCGCGCGGGTTTCCGATTCCGTAGATATAAGTGAGCGCGATGTCCACGTGCTTATTACGCGGTAGATCGACGCCTGCGATACGTGCCATGTTTGTTTCTCCTAAAACCTAGCTTGACTTCTATATAAGGATTCCGCAGCAAGCTGCTTCACCCTCGCCCTTTGCTCGCGCTTTTCGGCGCTCGCTCCAGGCTCACCCGCGTTTTTTATCCTTGGCGCTGTTTGTGCTTGGCGTTTTCGCAAATCACGCGAACCACCCCACGGCGGTTGATGACCTTGCACTTGTCACAAATCTTTTTTACCGATGCTCTGACTTTCATTGCTTCACTTCCCTAAACTTATTTATAGCGATAAACGATGCGTCCACGAGTGAGGTCATAGGGCGAGAGTTCCACCGCGACCTTATCGCCGGGCAAGATACGAATGAAATTCTTGCGCATGCGTCCGGATACATGCGCCAGTACCTGATGCTTGTTTTCGAGTTCCACCCGGAACATCGCATTCGGCAGGGGTTCGAGCACCACTGCCATGACTTCAATCGCGTCTTCTTTGCTCAATCGTGTCCTTGCGTTTTGGTCGGGGCTAAAGCCCCAAAACATTCTTGCTGCAACGCGGCGCTAAAGCGCCGCTCTTCCACCCTCAGCGGCTAAAGCCGCTTCGATCATGCTTCTTTCGGCGCGGCTGAAGCCGCGCCCTTTCAAAACTTCTTTTAATCCAGCGTGAGCACCAGCGGGCCATTCTTTGTCACCGCCACACAATGCTCAAAGTGCGCGCTGACCGAACCGTCTTCGGTGACCGCCGTCCACTTATCGTCTAAAACCTTCGCGCCGGGCTTACCGACGTTCACCATCGGCTCGATCGCCAGCACCATTCCCTCGCGGAGCTTCGGGCCCTGCCCGGGAATCCCGTGGTTCGGCACCTGCGGATCTTCATGCAGGCGGGTCCCGATACCGTGTCCCACAAAATCACGGACGATGCTGAATCCGTTGCTTTCCACCAACCCCTGCACGGCCGCGCCGATATCACCGACGGTGTTGCCGAGCTTCACATTCTCAATCGCCTTCTGCAGCGACTTTTCCGTCACCTGCAGCAATTTTTCGAGTTGCGGAGCCACCTTGCCCACGGGCACGGTGATGGCGGAATCGGCAAAAAAACCATCAATGACCACGCCGCAATCGATGGAGACGATATCGCCCTCTTTCAGCACCCGTTTTTCACTGGGGATGCCGTGGACGATCTGTTCATTCACTGAAGTGCAAAGAACACAAGGGTAGTCGTAATAACCCTTGAACGCCGCTTTGGCGCCTAAGTCCTGGATCTTCTTTTCCGCAGCCCGTTCCAGGTCCATGGTGGTCACACCGGGCACCACCAACTGCTTCACGGCATTGAGCACCTGCCGCACGATGCGCCCGCTTTTGCGCATCTTCTCAAGCTCGGCAGACGACTTACAGATGATCGCCATACGTTTCTAGCGTTCTTCCACAGCGGCGATGACCTGAGCCGTTACAACATCGGCACTCTGCTCGCCGTTCACAACCCGCAACCGCCCCCGCCGGCGATAGTAGTCAGCCAAGGGCAACGTCTTCTCCTCATACTCTTTCAGACGTTTTGAGATGGCCTCTTCCGCATCATCCTTGCGGGTGAGCATTCTGCTGCCATCAACATCACAGGTGTCAGAGACACGCGGAGGCTGGAAGTAAACGTTATAAATCCGGCCGCAGGCGGGACAAGAGCGACGTCCGGTAAGCCGTTGCAGTAATTGATTATAGCCGACCGCGAAATCCACCACAACCGGCTGCATGGGGCTGCCGGAAAAGGTCTTAGCGTCCAGGACCTGGTCCAGCCATTCTGCCTGAGGGACGGTACGGGGAAAGCCATCCAGGATGAAGCCGCGGGCACAATCGGGCTGGTTCAACCGGTCTTCGACCATCTGGTAAAGCAGTTCGTCGGGGACCAGTTGGCCGGAGTCCATATAGCCCTGGGCTTTTTTGCCGAGGTCAGAGCCCCGCGATTTGTGGTCGCGAAACATGTCTCCGGTGGAGACTTGCGGGATGAGATATCGCTCGGCGATGCGCTTGGCCTGGGTCCCCTTGCCTGCCCCGGGGGCGCCGAGGAAGATGACCGGACCAATGGTGATGGCCTTCAACTGCCCGGCGGTTTGCTGCAAGTTGCTGGCAACGGTCATTTTTTTTACCAGGACCTGCGGCCGCGGATGCGCCCGCTGCGCGGGGTAAAGCCCTCATAGTGGCGCATGATGAGCTGGGCTTCGATCTGGTTGACGGTATCCATGGCAACGCCAACGACGATCAAAAGCGAAGTGCCGCCGAAGTAAAAGTTCACGCCCAAGCCATTGGTGACCCACGCCGGCAGGCGGTCAAAGAACGACCCGACAAACGGCAGATGGTTGAGCCGGATGCCGGCGATCATCCATTCGGGGATGAGCGAAATAGCGATCAGATACAAGGCACCGACCAGGGTGATGCGGGTAAGCACATCATTGATGAAGTCCGCAGTGCGCTTGCCGGGGCGAATACCCGGAACAAAGCCACCATACTTGCGCATGTTGTCCGCTACTTCATTGGGATTGAAGATGATGGAGACGTAGAAGTAGGCAAAGAAGATGATACCGCTGACATAGAGAAGGGTATAGAGCGGCTCTCCCCACTTGAGCGAGTCGATCAGCGGCGAAAAGAATTTGCTGTTCTTGAACATCGGTATTTGCCCGGCCATCTGCGGGAACGTGAGGATGGACGAGGCGAAGATGACGGGCATAACGCCACCGGAGTTCACGCGCAACGGCAAGTGGGTGGATTGTCCGCCCATGACCTTGCGCCCGACCACGCGCTTGGCGTACTGGACGGGGATGCGGCGCTCGCTGCGTTCGACATAAACGATGAATGCCACCACAGCGACCATGATGACAATGAGGATAACGATGGCGGGAACAGTGAATGCTCCCCAGGCCGCGGTGCGCGCTTTCTCAGCGAGATCGATTATGGCGCGGGGCAATCCGACGACGATGCCGGTAAAGATCAACAGCGACATGCCGTTCCCGATACCACGCTCAGTGATCTGTTCGCCCAGCCACATGATGAACGCGGTGCCGGTGGTGAGGGTGATGATGGTCATCATCACGAACATGGGGCCGGGATTCTTCACTAATTGGACGCCAAGGTATTGGCTCTGCAAAGTGGCGGCGATGCCGAACGCCTGGATGGCGCCGAGCACGACCGTCATATAACGCGTCCACTGGGTGATCTTACGGCGCCCGAGTTCGCCTTCCTTCTGCAGCTTTGCCAGCGGCTCATAAATGACGGAGAGCAACTGGAAGATGATGGAGGAGGTGATGTAGGGCATGATGCCGAGGGCGAAGATGGTCATCCGGCTGAGGTTGCCGCCGTTAAAGAGATCGACCAGCCCCAGCATGCCACCACGGCTCTGCTCGAAGAGTTGGCGCAGGGCGTCAGCATCGATGCCGGGGGCGGGGATATGCGCGCCCAGGCGGTAAACGGCCAGCAGCGCAAGCGTGAAGAGCACGCGGTTGCGCAGGTCTGGAACGCGGAAGATATTCGCCAGCTTTTCAAACATGGGTGATGAGGCCTCTTTACTTCGCTGCGCCGATGATCTCGGCTTTGCCGCCCGCTTTTTCGATCTTTTCCTGCGCGGTCTTGGAGAATTTGTGTCCGTGGACGGTGACCGCGGATTTCAACTCGCCCTGTCCCAAAACTTTGATCAATGAGGTGGGCTTGCTGATGATGCCGGCCTTGACCAGGATCTCCGGGGTGACTTCCTTCTGTCCCAGTTCGGCGATGCGGTCCAGGTTCACGACCGAATACTCGATACGGAACATGGAATTGTTAAAGCCGCGCTTCGGCAAACGGCGATGCAACGGCATCTGGCCGCCTTCAAAACCGCGCATAGCGCGGGAACCGGAGCGCGAGCGCTGGCCTTTGTGGCCCCGGCCGGAGGTCTTGCCGATACCGGAACCCATGCCGCGACCGACACGTTTCTTGTTGGAGTTCGCGGCCTTGGGCGCGCGAAGATTGGATAAGTTGGTTGACATAGTTGTCTCAGCTCTTTCTGGCAATCGCCAGCGGTTTCGCCACTCTTGCGGAGTGACTCGCTTCTCATGCCGGGGCTAAAGCCCCAGAAATATTTGCTGCTCGTACGCGGCCCTGACGGGCCGCTCTTCCACCCGGGGCTAAAGCCCTAGAAATATTTGCTGCTCGTACGCGGCCCTAAAGGGCCGCTCTTCCACCCCGGGGCTAAAGCCCCAGAAATACTTGCTGCTCGTACGCGGCCCTGACGGGCCGCTCTTCCACCCCGGAACTAAAGCCCCAGAAATATTTGCTGATGGTACACGGCC
>JBBSFV010000076.1:0-8657 GCA_038254775.1 Terriglobales bacterium | reverse complement strand
CGGCTGTGCCTTTTTTCAGCACACCCTCAGGATCCGTTTTCGGCGATAAGAAATCTTTCTATTATCTCACTTCCAGTTATTGCTTCGACTTAGGCTTTTGGTCGCGGCCGGTAAATCCCGCCTTCATGCCTCGCGCGTCTTTGCGCACCAAGCGCTTGACTATTTTGTCTGAGACCAGCGGCACGTGCCGCACGTGGCAAAGATATTCAGCGATGAACCAAACCGGTTTTTCGGTCGTCATCCAATGGAGGTGGTCGAAACGTGACAGCTCCACGGGCCGCGCAGCGTACCGGCGGAGCGTGCGATCACCACGCAGGTTGTAATAGTCCTCGAAATAGCTGACCGCCAGCTCCCGCAAAGTTCGATGGATGGCCTCGCGAAATCGCAGGCCCGCAAAGTTCGACTTCGCGATCGCACCCCAGTGTCCACTGATCTGATACACCGCCAACACGTGATCATCGTCCTGCTCCGCTTCCAGGTCCCACACCAGCGCGGGATAACCCAGAACCCGTAACGCTGCCGCGGCAAAGACCGCGCCTTCCAGGCAGTGCGCCGCGCCTTCACGCAAAACCATCCTTGGCGACCACGCGCTGTGCGCATGGTGATAGGGAATCGCATCCAGAAACTTCTGGATACCGGCAGGCGACTTCAGCGCCCGCAGGGTGCGCAGCTCTTTGGAGGTGAATTGCTGGATTGGATTCAATCCTCTAAAAATACCACTGTGATCGAGAGATTTGATTTGTCATTCCGAGCGCGGCGAGGAGTCTGTATCTCCTAGAAACTCGCACTTATCATCCTGAGCGTAGCGAAGGATCCCTTTGAACTGCACCGCTCAGCACTTTTCTGACCGCAGCGAAAGATCTGCATTTCCTAGAAACTCGCACTTGTCATCCTGAGCGTAGCGAAGGATCCCTATGAACTGCACCGCTCGCCGCACTTGTCACTCTGACCGCAGCGAGGAATCCGCATATCGCCTCACACAAGTGTTGTCATCTGAAAAGTTGTCATTCCGAGCGCAGCGAGGAATCTGCTTTTAAGGGAGAAACTCTGAAGAGTCCCTACTAAATGCTAACTGCTGATTGCTGATTGCTAAGTGCTGCCTTTCAACAGAAGACCTCGACCCACTCTTTCGCGCTATCCACCATCACATCCGCCGGGGTCTCGACGAGCGTCTCCGGTGAGAGTCCGAATGTGACCCCACAGGTATAGATCTCGGCATTCCGTCCGGCGAGCACATCTATATATGAGTCACCGACGATCACGGCTTCTTCCGGCGCAGTCTTGGTTTCGAGCAGCAGGTTATTGATGCCGAGCGGATCCGGCTTCTTCGTCTCAAAGCTGTTTCCGCCATACACTTGAATGAAAAATTCTTTCAACCCGAGCGCATCCACGATCGCCCGCGACGGCCCAACCGGTTTGTTGCTTAACACCGCCATCAAGCGCGAATGTCCGGGAGCGCTGGCGCGTATCGCCCGCAGGGCTTCCATCACTCCGTCATAGACATAGGTGTAGTCCAGTTTGTGCTCGCGATAAAAATCCAGGAAATAAGTCAGCGCCTCTTCCACAAATTCTTCATGTTCATGTTTCAGGTCAGCATGGTCGGCGAATCCCAGGGAACGCCTGACCAGCGTAGGCGCGCCGTCCCCGATGTATCCGGAGATCACATCTGCACCCAACTCCGCGCGATGAAAATGCTTCAGCATGGCATTGATGGAATTGGTAAGGTCCTGTCGCGAGTCCACGAGCGTGCCATCCAGGTCAAAGATGAGCAGCTTGATCTTGTCTTTTGGGATTTTCCGATTGATCTTGATCACAAATGCTCTCGAATCAACGAGTGAGTCTACCTTAAACATCCCGAGCGAAGTGAGGGAGCCCTATCGCCGGATCCGGTCTCGATATTCGCGCGGCGTTTGCCCGTGAGCCACCACAGCTATTTGCCACTAAATGCTAAGTGCTAAATGCCGATTGCCGATTTAAAATGTCTCCAATGTCCACCACCAAAGCGCCCGTCAGCGATGCTCCCAGGATAGAGAAGACCTGCCAGGGTCTCACGCGCAAGCAGCTCATCGAGTTCTATCGCCTGATGTTCCTCTCGCGCCGCATGGATGACCGCGAGATCCTGCTCAAGCGCCAGCAGAAGATCTTCTTCCAGATCTCCGGTGCCGGGCATGAGGCTCTGCTGGTCGCCGCAGGAATGGCGATGAAGCCCAGTCACGACTGGTTCTATCCCTATTATCGTGACCGCGCCCTGTGTCTCGCAGTCGGCGTGACCCCGTATGAGATGTTGCTGCAGGCCGTGGGCGCGGCGGATGATCCCGCCTCCGGCGCTCGCCAGATGCCTTCGCACTGGGGGAATAAAAAATTAAATATCGTTACGCAATCTTCTCCCACGGGAACGCAATTTCTCCAGGCGGTGGGCTGCGCTGAGGCAGGCCGATATTTCAGCAAGCACCCGGAAGCGGCAGAAAAACGCAAAGGCGATTACTCGCAATACAAAGATGTGCAGTTCCATGGCGACGAGGTGACTTTTGTCTCTACCGGAGACGGCACTACCAGCCAGGGTGAATTCTGGGAGGCGATGAACTCTGCCGCCAACCTGAAGCTGCCGGTGCTCTTCGTCTGCGAAGACAACGGCTATGCCATCTCCGTCCCGGTGGAAGTAAACACTGCGGGCGGAAATATCTCCAAACTCATTGCCAATTTCCCTAACTTCTTTTTTGCGGAGATAGATGGCACCGATGCGGTTGAATGTTATGCCGCCATGGCCAAGGCCGTAGAGCACTGTCGCAGCGGCAAAGGCCCCGCCTTTGTGCACGGCCACGTGATCCGCCCCTATTCGCATTCACTCTCTGACGATGAAAAACTTTACCGCCCGGAGTCCGAGCGGCAGAAAGATGCCTCCCGCGACCCCATCAGCCGGATGCAGATGTTTCTCATCCGCGAGAACATCCTGGACGAAGATGGCATCAACAAGCTTGAGAAGTCAGTGGACGAAGAGATCCAGGTGGCCACCGATCGCGCCCTTGCCGCCGCACTTCCTGATGTTGCTCCGGCTGCCATCCTGAAGCATCTGTATTCGGAAGACCTCGACCCCACCTCAGAAGCATTCCACACGCAACCTGCAAAAGAGGGCGCGGACAAGACCATGGCGGACCTTATCACCGCCTGCCTGCGCGATGAGATGAAGCGCGACCCGCGCATCGTCATTTTTGGTGAGGATGTTGCCGACTGCTCGCGCGAGGAATATCTGAAAGACAAGCAGGTCAAAGGAAAAGGCGGTGTCTTTAAGCTGACCTCCGGCCTGCAGATCGAGTTCGGCAGCGACCGCGTTTTCAACTCTCCGCTTGCGGAAGCCAATATCGTTGGGCGCGCCACTGGCATGGCTACGCGCGGCCTCAAGCCTGTTCCGGAGATCCAGTTCTTTGACTACATCTGGCCGGCGATGCAGCAATTCCGCAACGAACTCTCCAACATCCGCTGGCGCTCGAACGGGAATTTTTCTTGCCCCACGGTGGTTCGCGTTGCCATCGGCGGATACCTCACCGGAGGCGCGGTCTACCATTCGCAGTGTGGTGAGAGCATCTTCACCCACACGCCCGGCATTCGAGTGGTCTTCCCATCAAACGCCCTTGACGCCAATGGCCTGCTCCGCACCGCCATCCGTTGCGATGATCCGGTGCTCTTCCTCGAACATAAGCGGCTGTACCGCGAGCCCTTTGGCCGGGCCCCGTATCCCGGCCCGGAGTTTATGATCCCCTTCGGCAAGGCCCGCATTTGGAAAGAGGGAGCGGACCTGACCGTGGTCACGTACGGCGCTGTGGTGGCGCGCGCGTTGCAAGCGGCGCAACGCATCGAACGCGAACTCAACGTGAGTGTGGAGCTGATCGATCTGCGAACCCTGCTTCCGTATGACTGGGAGGCGATCGCAGAATCAGTCCGCAAAACCAACCGCGTGATCGTCGCGCATGAAGACACCTTGAGCTGGGGATACGGCGCTGAGATCGCTGCCCGCATCGCCGATGAGCTGTTTCACGACCTGGATGCGCCGGTGAAGCGGGTGGCCGCCATGGACACTTTCGTCGCCTACCAGCCATTGCTGGAGGATGTGATCCTGCCGCAGTCGCAAGACCTCTTCAACGCGATGATGGAGTTGGCGGAATACTAAGCCCGATCCCGGATGGGCGCGTCTTGGTGGATCACACTTTGCCCGGATATCGTCAAGCCATGCCGAAGTGGATGGAGATCCCGCGCCGTTCCATCTCATCCATGAACAATTGCGCCGGTACATCACTCTCCTGATAGATGCCGCCACGCTTTGCGATCACATTGTTTGCCATCATCTGCACCACGATCGACGCCGGCCACGCGGTGGTCTTCATCATTGAAGTCATCTTGGTGCGCGGCTCGTAATGGTCCACCATGGTGAACGCCGCAATCCTGCTGCCTTTGTGCGCTTCAATGCGCATGATGGTCACATCGGGATCGTTGCTCGTCCATTTATCTAAAAATATCTGCGAGGTCATCTCCCGGGGCGAGAGCTCAACTTTCCCGAACCTCCGCTTCTCGCTGGAGAAGAATCCCAGGTCATACAGTGACCGGATCATCTGAAAATGGCTGGGATAGCGCAGCGTCTTCTCAAAGCACTCACCCACGCGGTCCTTAAAAGTCTCCGGCATGGTGGATGTTCCGCCGGATGTGTGGAATGCGGTCAGGGTGTCAAAGCCGTTGATCTTGAACTCCTCCGGCTCAGTCAGCGGCTCGATGATGGTGATGCTGCCGTTGCGAAGTATTTTTGCGGGCTCCACGAACTCGTTGATCAGTCCGTTCACCGAGAAAACCAGGTGATAGAAAAAAGGCGGCTTAGGATCTTCCGGCAACCCGCCAACATAAAGTTTGAGCGCGTCGATCTTTTCGCCGTTGGGGGCCATGCGCCGATACGCCTCGCCCGCCAGGATCGATGCCATTCCCGGTGAAAGACCGCAATCCGGCGCCAGGGCCACGCCACGCTTCTCTGCCTGCTTCGCCAGATCGTACGTTTGCTTGACCACGGTATTATTGCCGCCGAGGTCCGCAAAGTGGCAGCGCGCCTCGATTGCCGCCTTCGCCAGGGCCACGTTGAAGAAGTAGGGAACCGCGCTCAGGCACGCAGAGTTTCCTTGCATCAACTTGCCGGCAGCTTTGTGATTCTTGGCATCGAGAGCGACAGGTTTGATCTTCCTGGTGCCCAGCAGCTTATTGAGCCGCGCGGCTTCGCTCCTGGCGCGCTCACCGTCTGCGTCGGCGAGCGTGACTTGCTTCACGTTCGCCGCCCGAGCCATGTCATAGGCAGCGGCGCTGCCCATCAATCCGGATCCGATCACCAGTAATTTCATTTGTCCTTGTCAATTTCGCTTCAAGCCCGGGATAACAACGCCGAATCTTGAACGTTCATGCGGCCCAGGAAACAAAAAAATCTCCATCCACCGCCCGAAGTTTTGTATCATATACACAGCCACGGCGGGGTTCGATGGCGGGAGCTGCGAGGACAGAAGTCCTAAAAACGCACTTACCGTAGACCCCGGCACCCGGGGCCTTTTTCTTTTTGTGGCGCCCGGGAATCTCAAAGCCATCGGAGCACCTGAAAATGAAGAAGAACGAACTCCTCCACACCACTGTCGACCACTACGACATCAAGAAGGTCAACGTCGTCCCCATGATCGAGATGATGGAGAAGACCGCCTTCCAGGCGCGCAACCTCGCCCGCGCAGCCAAGATCGTGGACCAGATGGTCGCCGACAAAGACTGCGGCATCATCCTGACACTGGCGGGCAGCCTGATCTCCGCCGGGCAGAAGGGCATCATCCTGGACCTGATGCGTAACAACATGGTGGACGCCATTGTCTCCACAGGGGCCAATATCGTGGACCAGGATTTCTTTGAGGCCCTGGGATTCCGCCACTACCAAGGCACACAGTTTGCGGATGATGACCACTTGCGCAAGAGCCACATTGACCGCATCTATGATACCTACATCAACGAAGACGAACTGCGCATCTGCGACGACACCATCCGTGAGATCGCAGAAGCGGTCGAGCCGCGCGCTTACAGCTCGCGCGAGTTCATCATGGAGATGGGGCGCTATCTCGACAGGAAGCACCCTAAAGCGGATTCCATCGTGCTCGAAGGCTTCCGCCGCAACATCCCTATCTTCGTGCCTGCGTTCTCTGACTGCTCAGCCGGCTTCGGCCTGGTCTTCCATCAGGTGAGCCGCATGAACGAAGGCAAAGCATACGTGGCCATTGACAGCGTGGCGGACTTCCGCGAACTTACCGCCATCAAGGTGGAGAGCGGGACCACCGGCTTGTTGATGCTGGGCGGCGGCGTGCCGAAGAACTTTGTGCAGGACATCGTGGTCTCTGCCGAGTTCCTGGGCTATGACGCTGCTATGCACAAGTACGCGGTGCAGCTTACCGTTGCCGACGAGCGCGACGGCGCGCTCTCCGGCTCCACCCTCAAAGAGGCGAATAGCTGGGGCAAAGTCGACCTCGCCATGGAGCAGATGGTGTTTGGCGAACTGACCACGACGCTTCCGTTGATCGCCGGCTATGCCTACCACAAGGGCAGCTGGAAGGGCCGCAAAGCCAAGGAATTCAGCAAGATCTTCACCAAAAGGAACACGCTGAAAGCCGAAGGCTATACCGAACCGGCTGAGACTGTGGAGCGGTAAGCACGTCATTACAAATTCGTTACGCGGGGGCTAAAGCCCCGCTCTTCCACAACATAGAGACGCAGTTCGCTGTGTCTCTTTTTTTCTGATTCAGCAACTCTGCCGGGGTCGCAACCTGACGCGCAAAGAAACTCTTACAAAATGCAGCGATCCTGCATCTGATTAGTTACCTATGTCAGGTGCTATGCCATTATGAGCACCGGCCATCCAGAAAACATCCTAAGCTGATGGAATCCTGGTGTCCTTTGTGCCAACAACTGATTGCGGCTTCTCCGGATCCAGAGCTGCTGCGCGGCGCCGAGTCTCGCCATGAATGCATGCGCAGCCTGGCAGGGGTGAAGAAGCCGTCCCGCAGCTCGCGAAATGAGTGAGCAGCTTTCGATTTCCCGAGTGTCCCCTGTAACCCGCTTTAGAATTAATGTATGAACCAACCGGTTATTTTATGCGTGGACGATGAAGTCTTGTCCCTCACCATTCGCAAGATGGTGCTGGAGAAGGAAGGTTATCGTGTCATGACCGCCAGCGATGCCGACCAAGCGTATATGCTGTGCGCGCAAAACCGCTTTGATCTGGTGTTGACCGATTACTATCTGCAGCAGGGCACCGGCGCGGAGCTGGCAAGAAAGCTGAAAAAGAAAAACCCGAATCTTACCGTGGCGATCCTCTCCGGAGCCGCGGAAGTTTTGCCGGGCATTGAGTACGCAGATGCGTTCCTTTCCAAAACGCTCTCCCCGCCAGAGATGCTAGCCGAGGTAGCGGGATTGATCGAGCAATCGCGGCGAAAAAAAGCCGCTTAACTGGCTCTTATTCGTCTCTAGGCTGCGCTTCAGCTACACACCGTTTCTCTCCTCAAGGCATCACAGTCTATCTGCCCTCTCAAAATCCTTAATCCGCAAACCAGGCACAACAACCACGAGGAGACAACATGAGCAACTATTCTTCTTCACGCATTATCGCGTTCTTTGACGATCGCGATAGAGCCGAGCAAGCCATCCGCGCGCTGAAAGATGCAGGATTCTCAGCACATCAGATCGGCGTCTCCATGAACGATGACTCCGGATCCAGCGACCGCGAGATCACTTCATCTACCGAAAAACATAAGCATCACGAAGGCTTCTGGGAGCGCATCTCGAATTTCTTCAGCGAAGAGCCGGATCATCACGAAGAGCAAACCCGCGTCTCAGAGACCGAAGGCGGTTACGGCATTCCCCAGGATCGCATGCGCCACTTTGAGAGTCGCTACCAGGAAGGTGGCGTCTTCGTGACTGTTGAAGGCGAAGACCGCCGGCATCAGGCAGAGACCATCCTGCAATCCTTAGACGGCGATACCCGCGACTACAGCTCTGAATATTCCGGCACTGAATCGGTCACCGGCTCCAGTGCGCGCCAGGACATTTCCGGCGAAGGCGAGCATCGCATCCAGCTTCTCAGCGAACAGCTGCGTGTGAACAAAGAGCGTGTGCAGCGCGGTGAAGTCCGCCTCCGCAAGGAAGTGATCACCGAGCAGCAGAACATAAAGGTGCCGGTCACCCGCGAAGAGTTGATAGTCGAGCGCCTTGAAGGCAGCGACGCGCGTCCGGTTTCGGGCGAGATCGGCGCCGACAGCGAGATCCGCGTTCCACTCTCTGAGGAGAAGGTCTCCGTGGACAAGCGGCCCGTGGTCCGGGAAGAGGTCCGCGTGGGCAAACGCCAGGTGCAGAATACGGAGACTGTCTCTGACCAGGTGCGCCGCGAAGAGCTTAAGGTCGAGCGCGATGGCGACGTCGATATCGACGAAGGCAACAAGGACCGCAAGAAACGGATCGCGTAGCGCTGAGTGTTTCCAGAAGGGCGGGGAGACCCGCCCTTTTTTTCTGCCGAGGGTATATATCCCCCCTCCCCCCTATATATCTGTGGAAATCGTTAGATATCAATGTGTTGAGTGATGAAGTCTAGCCAAAATCTTGAATTT
>JBBSFV010000075.1:0-9001 GCA_038254775.1 Terriglobales bacterium | reverse complement strand
GTTTCTCATTTTTTGCCGAGAAGATGCGTTGCGCAATATATCCGCCACCTCCGGGCTCGGCTCCCGGATACCAACTCGCCCACCAGTTCAAGCTCAAGAAGATCAGGAACATGATGAACCAGCTTGAGGTCCAGTCCGGAACAAACGCCAGCGTGTTGGTCCCATTGTTGACCGCCGCGTCATGCAGCGCCAGCTTCGATTGCAGCGCTCCCAGGCCACCCACGGCTCGCACCGCAAAAAATGCCAGCGCGATCACCACGCTCATCTTTAATATGAATTGGATCACATCTGTCCACAGTACGGACCACAATCCGGAAGTAGTCGCATACAGCAGGATGAAAGCCGCGATCCCCAGGGTTATCGCGATGGCATGGGTCTTATCCACGCCCAACGTAAGCATAAGGATCTTCACCATCGCCAGGTTCACCCATCCCATGATGATGGTATTCACCGGCAGCGCGAGATAGAGTGCACGGAAGCCACGCAGGAACGCGGCGGGCTTGCCGGAGTATCGCAACTCCGCCAGCTCCATATCTGTCAGGACGCCGGCCCGGCGCCACAGCCGCGCGAAGAAAAAGACCGTTAGCATCCCACTGAGGGCAAAGCTCCACCAGAACCAATTTCCCGCGATCCCGTACTTATAAACCAGGCCGGTGACCACCAGTGGCGTGTCCGCGCCGAAGGTGGTTGCCACCATGGAAGTGCCCGCCAGCCACCACGGCACCTCCCGCCCGGAGATAAAGAATTCGCCTATGCTGCCGCTGGCTTTGCGGTAGTAGTGGAAACCGATCGCCAGGTTCACGGCGAAATAGACTGCGATCACGACCCAATCGATGGCGGTAAGTTGCATAGGCTCCTGAGTGACTGCACTGGTTGCCGCTGATTAGAAATGAAAACCTCGGAAACGAAAAGAGTTAAGTAGGCATCCATCTTCCCGGCCCCGCTGCTCTTCTATATATAGGAGAGACACGTCTCCGGAGTGACCCCATGCGTTCACGAGCCAATCTGAAATCTCATCCTATCCATCCCATGCTGATCGTTTTTCCCATCGGCCTCTGGATCGGCAGCCTCATCTGTGATCTGCTCGGCATCGCCACAAAGAATAGTTTGCTATGGGGCACTGGCTTCTACATGATCATCGGCGGATGCATCGGCGCGCTGGCCGCAGCGGTCCCCGGCACTATCGACTGGCTGACCGTGGTGCCGCCAAAGTCTTCCGCAAAAAAACACGGGATGATCCACGGAATACTGAATCTCGCGATCCTGGGAATGTTTGTATTTGAGGCCATCCACCGGGGCTCCGCGCTGCGCCAGCCCGATGCCCTTTCGCTCGGTGTCTCTGCCATTTCGGTTGCTTTGCTTGGCTACTCGGGCTGGCTGGGTGGCACGCTCGCTTATCGCAATCAGATCGGCGTGGACCATCGTTACGCCAATGCTGGGCAATTCAAGCAGCGCGACATCGCAAGCTGGGACAAACCGGCATGCAATGTCTCTGAGCTGGGCGACGGGCAGATGATGCTGGTAAAGATCGAGGGCGAGCGCGTTGCCATTGCGCGTGACAAAGAAGGCATCGTTGCATTCAGCGACCACTGCACTCACAAGGGTGGTCCGCTCTGCGATGGTGCGCTGATCGGCAGCACCGTCCAGTGTCCCTGGCATGGCTCGCAGTTCGATATCCGTACCGGCCGCGTGGTCGCCGGCCCCGCTGAAGAAAAGATTCAGGTGTTTGAGACCAGCGTCAAAGATGGTGAGGTCTACGTTCAGCCCGGCAAGGCCAACCAGCAGAAAAAGAAGGACCAGGTCGCGTGATCAGTTTTGCAGATCTGCCGGTTTGCAGATCTACCGGTTTGCAGATCTACCGGACGCTCAATAACCGGATCGTCTCCAGGATGGTATCGCCGGCGATCTGCAGGCTCTTGGGACTGAGCTTGTCCAATGTGTCTTGTGGCGTGTGCCAGAAAACATTTCCATAGCCGTAGTTCAGGTCGATAAGGTCCATCACCGGAACGCCGGCCCTGCTGAATGGAATGTGATCATCTTCAAAGGGGCTGCTGCGCTCGAAAAAATGGGACTGGTACCCCAGATTCGTTGCCGCCTGATAGACCAGGTCCTGCAGCCATTTGGTTGAGTTCTCATCCCGATCGATGTTCAGGTCGGCATCGCCGATCATGTCCGCCAGCAGAAATGCCTTGATCTTTTTGTTGGTGCCATCCTGCTGCCATTTTGCGGCTAGATGGCGGCTCCCGTAAACGCTATCGGTGTCCGTCCAGCTTTTAAAGGCTTCCTCTCCATCGAGTAAGACCAGCCAGACGGAGGGGCCATTGAGTTTCTTGCCGCGCAACTGGTTCGCTATCTCCAGCAGCAGTCCGGTGCTGGATCCACCATCATTCGCGCCAACAAAATCTTTGATCCCCCAAGCCGTGTCATAGTGCGAAGCCACCACGATGATCCCGTCCTTGGTT
Source organism: Terriglobales bacterium (assembly GCA_038254775.1). GTDB lineage: Bacteria > Acidobacteriota > Terriglobia > Terriglobales > Acidobacteriaceae > JBBSFV01. Next base: position 6,539 of record JBBSFV010000075.1, on the reverse strand, counting down.
CCGGGAAATTTCGCGATGAGATTTCGCATCTCGAACTTTCCTGCGGGGGTCTCCGCGGTGAATACATCCTCTTCAAGCCGATCCGCTTTCAGCTTTGCGCGCAGGTAGTCCTGCTGCTTCTTCATTCCCGGAGTGCCGTCCGCGCGCCTGCCGAATGCCACCATCTCTTTCACATACTGCATCGCGCGATTCGCATTGATCTTGGACCGTGGACCGCTCATCTTCACCGGCGCCTGCGTGCCACTGGCCTGTGTCGGTTCGGGACTCTGTGGTCTTTGCTGTGGTTCCCCCGCGCACGCCAGTTGCGGTAACGTCAGCAGCCCCAATGCCAGCAAATGCCTCACTTGCCTCACTTCTTCGCCGCCTTCAGCTTACGGCGCTTGGGGTGCACCAACCATGCCACGCCGATGCTGATGAAATACAGCACCACCATGGGCGCGGCAAAAATACACATATTCAGGATGTCGGTTGTCGGGGTCACTACCGCGGCGATGATGAAGATGATCAGGATGGAGTAGCGGAAATTCCTCCACAAGAAACCGGAATCCACGATCCCAAAGAGCGCCAGGAAAAAGATCAGCACCGGTAACTCAAACACAATGCCCAATCCCAGGATCACCGCCATGAACAGATTGGTGTATTCCGTGATGGTGATCATCGGCTGAAATTGTTGGCCGTACCCGATCAGGAAATCGAGTGACGCGGGATACACGATCCGGTATCCGAAATATCCACCTGCCAGGAACAACCCCACGGTCGCACCCATGAATGGCACAATGTACTTCTTCTCGTGCGCATACAGTCCCGGAGAGATGAACATCCACAGCTGATACAACACCCACGGCGAAGCCAGGAATATGCCCGCCACCAGGCCAATCTTCATGTACATCTCGAAGGGTTCGGTAGGATTCAGGTAGACCAATTTTTCCGGAAGCTTATGCGCGTGCAGCGCCGTCACAATGGGACGCTGCATGTACCCGTAGAGAAGGTCCGCGTAATACCAGCAGATGCCGAATCCGGCGACGATCCCTACCAGGGAAAGGATGATGCGTTTGCGCAGTTCTTCCAGATGCGCCAGCAGGCTCATGCCGGTGAATTCTTGCCGGCTGATCTCAGGTCCTGTTTCGATCATCTCAACCATTGGTTGGGAGGGTTCGCCCCGGCTGCGAAGAAGCCGCCTCGGCATCCTCGATGACGCCCTGACTGCTCAGCTTCCGTGCGGAGGTTCCCATCGGCGGCATCGCCGGATTCGCAATGGTATTGGATTCAGTCTCAAGATCCAGATTTCGGACTTCTTCGTTCAACTGTGATTGGAACTCATTGCTCGCCTTCTTGAACTCAGCCATGGCTCGACCCAGTTGGCGGCCGATCTCCGGTATCTTGCGTGGGCCGAAAAGTAAAAGCCCCAACCCGAAGAGGAACAGCAGCTCTGAAAATCCTAGATCCATGATTCAATGATAAATGGGCTGAGCGTCGCAGAAAAGTTTTTCGCGCGGTTCCTTTTAAACACCGGAGCCGGAGCTCCGGTTCCCTCGGAAAACCAGCTTATTTCTTCTTCGCAGTTTTCTTGGCGGGCGATTTCTTCGCCCCCCGCGCGCTCTTTGCCGCAGGAGCTTTCTTCGCGCTCTTTGCTTTCGCCTTTGGCGGCGCTTTTTTGGGCGCGGGCTTCACTGCTGCTACTGCTTTCTTGACCTCGGCCACAGCCTTCTTTATGGCAGCCGGAGCCGTTTTTTCCGTGCCGATCACTGACTTAGCGGCATTCACCACTTTGCCCAGCGCTCCCCCAACGGCTTGCGCTGCTGCCGCGAGCGGAGCTGCCTCCACCGCCGGTTTGCGCCCGCGTTTCTTCGGTGCCATCGCTTCTCCTGGTGCTGCGGTTTCGCCATTGGCTGCCGTTGTCTTAGCTGCGGTCTTTCCTTCCGCTTTCTTTACCCGCCCTCTGCGCGGCGGTGGTGGTGGCGCTACCGGCTCCGGCGGAGAAAATGGCTTCAAATACGCAATGATCTGCTCCTGGGTCTTCAATCTGTTGTCGATCAACATATAAAAGACATCTTCCGCCAGCTTCGGATACTCGGGCAGCTCCGGCGTGATGCGCAGCTCCGTCATCTCCGGCAAGGGGAAGCGCTGCCGCGTCTGCCGCCATTTACCCAGGAAGTCATTCACTTTGCGGGTGACCTGCGCATTGCTCGTGGTTGCGGTGGTGAATAAGATCGTCTCCGGCTTTGACCGGGAGAGCAATTTCCATGTATCAGACGCGGTGTTCGCCTCTTTGCCCGTCATGCGCTTCGTGAATTCCTTCGCCTCGCCTTCCAGGGCGTTCCACGCAGCCACAAATGATTTTCGCGCGATCATCGATTTCAACTGCTGTTCATCCGTGCTGTTGAGCTTGGAGGTAAGGAAGTACATCACTGCCGGGCCTGATTCCAGCGTGTATCCCGTCTCTACCAACTGCTGCCGCACCTTTAATAGGTCATGCAGCCCGGTGGTATCCACTTTGCTGCTGTTCCAGTGCGGATGCAGATACTCCAGCCATCCTTCACGCTCCAGCGCCTTCATGGTCTTCAGCGGGTCGTTCTCATGGGCGATCTGTTCCACCTCATGGCCCACAAGTTTTTTGTTCAGGTGCTCGATGTAATTGTTTTCTTTGGCTGCGTTGTAGCGTATTTGCGTCCGCTCTTCCAATTGCCAATCAAAACGGGCCGCGAATCGGGTGGCGCGGATCAGCCGCGAAGGTTCCTCAAGAAACGCGTAGTTGTGCAGGATGCGGATGATCTTGCTCTCGAGATCCGCAACCCCGTTGAACGGATCGATCATCAGCCCACGCGAACCCGGATTGAGTGACAGTGCCATCGCGTTCATGGTGAAATCGCGCCGCCGGACATCGTCGTTGATGGTCGCGGGGCTGATCTCCGGTGGCTTGCCCGGCTTGTCATATTTCTCGCTGCGGGTGGCAGTGATCTCGCCACGCAAGTTGCCCGGCAACAGCACATACAGCGTCTTGTAATGTTCGTCAGACCCTTCGACGACCGCGCCCGCCTTTTCCAGGTCTTTGTGCAGTTTGAGCGGATTGCCTTGGACGGCGAAGTCCAGGTCTTTCACTGCGGCGCCACTGAACATATCGCGCACAATGCCGCCCACCAGGTAAATGTTCATGGAATGGGCGCGCGCCACATCCTGTACCAGCTTTACGCCGCGTTGTTGCTCCGGCGTCAGCCGGCTCTCAAGCATGTATATGTAGTCAGCCATCAGTTATCGCGAGGTTCGGGAGTCAGATGCTTTAGCACTAAAAAAGGTGCATTCCAGGGAATTCCTGTCGGCGAACGGCTCCGTCCCGGGGGGCCGCCCCATCGCACTTGGGCCCTACGCTCGCAAGTCTCTCCGTTTGTTAGACTTACACAGATGTAACAGGAACACACTAAACCGAACACCTTACCACATCTGGTTACCAGTTGGCTACAGCTTCTCTCTTGTCACGTATCAACCGTGCGACAATCAGGCTTCGCCATGCCTTCCACCCACAAAAAAGTAGTGGTACGCAAAATGACCCGCGACACCCTCAGCGGATACGTTGCGCCGGCTTCGTTCGTGCAAGATGGCAGGCTTGAGTTGCTCAATACCTCCGGCAATCTGGTCCGCATCGAGCTGAAGGAGATCAAGTGCGTTTATTTCGTCCGCGACTTTGGCGAGACCGAGACTTTCAGCCGCAAGACCTTCACCTCGCGCCCGCGTACGGAAGGCCTTTGGGTGCGGTTGCAGTTCAAGGACAATGACGTGCTCGAAGGACTGATGCCCAACGATCTCACCCAGATCGGCGACGAAGGCTTCCTCCTCAATCCCCCCGATACCCGCGGCAACACTCAACGCATCTTTGTTCCCCGCACCGCGCTCGCATCGCTCAGCGTGCTTTCGGTGATTGGCGGAACCCAGCGCACCCGCCGCGCCGCACATCAACCAGAAGAGCAAGTCGGCCTTTTCACCGAATAGCGCCCAACCCTGCTCACGCAGGACTGAGGAAGCCGCAGTTGCACATTACCGTCGAGTCATGAATCGGCAATGCGATCCGAAATTGTCATCCTGAGCGAAGGATCCCTTTGGCCACCACAACAATTTCCGCTTGTCATTCCGAGCGCAACCGGGGTCCCCGACGAGCGCAGCTCGTTGCGGTGGCGTAGCGAGGAATCCGCATTCACTTTCCACGTTACATATTGCACTTTGCACCTCCCCGTGCCCCATCCCCGCCGTACACTATGCCCATGACTCTCTCCGAAATCGCAGAGAAACTAGGCGCCACGCTCGATGCCGGCCCAGGATCAGCCAATGTCCACATCACTGGCGTCGCCGGCATAGAGGAAGCCGGCGCGGGACAGATCACCTTCGTCGCCAACCCCAAATATGCCGCTGCGGCAAAGACCACTCGCGCCTCCGCCGTCCTCGTGAGCAAAGATTTCCCCGGTCTGCCTACAAGCACGACCGCCGCCCTGCGCACCAGAAATCCTTATCTCGCCTTCGCCAAGGCGATCGAACTTTTTTACCAGCAGCCACGGTACGCACCCGGCTCGCATCCCACCGCCATTGTTGACGCCAGCGCAAAGATCGGCAGCCACGCACATATAGGTGCATACGCGGTTATCGGCGCTAACGTCCGCATCGGCAACAACGCCGTCATCCTGCCACACGTGGTCATCTATGAAAGCGCGGAGATCGGCAACAACTTCTTTGCCCACGCTCACGCGGTTGTCCGCGAACATTGCCGGCTCGGCGACAACGTCATCCTGCAGAACGGTGCCATCATCGGCGCCGACGGCTTTGGATTCGCGAAAGACGACTCCGGCGCCTGGTACAAGATCATTCAGTCCGGTCCCGCCGTCCTGGAGAGCGCGGTTGAAGTGCAGGCAAATGCCTGCATCGATCGCGCCAGCATCGGCGAGACCCGCATCGCTCGCGGCGCCAAGATCGATAATCTGGTGCAGGTCGGCCATGGATCCTCTGTCGGAGAGAACACCATGCTCTGCGCCCAGGTCGGCTTGGCGGGTTCCACCCACCTCGGCAGGAATGTGATCCTCGCCGGGCAAGTCGGTGTCGCCGGCCACTGCCATATCGGTGACGGTGCCATCGCCACCGCTCAGTCCGGGATCCCCAATAACGTTGAAGCGGGAAAGATGGTCAGCGGATATCCCGCAATTGACAATAAACAATGGTTGCGTAGTGTCTCTGTTTTCAATAGATTACCGGAATTAGCCAAAGCTTTGCGTGCAATGACTGCCGCGCGGCCTTCTCAGGAAACGGAGTAGCGGAATAACGAATCTTCAGCAACTCGCATCCAAGTAGCGGTTGCATGGTGCGCCCCCCTGTCGCACTCTAGATCTGAGGTGTCGAGCCTGTGAGTGTGATGGAAGAAACCAAATCCGAAGCCAAGAAGCCGACCGAGAAACCCATCCGCGTCCTGCTGCTCGACGACCGCGTTGATAATCTGATCCTGCGCTCCGCGATCCTGCGCAAGAACGGCTACGATGCCATCACTTCCTCTTCCATCGAGGAAGCCGAGCGCCGCCTGGCTGACTGCGACATCGCCGTTCTTGACTATCATTTGGGCGCGGGAAAATTCGGTACCTCGGTTGCCGCTTCCCTGCGTGAAAAACGGCCTCAGGTCCCCATCATCATCCTCTCTGCCACACTCGAACGAAAGTTCGGCGGCGTGGAAGACATGCATCTGCTCAAGGGCTACAGCTCCGTCGACGACATGCTCGCCGCATTGCGTTCCTTTGAAGCCAAGAAACGTGGCAAGCCCGTAGTGGTGGATGCGCGTGACTTCTTCTACTCCCGCATCAGCATGGCCATGGGAGATGATGTGGTCCTGGAGGTGCTCGACGAAGAGGGCCAATGGCAGTATGTGAATGACACTTTTGCCAAGCTCTATGATAAGAAGCGCGGATGGTTCACCGGCAAGAACATGTTTGAGATCTTTCCCGAACTCCGCGGCGAGTGGCAGGAGATCATCCAGACCGTCGCCCACACCCGGGAGACTTATCTCGACCGCAGCTTCCGCGGCGTGCCCGCTCTGCCCAGCTCGAAATTGGTGAGCGCCCGCTGGGTGTGGAACGTCCTCGTCTTCCCGCTTAAATTGCACGACGAGCGCCCCGGAGTCGTCCTTAGTGCGCGCGTGATCGAGAAGCGATAAACCTGGCTGCGCGGAGTGCCCATTCTTGCGCAGCGAAACATTTCAATCGGAGCAGCATCACAAATTCCAATTGTCATCCTGAGCGCAGCGAAGGATCCCTTTGAAGAGCACGGCTCGGCCATTCCGAGCACGGGTGCCCCATTCTTGCGCAGCGCTAGCGAGCAAGGGTGGGTCTAAATGTGGCGAGCTTAGCGAGCCTCCTTGGCCTTGTCATTCCGAGCACAGCGAGGAATCTGCTTTTCCTGGAAACTCCCAATTGTCATCCTGAGCGCAGCGAAGGATCCCTTTGAACAGCACGGCTCGGCCATTCCGAGCACGGGTGCCCCATTCTTGCGCAGCGCTAGCGAGCAAGGGTGGGTCT
>JBBSFV010000074.1:0-9014 GCA_038254775.1 Terriglobales bacterium | reverse complement strand
TGGCGAACGACAGCTCCGTGATGGCCCCAGCGCGACGCCGGGCGGAGAAGCTGCTCACCATCGCCGACTCCCATTAAGCAACTTTTGCCATCTTTCCGGGTTGGGCATCTAATAAGGGCAGGAACTCTCAGGAGCAAACATTATGACGGCGCGCAAACCACTTTCACTAGCAGCGCTCGTTCTACTTTTTACAGTGGGCGCTTTCGCCGATTCCAAAGCCCGCATCGTTCGCTTGAGTTACAGCGAAGGAGACGTGCAGCTGGACCGCGGCGATGGCAGCGGACTCAAGCATGCTTTTCTCAATATGCCGGTCATCGAAGGCTCGAAGTTGAATACCGGACATGATGCCCGAGTCGAGGTGGAATTCGAGGACGGTTCCACAATGAGGCTGGTGCCAGATTCACAGGTGGAGTTCCAGGAGTTGCGTCTGCGTCCAGATGGGGGCCGCGCGAGCCTGGTGGCGGTGGAAGCGGGAACTGTTTATTTTAATCTCCGCCAACGCAATGAAGACGACTTTCGAGTGGCGGCGGGCAAAGAGCAGATCGCGCTTGAGAAGAGCTCGCGCTTCCGCGTGGAGGTGTCCGCTGAGGCGCTGAAACTGGCTGTGTTCAAGGGTGACCTGAACCTTATTCGCGCTTCCGGTGATCGGCTGCAGTTGCGAAAAGAAGAGACGTTTGAACTAGACCTGAATGATCCCTCGCGTTACTTCCTCTCACGTGGTGTTCGTGAGGCTGCATTTGATTACTGGGACAAAGATCGCGATAAAGAGCGCGACGAGTACGCTCACGCCCATAGCCTGCGCGACTACAACTCTGCTTACTATTACGGAGCAACAGATCTGGTGCGCTATGGTTCATTCTTTAACGTCGCGGGTTATGGTCCGGTGTGGCGCCCGTACGGATTTTCCCTGGGATGGGACCCATTCTTCGATGGTTCCTGGGTGTGGTATCCATCGGTGGGATACGTTTGGGTCTCGCCATATCAATGGGGTTGGACACCCTATCGGTACGGACAGTGGGTGTATGTAAATAACTATGGCTGGTGCTGGCGCCAGGGGTACGTTTGGAACACTTGGTATGCGGCGCCACCAGCGATCCATCCGGCGGTGATCTACACCAAGAACGTGCCTCCTGCAAAGCACACGGACCCTATCATTGTGGTGGGTAGCGGAATCTCCGGAGGGAGCGGTGGAACCGGCGGGAAAGGCATTGTGAGCGCACATGATGACCGGGGGATTGGACACCGGCCCGTCCGCGGCACTCACGGCGGCGCCATCGCGGGGGAGAGCGGCTTAACCGGTAGCGGTGTTTCTAATGGCACTGGCGGTGATTTGATTCGCGGCAAGAGAGACGGGCGCGCGGGCGAAATCGGCACTCATGTGACTCGCGGCTCAGATGAGATAGGCAAGCTCCCAGACGCCCAACGGCATTCGATTGATCCAGTACGGGACACTCGAGCGGTCACGGGACAGAATGAGATGGGCAAAGTTCCTGATGCGCACCGGATGGAAGAGCCAGTGATCATCCCACAGCCTGCTCGAACCGTCACACCGGCGCAACATGACAACATGACTCGCCCGGAGCGAGAAAGGCAGATGCCGGACACGCGTCGGGACTCCCCGCGCTTTGAGTCTTCGCCCTCGAGCGTTTCTCGATCTTCAGTGCAGCCGAGTGCGCCGCGAATAAGTGCACCGCCGGCTACAGCACCTGCACGCTCCACCAAAGAGACCCCGCGCTAGGTTTCGAGCGAGCGGAACAATTGTGCCATCTGGGCGAGGGGGACGGCTTCAGAGCGAACGTCGGCGCGGAGCTTGGTGGCTGCGATCGCCTCGCGAATCTTAGCTTCCGGATAACGCTGCTTCAGATTATTGAGCAGCGTTTTTCTTTTTTGGGCGAACGACAATTTCAGGAAATCGATAAAAGGCGCGGGTTCCACTTGCAGCGCCGCTGATTGTGGCGCGATCTGAAGCCGCAACACCGTGGAGTGCACTTTCGGAGGCGGGCTGAACGCGCCGGGTGGCAGGGTGAACAGCTTCTCCACCCGGGCATACATCTGCGCGTTGGCGGAGAGTAGTCCATAGTCGCGACTGCCCGGTTCGGCGGCAACCCGATCAGCAACTTCTTTCTGCAGCATGATCACCAGGATGTCGAAATTGCGATGAAATTCGAAAAGCTTCAGCAGAATGTCCGAAGTGATGTAATACGGAAGGTTGCCGATCACGTGAGCGCGAGGGCGCTCGGCGTCTGTAAAAAGTCGGGTGCCTTGAAGGTCGCCGCGCACCAGGGTATTGAAATCAACCCGAAGCACGTCAGCTTCAAGGATCTCTACGTTCCGCTGGCGCCCGTACTCTATGCGCAGTTGTGCGGAAAGGACCCGGTCGAACTCAATGGCGATGAGATGCCCGGTCCGCGCGGAAAGCAGGCGTGTGATAGCACCTTTACCGGGTCCGATCTCAATGACGATCGCTTTTGAGACATCGCCGAGTGCGTCCACGATCCTCTGGGCGGCGCCGGCGTCGGCTAAAAAATGTTGACCTAGCTTAGGTTTTCGAGATGTGTCTGTAGCGGCTACGTTGACCCCTTTCGCTCCGCTTTATAGACTGCGGGGTTTGCTGGTGAAGTCCCGTGCGCCGGACGGGGTCTATAGAGACTGGCCCAGGAGTTTGAGTGAATATCGTTTTCGCGGCGTCTGAATGTGTCCCGTTCTCCAAGACGGGAGGGCTTGCCGATGTTATCGGCGCTTTGCCGCAGGCGCTTGCCGGGCTCGGACATGGCGTTACCGTCTATCTGCCGCGGTACAAGCAGACCAAGCTGACTGAAGTGAAGACCGTATTGCGCAGCGTGACGGTGCCGTTCGACGACGAATATCGATTCTGTTCGGTGCTGGATGGTGGCAAGCATTCTGGAGTGCAATTTTACTTTATCGAGTATCCTCCGTTTTTTGATCGCGAGGGCCTTTATGGCCTGCCCAGCGGAGACTACCCTGACAATGCCGAGCGCTTCGCCCTTTACTGCCGCGCGGTGCTGGAAGCGACCAAGGTGCTGGGAGTGCCCGATCTCTTCCACTGCCATGATTGGCAAACCGCGCTGATACCTATTCTGCTGAAGACGAACTACGTGGTGGACCCCACTTTCAGGCACGTGCCTGTGGTGTTCACCATCCATAATGTTGGCTATCAAGGAATGTTCTCGCCGGACATTCTGCCTCTTTTGGGATTGCCCTGGGAGCTGTTCACCATCAACCGACTGGAGTTCTTTGGCAAGGTGAATCTTCTCAAAGGCGCACTCACGTTTTCTGACTACGTGACCACCGTCTCCAAGCGCTACAGCCAGGAAATACAGACTTCAGAGTACGGATTTGGCTTGGAAGGTGTTTTGCGTTCGCGCGCGGCAACCGTGGCGGGCATATTGAACGGCGTTAATTATGACGAGTGGAACCCAAACAGCGATTCGCACATCGCCACGCATTTCTCGCGCGAGGATCTTTCGGGCAAGATCGCCTGCAAGCAAGATCTGTTGGCAAGTTTCGGATTAGAGGGCGCCGACCCAAAGCTGCCGGTGATCGGGATCGTCTCGCGTTTTGCATCTCAAAAAGGCTTTGACCTGATCACGCTTGCGGCGGACCGGCTGGCACGGGAGCCGGTCCTTTTCACCGTGCTAGGCAGCGGAGACAAAAATTACGAACAGCTTTTTCTAAAGTTACAGCAGCAGTTCCCAAAGAAGTTCGCCGTCCGCATCGCCTATGACAACAGATTGGCCCACAAGATCGAAGCCGGAGCAGACATGTTCCTGATGCCATCTCGCTATGAACCGTGTGGTTTGAACCAGATATACAGCCTGCGCTACGGAACGGTGCCGATCGTGCGGGCCACGGGCGGTTTGGACGATACCATCGAATCATGGAATGCGGAGAGTGGAAAAGGAACGGGATTCAAGTTCTCAGAGTACACCGGCGAAGCCCTGCTGAGCTCCGTGCGGGAGGCGCTGGTGTCCTTCAAGAACCGTCCGGCATGGGAGCAATTGATGCGAAATGGCATGGCCAAGGACTATTCCTGGGCGACCTCTGCGCGGGAGTACGTTCGGGCGTATGAACGTGCTCGCCAGTTCAGGGCGTGATCAGCCGCGGCGTTTTTTCGCAAAAACCAGGAAGACAGGGATCCCCAGCAGGATCAGCGTTAGGCCCACCGAGGCTAATGAGTTCACAAATCCCGCCGGGTGGCTGATGAGAAACGGCGATCGTGCGCTTTCCATGAAAGTGAAATAGAGAAGCACCGCCGAAGAAGCGATGAAAAGCGCAGGTACGACCGGATATCCCCAGGTACGGAATGGTCGAAGGACGTTTGGATCACGCTTGCGAAAGATGAAGATGGTGCTGGCGGCGATCATGTAGAAAAGCCATTCGGCAAAGATCGCGAGCTCTAACAATTGCTTGAAGGAAGCGGCAGCCAGCAGCAGCAGGATCGCCAATACCGCTTGCGCCAAAATGGATACCGACGGCGTCTGGAACCGGCTGTTGACCGTCGCCAGCGCTTCAAAAAAATAGCCATCGCGGGCGACGGCGAAGGGAATGCGCGAACCGCTCATGATCGTCCCGTTGAGCGTTACCAGCATAGAAAGGGCGATTCCCACAGTGATCAAGACGGCGCCGGTGCTGCCAAGCACCGCTTGCGTCATGGCCGATGCCGGACTCTTGGATGTGGCGATCGCTGCCGCGGGCAAAACGAACTGTATTGCCGCGTTCATCAGCATGTAAAGCCCGCCGACGATGGCAACGCCTGCAACCAGAGCGATCGGGATATTGCGTTGCGGATCACTCACCTCACCCGCCACCATGTTGAGGTCATTCCAGCCGTCATATGCCCACAGTGCCGCCACCAGTGCGACCATGAATCCACTTTGTGCCGGGATCGATGTTGAGAAGTTCGACCAGCTCCCCCGGGTGTAGGTGAAGCCGATCACGGCGATCGCCAGAAGCATTGCTACCTTCAGGATGGTGAAGATCACCTGAAAAGTCCCCGCGCGCTTCACTCCGATGTAGTTAATCAACGAGATAAAAATGGTGGCAGCAATCGCTGTCCATTGCGCATACGTAAGGGGACCTGCCGAGTTGGCGAGGAAGTGAAAACTGGGGATAGCGCTGAGCGCATCTGTGAGGCCGGTGGTGATGGTCGCGATGGAAGCAGGCTTCGCGATGAGCAGCCACGTCCAGGCATAAAGAAAGCCCAGCATTGGGCCATATCCGTCGCGGATGTAAACGTATTCGCCGCCTGCGTCCGGTTTCATCGCGCCAAGCTCGGCATACGTGAGCGCGCCGAAGAATGAGAGCAGCCCGCCCACGATCCAGGCCGAGAAGACGATCTTAGGCGAGCCGACCGCCATCGTCATGGTGCTGGGAACGCGGAAAATGCCGCTACCGATGATGGTGCCCACCACGATCGCCACGGATGCGCTCAACCCGAGTTCACGTGCAAGATCGGGCCCTTGCTTTTCCTTGGACCTATGCATCGCTGGTGCTCCTGCCGATCATGAGGCTAGCAATATAACCGAGCATAAAAGTTACAGTGGTGCCGATGGTCACGTACCAGGTCCAGGCAACGGTGGTGTGCATAAGCCCCCACCCAGGACCCTTCCACAAATACAGGTTCAACAAAAGTCCGAATGTCAGGCCGATGACCGCGCCGGTCTGATTCGCGCGTTTTGTGAGGACGCCCAACAAGAAGACGCCGAGCAATCCGCCGTAGGGGACGGAGGCAATGGAGAGGCCCAGTTCTAAAACGCGGCGCCCGCCGAACTGCGTAAGAACGGCGAGTCCGAAGAGGATGATGCCCCAAAAGATGGTGGCTGCGCGGGAGACGTTGATGCGTTCGCGGTCGGTCGCATCCGGCTTTCTCCGAAGGTAGAAATCGATGATGGTTGTTGAGGAGAGTGAGTTCAGTGCAGCGCTGAGGTTTGACATGGCGGCAGCCAGAATCGCCGCGATCAGCAGTCCGGCAATGCCGATGGGCATTTTGGAGACAATGAACGTGGGAAATATGCGGTCAGAACGGAGAAACGCTGAAGCCGGCGGGTTTTGCCCGTAATAGACCCAGAGCGCCACGCCAACCAGGAGAAAAAGAGTGAATTGAAAGAGGATGGCAATGCCGCTACTGAAAAGGGCGATTCTGGACTGACGCTCATCGCGAGCGGCGAGCAGGCGTTGCACCATGAGTTGATCAGTGCCGTGGCTTGCGGTTGTCAGAAAAGTGCCGCCGATCAGGCCTGCCCAAAAGCTGTAGGTGGTCGTCAGTGAGAAATGAAAGTCAAAGATATGGAATTTGCCCGCCGCCGATGCGGTCTCATGGATCGTTGTCCAACCACCGGGCACAAGATGAAGCAATACGAAGAATCCGATGATGGTCCCGGAGACATAGATGATCATTTGCACTACATCGGTCCAGATCACCGCCGTCATGCCGCCTTCAAATGTGTAAATAAGGGTGAGCAGCGTAACGATGGCGATGGAGGCGATCGTCGTTGTACCCGGCGACATAAAATGCAGGAGATATTTTTCCAGAGCGATGTTCACCACGATAGAGATGGCGAATACGCGAACGCCCTCGGCAATGGCCCGCGTGACCAGGAATATGCCCGCAGTGTACTTATAGAGGATCTTTCCGAACCGGCGGTCGATCAGTTGGTAGGCGGTGAACAGCTCACCTTTGAAATAGGCGGGCAGAAAAATAAAACTGATCACGATACGCGCGACAAGATATCCGAAGACGAGCTGGAGGAAGGAAAAATTGGTGTCGTATGCCAGTCCAGGGATGCTGATGATGGTGAGGGTGCTGGTCTCAGCAGAGACGATGGAGAGCCCGATCGCCCACCAGGGCACGGAGCGGTCTGCTAGAAAATAGCTTTTGAGAGACTTGTCCGCCTTGCGGAAGCGCAGCCCGAAGAGCGTGATACCGATCAGATAAACCACAACAATAGTGAGGTCGAGCGGACTGAGTCCCATGGATGTATGTGAGTGTCCCGCCCATTATGCATGAATGTGTTACAAAATTGGGCATGCAGCTTTACCTGGCGATCGATGGCGGTGGCAGCAAGACGGATCTTGTTTTGGGGGATGCCACGCGAGAACTTGCGCACGCGACCATGTCAAGCTGCAAGATCCAGCGCGTTGGGCGGGATGCTGCCTACGAAGCGCTGCGCAGCGGCATCGATGAGGTCTTGCACATCGCATCGGCGCAGAAAGAAGAAATCGCTTGCTGTTGTATCGGGATCTCCGGTGGGGAACTGCCGGAGACGAAAGAGTTCCTTGCCGGCGCATTCCGGGAATTGCTCCCTGCAAAAAAAAATATGGTGTTCGGTGATCATGTGATCGCGCACGCGGCGGCTTTCCACGGCGGCCCGGGTGTGCTGGTCATCTCCGGTACCGGTTCAATCGTATATGGGATGAATCAACGCGGGCAGGGCATGCGCTACGGAGGCCGGGGACCCCAGATCTCAGACGAAGGGTCCGGCTACTGGATCGGGCGGCGCGCGGTGGCACTCGCGGTGAGCCATGACGACTTGGGGGAAGAGTCGGCCTTGCTGCGCGAGATCATTCAGGAATGGGGCGTGCAGTCGAAGGCGGAATTGGTTGCGTTGGCGAATGAGCAGCCGGGGCCAGATTTCGCAGCGCTGTTCCCCTTGATTGAAAAAGCTGGTGCGCTGAATGATGATTTCGCATGCGAACTGCTGGGGGCCGCGGGCCGCGAACTGGCGAAGCTGGTATTTCCGGTCATCTTGCGATTGTGGCCCGCAGGCGAGGCAGTACGGGTGGCCGGCGCAGGTGGGGTCTTCCGTTCGTCGCAAGAGCTGAGGCAGAGTTTCGAAACGCAGCTCAATTCGAAGCGCGGCAATCTGGAGTTTGTGCAGGAAGTTGCCGATCCCGTACTCGGGGCGCTCCTGCTGGCGCGCAGAGGATGAAGAAACTTAGCCCTTAGCAGCCGTTGTGTTTCGTTTCTGCTCAGCTTTGAAGTAATCCAATATCGCTTTGGCCTTTTTGGCATTGACCATTGCCCCTAAAGCGGCGGGATCGGCTTCGCGCACGGCGCGCACGCTACCAAAATGAGTCACCAGCCGCTTCATGGTGAGAGGGCCGATCCCGGGAACCTCCAGCAGCTCCGAGTGGCGGTCGCGCATCTCGCGTCGTTTGCGATGGAAAGTCACAGCGAAGCGGTGGGATTCGTCGCGGATCATCTGCACCAGATGCAGCACTGGTGAATGCCGGTCCAGTACGACCGGCTCGTCTTCCTGGCCGTGGACGTAGATGATCTCCTCGCGTTTTGCGATGGATGCGAGCGGCTGATTCGTGATCTGTAGTTCTTCCAGAGCCTGGGCTGCCGCGTGGAGCTGGCCGATCCCACCATCGATCAGGATCAGGCTGGGCAGCTTGCCTTTCTCAGCGCGCAGCTTGTGATATCGGCGCAGCAACACTTCGCGCATCGCGGCAAAATCATCCACGCCTTCCACGGTGCGGATGATGAACTTGCGATACTGCGACTTGTTCATCTTTCCCTCTTCCCACACCACCAGCGAAGCCACTGTCTCACTTCCTTGGATATGGGAGATATCAAAACACTCAATGCGCGTCGGCAGCTCGGGTAGCGTGAGCGCATCTTGCAAACCATCTTGGATAGCGCGGGCTGCGGGCTTCATCACGCGGAAGCGCTGATCATAAGATTGTTTGGCGTTCTGTGAACAAAGGTCGATCAGGGAGCGTTTGTCACCCTTTTGCGGCACCAGGATCTCGACCATCGCAGCCCGCGGGTTTTCCGTGCGTTCGCGACGGGTTTTAGTGAGTAGCTCTTCCAGTGATCCTCGGTCTTCAAAATCAACCGGCACCACCACGGACTGGGGCACGTATTGCTGGTCAATGTAGATCTGCTTCACCAAAGCGGAGAAAAAATCGCCGGAGTTGAAGCCGGTGTTGGCATCACGCTCGGGCAGCTCCTCCCAAAAAAAATCGCGCTTGTCCAGTATCCTGCCCCC
>JBBSFV010000073.1:0-9077 GCA_038254775.1 Terriglobales bacterium | reverse complement strand
GACTGTAGGAATCTCGCCGGGTCAATCTCTGATCCGTTTTGTTTCACTCCCATATGAACATGTTCTTGAGTGGGATCGTTCGTGCTGGCATTTCCATCCACTCCTGCGCGAGCCACTACTTGACCTTCAACGACATGGCCTCCCGAAAGTGCCATGGAATCGACCCTGGATAAGTGTGACAAAGTAACCATTGTTCCGTGCCCGTTGTTAATTTCAACTGTAAGCCCATATCCCTTGGGGTCTGTTCTCCTCCGAGTAATGGTTCCTGAGACCGGAGCTACCAACTCTGTTCCTACCCGGGCATTTATATCGGTGCCAGCATGCCAACGGGATTCCCCATTTGAATAAGTCCGCGAATAGCCGTGCTCTCCCACGCGGGGATTTTGCGGATTCGATCGAATCCGTCCCGCTGTGCCGCGTTGCGGTGCTGATTCGATGCCGGCGTTGCCAGTAACAGGATTTCTCTCTTCTCCGGTTGGATCGCTATATTTCAATGGATTGTTGCTAACGTAGGTATACCGGTTAAAGGTTTGGGGATCTCCAAAGTGAAAAGGCCCCTCGTCCTTCGACATAAACCGCCCTAAGCTGGAACTTAGGTACCGAGCCCCGAAGTAGTCCAACCCTGATTCCGCATCGCGTTCTTTGCCGGTACAACGTGACCCAGTGCGATTTTCCAGCCACACCCCCCGCAACTCTAATGCAGTTGTGGAGTTACACAGTGCGAAGGACTGATCGAGTACTCGATTTTTTCTGATATGCCCCGGAGGCGAGTTTTCGCTTAACTGAGCGAGTGCGGTTGAGGCGAGGATGCCTTCGACATCGCCGAACCCAGACAGGGTTCTTCCTTTAGCCGCTGAGATCATTGGCTAAAGATTTTAAGTTGTTACTTTGTAAGTAGCTACTCTTTTTCTTCTTCGTCTTCTTCCGCTTCTCGATTTAGAGCCACTAGCAACTCGACGGCAGCGGGATCGTGAAGCTGCGGCGATTCTTTCCGCAGTGACGGCGCTTTCGATTTGTCCAGGAACGCGGCGGGATGGGTGGCCGCATGGATTTGCTGAAGAGCGCGGAGCGCAACGTGGGTGTAGATTTGCGTGGTCTTGATGTCCTCGTGGCCGAGCATCTGCTGGATGTAGCGGATATCCGCGCCGCCTTCGAGCATATGCGTCGCCATCGTGTGCCGGATCAGATGACACGCTCCTACCTTCCCGATGTGGGCATTCACGATGTACGTGCGCACCGTCCACGTGAGATGGTCGCGGCTGAACGGCTCGCCTTGCGCGGTCAAGAACACCGTCATGTCGTCCGGCTCGATGGCGACTTGCGGGCGCGCCTCACGCACATACTTTTCCATCCATGCGATGGCGCGTTCGCTCACAGGCAGGTAGCGGTCTTTCTTGCCCTTGCCCTCGCGGATCACGATCAACCCCCGGTCGAACTGAAGATCGTAGAGTTTGAGATTGATAACTTCCAGCCGCCGCGGACCTGATGAGTACAGCAGCTCCAGCACGGCGCGGTCGCGCAAGCCGATAGGATCGTTAAGATCGGGCTGCATCATGATCTGCTCGATCTCCGGCGGCGATGGGATGTTCTTGGGCAGGGTTCGTGACAAGCGCGGCAGATCGATCTCCGATGCCGGGTTGTGCAGGATGTGGTTCTGCCGCGTCATCCATTTGAACCACACGCGCAACGGCACCAGCCGCGAGTGCTGGCTGCGGAACGTCAACGGCTCACCGTTCTTTTTGCGGTAGTAGAAGAGATGGCGCTGATAGCGTTCGAGCACCGGGCGCGTGACCTCCAGCGGCTCGGACAGCCCGCGCTCCTTCGCCCATTCGATGAAGAAGCCGATGTGCACTTTGCGATTGCGCACCGTCCACTCGGAGTAGTTCTTCACGCGCAGCGCGTTCAGGTGCTCGTGCATCATCCATTCGAGCTGCGTCTGCGGCCTAGCTTCGGGCTTCCGCTTTCTTTCGATGCGCGCCATTACTTCACCCCCGCTGCGCGCGCCGCGCCGTTGGCCTTCTTCATCATCGCTGGCGGCACGACTACGGCGGGAGTTTCTTCGTGCTCCCTAATAGTGTGTTTTGCGCCGTTCTCGTAAAAAGCGCTTTCCACCCGCGTATTTACTGGCGATCCCTCACCCGCACCATCCCCGGACATTCCCCGAACCTGGGCCAGACTTGGACCGTACTTCTCGCCTTCAGACCCGGACTTCTTTGTGTCGTAATCAGCCATGAGACCGGAGAGAACGGGTTGCGATTCTTCGCCCTGGGCTGTGACGTACAGCTCGTAAACGAAGGTCTGGCCGCGACCGCCGCGATGCACGATCAGATATTCGAGTTCTTCCAGACGCGCCAGATGCCGCTTGAGTTGCGAGTCGCTCCATCGCGTGTAGGCGCGCACGTCGCGCCGGGAGAAGCGGTATTCGCTGCGCGCTATCTGCTGCTCTTCGCACGCGCGCTTCACCATGTCATCGATCAGCAGGAACAGCCGCCGCGCCTGCGGTTGCAGCTCGTCCAGGGATCGCACCAGCACGTCATTGATCAGCCGCTTCGCCAGCGCGACATCCTGCTCCGTGGCCTCGATGTACTCCACGGTCTTGCCGCGATGTTCGGTGGTTTTGGTCGGGCGCTGGTGCTGGTGCAGCAACGTGATCGCACGGATGAGCGTCAGGTATTTCATGTGGTCGCGCCGCGTGCGCGTCATGCCGTCGGGGAAGGTCAGATCGCGCGCGTGCTCGTTCACCACCATGAGCGGCTTCAGCAGCCGTTGCGCATTGCGATGGATGCGCAGGACCTCTTCGCGGTCTTTCTTGCGCAGGAGTCCGGCGAGTGTCTGCGCCTCGCGCTGCATCCGGTGGATCGCGCGCGTTTGCTCCGCATCCTCGTTCACGCTGAGGATGATGCAGCGATTCAGCAGCTCTTCGTCTATGTCGATGGCCGTGGTCGTGAGGAAGATCATCACCGGACCTTCGACGCGGTACTGGTGCGTGACCAGCCGTCCCGTTTCAGGATGTTTGCCAGTCGAAGCGATAGTGAGCGCGCCTTCCGATTGCAGCAGCTTCAGCGCATAGGCCGCGCGCTGCGCGCCTTCTTCTTCGACGATGGCGAGGATTTTGTTTTTAAGATCGGTCTCGCCCATGTAGAAGAGCGATTGTCCGGTCATGGCCGAGTACTGCACCCGCTGCTCTTCCGGCATGAATGCCAGCACCGCGTCCATCAGGGAGCTTTTGCCCGCCGCCGAGGACGACTGCACGATGATCGCCAGCGGCGTATCCAGCAGACGCGAGACCACGGCCAGATACCCGATCTGCTTATTCATCTCCTCGCCGATCACGCCACACCGCTCGAAGTCGTCCAGGATGCGATTGAGCAGATTGGGATCGCGTAGCAGCTCCAGTGCTTCGGCGCGTTCCGCCGCGCTCATCTGCGGTTCGTCGTTTGGTTTTTCCAGCGCCTTCTCGATCTGCTCGTGTTGCATTTCTTCGAGCTTCAGCAGCACGCGGCCCAGGTCGCGGCGAATGATTTCATCCTTGATGCCCAGCTCTTCGCAAGCCTGCGTTACGAAGGCCGTGCGCTGGCGCGCCGCGTACAGGTCGAGGGTGTCCACGTGATAACCAAAGTCGCCACGCAGGTTGGTGGCCGATGCCATGAGATTGATCTTCATCACGCCCGGCGCTGTGTTCTTCGCCATGCCCAGCACGCGATAGCGGCGCTCACCTTGCGTCAGCACGATCTCTTCGCCGCGTATCTCGATAGGCACATCGATTTTCGGCGCGGCTGCCGAGGGCAACGGGATCGGCATGGTGGCCTCGGCGCGCTCCATCTCTTCCGGCTCGGCGGCTAAAGGAAGAAGTGGCTCTTCAGAGATTTTTTCTTCAGCTGCTATTTCTGGTTGTTCTTCGATGATGGCTGGCTCTGGAGTGGGGATCGGCGGCTCGATGATTTCTGGCGGAATTTGTTCTTCACTGATCATTGGTGGCGGCTCTTCGATCTGCGGCTCGGGTTTTATTTCGACGCGCGGCGCTGCCGGCGTCGGCTCGATCACCGCTATGCTTGGCCGCTTGCCTTTGCCCAGCCACTCGGCCTTGTTGAGCATCACCCCCAGGCTCTTCGGCGCGGGCTGCACTTTGAGCGCGTATTCGTTGGCGTCCATGTTCTTCGGGAAGAGTACCCGGAAACACTCGATGCCCATGCTCATCAGATCGCCGGCATGTTTGCGCGCCGCTGTCTCGCCCGCGTCGTCGCGGTCGTATGCGATGTAGATTCTCTTGGTGCCGTGCTTTTGGAACGCGGCTTTGTGGCGCTCGGTAAAGCCGTTCACTCCGTAGCTGGCGGTCACGTTGCGATAGCCCGCGCACCAGAAGGTCAGCGCGTCGATCAGCGCCTCGCACAGGATGATCTCTTTCGCGGGGATGAGCGCTTCTTCGTTCCACACCGCGCCATGATCGCCGGGCAGGTAGAGATGATCGGGTGTTCCTTGGCGCAGGTTGGACGTGATCTTGCGTCCGTACATCTGCGCCACCTGGCCTTCCAGCGTGAGGATCGGGATCACCACGGAGCCGTTGAAGTGCTCGTGGCCTGTGTCCTGGCGCAAGATGCCGAGCTGTTGCAGCCGTTCGCGCTCCTGCATTCCTATAACCGAGTCGCGCGAGGGCAGATGGTAGCCGAGCGTGCGGTTGGCGAAGCCCAGCTGGAAGCGCTCCATGATCTCTGCGGACATGAGGCCGCGCTTCTCTAGATATTTCTGCGCCTCCGGCGCATGCTTCAGCGTCTCGTTGTAGAACGCCACCACCCGCAGCAGCATCCTTTGATCGTCCAGGCCGGGCGCGATCGGCGACGGCAGCTTGCGCATTCTCGATCGCACCGCCGCGCGCGCCCCGTTCAGCGGCGCGTCTTTCTTCAGCAGCTCGATGGCATGACGGAAGCTCACGCGCTCCGAACGCATCACCCACTTGATCACGTCGCCGCCTTCACCACATGCCCCCAGGCAGTTCCACAGGTTCTTTCCCGGAGTGATGACCAGGCTGGGAGTCTTGTCGTTGTGGAAGGGGCAGAGGCCGACGAGGTCCGCGCCGTGGCGCTGCAGTTCGATCCCACGCGCGCACACCAGACGCTCCAGCGAGATGGCCTGTTTTAGTTGCTCGATCTCGTCCTGCGGGATTCGCGCCATCGAAACCGTCCTTTCTAAAAAACCTGTCAAGAGGTTTTTGCTGTTTTTTATGAGACCACTAATCGTGATTCGTTATACAGTACATTACTATGTCGCGCAACTCTGGATTGGCCTTATTCGCGGAAAGTGTCCCTTATATTGAGTCCATGCCGAAGCAGAAGCCCGTGGCCTCACAGAAGGAGACGCTGGGACAGCGTCTCGCCCGCACCCGGAAGGAGCGCGGATTTACGCAACAGCAGCTCGGCCAAGAGACCGGCCTCATTCAGGTTTTGATCTCCGACTATGAACGCGGGAAGCTGCGCTTAAGCGCTGAGCTGGCCATCCGCTTCGCCGATGTGCTGGGGGTCAGCACCGACGAACTGCTGCGCGGCAAGAAGAGCGGCATGTCGAAACGGCAGCCCAGTCTCAAGGTCATGCGCCGCCTGGAACAGATTGAAAGCCTGCCCTCATACCAGCAGCGCGCATTATTGACCACCATCGACGCCTTCCTGAACACCGGCAAGGCATCCTGACCGCAACATCACTTGGGGATTTGCTGCGCGCTTGGTTTTGCGTGTGAGGGTTTCGCTGCTGGGTCTTTCAGCACCGAGAAGCCCATGCTTCTCATATTGGGATCAGGCCCGCAGCGGAGCAGCAGTCAAGGACGCGCGTTCTCTGCGCGCCGCGCAGCGGTGGAACATCCTTGACGGCTGCGGTGAGCGCAGGGCAGCTTTTGCGGTTGCCCCTATGCCCGCGCCGCCATCCACAGCATGGCTCTCAGTATGTTTGGGGAATGGTGAAGAGTATGTCTCGGAGTATGCGCTGCCGCTGGTTCTTCCCGCTGTTCTCAGCGTGGCTTCCGGTATGCAGCTCGTCATTGCAGCGGTTTTGCTTTTTGGGACTTCATCCCATACGCAGCGCGGGCGGGAACGACCAGCACGGCCATACCGTGCGGCAGGTGGCGCGGCCAGCGCAACCGGGGTCGTTCCCGCCCACGCCCTGTCCTCACCCTGACCCAGCATTTTCTCTATCCCGCTGTCGGCACAGCCGCTTCTCGTTCGTGCCATTGACTTCGCTGTTGACTCAAGAGTTGACTACTGATCGGCTACAGTAGAGAACCGCCTAGAAAACCACTTCGAAAACCGTGGTCCTCAGTTTGTCGCTGCACCGGGACCTTGCCACAAGACCCCTGCCTACCGCCCGATGTCTCGATTTTTAGCAAGTTCACCAGCGTTAACACCGTACGTCGGATGAAGTTCTCATATGCGAACCTCGGTTGCAACACCCTTTAGGGGGAGACGTGTCACCCCCTCACCCGTTGCTCGGCAGCGCCAGATTTTGAACGTCCCGGATACCGCACCAGCAACCTGCGAAACCGCGAAGCTTCGAGCAGCCCGGAACGTCACCCCTCACAGCCCAGCAGCTAAAGGAAAAACTTCCTCACGTCTTCCCAGCGCGTCCGGGAGAACCACGGTACCTCCCACGGCCTCGCCCGGTCGCCAGCTCGCGCTCTAAAGGCCAGCAGAACGCCCCGGGCAGGGACTCAGTGCAGAGGTTGACTAGCTGCAAGAACAGTTCATCGACTGGCGTTAACCAAACGCCGTTCTGCCCATTCAGGACGATGCAAGAGGTCAACAGACTGAGCCAAGATAAGGCAGTGGCCCCCATAGGAAGGATTGATTTCCAGCAGCAGGAAGTCCCGTTCTTTCGCCTTCGCTAATAGCTTTTGGGCCTGCTCTTCCCCGGTAGCTCCCGAAGGCAGAGCATAGGTCTCGACAACGTCTTGCAGTGTTAGTTCGTCGTTCTGTCGCACCAACACTTCGAAAATGATATTCCCGGCTTTGAACCCATCTGCGGCCATTGCAACTACACCACTTGCCTCGATCACGAAAGGTTGCTTCTGTTCTGAGCTTAGGAACACTTGGACGGAATCCTGCTCTATCAGGAATCCGTCCAGCGAGCCATCATGGAATTGGTCGTAGTTCTTCATTTTAGTTCCCCCTCTCATTGAGGTTTGGGATCCTCTGGTTTTACCGGACGCCCTGGAGCTCGATCTACGTGCGTCGGTGGACTACCGTCCTGTGGCCGTCCCCAATCGTGGCTATGTGGATCGCCTTGTCCGTGATCGTGCCCATGGTCAACATCAGTTTCAGGATGTCCATCCGGACCGTATCTTCTAACTTGCTTAGGTGTGCCGTCTGGTTGTGTTGTCTGGGATGTGCTCCCCGGCTCACCTGTCATTGGATTCGAGCGGGGCGTGGATTGAGTGCCGGGTACAACAGGAGCTGTCGCATCACCCGGCTTGGATTGACCTGCAGTCGGGACCGCAGGCGCTGGAGTTGTAGTGTCTTTCGATTTGCTGAAGAAACTCGTAATGGTGTGGATCGAGTTTGAGATCGACGTGCTTGCGGCTGAAGTAAACGTGCTGAGAGAACGCTGCCCGGCAGGAGTGCTCAAAACGGCTGCCGTACCTGCAACTAAAGCAGCCCCGGCGACATACACTGCAGCACCGCCTTCGACGATGCAAAAGTCTTCGGCACAGTGCCCATCTTTATCAGCCCTGCTCAAGGGATTGTTTCTGACGTAACCGTAGAGATTCAGCGTCTGCGGATCGTGTAGATCGGCGTACGGCAGAGGCACCGGAGCAGCCGACCAGTCGGGCGTCAGCCACCGTGACGTGATGCTGGAGTAATACCTGGCCCCAAAGTAATCCAGCCCGCTTTCTGCGTCTCTTTCCTTGCCGGTGAATTTGTAGTGGTTGACGGTGGCGGTGTTGTCGGTGCTTCCCGGCGGGGTGTACTCCATTCCGTAGGGGTAGTACGTGCCCTGCCAGGTGGGATAGCCATCCGCGCTGGACAGCAGCCGCGACGAGCCCAGGTGGTCGCCATGATAGTAAGTGGTGGTGACCGCCTGATGGGCGCCCTCGCCGCCGCTGTGGTTCACGGTTGCGCTGGTTCCGGTCATTCCCGCACTACCCCACAGGTATGCGCTCACGCTCTTGTCCCGCGAATAGATCTTGTGCACCGTGCCGTCGGCGCTGAGCAGCACAAAATCCTGGTAATAGATGCTCCAAGGCCCCGGCAGGGTGCCGCCCTCGGTGATCGTGACCGCCTCATCGACGGCCCTGCCGGCAAACTGGGTAAGATCGAACCGCCGCGAATGCCAGGTATTCACCACCGCGTCCTGAATGCTGCTCTGCCCATCCTGATCGTACAGCACACCATAATCCCACGTGGCGTAACCGTTGATGAAGTACAGGCCCACCCCTCCCTGGACTCCCGTGGGTTGATATTGGCGCACCAGCAGCTTGTCGCCTGGCTGGATCACATATCCGTGCAGGATATAATTGGACCCGTTCTGCAGCGCCGCCAGCGTGTATTGCCAGCCACAGCCGCTGTTGTTGCTGTCGCATCTCGTGCCCTGCACTACCAGACGGTCCTCATAGTTGTCGGCGCGGGCGATGCGCTTGCCTCCGGCATAGATGTAATCACTCCAGTCGGCGGCGCCATTCCATCCCGCCAGGGTCTCCCCGTTGAAGCGGATTACTCGGTTGTTGAGGGCGGCAACGTCACAAGTGCTGAACCGAATATAGTCTTCACTGAAGTACTTCTCTAGAATTCAGAATCGAGCGAAATCTAAATCATGATCTGACGTTTCTCGCAAAAAGGGAAACATTTGGGGGAAGGAGATCCCGCCCACTCATTATGTACCGCAATGAGTGGGGCAACCTAAACGTGTGGGTCCACCCGCCCTTCACTCTTATCGAGGGCACCCGCCACCCTAAGCCCGTTGATTAGATAAGAGTGAAGGCTCCGATGATGTAATAGCAGTCATGGGGTTGAGGACCAGGACATGCTAAGACAAGAAAGGAGCCCTCAATGATCATTATAGGATGCGATTACCACCCGGCATGGCAGCAGGTGGCGTGG
>JBBSFV010000072.1:0-9139 GCA_038254775.1 Terriglobales bacterium | reverse complement strand
CACCCAACCAATCCGCTTTTTTCTTTTGGGCGGCGCTGGCTACCTTGTTGCTTTGCCATTGCGCTGACCCAGAATCACCACGGATCTCATCCAGGCTGCGCTTGCTCAGCACCGACCAGTCATATTCCTCGCCCCCGGCGTCATAGCCGGGGACCACCGCTTCATCCTTCTTCTTGATCAGGAGCCACTCCGTCCCTTTGCTTCCCGGGCGCTTTGAGCGCATCTTCGCCAGCACGAAGTCGCCATTCAGTTTTTTGCCGCGCAGCCGGAATTTCAGATCCCCTTGCGCCAGCATCTCTGATGCCTCGCCCAATGGCTCCCACGTGCCTGTGTCCCACACCATCACCGTACCCGCGCCGTAATTCCCCTCCGGGATGATGCCCTCAAAGTCGAAGTAGGAGACAGGATGATCTTCCACCTGCATTGCCAGACGTTTGTCGGCGGGATCAAGCGAAGGACCCTTGGGCACCGCCCACGATTTGAGGACGCCTTCCATCTCCAGCCGGAAGTCATAATGCAGATGCGAGGCGTGGTGTTTTTGGACCACAAAACGGTGAGCTTTATTCTTCTCTAACTTGGGCCCGGGCTCCGGCGTGGCGGAGAAGTTTCGTTTTCGCTTGTACTCTTCCAGTGCCATACGAAATAAGTTGCCGCGAAACTGGGCGCAGTTGCATGGGCCGATCCACAGGTCAACCGCGGCAGTCATTCGAACCCGGCTAGCGAGCCAACTCTTCCAAATTGCGGAAGCCGTTGGTTGCCAGCAGCATCACTCCGAAAAGCGTTCCGTTATAAAAGAAATGCGCCAGCCAACTGGCGCAGACGGAATCCGCCTGCCGGCGTATCAGCGTCAGCAGCAGGCCCACGCAGAACAGGATTGCCAGCGGCGCTCCGGCACCCGCAAGTTGCGCTTGATGGACCAACGCGAACAACGCCGCTGTCGATCCCACCGCAAGCAACTGAGGGAACCCGCGGTTCCATGGCATCCCTTCGCGCATGGTGGCGGAGGCGATCAGCAGCAGCACGGCGGCCCCCGCGATCCACATTGCCGCATGGGAGAGCGCGTGCCAACGCAGTTGGACATATATGCCGCGCCCTGCGGCAACCATGAGCAGCACCGAAGCCAGCCCGGCTAGATCGCGGCGGCGGGAGAACGTCCGCCCCAGCGCAGGATACAACAGCCCGCGAAAAAAGACCTCTTCCGCGAAAGGCGCTATGAACACGCCGAACCCAAGCATCAACCAGGCCGAACGCGGCTCATGAAAATATCTCTCGATCGGCAGGTCCTTCGGCATATCAATGTATCGCTGCGCCACCAGCACCAGCAACGCCGCAACGAACCCCGTGGCTGCATAGCCAACATCTGCTGCCGGGCGGTTCCAGTGGATCGCCCGCAGGAACGGGATGCGGGAGCGGCCATGGACCAGCGTGACTGCGGCCATTGCGGCAAAAAGATAAGAGCCCAATTGCACCGGGATCAGGAACAAAGCATTCGCAGCCAGCCCTTTGATGTCCGGCTTGGCGCCGTGCTTCACTAATATGAGTGCGAGCGTCGCCAGGAAAGCGGAGAGCAGCATTCCGAAGATCACCGATAACGCGACCACGCTCACATCCAACAGGCTCCACGCGGGGTGGGGCGGTGGAGTGGCTTCAAGAGGGATCTCAGGCAGGAGGGTTTCGCTGGTCACTGAGCTATCGTACCTTGCTACTGGCTCCCGCCAGAAACTCAGTGCGCGATGGACTGCGCGATGGACTGCGCGATCGCCTGGCCGGTGTAAGACTTCTTGTTCCGCCCGATCTGCTCCGGCGTGCCCTGCGCCACGATGCGGCCACCTTCCTCGCCGCCTTCGGGCCCCAGGTCGATGATCCAATCCGCGTTCCGGATCACATCCATGTTGTGCTCGATGATGATCACCGTATTCCCCAGGTCCGTGAGCCGATGCAGCACGTCGAGCAGCTTGCGCACATCTTCAAAGTGCAATCCGGTCGTCGGTTCATCCAGCAAATACAGCGTTCTACCGGTCTGGCGCTTGGAGAGCTCGCGCGCCAGCTTGATGCGCTGCGCCTCTCCGCCGGAGAGCGTGACCGCTGATTGTCCCAGATGGATGTATCCCAGGCCCACATCCACCAGCGTCTGCAGCTTCTGGCGGATCTGTGGAATGTCTTCCAGGATGGGCAGCGCGTCCGCGATCGAAGTCTCCAGTAACTCAGCGATGCTGTATCCCTTGAACTTCACCGCCAGCGTCTCATGGTTGTAGCGCTTGCCGCCGCACACGTCGCAGAGGACGAAGACGTCAGGCAAGAAATTCATCTCAATGCGCTTTTGCCCTTCGCCCTTGCACGCCTCGCACCGCCCGCCGGCAACGTTGAATGAGAAACGCCCCGGCTTATAACCCCGCTCGCGGCTCTCCGGAAGCATGGCGTAGATGTTGCGGATCTCAGTGAATACCCCGGTGTACGTTGCGGGGTTGGATCGCGGAGTCCGCCCGATCGGTGATTGATCGATCTGGATGACCTTGTCAACGTTCTCCATCCCGCTGATGGACTTGTGCGCCCCCGGCTCCTGCCGGGAATGGTAGATGAACTTTGCCAGCGCCGGGTACAGAATGTCATTCACCAGGGTTGACTTTCCGCTCCCTGAAACTCCAGTCACCACCGTCATCACGCCCAAGGGGAATACCACATCCAGGTTATGAAGATTGTGCTCACGCGCGCCCAGCACGGTGATCGCCTTGCCATTCACCGCCCGCGGCGCCTCTCGCGCCGCGATCTTCAATTCGCCGGACATGTACCTGCCGGTGATCGAAGCCGGATTATCCACGATCTGTTGCGGCGTCCCGATCGCCACCACCGAACCACCGTGGCGGCCCGCGCCGGGGCCAAGATCGATCACGTAATCGGCGCGGCGGATCGTCTCCTCGTCATGCTCCACCACCAAAACCGTGTTTCCCAGGTCGCGCAGCGCCTCCAGCGCCACCAGCAAGCGGTCATTATCCCGATGGTGCAATCCGATCGAAGGCTCATCCAGCACATACAGCACGCCACGCAGGCGTGAGCCGATCTGTGTCGCCAGGCGAATGCGCTGGCCCTCACCGCCGGAGAGCGTCGCGGCGGAGCGGTCGAGCGAGATGTAGCCCAGACCCACCGCATCCAGGAATTGCATGCGTTCGATGATCTCCTGCAACACTCGACCCGCAACCTTCTCTTCACGGGCATTCAGCTTTGTCTTCTTTGCCGTCTCGATCCCTCGACCCAGCGACAGCGCGGTGAAATCGCCGATCGAGATCCCGTTCACTTTGACCGCCAGGCTTTCAGGACGAAGCCGCTTACCATGGCACGCCGGACACTGGCTGGGTGACATGTAATTCAGCAGCCATTCGCGATAGCTGTCAGAGCTCGCATCATCCAGGCTCTGCCGCAAAAACCCGATCACTCCGTGAAAGCCGAGCCGTCCCGCCTCTTTTGCCGGAGGCCCATACAGCAGCAGGTCTTGCGTCTGCTTGGGAAATCTTTCAAACGGGGTATCCAGATCCATCTTGAATGCCGTGGCAACGATCTGCACCATCTTCTGCAGGTAAGCGGAGCCGGAGCCCGGGCCCAGGCCGCCATCCAGCAAGGGCTTGGACCAATCTACGATCACCAGCGCGGGATCAAAGTCATATTTGCTGCCTAGACCGGTGCACTCCGGGCATGCGCCGTACATGCTGTTAAAACTGAAGGAGCGAGGCTCGAGCGCGGGCACGCTGATGCCGCAATCCGGGCATGCCATCTTTGCCGAGAACAACTGTTCGCCGCCGCCAATGATCGAGACCAGCACCAGTCCGTCCGCCAACTTCATGGCAGTGGCAACGGCACTCTCCAGCCGCTTCTCAATGCCCGGCTTCACCAGCAGCCGATCCACCACGATCTCAATGGTGTGGTTCTTGCGTTTATCCAACTGGATGTCATCGATCTCTTCATCCAGGCTGCGAAGTTCGTTGTCGATGCGCGCGCGAGTAAAGCCCTGTTGCGCGAACTTCTCCAGCTCTTTTTTGAATTCTCCCTTCCGCCCGCGCACGATGGGCGCCATCACCATCACGCGCTCTTCCGCCTTGAGCTGCATCACCCGGCCCACGATCTGGTCCGCCGACTGCCGCGAGATGGGCTTACCGCAGCTCGGGCAGTGCGGCACGCCAACGCTTGCATACAACAGGCGTAAATAGTCGTAAATCTCGGTGATAGTCCCTACTGTGGAACGAGGACTGCGCGACGTAGTCTTCTGCTCGATGGAGATGGCTGGGCTGAGCCCGTCAATGGCATCTACATCCGGACGCTCCATCTGGTCCAGGAACTGGCGCGCATAAGCGGAGAGCGTTTCCACGTAACGCCGCTGGCCCTCGGCATAGATGGTGTCAAAAGCGAGTGAGGATTTACCCGAACCGCTTAGTCCGGTTATGACCGTGAGGCTGTTGCGCGGGATCTCAACCGAGATGTTTTTCAGGTTGTGTTGCCGCGCTCCGCGGACAGTGATCTTGGTGATTGCCATGACTGGGTAAGCTGCGGGCGGGAGCTGACATAGGAGTCTGGCAGCGGATTGGCGCAACTCTACTCCGTATCTTAGTGGTCACTGGAGAGTGGGGTCAAACCGATCTATCTTCCAGAGTACCGCGAAGTGCCGGGTTCTTCTCACGGCGTCGGGGCTTAGTTACTTCCGGCCACAGCACTGGCGAGAGGTGCACAAAGTACTAAGTTGGGTTACAACACTCAGGCAGCCGAATGAATCGAAAGAAGTGACTATGCTAGTTGGGACCACGATCGTATTAACTGTCTTCTCCGCCCTGGTGCTTGGGATCCTCTGCGGTTGGGCCGCCATCAGCGGCGTATTGCTTCTCTTTAGCCGCGACCGCCAGCCACAGCCTGTGCGCATCCTTACATCGTCGCCGACCTCTTCACGCTCCGCCTGAGTCAGACCGCGCACTGTCCTTAAAAACCCCGGCTACTTGGGCCGATCTTCGCGGTCAGGCCTGATTCCTTGTAACTGGTCCTTCCGTTCCTGTTCCATCCTGCGCAATTCATCCATCAACTGTTCCGGCGTTTTCACGTTCTGCTGATCTTGTGCAGGCGTAGGTTGCTGCTGGGCAATGCCCAACGGCTGCCCAAACCCATTTTGCTGCTGGATGGGCGGCTGCGCCGGTTGTGCCGGGGGCTGGGCTGGCGCCAGATTCGGAGCTGGCTCCGCGAACCCCTCCGAGCCGTCCTCATCTCCCTCGCCGATATTGTCCGGGCTGATCTGCTGCGGAACCGGAGGCGGATTTGAGGCGACCACCACCGGACTCGCATTATTTGCCCCCCCGGTCTTTTGCGTAAGGATCACATGTTCCACCAGGTTCGGCTGCGTAGCCGATCCTAGAATGATGTAATCAAAGCGCGAACCGTCCAGCAGCGAAACCAACACATCCCGTACCGGCGCCGGCCCGATCCTCGCAGCCACACGCTCGCCGGTGGCTCCGCCCAGGGTCTCGATCTTCACGCCGGTAGTGGTGCGGATCGCGCTGATAATGTCTGCCAAACTGGAGTTCTCCGCCACCACCGTCAACTGG
This sequence comes from Terriglobales bacterium, assembly GCA_038254775.1. Taxonomy (GTDB): domain Bacteria; phylum Acidobacteriota; class Terriglobia; order Terriglobales; family Acidobacteriaceae; genus JBBSFV01. Next base: position 3,563 of record JBBSFV010000072.1, on the reverse strand, counting down.
CCATTGCTATAACTCACTCGCGGGGCAACAGCGGGCATCTGCTCCGGACGAAGCGTGATTGCCGCGCTCTGCCCCGCCGATCCTGGAAGCATCTTTGGCGTAGCTTGTTCCGGCGAGAGCGTGGAGGGAGCGGCAGCGCTCGGCTTTGCAGCGCTGGGCTTGGCAGCGCTCGTCTTCGCCATGCCGGTGGCGGACTGATGCGGCACTTGTGCGGCTGCAATACCTGCCGCCAGCAACACCACCACCCCGATCATGCTGCTTTTCTGGTGCATAAAAAGACTTCCTGGCTCGATTCTAATCCCCTAAACCCCGTTTTTGGGCGCTTGTAGCACCCTACAATCGGAAGCAGCGCCTTACATCTGAGATGCTAGCCGCGGCATCCTAGCTTCTGGATAATCAGTGTTCCTGTCAGGAAACTCAGTTATGTTCTCTTATATGCTCCCTCGCAAAAAGAGCTTTGTTTACGCCGCCGCAATGTTACTGGCATTCATGATCGCGGTCGCCGCCTCCAGCCATGCCGAGACCTGCGTCACCTCCGGTGAGATGGATGCCGCCACCAAGGCCACCTTGCAGAGTACCGCCAGACAGTATTTCAGCTATGTCGCGCAGAATAACGTGTCGGCACTGGCGCAGAATTCCATTGCCGATATCTCCAGCAATCCCTCGGGATTGCAGGGCGTGATCGCCGAGCACCAAAAGAATTTGTCCGGCGCATCAGCGACCCCGCGCAATACCTTCCTGCTCACGGCGGAAGGTTCAGCGCCCATCGCCAATGCCGAATTCAACTGCGGAGTCTTTAACAGCCCGGCGCGCGTCGCTTTCAGCCTGCAAGGATTGCCGCCCGGGAGATATGGCCTGGTGATACTCGATATCAGCGGCTCTAAGATCCCCTACTTCTTCTCTTTTCTGCTGTTACAGGAGAATGGGACGTGGAAGTTGGCGGGATTGTTCCCGCGCCCGCGGCAGCTCGACGGCCACGATTCACAGTGGTATTGGCAGCAGGCCCGTGACTTCAAAGCCAAAGGCCAGCCCCACAATGCCTGGTTCTATTATCTGATCTCCCGCGATCTCGGCTTCCCCGTCCCTTTCATCTCCACCCCGAAGATTGACAGCTTTAATGAGGAAGTACAGGCCTCCATGCCGGCAGATGTGCCTGAGCAGAATCCCGTCACCATCGCGGGATTGAACGGCAAACAATATCAGGTCACCAGCCTCTTCGTGGTGCCGGATGAAAAAGGCGGACTTGATCTGGTGGTGAAGTACGCGAACCCGAACATCTCCGACACCGGCAAGGCCTTCCTGGAAAACAAGGAAGTGATGAAAGCACTCTTGGCGAAGTATCCCGAATATCGCCAGCCGTACACCAACCTGGTTGCCCGCGCCGTCGCGCCGTCGGGCCAGGATTACGGCTCCATGCTGCCGGTGAAAGAAGTGCAGTAGAAGAAGATTGTCCTCCCCCAGAGAGCAGGCCGCGCCCGTAATGGCGCGGCTTTTTGCTGAGCGGCACATCTCAGCCTTCAAATTCGTCAATCCCTGCGATTCCCAACCAGCTGTTTACCATCTGGCAAACAAAAAGCTTCCCCCACAGCGAAAGTGTGCCCGTGAAGTGAGGAGATTTGTGATTTCTGATCTGTAATTGCTAGGAATAATGCCGTTACCAAAATTAGAAAATCACAAATTTCAAATCACTGATGCCGGGATGCGCCAGCATCAGTGTCCCTCGTTCTCCAGGAATTTTTCCGCTTCCATGGCCGCCATGCAGCCTGAACCCGAAGCGGTGATGGCTTGGCGATAGCGGCGATCCTGCACATCGCCGCAAGCATATAGGCCGTTCACTTTGGTGAAAACGTATTCGGTGGTGATCAGGTAGCCGTCTTTGTCAGTGTCGAGTTGGCCTTTGAGCCACGCGGCATTCGGTACATGGCCGATCCCGAGGAACATCGCTGACGTGGGGAAATCCCACTTCTTGCCGGTCTTCAGGTCGCGCAACTTCAGCGCAGAGACCTCTTTCTTTTCCACGTCCAGCACTTCGTCCACAACGGTGTTGGAAAGAAACTCGATCTTTGCATGCGCCTGGGCACGCTCCAGCATGATCTTGCTGGCGCGGTAATTGTCGCTGCGATGGATGATGCTGACCTTGGTGGCAAAGCGAGTGAGGAACAGCGCTTCCTCCATGGCAGAATCACCGCCGCCGATGACCGTGATGTCCTTGCCGCTGAAGAAGAATCCGTCGCAGGTGGCGCAGGAAGAAACGCCGTGTCCGATCAATGCCTGCTCGCTGGGTAAGCCGAGCCATCGTGCCGAGGCTCCGCTGGCAATGATCAGCGTGCGAGTGACCACCTCTTTCGTGCCGAAGTTGAGCTTAAAAGGCCGCTGGCTCAGGTCTGCACTCACAATGTGGCCTTGCATGAACTCGGCGCCGAAGCGGGATGCCTGCTTCTTCATATTGTCGATCAGCTCGGGGCCTTGGATCCCCTCCGGCCATCCGGGAAAATTCTCCACCAGCGTGGTGAGCGAGAGCTGCCCCCCGGGCTCGTGGCCTTCCACAATAAGCGGCTTCAGGTTGGCGCGGGCGGCATAGATGGCGGCGGTCAGGCCGGAGCATCCGGTGCCAAGGATGACGGTATCGCGAACGTCTGACATGTTGATTCTTTAGGTCCGGAATTTAGATGTGATTGCGCGGAGTAAGTTTCAGATGATACCTGATACCTCACTGCGGCTTTACGTCCTGCGCGGGAACAGTAGCGTGTCTTTCGATCGGTTTTGTCTTTTCTTTCGGCGCCGCGCCCACCCATGCCAGGTCGGTGCGGAACATGCCACGCAATCCCAGGTTCTTGCGATACTCCGCCAAGAGCCGCGTTGCCCGCGTGAAAAGCGATTCGTATGCGGCCTGTCCGCCGGCATCGCAACGCGCTAAAACGATCGATGATTTGCCGAAGCGCTCCAGTCGCACCCGCGAAACGGGGGTATCGACGGTCAGCACCGCCCCTGGCGCCGTGGCTGAGGAGGAGACGCTGTCCTCAATGGAGATCAGCAACAAGTCCTTGGGGTCCTTCACCTTGAAGACCAATGTCTCCGTGGTCTTGTCGGCGTCCGTGCTGATGGAATACTGGACGTTGCTGAAAAACTGGTCAGCGGCGAGTTCCCGCCGCAAACGCACATACCGTGCTGAAGGCGCATTTTGCAGGCTGGTGTGCCCGCGGGTGAGTTCAAAGTCGGCTGAGTACTTCGGCTGTCTCGGGATGCGGCCCAGTGCGGAAGTGATCGCTTGCTTCTCCGGTTCACCCGGGGTGCAGACGTTCAGATAGCTGTAATGTACCTGCGGTTTGGATTCAGCGGAAGTCGCGTCCTGCGCTGCACACGAACCGATTGCCATTGCAATGAGGGTGAACAGCCTGAGTGAAAGCACCACGGGATTTTACGGCAATTCCTGACAATTCCAAGCCTGTAGATTTTGCACACTTTTGCGGCGGCTGCTGAATGTGTGTACCTGGATTCCACAACATGCCGTTTGCACCGACCAAACGCCCGATCCAAGCCTGTGGCGTCCGTGAAAATCCTTG
>JBBSFV010000071.1:0-9418 GCA_038254775.1 Terriglobales bacterium | reverse complement strand
GAACGGCATAGGAGAGCGAGCGGGTAACTGCGCATTGGAAGAGATTGTGATGGCCATGAAGGTCCGCGCGGATCGCTATCCCTTCCACACCGGGATCGATTGCGGGCAGATCTACCCCACCAGCAAGTTGTTATCGCAGATCGTTGGCATTGAGGTGCAGCCGAACAAAGCTATTGTCGGGCGAAATGCATTTGCGCATGAAGCGGGGATCCATCAACACGGCGTTCTGAGCAATCCGCTTTGTTACGAGATCATGACTCCTCAATCCGTGGGTGTGGCTGCGAATCAGATCGTGCTGGGCAAGCATTCCGGACGCCACGCCCTTTCGCTTCGCTATCAGGAACTGGGATTCAACTTAGACCGTGCGGAGATTGAAACCGTTTATGGGCGGTTCAGCGAGCTGGCAGACAGAAAGAAAAAGATCTATGACCAGGACCTTCTAGCTTTATTGAGCAATGTTCATAGGGCCCAAAGCAAATCTGAAACTGCCGTGGCTGCGACGCCAAATTCCTAGCGGAGACCATCATCGAGATTCATGAAATTGAAGATCACAGTGCTGCCGGGCGATGGAATCGGCCCTGAAGTAACCGAGCAAGCGATACGCGTGTTGCGCACTTTAAACGATATCGCAGGCTATGATTTTAGTTTTGAAGAGCAGAGCATCGGGGCGGCAGCGATCCGGCAGCACGGTTCGCCACTACCCAGGCAAACGCTGGATGCATGCTTGCAGAGTGATGCCGTGCTGTTGGGCGCGGTCGGCAGTCCTGAGTTTGATTCAGCCGCGCCGCACGAGCGGCCGGAGGCGGGGCTGCTGCAATTGCGGGTGGCGCTGGGCGGCTTTGCGAATCTGCGCCCTGCTCGCTGGCGGTCTTCCATCGCGGATTGTTCGCCTTTCCGTAGGGAAATTGTCATGAACGCCGATGTATTGATCGTTCGCGAGCTCTTGGGTGGCCTTTATTTTGGGGAGCCACGTGGCTCGAGCGATACGGAGGCCTTCAACACCATGCGATACACCGAGGAACAAGTGGCAAGAGTCGCTCGCATCGCATTCGAGCAATCGCGAACGCGGCGCAAGAAAGTAACCTCGGTGGACAAAGCGAACGTGCTCGAGACCTCACGGCTGTGGCGTCGCGTTGTGACATCTGTCGCGCGCGAATTCCCGGATGTGGCTCTGGAACATATGCTGGTGGATTCCTGCGCGATGCAGCTTGCCATGCAGCCTACCCGGTTCGATGTCATCCTCACGGAGAACCTGTTTGGTGACATCCTGTCAGACCAAGCGGCAAGCATCACTGGATCCTTAGGGATGCTGCCTTCAGCGACCATCGGGGGCGCGGTGGACCTGTACGAGCCGGTCCATGGCTCGGCGCCGGACATTGCGGCAACCGGCAAGGCGAATCCTATCGGCGCGATCGAGTCGGCGGCGATGTTGCTGCGCCACACGGCGAAGATGGAGAGAGCGGCGGAGCTGGTTGAATCCTGTGTAGATCATATTCTGCTGCAGGGAATGCGGACGCCGGACCTTGCGCGCAGCCGAGGCCGCGGGGTTTCTACCTCCGAGATCGGTAATGCGGTGGAAATGGCCCTTGCCGATGCTTTGCATCTTCGCCATTCCTATCACGCAGTATGACAAAATCTTTCCCAAAATCGCTGTTCGAAAAGATATGGGAGCAGCACATTGTCAGGCAGGCGAAGAACGAGCCGGCTCTCCTGTATATCGACCTGCACCTGGTGCATGAAGTCACCTCTCCGCAGGCGTTTGAAGGGCTGCGTCTTGCGGGACGACGGGTACGCCGCCCGGAATGCACCCTCGCCACTGTGGATCACAATATTCCAACGGAGTCTGGTCGCACCCAAATTCAGGATCCCATCGCCGCCAGGCAAGTGGACGTTTTGCGGCAGAATTGTGCTGAATATGGGATCCGATATTTTGATATGCACTCCCCGGATCAAGGGATTGTTCACGTGATCGGCCCGGATCTGGGGCTCACGCAGCCGGGGATGACGATCGTGTGCGGAGACAGCCACACCAGCACCCACGGTGCCTTCGGCGCAATGGCATTCGGCATCGGCACCTCTGAGGTGGAGCACGTTCTGGCAACCCAATGTCTTCCGCAAGATCGACCGCAAACAATGGAGCTCCGGGTGAACGGGGCTCTTTCCCCCGGTGTGACAGCCAAGGACCTGGTGCTGGGCATGATCGGGCAGATCGGCACGGACGGGGCAAGTGGTCACATTGTGGAGTACACCGGAAAAGCCATTCGCGAACTTTCAATGGAAGCGCGGATGACGGTTTGTAACATGAGCATTGAAGCCGGCGCGCGCGCAGGGATGGTCTCTCCGGACAGCAAAACATTTTCTTACCTGAAGGGACGCCGCTATGCGCCACAGGGCGCACTGTGGAACCACGCCGTGGAGAAGTGGACCACGCTCGCCACTGACGCCGGTGCGCGTTTCGATCGAACGGTGGAGATCGACGCTTCCCAGATCGCGCCGAACGTGACCTGGGGTACGAATCCCGGAATGGTGATCCCCATCCACGGGCACATTCCGGATCCTGCTGCGGCACGGAATGAACCGGAGAGGGTAGCGTCCCAACGCGCACTGGAATATATGGGATTACTCCCCGGAACTCCGATCCAGGATGTCAGCATCGACCGGGTGTTCATAGGGTCTTGCACAAATTCACGTCTGGAAGACTTGAGGGCTGCTGCAAAGGTGGCAAAGGGCTACTCGGTGCATCCACGGGTACGCGCCATGGTGGTGCCAGGTTCCCATTTGATCAAGGCGCTGGCGGAAAAGGAAGGCCTTGATCAGATATTTCGGACCGCCGGATTTGATTGGCGTGAGGCTGGTTGCTCCATGTGTCTGGGCATGAATCCTGATGTGTTGCAGTCGGGTGAACGCTGCGCCTCCACCAGCAATCGAAATTTTGAAGGTCGTCAAGGCAAGGGCGGGCGGACCCATCTTGTCTCGCCTTCCATGGCTGCCGCCGCGGCGATCGCGGGGCAGTTTGTTGATGTGCGCTCCTGGAAATACAAGGACTGAATGCAAAAATTCATCAAACACCAGGGAGTCGCTGTTCCGCTGATGAAGCCGAACATTGATACCGACCAGATCATCCCGAAGCAGTTCCTGAAGAGGGTGGAGCGTACGGGATACGGTGACTACCTTTTCTTTGATTGGCGATTGGACGGCGCCGGGAATCCGCTGCCGGATTTTCCGCTCAATCAAAAGAACTTCTCAGGCGCGAGCATCCTGATCAGCGGCGGGAATTTCGGCTGTGGTTCTTCACGAGAACATGCGGTCTGGGCCCTGAATGATTTCGGCTTCCGCGCAGTGATCGCTCCGTCGTTCGCCGATATTTTTCAAAGCAATGCGGCAAAAAATGGTCTGCTCACCATAGCGTTGGAGGATCAGATGGTGGAACGGCTTGCGGAGCTCGCAAACTCCTCGATCGGCGCCACTTTTACGATCGATCTTGAAGCCGGAACCATCACCAATCCTAATGGGAGGACGGTGCGATTTCGGATCGATGAATTCCGCCGCAGGTGTTTTCTTGAAGGCCTGGACGATATTGGGCTGACCCTGCAGCACGAAGCCGAGATCAACGCCTTTGAAGATCGCCGTTCAGCAAGACTCTAAGCACACTTTGAGATGAATCTGGTTGGAGCGGGGCTTCCGGTGGAATAGAATCCGCTCTCCGTGCGGACTCTGACGTTAACACTCGCGGCGCTTCTCTCGCTGACCCACATTGCTGACTGCCAGGCACCTGCTGGCCAACCGCGCAGAACGATTCCTTCCGTCAAGCGGTTGCCCTCGGCGCTCCTGGGGCGGGTGACGGAAGGCGCTGACATGCGTGCCGTGCCGTACGCGAAGGTCCGCTTGGAGCCTAAGGAAGGCGCGGCGCTAACCGTGACCACGGATGCAGATGGGATCTTTCGCATCGGCGGCCTGGCTCCTGGCACCTACAAACTGAGCTTGCTTCGCGAAAACGCCTCTCCGTCCCAGCCGCAGACTGTTGTGGTGAACCCAAACGAATTGCTCGCGGTTGAGCTGCGCCTGGCTTCGCCGTCATCTCCAAATCCTGTCAAGGGCTCCGCCGAAGAGGCTGAGGCGGATATTTATAAGGAGATATTTCGCCGCCCCGCAGTGGAGGAGCCTAGCATCACAGATGTCATTCCTGAAGATAAAGTAGCTGTGACGCAACCGGATCGATGGGAAAGCCCCATGCCGGAGTGGAGCCGATATGATCGCCCCGGGGAGTTCCCGTACGTTCGCGGGGGCCGTTGGTTTGACCCGTTCAACCAGAATCGGATAAAAGGCGACAAGCCTCTCTTCGGCAAAACTTTTTTCAACTTTACCGGCACCAGTGCGAGTGCCGTGGACATTCGCAGGCTGCCGATCCCGAGCGGCGTCGCCTCTTCAAGGCCGGGAAGCAAAGAGTTTTTTGGGCACGGGCAACAATCATTTTTAGCCGAGACCGCTCGATTCAGCTTTGATCTGTTTCATGGCGACACCAGCTTTCGCCCGGTGGATTGGCGCATACGCATCACCCCGGCGGTGAACATCAACCAGATATGGACGCGGGAACGGGGGATCCTCAACCGTGACGTGCGCAAAGGGACTGACCGCACCGACGCGCACCTCGGATTACAGGAAGCATTTGTAGAATATAAGGTCCGGGACCTAAGTCCGAACTTTGACTTTGTCTCGGTCCGCGCGGGCATCCAGCAGTTCAATAGTGATTTTCGAGGATTCATCTTCACCCAGGAGCAGCCCGGAGTGCGCATCTTCGGGAACCTCCGCTCAAACCGGTATCAGTACAACGCCGCTTATTTTTACTTCCTGGAGAAAGACACGAATAGCGGACTGAATAAATTCGAGAAGCGCGACCAGCAGGTGCTGATCGCGAATCTTTATATCCAGGATTTCCTTACCCATGGTTACACCACCCAATTCAGCTACCACTACAACAAAGACGATGCTACGGTGCACTATGACGACAATCATTTTCTAGTGCGCCCAGCAGCGATTGGAGCGTTAACGCCGCACGACATCCGCTCGCACTATATTGGATGGACGGGAAACGGGCATGTCGGCCGGCTCAATATCAGCCATGCGGCCTATCAAGTGCTTGGCTTTGACCGCCTGAACCCGGTTTCGGGACGGCGGAACGACATCAATGCTCAGATGGGGGCGCTGGAAGTCTCTTATGACCGGGATTGGATCCGTTATCGGGGGTCTGCGTTTTTTGCTTCGGGTGACAAGAATCCGCGCGACCGGATCGCGCGTGGGTTTGATTCGATAGGAGAAGCGCAAAGCTTTGCGGGCGGTATCTTCAGTTTCTTTAATCGCGAAGGGATCCCTTTGACCGGAACCAGCGTGCCTTTGACCTCTCCGGATAGTTTTCTGCCAAATCTGCGCTCCAGCAAGGATGAAGGACAGGCGAACTATGTGAATCCGGGTTTGATGTTGTTGAATGCGGGAATCGATGTTGATATCACGCCAAAGCTGCGGGGTTTCCTGAATGTGAATGGCATGCGCTTTCACCATACGGAGCCGCTCGAATATCTCCTCTTCCAATCAAAGATCCGCAGCAGCATCGGCGTTGACTACGGTGTGGGTGCATCGTACCGTCCTCCGCTTTCAGACAACATCGTCATCACGGGTGGCATAACTGCGCTGACCCCAGGGGCGGGGTTGCGCCAGATCTATACCGCCAAGACGCTGGTATCGGCATTCACCTTGGTGAAATTCCAGTTCTAGTACGAATAGCGCTCGCCTATAATCGGCGCTCTAACTTCGTGACCCACGAATGCGACCACGCCAGGCCAGACAGTTAACTCGAATCGTTCTCGTAGTAGGTGCGGTGCTTCTGTCCCTGGTGGTTCTGCGCGCGGCGCAAACATCGGCGCCGAAGGATGCGATAACAAGCGACTCCCAGAAATCCAGTGAGCAGTCCGCACAAGACAGCGCAGGCTGCCTGACCTGCCATACCAAGACCGACAGCGCCAGCATGCATCCCACGAACACGGTTCATCTGGGATGTGTTGAATGCCATGGCGGCGATTCCCAAGTCAGCGCTCCGCAGGGCGCGGTACCTTCCGATCGACTCTATCTCGAAGCGAAAGATAAAGCGCATGTCTTGTCACGAATCTCAAAGGGCAAAGAGAGTTCCGCGAACGCGCGCCGCAGCTACGCATCGTGGTTGCAGGAGAGCGCCGAATACATCCGGTTCGTGAATCCCGGAGACTTGCGAGTAGCCGATCGCACCTGCGGCAACAGTGGATGCCATGCAGCGGAGGTCCGCAAGGTGCGCATGAGCATGATGACTCACGGAGCTATGCTCTGGAGCGCAGCACTTTATAACAATGGCGGATTCCCGTATAAGAATCCGCATTTTGGCGAAAGCTATGATCGCCAGGGCAAGCCGGTTCGATTGCAGACCTGGCCTCCGCCCACGGCTGAGCAGACCAAAATGAAGGGCATCCTTCCTTTTTTGGAGCCGCTCGAACGTTGGGAGATCTCGCAGCCGGGAAACGTGTTGCGCGTCTTTGAGCGAGGTGGAGGAAAGCGGGAAGAGCTGGGGAATCCCGTACCTGAAGATTCGCCGGGCCGCCCGGACAATAAGTTAAGTGATCGCGGTTTTGGCACGCTGCTGCGCACTGACCCAGTATTTTTGGGTCTGCAAAAGACTCGGTTGCTGGACCCGCTGCTGTATCTGCCCGGAACCAATGACCAGCCGGGCGATTATCGAGGAAGCGGCTGCAGCGGATGCCACGTGCTCTATGCGAACGATCGCAGCGCGGCAGATTCTGGCTCGATCGCGCAATATGGGAACGACGGGAGATCCGTCAGTTTGGACCCAACCATCCCGAAGAATGAATCCGGACACCCCCTGCGCCACGTTTTTACCCGCTCCATACCATCCAGCCAGTGCATGACCTGCCACATGCACCCGGGCACGAACATGGTCGCCACCTATCTTGGTTATACCTGGTGGGACAATGAGGTGGATGCGGACAAGATGTACCCCAAGGAGGAGAAAAAACTCTCTGCCTCACAGATACGGAAGATCAATGACAAGAACCCGGAGGGCTCCGCGGTCCGGGGGTTGTGGTCCGATCTTGAGTTCCTAAAGAATGTAGGTTCAAAAGATTTCAACGCCCAGTTGAAGCAGACGCAGTTCGCGGATTTTCATAGCCACGGGTGGATCTTTAGGGCGGTATTTAAGCGTGATCGACAGGGAAATCTTCTGGATGAAGATGGCAAACTCATCTCGCCGAACGATCCGGAAAAGTTTAAAAAGGCTGTCCACCTGAAAGACATCCATCTGGAAAAGGGGATGCACTGCGTTGACTGCCACTTTGAACAGGACTCTCACGGAAATTCAAAGCTTTATGGCGAGACTCGAAATGCCATTGAGATCGGCTGCGCGGACTGTCACGGCACTATCAATGGATATGCCAAGCTTTTGACCACTGGCCCCGCCGCGCCGGAGGGTGGCACGCAGTTGCTCAGATTGGTCACACCGTGGAAGAAGGCACGCTTTTACGAGCGAGAAGGCAAGATCTTCCAGCGATCCATGGTGGATGAGTCGACTGAGTGGGAGGTCGTGCAGGTGAAAGACACCATCACCCCCGGAAATGCTCATTTCAGTGAAAAATCGCAATATGCAAAGACCATCCAAAAAGACGGTATCCATTGGGGTAGCGTACCCACCGCAGTGAGTTCGCTGGCACATTCTGATGGACGTATGACCTGTTTTGCCTGCCACACCTCGTGGACCACCAGCTGCTTCGGCTGCCATCTCTCTATGACGGCGAACCAGCGCACTCCCATGTTGCACAATGAAGGCACCGTCACTCGTAATTGGACTGCGTACAACTTTCACGTCCTCCGCGACGATGTTTTCATGTTGGGGATTGATGGCACACCGACGGGGAACAAGATCGCTCCGGTGAGGTCAGCATGCGCGGTCGTGGTGAGCTCGCAAAACCAGAATCGCAGCTGGCTTTATTACGGGCAGCAAACTGTTTCGGCGGAGGGCTTCAGCGGACAGGCATTCAGCACCTACGTCCCGCACACAGTTCGCGCTAAGGAGACGAAAGCTTGCAGCGATTGCCACCTCTCAGAAAGAGGAGACAATAATGCCTGGATGGCGCAGGTCCTGGTGCAAGGGACCAACTTCCTCAACTACTTGGGGCGCTATGCATATGTTGCGGCGGGAGACAAAGGATTTGAGGCGATCACGGTCGCCGAGCGGGACGAGCCTGCCACCATCATCGGCAGCGACTTTCAGCATCATGCCCACCCCAAGGACTACGCCCGCCACCAGAAGAACCATGGTGAGCTGCAAGAGGTGGAGGAGCATCCGGGAAAGGTGCTCGATCTGCAATTACGAGGAGAATACTTGTATGCCGCTACCGGCGAAGGCGGGCTCCGCATCTTTGACGTGGCTAACGTTGACAATAAAGATTTTTCAGAAAAGATGAACACCGCTCCGGTCTCACCGCTCGGGCAACGCCTTTTCGTGAAGACCAGGTATGCGACTGCTGTAGCTTCACCCAGCACCTTGGCCATCGATCCCACGCGAAAACACCTGCTGGAGAATGAAGAGCAAAGCGTCCATCCCATGTACGGCTTTCTTTATGTTGCAGACAAGTACGAAGGACTAGTGATAGTGGGTGACGCTCGTAAGAACAGCTCCGTCCCCGGAGTTTCGACGCTTCTAGATGGCGAGCCACGCAACAATTTCTTGCGGCGGGCGCTGGCGTTCAATCCGGGTGGCGTGCTCACTGGGGCCCACCGGATCACTATCGCCGGGACGTACGCATACATTCTTTGCGATGCAGGACTGGTGGTAGTCGATCTCAATGATCCGGTACACCCGAAAGTGACTGCGCGTTTGGGTTCTCCCCAGTTGAATGATCCGCGTGGGATCGCCGTGCAATTCCGTTACGCGTTCGTGGTGGATCGAGATGGACTCAAGGTGCTGGACGTGACCAACCTTGCGCAGCCAAAGCCGGTTAGTACACCTTCGCTGCCCATCGCAGACGCCCGCAATATCTATGTTGCACGCACATATGCATATATCGCCGGGGGCAAGGATGGCATGGTGATCGTCGATGTTGAGCGGCCCGAAAAACCAAAGCTCTATAGCATCTTCAACGCCGATGGCCAACTCAGCGATACCAACGACATCAAGATCGGGATGGTGAGTTCCAGCCAAATGGCTTTCGTGGCGGATGGCAAGAATGGATTCAAGATCGTGCAGCTATTCTCGCCGGACAGCAGTGACCAGTTCTACGGATTCAGCCCCCCACCTGTGCCTAAAATGATTGCCCGCCGCCATACTCGCGGGACCGCTCTGGCAGTGTCGGAGGGCGTGGATCGCGATCGAGCAGTGGATGAG
>JBBSFV010000070.1:0-10298 GCA_038254775.1 Terriglobales bacterium | reverse complement strand
GATGCCGGGGGACAACGTGCAACTGGAGATCGAGCTGCATACTCCGGTGGCGATGGAGAAGGGCTTGCGCTTCGCCATCCGTGAAGGTGGACGCACGGTGGGCGCGGGAACCATCAGCGAGATTGTTGCGTAAGAAAAAAATCAAACGGCAGACCAGCCCTTCGGGCGACTAGCCAAATGCTCTTTAAGGAAAATGAAAATGATCGGTAAAGAAAGAATCCGCATACGGTTGAAGGCCTATGACTATCGCATCCTGGACCAGTCCACAGGTGAGATCGTTGATACCGCGCGCCGCACTGGCGCACAGATCGCCGGCCCTATTCCGTTGCCCACGGTGAAGAACAAGTATTGTGTGCTGCGCTCTCCCCACGTGGACAAGAAGTCGCGTGAGGCATTTGAGATCCGCACCCACAAGCGCCTGCTCGACATCCTGGAGCCGACGCAGCAGACGCTGGATGCACTGATGAAGCTCGACCTGCCCGCGGGCGTCGACGTTGAGATCAAGGCATTCGGCAAAGAGCATAACGCCAAGAAATAACACCTGCAGTTCGCCGTTTAAGCGGCGAATGATGAGGAGAAGAGAACAATGATCTCGGGAATCTTAGGAAAGAAAGTCGGCATGACGCAGCTCTTCGATGAGAAGGGCGATGTTCGCCCCATCACCGTGCTGCAGGCCGGCCCGTGCGTTGTCACCCAGCGCAAGACCGCCACTAAAGATGGCTATGAGTCGGCGCAGGTCGGGCTGATCGAGTTCGTGAAGGAGCGCAAGCTCTCCGGCGCCGAGCTCGGGCACTTGAAGAAGAACAACCTGCCGCCGGTAAAGCTGGTGAAGGAATTCGCCATCGTCGTGACCGATCAGAAGCAGCAGAACAGAGAAGAGAAGGCCGCGGACCAGGCGGCTGAAGGCGAGGCCGCCCCCGCAACGCCCAAAGGCGTCAAGGTCGGCGATAAGGTCCTGGTGGATATCTTTTCCGACGACAAATTTGTGGATGTGACCGGCGTGAGCAAAGGCCGTGGATTCGCGGGAGTGGTGAAGCGCCACAAGTTCGGTGGAGGCCCTGCCAGCCACGGACATATGTTCCAAGTACAAGGTTCGATCGGCGCATCCTCATTCCCCTCGCGCGTATTCCCCGGACAGAAGATGCCGGGACACATGGGCGTCGAGAACGTGACCGTCCGCAACCTGCGTATCGTGGGCATTGATCTGGAAGAGAATCTGTTGATGGTGGAAGGCGCGGTCCCGGGGCCGAAAGACGGTTATGTGACCATCAGCCGGGCCAAAAAGCCGCCGCGGGAGCGCCGCGGGTTCGCTGGATCTGGCACCGTTGATCCTTTGAAGGCAGCTAAGAAGGCCGCTGCTGGAAAGAAGAAATCCTAATGGCAAACATCGATGTACTGGACCTGAACGGCAAGAAAGTAGGAAGCTTTGAACTCGCTGCGGAAGTCTTTGGCGCGGTGAATGAAGCCCTGCTTTGGGAGGCGGTGAAACATTACCGCTCGGCTGCGCGCGCCGGCACCCATGCCACCAAGAACAAGAAGCTGGTCTCCGGCGCAGGCAAGAAGCTGTGGCGGCAGAAGGGCACCGGACGCGCCCGCGTGGGCTCCATCCGCTCTCCACTCTGGCGGCATGGCGGCACCGTCCACGGACCCCAGCCCCGCTCCTATGACTATGCCTTCCCCAAGAAGAAGTTGTTGGGCGCATTGCGTTCGGCGCTGGCGGCCAAGGTGGCGGACGGCAAGCTGACTGTGGTCTCGAGCTTTGAGATCAAAGAGCCGAAGTCGAAAAACTTTCGCAAGACCTTGACCGGGCTCAAAGCCGAGAAGACCATCCTGCTCGTCGAGGCCGGCTCGATCGCCAGCAATAAGAACCTGGTGCTCAGCTCGCGCAATTTGAAAGGTGTGGAGTTGGTCAGCGGTTCATCTGTCCATCCCTATCACCTGCTGCGCTATGACCGCGCCATCTTCTCCCAGGCTGCGCTTGAGAAGCTGCAGAACTCGCTGAAGAGCACCGCTCCCAAGAAGAAAGCGGAGGTGGCGTAATGAAGTCTGCTTATCAGATCATCCGCAAGCCCATCATCACGGAAAAAGGGCTAGGCGTGAAAGAGACCGAAGGCACGCTGGTCTTTGAAGTGGCGGCCAAGGCGACCAAGACTGAAGTGAAGGAAGCGGTGCAGTCGATCTTCAAAGTAAAAGTCGATTCGGTGCGCACCGCGAATTTTGTGGGCAAAGAGCGGCGCCGCGGCAAGTTTACCGGCTTCCGCCCTGACTGGAAGAAGGCATACGTCCGATTGAAGTCCGGCGAGAAGATGCCCGAGTACGCACAGAACATGTAATGAGCAACAGGTAATGAGCAAAAACTTCGCTTTAGGCGGAGGGTGAGGCTGGAGCGAGCGCCGAGAAAGCGCTAGCAAAAGGCGAGGGCGAAGTCGCTGGCGACGGAGCCCTGGAATAGAGAAAATCAAATGCCAATCAAGACATACAGACCGTACACGGCATCGCGACGCTTCGCCACGCAATTGGTGAATGACGACATCACGACCAACCGTCCCTTGAAATCGCTGACCCAGCCCAAGCAGCGCACCGGCGGCCGCCGCAATACCGGCGACATGACCATGCGCCACGTCGGCGGTGGGCACAAGCGCAAGCTGCGCCTCATCGACTTCAAGCGCGACAAGTCCGGTATTCCCGGCACCGTGGTCTCGATCGAATACGATCCCAACCGCTCCGCGCGCATCGCCCTGGTGGCCTATGCCGATGGCGAGAAGCGTTACATCCTGCAGCCCTTGGGATTGCAGGTCGGACAAAAGATCGTCTCTGGCGCCGAAGCTGACATCCTGGTGGGAAACGCGTTGCCGCTGCGCAACATTCCTCCCGGTACCACCGTCCATGCCGTTGAGCTCAAGCCCGGCAAGGGCGCGCAGATGGTGCGCTCCGCCGGTGGTTCGGCACAACTGGTCGCGAAGGAAGGCGACTACGCGCTGCTCAAACTGCCTTCAGGCGAGACTCGCAAGGTGCTGATCGAGTGCATGGCGACCATCGGGCAAGTGGGAAACGTTGACCACGAAAATGTCACCATCGGCAAGGCTGGACGCAACCGCTGGCTGGGTATCCGGCCCACCAACCGCGGCGTGGCCATGAACCCGGTCGATCACCCGCATGGTGGGGGTGAAGGCAAGACCTCCGGCGGACGCCATCCGGTCACGCCCTGGGGACAGCCCACTCGTGGATACAAGACGCGCAACAACAAGCGGACCGACAAATTCATCGTCAACCGCCGCACCAAATAAGGATTAGAGGAACAACGAAATGGCACGTTCGACAAAAAAAGGACCGTTCATCGAAGTCTCTCTCATGAAGAAGATCGATGACATGAATAACCGGAACGAGAAAAAAGTGATCCGCACCTGGTCGCGGCGCTCGACCGTTCACCCCGACATGGTGGGACACACCATCGCGGTGCATAACGGGAAGAAGTTCATTCCCGTGTACCTGTCGGAGAACATGGTGGGACACAAGTTGGGTGAGTTCGGCCCGACCCGCTCTTTTAAAGGGCACTCGGTCAAGGCGGCGGAGACCACCGCCAAACCGGCGAAGTAGAAGCGTTATGCGGGCGTCTGAGCCCGCAGCCGAGATCCCGAGCGAAGTCGAGGGATCTCGTAACAGCAGTAAAGCGGTTCTGAGATTTTAAGGAAGAAACATGGAATTCACAGCTCAAGCAAAGTATGTGCGCGTATCGCCGCAAAAGGCGCGCCTGGTGCTCGATCTCATCAAGGGCCGCCGCGTGGAAGATGCGTTGAACACGCTTACGTTCAGCAGGAAGGGCATCGCGCCTGACGTGGAAAAATTGCTGCGCTCGGCGATCCAGAATGCCAATTACCTGAGCCAGGAAAAAGGCCTCGATATCGACCTTGACCACCTGTATGTAAAGAACGTGGTCTCGAACGAAGGCCCGCGCATGAAGCGCATCCGCCCCGCCCCCATGGGCCGCGCCTTCCGCTATCAACGGCGCATGGCCCATCTTTCCATCGTGCTCGCGGAGCGCAATGCCGAAGGCTCGGTCACCACTGCGGATAGTAGCGTCCAAGCGGCATCGGGAAGTGCAAAGCCCGCGAAGAAAAAGGCTTCGGCTAAGAAGGCCGTTGCCAAGAAGACTGCCGCAAAGAAGAAGACCGCGGCGAAGAAGTAAACGAAAGTTTTTAGTTTTACTGGAGAACAGAATGGGACAGAAAGTCCATCCTTACGGGTTTCGGCTGGGATACACCAAGCCTTGGCGTTCACGCTGGTTCGTGGAGCGCGGCTATGACAAACTTTTGCTTGAAGACATAAAGCTCAAGGCCGAGCTGAAAGACAAGCTGAAGTCGGCGGGCGTGAGCTCGGTCGAGATCGAACGTCCCGGCAACAAGCTGCGCATCATCATCCGCACCGCCCGGCCAGGCATCATCATCGGCCGAAAAGGCGCGGAGATCGACAAGCTCAAGGCCGAGCTGCAGAAGAGCACCGGGCGCGATGTCTTTGTCGATATCCAGGAAGTGCACAAGCCGGAGCTCGATTCGCAACTGGTTGCCGAATCGATCGCGCTGCAATTGGAGAAGCGTGTCGGCTTCCGCCGCGCCATGCGCAAAGCGGTCGATTCCGCTCTACGCTTCGGCTGCAAAGGCATCAAGGTCCGCGTCTCCGGCCGTTTGAACGGCAATGAGATCGCGCGTTCGGAGTGGTACCTGCAAGGCCGGCTGCCGCTGCATACCCTGCGCGCCGACATTGATTACGGGTTTGCCGAGGCGCATACCACCTTCGGCATCATCGGCGTGAAGTGCTGGGTCTACAAAGGCGAGATCCTCCCGCAGAAGAAGCGTGAGACCCGCGAGCCTCGGGTCACGGCGGGAGCGTTTTAAGGACTGTTTTTTGGTTGCTGGTTTTCTCGTTGCTCGAACACCAGTTGCTGTAAAGGTTTGGGAGAGAGCTGAAGGCCGAAAGCTGACAGCCTCTTTGGGAATATCCGGCCCCTGGCTACTGGCCATTGGCTACTTGAGGATTTAGTTATGTTGATGCCCAAGAAAGTGAAGTACCGCAAGCAGCAGAAGGGACGCGTGCGCGGCAAGGCATGGCGCGGCTCGGAGTTGGCTTTCGGTGATTTTGGACTCAAGGTGCTGGAGCCGGGATTCATCTCGGATCGCCAGATCGAGGCCAGCCGTGTCGCCATGACGCGTTTCATCAAGCGTGGCGGCAAAGTATGGTTGCGCCTCTTTCCCGCAAAGCCCATCACCAAGAAGCCCGCTGAAGTCCGCATGGGCTCCGGCAAAGGCGCGCTCGACCACTGGGTCGCGGTGGTAAAGCCGGGCAAGATCCTGTTCGAGATGGAAGGCGTCGACCAGACGACTGCCATGGAAGCCATGCGGCTGGCTTCGAACAAGCTGCCGCTCAAGACCAAGTTCGTGGCCCGTGAGGGCAAGCACTAAAAGTTTTGCAGGGCGCGGCTGGCACGCGCCGGATGAGAAAAAGAGATGAACGTAGAAAAGATACGCAACCTGACCGACGCCGAGCTCAAGCAGCAGGAGCGCGAGCTGATGGACCAGCTCTTCCGCCTGAAATTCCAGATGAAGATGGGGCAGACCGAGAGCTTGAACAAAGTGCGCGAGCTGCGCAAGAGTGTGGCCCGGGTGAAGACCATCCACCGCGAACGTGCCGCTGTGAAACCGGAGAAGAAGTAGCCATGGCAATTGCAGAGAACACTGCTGAGAAGAAAAGTGGCCGCGCCACCAAGGTGGGCGAAGTCGTCTCTACCTCGATGAAAGACACCATTGTGGTCAAGGTCGATATGAAAAAGGCGCATCCGCTCTATAAGCGCGTGATCAAGCGCAGCAAGCGCTTCTATGCGCATGATGCCGGCAACACCGCGCTGGTGGGCGACGTGGTGCGCATCGAAGAGACCCGCCCCATGTCCAAGCTGAAGCGCTGGCGACTGATCGAAGTCATGCGCCGCTCCGCCTTGGCTGCTGCAAGCGTCAAGGAAGAAAAAGCGAGCTAGGTCAAGCAGAGCAGAAGCGCTCTGAGATCAAGGAGACACATATGGCAGTGATGATGAGATCGATGCTCGAAGTGGCGGATAACTCCGGGGCCCGCAAGCTCCAGGTCATCCTGCCTCTCGGCGGCGGCACCGGCTTGACCGCGCATCTGGGTGACGTGTTCACCGCGGCGGTCAAAGAAGCCTCGCCCGATGGCACAGTGAAAAAAGGTACCGTCGTCAAGGCCGTCCTGGTGCGCGCGCGCAAAGAGACCCGCCGTCGCGATGGCAC
Organism: Terriglobales bacterium; assembly: GCA_038254775.1. Lineage (GTDB taxonomy): Bacteria > Acidobacteriota > Terriglobia > Terriglobales > Acidobacteriaceae > JBBSFV01. The sequence goes on along the minus strand of JBBSFV010000070.1, from coordinate 4,005 downwards.
CTACATCCGCTTTGACCAGAACGCTGCCGTGCTCATCAATGACGCCGGCGAACCGGTCGGTACCCGCGTCTTCGGCCCGGTCGCGCGTGAGCTGCGCGACAAGAAGTTCCTGAAGATCGTTTCACTCGCGCCTGAGGTTTTGTGAACCGGTGAGGGAGAAGCCCTCATATAAAGGAAATAAGGAATCCATTATGGCAACTGCACACGTAAAACGAGGCGACATGGTCCGCATCATCACCGGACGCGGCAAGAATTTGAAAGATCCGCGCCGGGTGCTGGCCGTCTTTCCCAGAGAGAACAAGGTGCTGGTCGAGGGCGTCAAGATGATCAAGAAACATGTTCGCCCCAACCCGCAGAAACAGATCAAAGGCGGTATCGCGGAGCGCGAGAGCAAGGTCCATATCTCGAACGTGATGAAGGTCGACTAAAACGGTATCCACTCCGAGCACTGTGGGAGAAAGAAAAAGGCTGAAGATGGCAAGCAGATTACAAGAGAGATATGTAAAAGAGATTGCTCCGGCGCTGCAGAAGGAGCTTGGCCTGGATAACACCATGGCCGTGCCCCGCCTGCATAAAGTCGTGATCAACATGGGTGTGGGTGAGGCGACGCAGAATGCCAAGGTCCTCGATCCCGCGATGAACGAGCTGGCGCAGATCACCGGACAGAAGCCGGTCAGCACCAAGTCCAAGAAGTCGATCGCGGCGTTCAAGGTCCGCGCCGGCCAGGCCATCGGCGCCATGGTCACCCTGCGCGGTGACCGTATGTATGAGTTCCTGGACCGGCTGATCAATGTGGCGCTGCCCCGGGTACGCGACTTCCGCGGGGTCTCTACCAAATCATTCGATGGGCGCGGCAATTACACGCTCGGCGTGCGTGATCAGTTGATCTTTCCGGAGATCGATTACTCCAAGGTCGAGAAGACGAAGGGTATGAACGTCACCATCGTGACCACCGCGAAGGATGACAATGAGGCGCGCGCGCTGCTGAAACAGTTAGGCATGCCGTTCCGCCAGCAGTAACGCTTAATCAAGAGATAAAAGGACACAATGGCAACCACAGCAAAGATCGCCAAGGACAACAAGAAGCCGAAGTTCTCTTCCCGGCAGCACAACCGTTGCAAGATCTGCGGACGCCCGCGCGCTTTCCTGCGCAAGTTCGGCCTCTGCAGGCTTTGCTTCCGCGGTTTGGCGCTCAAGGGCGAGATCCCCGGCGTTTGCAAGTCGTCCTGGTAAGAAAAGCTTGTTCCATCTCTGCCTGGCAGAGGTAGCAGGTGAAGCAGTTCAACCCTGTCGCGGGTTCCTGTGCGGCATACCCGGCCCCAAAAGGGCTTACGAGAGGCATGGCAGCCTCGAGTTGGGTGCCACAGGCGAACGGGCAGTGAAGAAGGAGAAGGAAAGATGAATTTGACCGATCCGGTCGCAGATTTTTTGACTCGCATCCGCAACGCGCACAAGGCGCGCCACCAGAAGCTCGACGTTCCCGCCAGCAAGCTCAAGGCGGAGATCGCCCGAGTGCTCAAAGAAGAGGGCTACATCGCCAACTTCAAGACCACGGAAGAAGAGGGCCGCAAGGTCCTGCGTGTCTACCTGAAGTACGGTGCGAACAATGAGGGGGCCATCAACTCCGTTACCCGCATCTCCCGCCCCGGCTGCCGCGTCTACATCAGCCGCAATGATATTCCCCGCGTCCTGGGTGGGCTCGGGATCAACATCCTCACTACGCCCAAGGGCGTGATGACCGGCCGCCAGGCACGCAAAGAAGGCGTAGGCGGAGAACTGCTCTGCGAGATCTATTAAGAGCGATCACCCGGCTTTAGCCAGGTGGAAGAGCGGCGCTTCAGCGCCGCGTTGCAACAAAAAGGATTGGGGCTTTAGCCCCGGCTTTTGGGTGGAGCAGGCCTTTAGGCCTGCATGACAGGTAGCAAGTAGATTTTGGGGCTTTAGCCCCGCGTGGAACCCACGGCCTGGCCGCGGGCGACTCATAAGGAAACGAAATGTCTAGAATAGGTAAAAAGCCGATTGCCCTGCCGCAGGGCGTGAAATTTGAGACCCGCGGGAATACCGTATTTGTCCAGGGGCCCAAAGGGAAGGTGGAGACCCACATTCCCAACGGCGTTCGCCTGGAGCAGCAGAACGGCAACATCGTCGCTATCCGGGAGGCGGACGACAAGGCAGCCGAGCATGGATTGGTCCGCGCTCTGGTCTCCAATGCCGTCACCGGCGTGACCACGGGATGGACCAAGGACCTTGAGATCGTGGGCATCGGATACCGCGTCGAACTGAAGGGCAAGGATACCGTCGTGTTCACCCTGGGCTACTCGCACCCTATCGAATTCCCCTTGCCCAGCGGGGTCACGGTTGCCATCGACCCCAAGGCGACGCGCTTGACGGTGCAGGGCATCGACCGCCAGAAGGTCGGCCAGGTCGCGGCGGACATGCGCTCGCTGCGCAAGCCGGACCCTTATAAACAGAAGGGCATCCGCTATGCAGGCGAGAAGTTGAAGAAGAAGGTCGGTAAGACCGGAGCCAAATAGTCTTCGCGGCAACGCTGCCGCGCATAACCGCCGGACATGAACACAGCCGCTTCAGGCGTGATCAAGGTCAGGCAAGGAAGCAGAAAGAATTATGATCCCCAATGTTGAAAGAAATGCCACGCGGCAGCGGGTGCATACCCGCATCCGCCGCAAGCTCAGCGGGTCCACCGCTCGCCAGCGCCTCAACGTCTACCGCTCGCTCAATCACATTTACGCGCAGGTGATCGACGATGCCACCGGGACCACGCTGGTCTCGGCAAGCACCCTCGAGGGCCACAAGGGTGAGAAGAATGCCAAGGTCATCGGCGGCAATGTCGCCTCGGCAAAAGTAGTGGGCAAGATGATCGCCCAGCGCGCCCAGGAAAAAGGCGTCAAAAAAGTTGTCTTTGACCGCGGCGGATACCTCTACCACGGACGCATCAAGGCGCTGGCGGATGCAGCCCGCGAAGCTGGATTGGAGTTTTAAGGATATGGCAATGATCACCAGGAAGAGAATCGATGCCGGTAGCTTCAACCTGAAAGACCAGGTGGTGGCCATCAACCGTGTCACCAAAGTCGTCAAGGGCGGCAAGAACATGTCGTTCGCCGCGCTGGTCGTCGTCGGCGACCCCTCCGCCGGAGTGGTCGGCTTCGGCTCCGGCAAGGCCAAGGAAGTCCCCCAAGCCATCCGCAAAGCCATCGAAGCGGCCAAGAAGAACCTCATCAGGATCAATCTCACTGCCACCACCATCCCCCACATCTCGCTGGGCAAGTTCGGCTCCGGCCAGGTGCTGCTCAAACCGGCTCCGGAAGGCACCGGCGTGATCGCCGGCGGCGCCGTGCGCGCGGTCATGACCTCGGCGGGCATCCAGAACGTGCTCACCAAGAGCCTGGGATCGGCGAACCCGCACAACGTGATCAAGGCGACCTTTGATGCGCTCACCAAACTGCGTGACCGCGAAGCCGTCGCCGCCATGCGCGGCAAGTCCGTACAGGAGCTGTAAAAATGACGACAGAAAAAGTTCAAGACAAGGCCAAAGACAAGCCTCAAGGCAGATCCAAGATGAAAATGATGCACATCAAGTGGGTGCGCTCCGCCATCGGTGCGCCGGAGAAGCATAAGAAGGTCGTGAAAGGCCTTGGCTTCACCCGCCTGAACCAGATCGTCGAGCGCGAAGATTCACCCTCCATCCGCGGGATGGTGGCAAAGATCCCGCATTTGGTCGAGATCGTCAAATAACTGCGGTGGAAGAGCGGCCCTTCAGGGCCGCGTGCGAGCAGCAAATATTTCTGGGGCTTTAGCCCCGGGGTGGAAGAGCGGCCCTTTCGGGGCCGTGTACCATCAGCAAATATTTCTGGGGCTTTAGTTCCGGGGTGGAAGAGCGGCCCTTCAGGGCCGCGTACGAGCAGCAAGTATTTCTGGGGCTTTAGCCCCGGGGTGGAAGAGCGGCCCTTCAGGGCCGCGTACGAGCAGCAAGTATTTCTGGGGCTT
>JBBSFV010000069.1:0-10319 GCA_038254775.1 Terriglobales bacterium | reverse complement strand
ATGTTCCCCAAGCTGAAAATTCAAAACTGGACACTTCTCCTTTTCCTCTTCCTCGCCGGATGCCTCTCCCGCGTCACCAGTGTCCACATCACCAATGACACCGGTGCTGAGATCCATAATGTTGAAGTGGAATATGAGGGCGGCTCCTATGGCATCTCGCATCTTGCCGCCGGCAAGACCCACGACTGGCGCATCAAGCCATTCGGTGACAAGCCCTTGTTGATCTCCTACCTTGATCCCAAAAATCAGCCCCACAAACTGCGCGGGCCCATGGTAAAGAAAAACCTGATGGCGGAGTTCTCCATCCACATCCTGCCGGACGCGCTAAAGTTTTAGCTGAGGTTTAGCTGACCCTCAAGTTTTGCTGACCCTCAAGTTTTTCCGACATGAGCGCAGCGACTTGAAGGAAAACGCTTTTCATCTGTGACTCTCGCGCAAAGCACGCTTCCTCCGCGCAACCACGCTTCCTAAAAGTGGAGCGGAATACAATCTCCCCTTGCTCACTCCCGCTGATCTCGACCAACTGCGCGTTGTCCTCGTCCACGCCCGCAACCCGCTCAACATCGGCGCCGCAGCCCGGGCCATGAGCAACTTCGGCTTCCAACATCCATGAGCAACTTCGGCTTCCAACATCTTCGGGTTGTGAATGATTACAAGCTTTCCTTTCGGGAAGCGCGCTCCGCGGTCGGCGCTCCGGACCTGCTCAACCATTCCCAGGAATTTGCCACCGTCGCGGAAGCCATCGCCGACTGCTCGCAGGTGATCGGCACCACCGCGGTACGGCATCGCGATCTGCAACAGCCGCTGCACTCTCCCCGGTCCGCCGCGCCCCTGATCCGCAAATGTTTGAAGAAAGGGAAAGTCGCTCTGCTCTTCGGCTCGGAAAAAACCGGGCTCTCGCAGCAGGATCTCAGCCACTGCCACTCGCTCATCCGCATCCCTACCCGCCAGGAACACATCTCCATGAACCTGGGCCAGGCGGTCGCAGTCGCTCTCTACGAATTGATCCGCGGATCCAAACCCGTCCCCACCAAAGACAAGATCCAGCCCGCAACCGCCGACGACCTCGAGCGCATGACCTCCCTGCTCACCCAGATCCTCGCCACCAGCGAATACACCACGCGATCCACCACCCGCCCCAGCGAACTCAAGCTTCGCCGGCTCATCCACCGCCTCAAGCTCTCCGCGCCAGACGCAAATGCCCTGCTCGGCATGCTGCGCCAGATCGACTGGAAACTCAGGTCGAATCAGGACTCCTAGGTGGACACTTGAGACGCCGGGTGGGCGGGTGGCCCATTCAAGCCGGGTGCCCCATTCTTGCGCAGCGCCGGGTGCCCCATCCTTGCGCAGCGCGCAGCGCGAGCAAGGGTGGGTCTAAATGTCCTGAGCGCAGCGAAGGATCCCTATTCTCAGCATCACTCGCCGCAATTGTCATCCTGAGCGCAGCGAAGGATCCCTATGAACAGCACCACTCGCCGCAATTGTCATCCTGAGCGCAGCGAAGGATCCCTTTAAACACCACCGCAAATTCGACGAAATCCTGGGCGAGGTGGCCCATTCAAGCCTGATGTTGGCTTGAGTGGGGAATCACACTCAAGAAATCATGCTCACCGGCGCCCCATATCTGCGTAGCAGATGTGGGAGTGTGCCCCATTGTACCCCCATATCTGCGCAGCAGATGTGGGAGTGGCCCCATTGTGCCCCATATCTGCGCAGCAGATGTGGGTCGGTGGAAGAGCGGGCTTCAGCCCCGCGTTACCGTGCGATAAAAAAGGGCTTTAGCCCCTGACGGTCGATCTTCCGCAACACGATAAACAATTGGGTGGGTGCCCCCTTCTTGCGCAGCGCGCAGCGCGAGCAAGGGTGGGCCTAGATATCCTGAGCGCAGCGAAGGATCCCTTTAAATACCAGCGCGTCCGCACTTTTCATTCCGAGCCTAGCGAGGAATCTGCTTTTGAGCCGCGAAGCGGCGATTGAATTGCAGCCCACGACGAAGTCGTGGGTAACCGTCTCAAAAAACTATCCAAGTCCCGAAGGGACGATTGAACGACGATGAACCATCCCCGGCCGTTTGGAACATGATGGGATAACAAATTGAATTGTCATCCTGAGCGAAGCGAAGGATCCCTTTGATCAGCACCGCTCGCCGCAAAAAAAGCGCGGCCTAAGCCGCGCTTCTGCATACTGCGTACTGCTTACTGCCTCTTCAACGTCGGGCGATCATCGTCCTTATTGACTTTCCCGCCGTCACCATTCGCCTTGCGCAATGTCGGACGCTGCACGCCGGCCATCTGCACCTCTTGCTTCTTGCCGGTGGTCAGCGTGATCAATCGAGCTTTCACCTGATCAAAATCGCTGGTGGTCGTCAGGTACTGTTCTTTTGCCGGCAACATGTTCTCGATCGTCTTTTGCGAGCGTTCGATGCGATCTTCATTCATGGGATGCGTCGAGAATGCCGATGACATGAATCCATGCTTGCGTTTCTCCTGCGCGCTCAACTTCTCAAAGAACGTGACCATCGCCGCCGGATCGTATCCCGCCGCATATTGATACTCAATGCCCAGCAGGTCCGCCTCCCGCTCCGCATCGCGGCTGAATTTCAAAAAGGTCATGGGCACGGCGATCCCCATCAGATTGCGCACTGCCATGCCCGCCGGTCCCCCCACCATCACCAGCGGCAGCGATGCCAGGTCCCAGATGTCTTTCTTGGTCTGCGTCTTGGTCGCATGTCGCGCGGCAACGTGGCCGATCTCATGCGCCAGCACCCCCGCAAGCTCCGCTTCATTCTCCGCCGCCATTAACAGGCCAACGTTCACATAGAAGAATCCGCCCGGCAGCGCGAAGGCATTCACTTCGTCACTGTCAATGATCTTCACTTTGAACGGAACTTTCGCGTCCGAATTGCGCGCCAGGTTCTGCGCGATCCGGTTCACATACTCGTTCACCACAGGGTCAGCGAACAACTTCGCCTGCTGCTCCACTTCCTGCGAGAGCTGTTTGCCCAGCGTGATCTCTTTTTCCGTGGAATAGAAGTTCATGCCACTGCCCACGCCGCGATCGCCAATGTGGCTCACGTCATATTTCTTCGGCACCAGCGAGAGTGACCTGGCATCCGCCTTCGGCAGCAGCGTCTCATTGATCGACTTCCATGCCGTACCCGGATGCATCGCTCCGGCACCACCATTTGCAGTCACCGAATTCCGCGCATCTTGCGCGGAAGCTCCGCTCACGTTGAAGCCGGCCCCTAATCCAGCATCGCTGCCGGTGAATCCGATCCCACTCAGCGTCAGCGGATCGGCCGGGGCAGTGGACTCGCTCTCCAGTCCCTCTGGACTTGGCGTCAGCGAGATATGTTTCGCCGTCTTCAGCGCCATCTCAACCGCGCGACCCTCGGATGCCACGGAAGCAGCGGCGTTGGCGCCATCCAATTTCCACGGCGTGGCAAACGGATTCGTGACTATCTCTGCCTTAACCTGTTGCTGGACCTGTGCCTGTCCGGCAGCCGGCGCACTGCCGTTATCAGGCATGGAAGCAGCATTCTGCGCGAACGCCGCGCTCACCAACAGTGCAATCCACGCTACTGACTTGCCGAGACGCTCCGCGCCGCTGCAGCAAAAATCACCCGCGCGACGCACAATGACGCCAATAAAACCGCTCTCGGCGCTTAATTCAGAACAAACTTCTTGGGCCCGGAGTAACTGCACTTGGATACGACCTGGGGGATAGATTCTTCTCGGTGCCCCGCTGCCAGCCTAAATCCCGCAGCTTGCCACCTTAATCCTTTTAGATAACACGAACTCAGGTCTGTGTTGCCTTGTTAGTAAACTTTTGAAACCTTAGTGGCTTTCAAGACATCCCTCCTGTATTTGAGCCTCTTACACTCACATCCTGGCTTGACAGCGCCCCCTTCCGCTCCGTAAAATTAGCACTCCGTAGGGCAGACTGCTAAATTCCCAAAAAACGCCTTGGAGCCCCCGGCAAATCAGATTCTAAAAACCAGTTTTTCAACAACCAGCTTTTAAAACCCACATTTATTAGGAGTTGCACATGGCACAGAAACTTACCCCCTTGCATGACCGTCTTTTGGTCCGTCGAATTGAAGAGATGGAAACGGTACGTGGCGGCATCATCATTCCTGACTCGGCCAAAGAAAAGCCGCAGGAAGGCGTCGTTGTGGCAGTTGGACAAGGCAAGCGCGAAAAGGGCGAGCGCATTCCCCTGGACGTAAAAGAAGGCGACCGCATCCTCTTCGGCAAATATGCCGGCAATGAAGTGAAGATCGATGGTGAAGAGCTGTTGATCATGCGCGAGGAAGAAATACTTGGCGTGTTGAGCGGGGCCGCCGCAGGCGCGCGGAAAAGCGCCTAACTCGAGTAGCGGTTACCGAGTACCGGGTAGCGAGTAACTATGCAAACACCCAGTACGCAGTGCGCAGAAATTCAAGATTCAAGAACAAGACCAAAGCAAGCAGTACCCAAGCTTAAGGATTTTCAAATCACATTGCGCATACCGCGCGATCGGAAACTCGGTACCCGGTACTTTGTACCCGGTACTCAATCAGGAGATTGAAGAGATATGGCAAAGCAGATCATTCACGGAGAAGAGTCGCGGCAGGCAATTTTGCGCGGCGTGAACACCCTGGCAGATGCGGTAAAAGTCACGCTCGGCCCCAAGGGACGCAACGTGGTCATCGAGAAGAAATTCGGTTCGCCGACCATTACCAAGGACGGCGTTTCCGTGGCAAAAGAGATTGAATTGAAGGACGCCATGGAGAACATGGGCGCGCAGATGGTACGTGAAGTTGCCAGCAGGACCAGCGACGTTGCCGGTGACGGCACCACCACCGCCACCGTCCTGGCGCAGGCTATCTATCGCGAAGGCGTGAAGACGGTTGCAGCCGGCGCGAACCCGATGGCGCTCAAGCGCGGCATCGACAAAGCGGTGCTCGCGATCTGCGGCTCCCTCGACAAAGACGGCAATCGCATCAAAGGCGCCGTGGACGAGATCTCACAGCCTGTCAGCGGTGAGATGATCGCCCAGGTGGGCACCATCTCGGCAAACAATGATGAGACCATCGGCCGCATCATCGCGGAAGCTATGAAGAAGGTGGGCAAGGATGGCGTGATCACCGTGGAAGAGTCCAAGACCATGGAGACGCAGCTTGAAGTGGTGGAAGGCATGCAGTTTGACCGCGGCTATCTCTCGCCTTATTTCGTGAGCGATGCCGAGCGCATGGAAGCCGTGCTGGAAGATCCCTTCGTGCTCATTTATGAGAAGAAGATCTCTTCCATGAAGGACCTGCTGCCCTTGCTTGAGAACATTGCGCGCGGGGGCAAGCCGCTGTTGATCATCGCCGAGGATGTGGAAGGCGAAGCGCTTGCCACCCTGGTGGTGAATAAGCTGCGTGGCACATTGAACGTGGCCGCCGTAAAGGCGCCGGGCTTCGGCGACCGCCGCAAGGCAATGCTGCAGGACATTGCCATCCTGACCGGCGGCAACGCCATCACGGAAGACTTGGGCCTCAAGCTCGAGAACGTGAAGACGGAAGACCTGGGCCGCGCCAAGCGCATCGTGATCGACAAAGACAACACCACCATCATTGAAGGCAAAGGCGAGAGCAAGACCATTGAAGGCCGCGTGAAAGAGATCCGCGCGCAGGTGGAGAAGACCACCAGTGACTACGATCGCGAAAAGCTGCAAGAGCGCTTGGCGAAGATCGTGGGCGGAGTTGCGGTGATCAAAGTCGGCGCGGCGACCGAAACAGAGATGAAAGAGAAGAAGGCCCGCGTGGAAGATGCGATGCATGCGACGCGCGCGGCTGTGGAAGAAGGCATCGTCCCGGGCGGTGGTGTGGCCCTGGTACGCGTTGCCTCGGCGGTCGAGAAGCTGAACCTGGAGGGCGACGAGAAGATCGGCGCCAACATCATCCGCCGCGCGCTCGAAGAGCCGTTGCGCCAGATTGTGGCGAACGCGGGTGAAGAAGGTTCGGTCGTGATCGCCAAGATCCGCGAGTCGAAGGAGAAGAACTACGGCTACAACGCGCAGACCAACGAGTACACTGACCTGGTAAAGGCCGGCGTGATCGATCCGACCAAGGTGACGCGGACCGCGCTGCAGAACGCAGCGTCGATCGCCAGCCTGATGCTGACCACCGAAGCTCTGGTCTCCGAGATCCCCGAGGAGCGTAAGTCAGAGCCCGCGGGCGGACACGGCGGCATGGGCGGCATGTACTAGGACTCGCCATCCCGGCAGACGCCTTCGGCAAAAACAAAGCCCCGCAGAGATGCGGGGCTTTTTTATGTGTGGAGTGGAAGAGCGGCCCTTTGGTGCTGCGTAATCGGTGGAAGAGCGGCCCTTTAGGGCCGCGTAAAAGATGGAAAAAGGAATGGGCTTTAGCCCCGGCGGAAGAGCGGCCTTTGGTCCCGGTGGAAGAGCGGCCCTTTGGTTGCTGCGTAATCGGCGGAAGAGCGGCCCTTGGTCCCGGTGGAAGAGCGGCCCTTCAGGGCCGCGTAGAAGATTGAAAAAGGAATGGGCTTTAGCCCCGGCGGAAGAGCGGCCCTTCGGTGGAAGAGCGGCCCTTCAGGGCCGCGTAGAAGATTGAAAAAGGAATGGGCTTTAGCCCTGGCCCGGTGGCCTTAGCCACCGCGGACACTCATCGCAATGGAATTTTCCTGCCGCCGACGAATACTCATATTCTTCCGCCGTCTTCACCAACCGCGCCCGCACCGGATTCTGATGGATGTATTCCACGTGATTCTGAAAATCCGCCGCGTCCTTCACCCGATGCTCGGTGAAACTCTGCTGCCAAACCTCGCCCCTATACCCAAGTTCCTTCTTTACCCGGAACGAATACCCTCCTTTGATGAACTGCACCGCCTTCTCCAGAGACACATCCTCCGCGGGCGTGAATAAGACGTGCGCATGGTCGGGCATGACCACGAACGCGTGGAGAAGAAATCGTCCCGTATCACGATTCTTTTTGAGGACGTCCACCAGCAGACTTGCCCGCTCCGCATTGCGGAAGATCGGTTGGCGAAGGTGCGCAACCGTCGTGATAAAGAATGTACGTTCGTCTTGCGGAGCTGGAGTTTTCATCTTCCGGGGCTAAAGCCCGGACATTCTACACAGCGACGCGGGCCTGAAGGCCTGCTCTTCCACCGGGAAAAGCCCCACAGGATGCCGGGCTTTTTCTGTTCACACCGGCCCAGATTTTACGAAGCAGACCGACGCTTTAATTCGACTACCCAGTTTGCAACGATTTCTGGTACTCGGCTCACAACCTCTCGGCCTACGAGCACCTCGTCCACGTACCCCATGTGAAGCATGTCGACGATGCGGCAGAGATATGAGCGGCCGCATTCCCACCATGTGAACCGGTCGTCGACAATGAGATAGTGCAAAACATTAATGCTTTCATGTTCCCAGAGCTCCTGAAGCTCCATTCCATCCAGGAGCGTCTCATATACTCCGTCAGCGACCCTGCTTCCGAAAGTTTTGGTGTTGTAGTACTCCTTTATCTCCCAAATTGCGATTGGATTGACACCGTTCGGAAATGCTCCGTCAACCCGTCTTGCAAGGGTTCTTAGAGGTTCCCCATTTTTGGTAATAACAGTGAGCGCGCGTGGGTCATAATTGCACGCCTGACCTTCCAACTTCGACTCAATCAGAATATTTACGATCCCGGTTAAGAACGCATAACCTTTCTTTTGACCTTTCTGCTTATTGAATGGTAGTGGACATTTAGGCTTGTAAGTTTTTCTCAATTCCAAAAACAGTTTCTCCGCCTCGGCTCGATCCATTAAATGATTCTTTGCATCTTCGTTCAAAAGTTTTGCGCGGTGGGAGAAGTAAGAGAGTAACTTTTCGGCCAACTGGGTAGCATCGCCCTCGCTGTTCACTAAAGAGCTTATCGGCAAACTGAGCTTAACCATAGCTTCGGCCATTTCGGGCAAAGTAGGCACTTTTATGGTTTTTTTATCGCCGGTGTACCCAATGATCTGGCTAAGAGCGCGAACATATGCCCAAAATGCATTACTTTGATAGCGAAATTGTATGTCTGCGATCATCTAACCTGCTCGTAACGCGCCAGCAATTCCGCCATGCTCGTACCAATAGCGGCGCAAACATCTCGAACCTCAATGAAATCGAGACGCCGCTCACCCGACTCATATTTACTGACGTAAGACTGAGGTTTTTTTAGCAGTTTGGCTAACTCGACTTGCCGTAAGCCAGCTTCAAGACGCAGCTGCCTAAGCAATTCTCGAAGCTGTGCTCGCTCTTTATTGCGGTGCATTGAGGTAATCTGAATATAGGGATCGTTTAACTACATCCCAAATTGGGATATTCTCTGACCATGCAGTTCTTGCTTTTTGACAAGACGTCCGCAACGCGAGCAGTTGAACCCTTCTCGTTTCAGCTTCTTAAATGGATAGGGAACAAACAGCGTTTCGCGCATGAGATCGTCGCTTTCTTCCCTTCAGAAATGGACACCTACTACGAGCCATTCTTAGGGAGTGGGGGGGTTTTGGGCACTCTCGCGCCTGAACGCGCAATTGCCTCGGACGTCTTTGAACCATTAATTGGTATTTGGAAAGCTGTGAAAGAAGATCCAGCTCAACTCAAACTCTGGTATGAGGAGCGGTGGAGGCGATTCATTCAGGGCGACCGCACCAAGGAATACGAATCGATTCGTCGGTCATACAATGCGAGCCCCAATTCCGCTGATCTGCTTTTCTTGAGTCGATCATGTTATGGCGGAGTGGTGCGATTCCGTCAGAACGATGGTTTCATGTCCACTCCTTGCGGGCCCCATACCCCGGTCTCTCCGTCCTCATTCTCCGCAAGAGTAGATGAGTGGACCAAGCGAGTGTCGGGAACGACATTTGAAGTTGCAGATTTTGCCGAGATGATGCTCCGTACTCGGAAGGGTGACTTTGTTTATTGCGATCCTCCTTACGTCCACAGTCAAACGATCCTTTACGGCGCACAGAGTTTTCAACTCGAACGGCTATTGACTGAAATCGAAGCTTGCAAGAATAAAGGGGTTTCGGTCGCGTTGAGTATTGATGGCAGCAAGAAGTCAGGCGCAATCATGTGTGATCTACCGATTCCGCGAGGCTTGTTCGAGCGTGAGGTGTATCTAAACTGTGGGCGTTCTATGTTGCGAAGATTCCAGATGAATGGTCAAAGCCTTGTGGGAGAGGTGGTTTCTGACCGGCTGTTACTCACTTACTGACGCATTCTTTGCCATTAGTAGAAAGATGTGAACAAGCAAGCGAGGTAAGTTTTCCGCAACAAAGTCCTTTAAAGAGACGCCGCGATAATCCCGGAACTGACTAGAGAAGAGGCCATCGCCTGGTGCGCCCTTCATCTTGGCGACAACTGGTATGAGCTTCCCGTGATGCTTATGGCACGCGGCTACAACCTGGATTACAAATTCTTCACTGAGGTCGGCGCGGACTCGGTCTATGAGCTGGATGAATCGGGCTGTTACATCGAGCTACCCGAGTGGTGGGATGCCATGGAGTTGTGGCGTCGCGAGACCGCCGACCCATGCGTTTGCGGGCACACGTTGGGCGAGCACGATACTCGATTTGATTTAGCTTGTTGGCACGATGGCGGAAGGTGCGGGTGTCCGCAGTTTCGTCCGAAGCCTACCGAAACTAAAGCACGTCGCAGGTGATCTTGAACTTGACTCCTTCCACGCAATCATCTATTCTCCTTTTGTTCCCCTCAGCATCCCCCGGCCCTTGAGTGCTAAGTCCTTTGTTTTGTCATTTTTGCAGACCCTCGATTTCTTAAGTCATTTGTTTTGTCATATTTGAGAAAAACAGGGGGAGGGGGGGTACCCCCTGTTTTCCACAGGATACCCGGGATACTTTAGGGATACTTTGCCATCTAACCCGCTGATTCCAGGGATACCCGATATAGGGGGGAGGGGGTATGTATGTATCCACTGTGGAAGATTCAGCGCAGAGGATTCATACGCCCCACTCTGGTCCTAGTTGAGCCGGCGACGCTCGCTGATAATTTTGATAATTTTTCCGGCGCGATGAATCGCTGACGATCTCAACTCATCGCCAGCGCAGCAGCTTTTCCGATTCGGTCCTCCAAAAACGTTCGTCACCCAACAAAAAACGGAAGTAACTTTCTCGCATCACCCGCACTCATAGACACTCGCCTCAACAGCATCACCAAAAAGATTTTCCCGATCCACCGATGACTGAGCATCACCGACAAGCTATTGCACCAGAAAAGATGTGAGGAACATCCAATCAGTCAATAGTCAACGGGATTTCCTCAGGCCAAACCGGGATATT
>JBBSFV010000068.1:0-10773 GCA_038254775.1 Terriglobales bacterium | reverse complement strand
GTGCAATGTGGTATCCGTATTCACTCAGCCCCCGCTTACTCGGCGGGAATGCACTTACTAAACAGATTTTCATGGGCCCCTCTGGCTCCTAAAAGAACGACAGTCGCATCACTGGTTTGAATTGCGAACTGCCGCGGCCAGTAAAATTCATAAAAGTTTCCTGCTGGATGCCGATCGAGAACCGCACTGGGAACTGTGCGTTCACGACACCCCCAAAGCCATCACTGATTCCATTCGGGATGGGCTTCACATAAGAGATGAAGAATCCGCTCTGCACGTTGTCATAAGCGTGAAATCCTTGTCCACGTTCCATCGCAAAATGGCCTTCCACCTGCCACACATTGTTCGGACGGTACTCAAATCGGGCTCCCGGAACCATGGATTGGGCGGTCGCATATTTCGAATCCTGTACCCGCCAGCTCCGTATAAACTCACCCAAAACCGCTACTTTGAACGACTTACCAAACTTTCGCTCGATGCCCGCATAGGTGTTGGTGGTAAAAAATTCGCGGATCAACGGGCTGAACTGTAAGTCCCGTGCCGCCCACCCGGTAACTAAAGAGGTTCTCCCCCAAGGCCGGCCTACGGTGAATTCCACCCCCGCACCCGTGTCCTTGGAACTGAGTTTTCGTGCCGTAAACGGCCCGCTCTCGTGAAAAGCATTCCCGCGCATGCTCAGCCAGTTGAAGAATGGAGTGGTGGACATGTACAGGTACTCACGAGTTAGATGCTGATTCAGCTCCACTGGTTCCTGAGTATCGCGCCGGATGGTGTATTGCACCCCCGGCTCAAAGTTGATGCGCGCGCCACCCAGGCGGAGGGTCGAGGTCGTCCCGAAGTTCACGATGGTGTCATTGGTATGCCGGTTCAGGATCAAGGACTCGCTGGGTATGGAAACCTGGCCGATCGCCGAACGCATGGTGTAGCCCAGGACCAACGTGGGGAAATTTTTCGGGAGGTAGCGGAACTTGCTGCCGATCAATGACTCCACGGAAGACCGCGGAGGCGGCAACTTCGACTTGTCGCTGGCTACGCCGAATATCTTTGCATCAAGCTCATAGACGGTGGAATTTTCAAAGATCGCGCCCAGATTGATGAATGAGGAGGTGGTGAAACCATGGCCCATGGGCACGCCCACATCTCCCGCCGTCTCTAGTTCCAGGCGCTCCGCCGTATCATCATTGGAGGCGATCTGATTGGCGCGCGCGAACGCGCCCAGCGCCAGGGCCGACTGATGGCGTTGGCGGTAGATGTTCGCCTGCGCCAGCAGATAGTCGTAATTCTGGGAGTTTTCCTGGATGCTGCCCAGCTTGGCAAGTTGCGTCTCTGCCGCGCGGTCGTCTCCCATCGCTATATATGTGTTGGCCATGCCGATCGCGACTGCTTCATCGCCTGCGCCCGCCGCCCGGGCACGTTGGTAGTAGGTCTTCGCCAGGTCGAAGTCATGGGCAGCCAGGAAGATATTCGCTGCTTCAATAAAGTCATCCGCTGAGACCGGGGAAGCTTCCCCAATGCGCGATTCCGCGAACGCCAGGCTGACTTGCTGCTTGGCATCGTCGAATTTGCCGTCGCGCGCGAAGAGCCGCGCGATGGAGAGACGGGCATCCACGCGGTTTGAATCCGGAGCATCCAGCGCCCGGGCAAAGCGTTCCATGGCTGCATCGGTATCGCCCAGCGCCATCAGCGCCTCGCCGGTCGCCAGCAGAACGCCGGAGTAGTCCGAACCCTGTTTTTCCGCGATCTCAACGTATTTAAAGGTCTCATTCTTGTTCTTCAACTGCGCATTCGCCTGCGCCAGTTGGGCGTAGATGAAGGGATCATCCGGGGAGAGCCGCATCGCGTCACTTAATGCGGTGATCGCTTCGGTATAGCGGCGGGAGTGGTACAGCGTGTCCGCCAGTGCCAGGTGCAGTCCCAGATCGTCGGGCGAATATTTCAGCGCGATCCGGTATTCCTTCTGCGAACGGTCCAAATCTCGCAGTTGGCGATATGCGGTGGCGCGCACCAGGTGCGTGGGGCCGGATTCGCCCATCAGCGCCTCCGCTTTGGCAACGTGCTCAAGCGATTGCCGCGCGTGGCGCAACTGCAGATCGGAGAAGGCGATACCTAACTCGGCGACGCCGTTGTTGGGGCTGATGGAGAGAGCTTTGTCAAAGTCCTGCACCGCTCGCTCCGCGTTCTGCAGGTCATTCAGCACATATCCGCGATTCACATACGCTTCCACCATGTTGGGGTCCCGATCGATGGCGCGGGTATAGTCATCTACCGCCTCGCTGAGTAGCTGCGATTGTTTGTGGACATGCCCTGTCAACAGCGGAAAGTTCGGCTCTTTGGGTAGCACCGGCTCAAAGCGGGTCGCCAGGGAGAGCACGTCGTCATAGCGGCCCAGGTTATAAAGGTCATAGGCCAGATAGACGGAGGCGTTCCGGTCTTTCGGCAGCTTCTCCAAGACTTTGTATCCCAGCTGCGCCGACTCCGCATATTTTCCGGTGTGAAACAGGTAACGCTCGCGTTCGCGCATGACGCGCGGCTCCTCGAGCATAGGGCCCTGGGCGCGGTCGAGCCAGGTCTTTGCCAGCTCGATCTTGTGCGATTCGATGGCTGCATTCGCTCCATTGGCTACGATCAGGGCATTTGCCGGCGCGATCTTGAATGCCGACTCATAGTTAACCTCGGCCTTATCGAACTGATACAAGGACGTGTACATATCGCCCAGCGCGAGATAAGCGACATAGTCGTCCGGATAAGCCTTCGCCAGTTGCGTGAAGTACTGCTCGGCGAGGCGGGTATCGTTCTGTTCGCGGGAGATGTAGCCTAAGCCCTCAAGCGCATAACGATTGTTGTTCTCTTTTTTGAGGATGGAGGCATACACGTTCTTGGCATCATTGGTGCGCTTCATCCGCCACAGCAGATTGGCATATTGCAGATCTACATTGATGTTGGCGGGATCGAGCTTTCTCGCCTCAAGCAGGTCGCGCTCGGCGCCCGCCAGGTCATTAGAACTTGCGCGGATGGAGGCGCGCACGCGCAGGAACTCAGCCTTCGCCTCGCCACCCACCTGGATCTTATTGATCTCCTGCTCGGCGAGCGCCATCTGCTGCCGCGCCGCCGCGTCATCGCCGGCGCCTTTATAAAGTTCCGATAGATTCAAGCGTAGCTGGATGGGATAAAGCGCTCCTTCGGGCAGGGCTTCCGGCATCTTGGCAAGCGCCAGGCTGTATTCGCGGATGGCCTCCTGCGGCTTGTTCTGGATCTTCGCCACCGCCGCCTGGATGGCGTGCAGGCGGTACTGGTCAGGATCGATGCTGCGCGCCCGCGCCAGGAAGTTTTCCACCTGCTTCATGTCATTCAGGCGCAGGAACGCATTCGCCGCGCTGAGCTGATAGCCGATCTGTTTGGGCTGTTCGTTGGCTACGCGCGCATAGGTCTGCGCCGCTTCTTTCTTATGCCCGGCAACCTCATAGGTGAAAGCCAGGTCAGCCAGGACCTCCGGCTTCATCTTGGGTGCGGCTCTCAGGGTCTTGATGGCTTCTTCATATTGCTTGGTCTCGCGATAGAACGTGGCCACGGCGCGGAAGATGTCCGTGTTCTTCGGGTCGCGGGCTTTGGCCTTGTCAAGGAGTTGCTTGGCGCGCTGCGGCTCCTTCATCTTCATGTAAGCGATCGCCATCATCAGTTCGGCATGAGAAGAAGGCTTGATGGATTCCGCCCGCTGCAGATATCCCAGCCCCTGCTGCATGTCGCCATCGCGCATATAAAGCTCTCCGGCCACCAGCAGATCATTCTCGCGGCGTGGATCTTTGTTTAATACCTGGGTCAGCAAGCTCTTGGCTGCCTCGGTATTGCCCATGCGCGCGTAAGTTTGCGCCAGTCCGGACATTGCATCCAGATTGCTGCCCTCAAGCTGCATGCTTTTCTTGTAAGCGCCCACGGATTCGCCGTACCGGCCGGCCAGCCGAGCGGTGTATCCGTACAGCGACCAAAGCCTGGCATTCTGCGGCGCGGCATCCACGGCGCGCTTGGCGAAGGTGGCTGCGGCGGCATTATTGCCCTTTTTAAGGGCATCTTCTGCGGCGCGCGCATTCCGGCCCACCTCAATGCTGCTTCCCCAGCCAAAACCCTGGCTGGAAGCCGCACTTCCGCCGGCCGCCGGCTTACCGGCAGATTTGGCCGCCTTGCCCGGCTTTGGCGCCTGGGGAGAGGACTTGCTTGGCTGGTTATTGATCTCAAATGTCTGCGCCGCCATGGGAAGCGCGCAGGCAAGCACTAACAGGGAACTATTAAAATAATTCTTCACGGGACCACTCTTCAGAGGAGAGAGTTGTTCACCCTAGTACTAAGCAATCCAGATTCCACTCTGCTCTCTCGTAAGCTGCTGCTGGTTTTCTCCTCAAATCCAGCAACTCTGTCGAGATAGAGAATCCCGCTACCCACAAGTGGATATCAGGTGCCTCATTCGCATTTTTTGGGCGTCAGGGCAAAACCGCCTTGTACTGGGATGTGAGCTGAAGGAAACCTGCTGCTTGGGATTTGAATCAAAACTGCTGCTGAACGTGGAATTTTCGCGGAGGAGCAACTTGATCTCGCATTCTTCTTCCCCTGGAGTACTCTCAAACCGGCCCATATCCCTTGCCGCGATCGTTTTACTCGCGCTGGCAGTCCATGGCCCCCTGCTGCTCATGCAGCTCCCGTCAGGCTCCTATGACGCCAATACCCACATGTTTTTTGCCCAGCATTATGCTGAGAACTGGTTCAATCCCTGGAATGAGAAGTGGTTTGCCGGCTTTTCCCAGACTACCTATCCCCCGCTGACCCACCAATGGATCGCGTTGTTCTCCCACGTGATGGGCCTCAAGATGGCCTATATGTTCGTGCAGCTGGTCTCGCTGCTGCTGTTGCCCATCGGCATGTTCCGCTTTGCCCGCCTTTGGGTAGATGACCGCTCGGCGAGCCTGGCGGCCGTGGGGACTGTTTTCCTCGGCTCATTGGCGATGCTGGTCTATCAATCGGGACAGATCAATACCACCATGGCTGCGGCGCTGGTGCTAAACGCCCTGCCCTATTTCTATGGATGGTGCCGCCGCGGCAACATGAACGGCTTGATCAACGGGTTGATCCTGATGCTCACCGCCGCCGCCTCGCACCACGTGACCGTGATCTTCGGCGTTCCGCTCTTTGTGCTGCCGGTGATGGTGCTCGCCTGGTTGGACCGCGAAAATTCGACGCAGGGCGAAGAGCCGGCATCCACGGCCGGGGTGATCTCTCGCGCGGCGGTCTTTGCCGCACTGGCAGCCGTGGGAGTGGGGGTGGTGCTTTTCCCCTATTGGATCCAGTTGCTGCAGAATCCCATCAGCCAGCTTCCCATCCCGCACGGTAGCCGTGACAACTATTTGCTGAATACTTTTAGCGGAATGAACTTCTGGATTATTCCCATGGGCGCGCTGCTGCTCGCGCTGCCTTTCATCTTTTGGAAGGGACTGGAAGAGCGCCGCTTGCGCCCGCTCTTCTTCGGCTTCTACCTGACCATGCTGATCGGCTTAGGCGGGACCACGCCAGTGGCGCAGTTGCTCCTGCGCCGTGCCTTCCAGGTGTTGACCTTTGAGCGCTTCACCTTCTGGGCAACACTGATGTGCCTGCCAATCGTGGGCCTGCTTTGCGCGCGCCTCATCGATCGTTACGCCATGAAGGCGATCGCAGCGCTGACCGTTGCCGCGGTCTTCACCTTCTCGATGGCGGTGGCCTGGATGACCTTCCATCCCATCAACACTGCGCCATTCAACGTGAACAACGTGGTCAATTTTCTCAATCGGGACGGCCACAATAAGTTCCGATATCTCACGCTCGGCTTTGGCGCGCAATTCTCACAAGTTTCCACGCTCTCAGACGCCAGCACGGTGGACGGCGATTACAACTCCGCCCGCCTGCTGCCTGAACTCACGCAGTACGGCTCCGCGCGTTTAGACAACGCCAAGTACTATGGCACCGCGGGCATGGAATCTCTGCGCGCCATGCTCAAGCATGCCAACCAGTACGGACTGAAGTACATCTTCGTGCGCGACCGTTACTACGAGCCACTGCTCGCCTTTGCCGGCTGGCGGCAGGTAGAGGCCTATGAGAACGGGAACGTGACGCTGTGGAGCAAGGAAGACATTGTTGCTGCGCAGCCCGTGCACTCGAGTGGCATGCCAACCAGATTGCAGAGTATTGCCTGGGGCACGCTGCCCATGGGTTGCAGCCTGTTGGCGATCGCCCTGGTGCTGTTATGGCCGGAGCGCCGCCGCGTTGCTGACACCATGGAATTCCGTCCCACGGCCGCTCCATCACCGGTCACATTGCGGGAGGCAAAGTAATGAAGAAGAAGACATTTCCATTGATCATGGGTGCGCTGGTGGTCCTGCTGGTGGCGGTCTCGACACTTGGCGCGGGCAGGTTACGCGCCAACACCAGCACGGCGGAGGGTGCCGCACAGGCGTTTTTCGCGAAGGTGAGAGCGCATGACGCAGATGGCGCTTATGCCATGGTCTCGCCCTCAAGCAACATTGATAAAGGCAGCTTTTATCGCGACCTCTACGGCAGTGACGGCAATCTGAAAACTTTCTCCAATCTGCAGCAGGCGGAGACCCGCGTGCTTCGCGAGACTGATGCAGAAGCTGACGTACGCACCAATCTGCAGTGGTCCACCGCAGTGGGTGCCTTCAATGAAGCCCGCGATATCAAGATGGTGAAGGAGAGCGGTGGCTGGCACGTGTTCTGGCCGGCACCGCAACAGGTCAACCTGCCGCCGCAAGTGATTCCTGTCAACTATTTGCGTTGGGACATCATCCATCCCCGCAGCGGTGATGAGTGGGGCTCACAGAATGTGGAAGCTCCCCGGGTCCGCATCGTTTCCATGAATGCAGTGGAGAAAGATGGCAATATCATCATCATGGGTGAGGTGGTGAATGAGGACACCGTGCCCGGATTTGTGAACGTGAGCGCCACGCTGGTTGGGCAGGACGGCAAGGATCTGCGCGAGGAGAGCAGCTTTGACAAGACATCACACACGTTGCTGCCGAAAGAGGTGTCACCCTTCCGTATCGACTTCGTGAATATCACCCTTAAGCAGATCAAGAACGTGCGCATGAGCCCCAATGCGCTTCTGGTGCCTGCCTCAGCCGATCCGGTGGTGGGCGTATTGCACCAGCGCATTGAGAAAGACGCGCGCGGACACAGCGTGCTCCGCGGCGAACTGGTGAATGAGAGCGGGCAAACGGTGAACATCCCGCATGTGCTCGCCACCTATTATGACAACTCCGGCAAAGTGATCTGGGTCTCAGATGGATACGTTGATAAAGCCTTGCTGCCACAGGTGCCGGTGCCATTTTCCGTCGAGCTGCGAGATGACGTTGCACCCAACGTGCAAACCTATCGCGTGACCGTCAACAACTACACCATCGACAGGAGCTGACCGGGATGCGAAAACTCCTGTACATCATCGCCGCCATCGCGGTATGCATCTTTGCCGCGGACAGCGCCCGCGCGGCGGAGCTGCGAGTGCCGCAGCAAGCGACCGCCGGCGCAGCCATCACCATCGGCACCGGTGGCAGCGGAGAAGGCACTCTCATCGTCACCGGTCCAGGCACCATGATCAAGAAAAAGGTGAAGCTCGGGGGAGAGGTCACCATCCCCGGCGAGGAACTTCGCCACTCCGGCCGCTTTACCGCCATCCTGGAGGGCGACGCGCGTAGCTTTTACATCGCGCCCGCCCCGCCCGCGAAGCTGAATTTCCTGGCGCGCCCCTCGCGTGTTCCGGTCTCTCAACCCGATGTGATCAGCGGTGTGGCTTTTATCTTCGACAACTTTGACAACTTGATCTTGCAATCCACGCCAGTAAGATTCGACCTCTCTGTGAATGGCGGTTCTGCACTGTCAAAGACCGTTACCAGCAAAGACGGGATTGCGTGGCTGAAAACAAACTCCGCCAGCCGCGAAGGCGCCGCTCAGTTTGTGGCCTCGGTCGGCAATGCGAATGTCCGCCGTGTGATCCAGTTGGTCGCGTCTGAACCTTGTGGCTTGCGCATGAAAGCGAATCGCCAGGGCAACTCGCTGATGGTTGAGACTGACCCGGTGCGCGATTGCTCCGGCAATCCCGTGCCGGATGGAACCATCGTCACCTTCATTCAGACGGGTGGCGGGCAAGGACGCAGCACCGTGGATGCTCGCATCAAGAAAGGCATTGCGCGCGCGACCCTGCCGGCGGTACCAGGAGCCACGCTCTCGGTGGCGTCCGGCGTTGTCCTCGGCAATGAGATCCGCATGGGAGGTGGCCTGTGATCGCTCAAGCTGGAAACAGCCAAGCTGCAAACAGCAGGATGCAGGCTTCTATCCGCTGGACGGTGCTTCTGCTCGGCTCATTGCTCGTGATCTCGTCTTTGGTGCCGCTCGTTCTTCGGGCGTTTGCCGCCGACGAAGGTGCGCGGGTTCAGCTCAATTTTTCTAATGCCGCTCCCCGCACGGTGGAAGATTCCACGCAGAATGCCATTGGCCGCGAGTACGCTGCCGCCTGGAAAAACCTGGCCGAAGGCCTTGCAAATGACGACCTCAGCAAGATCAATGCCAGCTTTGTTGGTGCCGCGCATGACCGCTTCGCTGACCAGATCGCGCAACAGCAGAAAGCCGGATTGAAGACGAAGTATGTGGACCGCGGCCACAACGTGAATGCGGTGTTTTACTCGCCTGAGGGCTCAGCCATGGAATTGCGTGACACCGCGGACTTGGAGATACAAGTTCTTGATGGCGGGAAGGTCGTGCACTCTGAGCAGGTAAAGAAACAGTTTGTCGCTATCCTCACCGTCGCCGAGGGTCGCTGGAAGGTGCGTGTGCTGGAAGAGGTACCGTAGAAACAGCACTCAGCATTCAGCACTTAGCATTCAGTGAAAAATGGTGGTAGCGGTACATAGATCAACGGAGTGAATGAAAGAGACGCAAAAGATAGCGTCTCTTTTTTATTCGCTTGGGCACGTCGGCACTAACGAGTGCCGAGGGTTTCTTATCAGCATCGGCAGTCGCATTACCGTAGAAGAGCACGGCTTTAGCTGTGCGTTAAGCATAGAAACGGCCGGGCTTTAGCCCTGCTCTCTGATGGCTTTGCGTCTTCGTGGTTAAAGCGGTTTCCGCGCAAGCACCACCCGCGAGATGCCCTGCAGATCCGCAATCGCACTCACCTCTGCCCACTCGGCTAACAACTCTCGCACCGGCTGCTCGATCGAATAGCCGATCTCCATCAGGAGCCAGCCGCCATCGGTGAGCGCATTCCATGCCTGCGGGATCAGTCGCCGATATACATCCAAACCTTCGTCGCCACCGAAGACCGCAACATCCGGCTCGTGCTCCCGCACCTCGCGTTGCACCTTATCCGCTTCCGAGCGGCCCACATACGGAGGGTTCGACACAACCAAGTCAAACTTTTCCACCTGCACCGCCTCCAGCAGGTCACTCTCCGTAAAGCGGACCCACACGCCCAGGCGCTTGGAGTTGTCGCGCGCCACTTGCAGAGCTTCTGAAGAGATATCGACCGCGGTCATTCGCGCTTGCGGCAATGCGTGGGCGATCGAGATCGCGATGCATCCAGAGCCGGTACCGACATCGAGTATCCGGGGCCGCTCCCAGGGGCGTGCTTTTTCGATCGCCGCCTCCACCAGATGCTCCGTCTCTGGCCGGGGGATCAGCACCGCCGGCGTCACTTTGAAATCCAGCCCGAAGAATTCCTGATGTCCGGTGATGTACTGGAGCGGCTTGCCCGCCGCGCGCTGTTCAATCGCCGCATGGAATCGAGCCCACTCATCGGCTGCAAGCTCACGCTCGGGGTGCGCATAGATCGCCGCCCGGTCGCAGCCCAACACATGCATGAGCAGTGACTCCGCCGCCATGCGCGGAGGACCGATCGGCTCCGATGCCAGCCGCTCCATAGCCATGCGGATTGCGTCGCCAACATTCATGTTTACCAGAATTCGCCCTGACCAAGATGCGCTTACAGAATGCGCCTTTACCAGAATTAGTCCTCACCGGAATGCGCTCTTAGCCAGAGTACGACCATTCCAGAATTCGCCTTACCCAAATGCGCCGAGGCAAAAACTAATGGCACGGCCTCAGCCGTGCCCGCCCTCTCCAGCCAAAATCCTTTGCCAGATGAACACTAAATGCTAAATGCTAAGTGCTAAATGCTATCTCACACCCCAACCGTTTCGTGCTTCAGTTTCTCCGTTTGAAAGTGGGTCTCAAGCGCTTCGATCACCGGCTGCAACCTGCCATCCATCACTTCCTGCAATTGGTGCAAGGTCAGCCCAATGCGATGGTCGGTCATTCGGTTCTGCGGGAAATTGTAGGTGCGGATCTTCTCGCTGCGGTCGCCCGAGCCCACTTGCTGCTTGCGTTCTTTTGCCAGCGCCTGCTGTTGCCGGTCCATCTCTATCTCATACAAACGGGCGCGCAGCACGCGCATGCCTTTTTCGCGGTTCTTGATCTGAGATTTCTCGTCCTGGCAGCTCACCACGGTATTGGTCGGGATATGCGTAATGCGGACCGCGGAGTAAGTCGTATTTACAGATTGACCCCCCGGCCCCGATGAACAAAAGGTATCGATGCGGAGGTCTTTCGCCTCGACCTTGATATCCACTTCTTCCGCTTCCGGCAACACTGCCACCGTCACCGCGGAAGTATGCACTCGGCCTTGTGTCTCGGTCGCCGGGACACGCTGCACCCGGTGCACCCCACTCTCATATTTCAACTTTGAGT
>JBBSFV010000067.1:0-11696 GCA_038254775.1 Terriglobales bacterium | reverse complement strand
TCCACCGCAAAGCCCCACGCGGCGCTGAAGCGCCGCTCTCCCACCGGCAAAGCCTCACGCGGCGCTGAAGCGCCGCTCTTCCACCGGCAAAGCCCCACGCGGCGCTGAAGCGCCGCTCTTTTACCGGCAAAGCCTCACGCGGCGCTGAAGCGCCGCTCTTCCACCGCAAAGCCCCACGCGGCGCTGAAGCGCCGCTCTTCCACCGGCAAAGCCTCACGCGGCGCTGAAGCGCCGCTCTTCCACCGCAAAGCAAAGAACCGTCCAATAACCGCGCGCGCCAACAGAAAAGGACATGAAAAAAAGGACTTGAAAAAAAGGACACGAAGTTGGAGTTCTCCGTGTCCTCAGTGTGCTGTGGTTAAAAAATGTTGATTCTGCTAGTCCTGCACACTCACTACCTGGAGCACTTCTTCCACGGAGGTCTTGCCTTCGCGAATAAGGATTCCGGCATAGCTTTTGAGGTCGATCATGCCCAAACGCACAGCCGCCGCGTGAATGTCTTCAGTATGTGCGCCTTTGGCGACCATGGCGCGCATCTCAGTATTCATCTTTAAGACCTCATAGATGCCGATGCGGCCTTTCACGCCCTTGCCTCCGCAGGAATCGCAGCCTTTGCCTTTGTAAGTGACTTCGCTCGGCTTTAAGCCGAGGTACTCCATGATGATGGGATCCACTTCCGCGGGCACTTTGCACTGCTGGCAGAGACGCCGGGTAAGCCGCTGCGCCATCACTCCGACGGTGGATGCGGACATGAGGAAAGGCTCAATGCCCATCTCCCCCAGGCGGGTGAATGCGCCGGCAGCCGAGTTGGTATGGAGCGTTGTGAAGACCATGTGACCGGTCAAAGCCGCTTCCACCGCGATCTGCGCGGTCTCCTTGTCACGGGTCTCGCCGACCAGGATGACGTCTGGATCCTGGCGGAGAAAAGCACGGAGGATGCGGGCGAAGTCGAGGCCAATGTCTTTATTCGCCTGGATCTGCACCACGCCGGCGAGATCGTATTCGATGGGATCTTCCGCGGTGGAGATGTTGATGCCGGGATCGTTGATCTCAGCCAGCGCGGAGTAGAGCGTGGTGGTCTTACCCGAGCCGGTGGGCCCGGTGACATACATGATGCCGTAGGGCTGATTCACAAGCTCCCGGATCAGCTTCAATACCGGCTCGTGCGATACCACTTTGTCCAGGCCGAGAGAGGTATTGGACTTATCGAGAATACGCATACAAATCTTCTCGCCCCACTTTGCGGGAACGGAAGAGACACGAAAGTCGATGGGCTTGCCTTCCATATTGACGCTGATGCGGCCGTCTTGCGGAAGACGCTTCTCCGAGATGTCCAGCTTCGAGATGATCTTCAAGCGCGAGATCAGGCCGAGCTGGACTTTCTTGGGCAGGTTCTGGACCACCTGAAGTACACCGTCAATCCGGAAGCGCACTTGAACGTCTTTTTCCGTGGGTTCGATGTGAATGTCAGAACTGCCCTTTTTGATCGCCAAGCCGAGGATCGAGTTCGCCAGGCGGATGATAGGTGCGTCTTCTGAGGCAGACATCAGCTCGGCTTTGTTGTCTGTCTGCGTCTGGAGGTTAGAGTCTTCCGTCATCTGCAGATCGCGGATGATGTCACTCTGCAGAAGGTCAACTGTGATCTCCGGCGAGATCTTCTTGTCCTCGACGATGGGTGCCGCGGTGATGGAGCTGGTCGGTTCATCGTCCTTGCGCATAGCCGCCGCATAGGTGGTGTTCATGAACTTGCGGAAGTCGTCTTCTGTGACCACGACAGGCTCGATCATGACGCCCTTGATCACGCGGCGGATATCATCGAGGGCAAGAATGTTATTGGGGTTCGCCATCGCCAGAGTCAGGCGATTATTGGCGAACGATACAGGCAACACTTTGTGCTGCACCATCATGGCCTGCGGAAGAAGCTGCAGGACGCGAGTATCGATCTGGACTTTGGCCAGGTTGATGTATTCAATGCCCACCTGCTGGGAGGCTTGTTCCACGCGTTCCGCGAGGATGGTGGTAAGGGCCAAACCGATCTTGGGATACAGCATGAACAACTCGTGAAAGTCAGCCTGTTCCAGCACAGCGCAGGTGGTGGGCTGGATGGCGGTGACGCTGGCGGTGCGGGGTTTACCGGTCAGCAGTGACATTTCCCCAAAGTTCTGACCGGGGCCCATCTCAGTGAGCAGAAAGTCGATCCCGGTGTTGACGTCTTTTTTGCGGACCTCTACCAAGCCGGCGGTGATGAAGAACATGGAATTGCCGGGGGCACCTTCCCGCACGATGATCTGGTTGGGCGGAAAGTCACGGCGCTTCATGCGCTTGACCACTTGTTGGCATTCGTCCACGGAGAGCGCGGAGAACAATTTGATGCGCTGCAGGAAGTGGAGCGGTTGCGCCTCCGAAGATGCCGCCATCGATGCTGCCAGACCGGGTGAAGCCATGGGGATACGTCTCCTTGTTGCAAGGGCCCTGACGGAGATACACACCTCCGCCAATGCTGGTGGAACCCGGGGGGAAGGGCTGGATTATATACCGATTCGCCAACAGTCCCTACGAGGGAATTTCACCTGCGGGGTGGCATCAGGTGGACGCCTTATAGCAGCCTCATTCAGCACTCAGCAAAGAGAATGGAAATCCAGGCGCCTCCGACAGCGATTAAGCTATGAACATGAAAGAAGCCGACGGTTTTGGGAACCAAGTTCGTTACTTCTTACCAAATGACAAATTTTGTCCTTGCCGAAAGGTACTACTCTGATACTATTCAGCCACCCCCTGAATACTCTGCGCTCTCCGTAACCCACTATGAATATTGGCGACACAATCAGGAATTTTCGTTTGCAGAAGGGGATGTCGCAGGGCGACATCGAAAAACGTACGGGCCTTCTGCGCTGCTATCTCTCCCGGGTGGAAAACGGCCACACCATCCCCTCCCTGGACACGCTGGCAAAGATAGCGCAGTCAATGGATCTGGCGCTCGCGGCGTTTTTTGTGGAGCAAGGAGCGGAGAATGGCAATGCCAAATCCGCACCCCAGCTCACCGAGGATGAGGTGCGCTTCCTTACCCAGGTCCGGCGCTACTCGCCGGGGCTGAATGAGAGCGATCGTAAGCTAGTGATCGCCATGGTGAAGAAGATGTCTGCCTCAGGCAGGTAATCACCGCAATTTTTACGGAGCCACGGTGAACAGCCGTGGCTTTCGTGTTTATGGAAAGCATTCAGCATTGAGCGGAGCCTCTTCCCAGCACTACTGCATTCCCAGCCCTACTGCAGCGCGAGAAAAGCCAGGGTCTTGAGATCCGGGACTTCAAGATCCGGGGTGGCGTTGGCTGCTTTGGTTGCGCCGGTTCCGGGCTGCTTCTGCCTGCGGTTGACCCATACGTTGGCGATCCCGAGCTCGCGGGCGGGGACAATGTCATGATGAATGCTCTGGGCGCAATGCAGGATCTTTCCCTTCTCTACGCCAAGGCGCGCGATCGCCACCTCAAAGTTCCGATGCGAGGGCTTGTAAGCGCCAACCTGCTGCGCGGTGATCACTTGTGAGAAGGGATTGCCCAAAAGCTGGGCGGAGTAGGCAAAGAGGTCATCATCGACATTGGAGATGACCGCAAGCTGATAGCGCGAGCGCAGTTTCTCAAGCGCGGCGACGCTATCCGGAAACGGGCGCCAATCGCGGATCGATTCAGGTAAAGAAGCGGCCTGCTGGGGAGAGATATCGGCGCCAAAGTGGGTGGCGAGCCGGCGCATGACCTGAGTAAGGATGTCGCGATAAGGGCGATAAGAGCCGGATTCGGCAGCGCCTTCCAATTCTGCGTATTGGCTGAGGATCTGGTCGTCCGGCGGGTGGATATTGTGGGTTCCCAGTATGCGATGGACGGCGCCGAGGATGCCCTTCTCCCAGTCGATCAAGGTACCGTAACAATCAAAAGTGAGTACCTGAAAGCTGGAGAAGTCGAACATGGTGGGATTTTACCGGAGCCATCAGTCTTTAGTTTGCCAAGGCTAGGCGCGCAGGGCGGGACTATTTCTCGGCTTCCCCGGCGGCTGCTGCGGCTTTCGCCTCATTGCCTTCCGCCTGCTCGCCGACTGCGGAAGCCACCGGAGCCTGGACGCAAAGCCTGGCAAGAAAGCGCTGGGAGTCGAGCAGCGAGCGCCCCAGGGAGGGGTTGTAACCGGTCCAATCTGAGTCGCCGGCGGATTCGCGGGCGAATTGCGCGCGCATGGCTTCCATCTTGGAATCAAGATCATCCAGATAATGCAGCATGAGCGCCTCCGGAAACATAGGCAGCTTGGGAGATCCAAAATCGTATTGCCCATGATGGCTGATGATGAGGTGCTCGAGCAGGATCTTCAGCTCCGCCGGGAAGCCCGGGAGTTGCGCGATCTTGGATTGCAGCATCTCCAGTTCGATGATCATGTGGCCGAGGAGTTGGCCTTTGGTGGTATAGCTGAACGAACGCGCGTAAGAGAGTTCGTGGATCTTTCCGATGTCGTGCAGGAACGCGCCGCTCAGGAGAAGGTCACGATTGATGCAGGGGTAGTTGCGCGCCACCAGGTCACACGAGGTGAACAGAGACACAACGTGATCGAGCAGCCCGCCGATGAAGGCATGGTGCAGGGTCTTGGCGGCGGGTGCATTCTTATAGGCGCGCGCGATCTCAGGGTCCGCCATGAAGAGATTGATGAGCGACTTCAGGTGGGCATCTTTGAAAGTCTCGACGAAGTCCGCCACCGTTTGCCAAAGCTGATCAACGTCTTTCGAGGTCTTGGGCAGATAGTCCGCATATTCCACTTCGCTCTCATCCATGCGGCGTAGTTTGTGGATGGTGAGCTGGAAGCGTCCGTTGTATTTGTTGATCAACCCGCGGATCTTGACGAACTCGTCCTGGTCACACTGGTCCATGGCTTCGAGGACGCCATCCCACATTTTGGCATCAATGGTGCCGGTGCGGTCAGCGAGGGTGAGCGCGAGATAAGGCTCTCCCGTCTTCTTGGGCTTGACCTGTTTTGCCGCGACCACAAAAGAGGTGGTGATGTTCTGGTTCTCAAAGGCGGCGGCTTGCTCTACGAAAAATTCTTTCATGGGAATAGCGATGATGCTTCAAAACGGCGGGCCAGCGCAAATCGAAAACATACTTAGCCCGTGGCATTCAGCAGGATAGTCACGGGGATAAACCTCATTTTCGCGTGGCGCCGGAGGGCAGTGACCGTGCTTTTGGTGCGTTTATTCCACCACCGCCAAGTCTATAAAACGCCCAATGAGGTCACTTGGGAGTGCTGGCTTAGAACACTCCCAGCTTCTTCTTGCGTTTCAGTTTCTTGCCTTCAGAGGAGGCGACGGTAGTGTAGATCGGCTTGGTCTGATTGGGGCTGGCTCCGGTATCGACAAAACCCTGCTTGATATCGATATAAGCGTCTTCACGCAGCTTCGTCAAATAAGCACGCAAGGCGGGTTGAAGCTTCTTCAAGTAAAGAGTCTCGTAAATCTGATTCTCGGCTTCCTTCTCCGTGGGGATGGAGCTGGGGGTGTGCTCCAGCACTTTCAGGATGATGAAGCCCTGCTTGGTGCGGATCACATCTGTGACTTCGCCGGCTTTGAGGTTCCAGATCTTGTCTTCGATCTCGTTGGCCAGCATGCCTTTTTTAAAGTAGCCGAGTTCGCCACCCTGGGCGGCGGTCGAGTCATCGGAAAATTTCTTTGCCAAGTCCTCAAACTTGGCACCGCTCGCCAGTTGCGCTTTGACCTGAGCGGCCTTGGCTTCCGCGGAAGCGGCCATGTTGGACTGATCTTGCGGCAGCGCCGTGGGACTGAGCTGGGCAGAAGCTTTATCTGTGCTTGCAAGTATTTCCGCCAAGTGCACCTGCTCTGGCTGCGCCAGATCTTGCTTGTGGGCCAGATAATAATCATGTACTTCGCTGGGCGGGATCTGGATCTTGTGCCCCACTTCCTGGCCAATCACCTGCTGGGTGATAATGCCGTCGCGCTGGGTCTTTTTGAAATCTTCATACGAGACTCCCTGGGCCTGCGCTGCCTGCTCCAAGTCCTCCATCTTCTCCAAGCCAAGCTGTTTGCGGATCTCGTCCAGGCGCTTGATCAGTTCGGTGTCACCGGTGATGCCAAGGTCCTTGCCGCGGGAGACGAGCAGTTGCTGGTCGATGAGATCCCGCAGGACATCTTTCTCGCGACCGGGTAACTTCTTGTCAGCTTCCGCCCCGAATTGCTGTTTGAGTTCCTGCTGCAGTTGCTCGCGACTTCGCTGCAGGTCCGAGCGGGTGATGATCTGGTCATTGATGCGGGCGACGATATCTTCTATGACGGTTTGCGCGGATGCCGAGGCAGAGATCGCGAGGATCGCAGATGCGAGCAGAATCTTGAATCTATTCATGAAGACCGGGTACTTCCTCTAGCGCCAGAAGAAACCAGGCTTACGGCACAGCCTTCGCAGTCTGATCGGCACGGAATGATTGCTTAAATTCTAACCTGACCCGCGGTCCCGAAGCCAGTGCAGTTGACTATTGCTATTCGGACACGTAATTACCATGAAAAATCCCGCAATGTTCCGTAATATGGCTCTCTCATGGTGATTGAACGCCGCAAAAGCAATGCCGGGGGACCGGTGCCCCGCCGGGACTCGAACCGCCGGGCTTTTCCCCGCTGGAAGGCGCCGTATGAGGTCCGCTACGGTGTGGGAAAAGAATTGCAGGAGGGCCAGCCCCTCGAGATCGGCGAAGGAGGCCTCTCATTCACGGGCGAAAAGCTTTACCCGTTGGAGACGGAGCTCAATGTGCAGTATCGCCTGGCGTGCGACGCGCAGAATGACAAAGCCTGGGTCACGGTAAAGGCCATTGTGCGACACTCTGAGGCCGGAAAGCTGGGAGTGGAGTTTCTGAACCTGATGCGCGCTGACCGGTTGAAGATCGTTGACTTCATTACAGCAGCCAAATAAAGCCGGGTCCCGCCACAATCAAGAGGCTTTGGCTTTTGGTTCAAAGAGAGCGGGCCTGCGCAGCAGCGCCACCACTGTCATGTCATTGCCGGCCTCGGCTGCGGCAAATCCCGGAATGGTGAGGTAGGGGCCAAAGTGCGAGGGCTTTCGGCGATACTGCTCGGCCGTTTCCAGGACGGTCTGGCAAAGCTGCTCAGCAGTATCGAAAGTGCCGTTCGAAACAATCTCCTTGACGCGCTCGATCCCGAATTCCTGCCCCCCCGCTTTCACCTCGATCACTCCGCGTGAAACCATCACCAGCGCGGCACCATCTTCGATGGCGCAGAATTGGCTGTCATGCGTGGCGTGGGTGAAGAGTCCGAGCGGCAATCCATTGGCTTCCAATGCGAGCGTGCCCTGGGCGTCATGCAGGAGGGCGGGAGTATGGCCAGCGTTGATGTAGCTGAGCGTATTGATGGACTCATCAAAGCAGCCGAGGATCGCAGGCGAGGAGCGAACGCCCTCCGCCGCGGCGATGATCTGGCGATTGATCTCCAGGATCAGGTGGGTGATGGCATCTCCATCCTCGACGTTCGGATCCACAAAGAGAGCTTTACCGCGTTCGCGAAAGGTCTCTTGCGCGGATGCTGCCACAGCCAGGGCGCTTTCCTGCCTGCCGGCAATGTCCATGAAGATGAACAGCAGCTTGCTTCCGCCTACCTGAAGGAAGTCATAAAAATCGCCACCCACGCGCGCGGCGCTATACTGCGCAGCCAGTTGCGCGGTCGCCATCTGAGGCAAAGGCGAAGAAAGCGGTTTGCGGGATTCGCCAGGGCCGGCAGGTGTGGAGAAACCGAGTTTCATACGGATCGACTCAGAAGCCAGAAGGAAACTACGTTAGCACATCAATCGCCGTAGTTGCGCTTCAGGTATTGCGTCACTTCGCGCTCGAGCTGGGCGTATCCGGAGTGGATGGTGCCGCGCAGAGCGGCTTCAGTAGAACTTCCTTCGCCGATCCTTCTCAGGATGATGGCGATATCCGCCATTCCGTAAGTGTCTCGAATGTATTCGACGGTGGCGAGGGACTGGGCATATCCGAGAAGGGCTTCCGGGGCGGAGAACTGGCTGAAGCCACTCTCTAACTGGTTGAGCGGCAGGTTATGTTGTCCGCTGTACAGCTCCGATAACCGATAACCATCACGCACGGAGGTCCGCGGTTCCAGCAATTGAGCGATGCCCTCATGCAGCCATGCGGGGCAGCGTCCGCGCGAGAGCTGGTTGACAAAGGAATGTGCGAGTTCATGTTTCAGCACGCGCGAGAGGTCAACGGTAACCGTGGTGACACCATCCATGGGGATGCGGATCTTGCCATCATTGATGGCGCCCGTCCAGGAGGGAGCCTGGGTCACATCAAAGAATTGCTGGTCGGTATAAAGGATCACGGAGACCGCATCATGGGGAGCATAATCAAGCGAACGCTGCAGTGAAGTGAAATGCATCTCAAGGGTCTCTAACACCTGTTGCCGTAACTGCGGTGGCACGCTCTTGCCTTCGAAGCGCAGGCTGAAGTGGGCGCTCGCGTCTTCCTGAAAGGATGCTTGCGCGCTGAGATCACGCCGGGCGTGATCGAGCAGTTGCTGGACTGAATCATCGGATTGCAGCGTTTGCGCGTGCTCCCAGGCGGAGATCGCCTGCTTGACGCGGTTCTGCTGGTAGAGCGCATAGCCCAACACGGCGAGAGGGAAAGCCGCTTTGGGAGCGAGCCGCGAAGAGCGCTCCGCCAGGGACGCAGCCTCAGTGTAGCGGGACAACCTGAGGAGAGTGGCTGCGTGATGCCCCAGTATGATGGCATTATCCGGCAGCAGGGATTCCGCGGTGCGAAAGTCTTGCAGGGCGGCATCGAGATCATCTTTCGCGGCTTCAAAGCGGGCGGCCACGTAATAAGCTGAGCCGGCGGTTGCGGGCGGGCCCGCGGCGACGATGGCGCGCAAAGCTTCGGCATCGACCGTGCCATGATGGATCACGCTATCCACTAGCTGGCGCGGGACATTGACCTCATCCGCCTGAGGCTCGGCGAGCGCGGGCAGAGCTGAAGCGCTGGAGACATTCGGCGGAGTTGCGGTGTCAATACTCTCCACACTCGCAACCGAGGAGCGCGGGATGGCAAAGGTATTATCGCCGATAGAATATTCCAGTTTGCCGCCGGATTCGCGCACGCGGTCAGCGGTGATGCTGCGGCCGTTCTTCAAATGGATAACGTCCGCGGCCGTGGTCGCAACCAGCAGACAAAAGAGGCACGGGATGGCGAAAGGACGCAGCACAGCGCGCAATCTTACCAATGGCTGCGCTTTTTTTCTGCTGCTTGCCTTGGTGCCGGCAGCTCTCGGGGCGGAGCAAAAGACGGATGCCGCTGACCTCTACCGGCGAGTGGCGACGGTCCCACTCGACCCGCAGCAGGTATTCACCATTCGCGATGCCTCCATTGAGCGCGAAGATCTGCACCTCTCCTTCGATGACGGCACCATCGCTTTTACAAAAGCCGTGGATGGCCACATCACAGGGGCGATGTTTGTGGGTGAAGGACAAGTGCTGCTGGTGCCGCCGAACCAGACTGAGAGGCAATCACTGGCACTCTTTACCGGCGCCGCAGTGCTGAGCGAGCAGTTCACCGTGGCTTACCTCCGGTTCAGTGACGACAAGATGGCGGAAGAACTCAGGGCTGCGACCCGGCCTCCGGAGGATGCGGCCGGGTTCCTGGAGAAGTATGGAGCGGTTGCCACGAACCTGGCGGAGCGCGACGCGTTGCGCTGCCTGGTGGCGCTTACCCATTCGCCCCAGCCGGCGGAATTCTTGCGGGCGCGCGTGAGCGGCAAAAGACTGGGGACTTTCGACATCCTGTATGACACCAGCTTGAGTGAACAGATATCGGTTGCGCAGATCGCATATGCCGATCAAGGGATCTTTTACGATCTGTGGACGTCATTCCCGGCGCGCAGTATTCGCCAGCGGCAGGGGGGAGAAAAGCAGCGCAATAACGAATCAAACTTCCAGTCTGAGGGCAATGCGGGAACGGAAGAAGGAGTGGGATCCATCGTCATCACTGATTATGAGATCGATGCCAGGGTACAGCCCCCCAGCAGTCTCTCTGCAACAGCCACGCTGGAGCTGCGGGCCAATTCGGGTGGGGAAAGAGTGGTGCTGTTCGAGTTATCGCACAATCTGAAGGTGTCATCGGTGACGGTGGACGGCGCAGCAGCAGAATTCCTGCAAAACCCGGCGATCCAGGGCGGACAAGTCGCCCGGCGCGGAAACGATCTAGTGGCCGTGGTCTTTCCGGGACCTATGGTTACAGGAGCCAAAGCGAAATTGACATTCACATATGCCGGCGCCGTGCTCTCAGATGCGGGTGGAGGGCTGATGTATGTGGGCGCGCGCGGCATGTGGTATCCGAACCGCGGGATCTCCATGGCTGATTACAAAATGACCTTCAGGCATCCTGCGGCATACAAATTGATTGCGACCGGCAAACGCGTCTCTTCAGAAAAGCAGGGGTCGGAGGAGACCTCGCGATGGATCTCAGAGAAAGCGATCCCGATCGCCGGATTCAATGTGGGCAAATATGATTCGGTGAGCGCACAAGCAGGAAACGTCCTGGTTGAAAGCTATGCGGCGCGCGCCACGGAGAGCGCACTGCAACCCAATCCCGCTCCGCCACGGCCGCCGATATTCAGCCGGCGCTCGCCATTGCCGGAAGCATTGCCTCCGGTCGCGTTTCGGCCTGATCCGGCAAGAAATCTAAAAAAGGTGGCGCAACAATCCGCGGCGACCATTGAATTTCTTGCCAGCCGGATCGGGCCATTCCCGTACAGCTCTCTCTCACTCACGCAGATGCCCGGGCCGGAGAGCCAGGGATGGCCGGGCCTGGTCTTCCTTTCGAGCTTGGCATACCTGGACGCTTCACAACGGGGCCGCGCGGGGCACGATGAGGTGAATGACATCTTCTATGACAGCGTGATGCAGGCACATGAGACCGCGCATCAATGGTGGGGAGACTCCGTCTTATGGCGCAGTTACCGTGACCAGTGGCTGATGGAGTCGCTTTCAAACTACTGCGCGCTGATGCAGCTGGAGACGCAGCATCCGGAACAATTCAAGAAAGTGATGGAAGGGTACCGGCAAGACTTGCTGCACCAGATCCACGGCAGCGAACTGAGAGTAAAAGATGCGGGAGCAGTCACGCTGGGGGTGAGGCTGAACTCTTCAAAACTCCGCGCGTATGACACGGTGGCGTATGGACGCGGAACCTGGCTCATCCATATGCTTCGCCACATGCTTCGCGATACCAGCGGCAAGACGAAAGGAGCCGATCCCGATGCCCTTTTCTTTTCAGTGCTGCGAAAGATCCAGGAACGTTCCAGCGGCAAGGCCATTTCGATGCACGATTTTCAGGCTGAGCTCGAAGCGGTGCTTCCGAAAGAGCTCTGGTATGAGGATAGCCGCTCTCTGGACTGGTTCACCGAGCAGTGGGTGAATGGCTTTGAGATACCACAGTATGAGTTGCGTGAGGTCAGGTACTCGCAAACCGGCCGGCGCAGGAGTGCGTCGGCGACTCTGCTGCAGAAAGACGCGCCTGATTCACTGGTAACCAGCGTTCCTGTTTACGCTCAAACGGATTCCGGCGCGCCAGTGTACGTGGGCAGAGTCTTTGCTGATGGCGCAGAAAGCCAGTTCAAGGTAAGTGTCCCGCCGGGAACAAAGAAGCTGCTGCTTG
>JBBSFV010000066.1:0-11795 GCA_038254775.1 Terriglobales bacterium | reverse complement strand
GGCGTGCCCCAGCCTCTACGGCTGCAAGGCTATTGGCGACCGCCAAGCCCAGATCATTGTGGCAATGGACTGAGATCGTTACCTTGTCCGCGCCCGGCACCTTCTCGCGGATGGTGTGGATGAGCGAAGCAAATTCTGACGGCATGGTGTAACCCACAGTGTCCGGAATATTGATTGTGGTGGCTCCTGCCTTGATGACTTCTGCCAGGATATCGCAGAGAAAACCAACCTCCGAGCGGGTTGCGTCTTCGGGCGAGAACTCCACGTCACTGCACAAGGTGCGGGCATACTCCACAGCTTCCCTTGCCTGCCGCAAAGCATCCGAGCGCGTGATCTTCAGCTTGCAAGCCAGGTGAATGTCAGAGGTAGCCAGGAAAATGTGTATGCGTGGCCGCTCAGCAAAGCGCACCGCTCGCCAAGCACACCATATGTCCTCTCTCAATGCGCGAGCCAATCCCGCGATGATGGGGCCCTTTACCTCTTCGGCTATGCGTTGCGCCGCCACAAAGTCGCTGTGCGAGGCGATAGGGAACCCTGCTTCCAGGATGTCCACGCCCAACTTTGCGAGTTGATGGGCTATGCGCAGCTTCTCGCTGACGTTCATGCTGTAGCCCGGTGACTGCTCCCCGTCGCGCAGGGTGGTATCGAAGACCAACACCCGCTGCGTATCGCTTGCCATGCTTTGCCTCCTGGACACACTAGAATGCAGGATGGCCTTGATATAACGCAATTTTATAAATTTGTTGCTTTCATAAGATTTGATTATAGTAGAACTGAAGTTTATGGACCTCTTCGAATTAGAGACTTTTCTGGCAGTCGCGCGGCAGAAGACCTTTTCCGGCGCGGCGCTGCAGATGCATCGCACGCAGCCCGCGATAAGCCAGGCCATCCGCAAGCTGGAAGAAGAGGTAGGCGAACTCTTGTTTGACCGCTCCTCTCGCGGCGGAAGACTCACGGATGCCGGCGTGGTGCTGCAGGATTACGCGGAGAAGCTTTTGAACCTGCGTGGCGACGCGCAACAAGCCCTTATCGATCTTCGCAAATTACAACGCGGCAAGATCTGTATCGCGGCGAATGAATTTACCTCACTCTATCTTTTGCAGGTCCTCCACGACTACCGCAAACTCCATCCCATGGTACGGGTAGCTGTGCAACGGTCCCTGGCCAGCAACATCGGGCACGAACTGCTGAATCACGGCGTGGAGTTGGGGATCATCTCATTTCGCCCGGAGGACGACCGTTTGCGCTCCATCGTAGTGTACAAAGACGAGCTCGCCTTCATCGTTCATCCTCGACATCCGCTCGCCAGGTCAAAAACCATCAGCATCAAGCAGCTTGGCGCCGAGACCTTCGTTGCCCATAACGTTTCTTCTCCTTACCGCGCCAAGGTCTTGCAAGCCTTTCAGCGGCATAAAACGCCGCTCAATATGGATATTGAATTGCCGACGATGGAAGCGATCAAGCGTTTTGTCGCCATGGGCAACGGTGTCGCTCTGCTCCCTGCCACTGTGATCGAGCGTGAACTCGTCAGTGGCGAGCTTGTCCATATCCCTGTGCGTGAGCTTCGCTTCGAGCGCAAACTGCGGCTCGTTTATCGCAAAGGCGCCGCCTTCTCGCACGCGGCAAAAGCCTTCATGCAGGTTGTGCAAGCCATTGCCCGGGAGCGCCGCGGACGATTCCTCTGGCAGCCAGATTGATCACGCGCGCTGGCTGGTTTTCACTCTTCACTCGATAATTGTCATACCCGCTGTGGCAGGGCTGTCTTTCCCATTGCAGAAGGCGCCTGCGGCAGCGAGCGGATCAATATCTGCGTGAACGGATGTTGTGGCTGGGAGAAGATGCGCTCCGTGGTATCGCATTCAACCACCTCTCCCGCGGAGAGGATCGCCACCCGGTCACAGATCCCGGCAACCGACAGCAGATCGTGGGAGATGTACAGGATCGACATGTTCAGCCGCTGATTTAGGTCCTCGAAAAGCTTCAGCACTTCAGCCTGGGTGATCACATCCAGCGCGCTGGTGGGCTCATCGGCGATCAGCAGCTTTGGCCGGTGCAGAATCGCCATGGCGATCAGCGTGCGCTGTGCCTGGCCAATGCTCAATTGGCCGGGAAAGCGCCGCAGGAATGCATCGTCGGAAGGAAGAGAAACATTCTCCAAAGCAGCCCTCGCGTGATGCTTCCAATCGGACTTCCTTTCCGCATGCGCATACCACGCCTCACGCAGTTGGGTTCCGATGCGCAACACTGGATTCAATGATGACAATGGGCTTTGCAGCACCAGCGCGATCTCTCGCCCACGGATTGATCGCATCTCTTTTTCGCTGGCTTTGAGCAGATCACGGCCCAGGAACTCAACCACGCCGCGAGATTTTGCCGCCTTCGTGTCCAGCAGTTTCAGTATTGCGAGAGCGAGCGTGCTCTTGCCACAGCCGCTGGTCCCAACCAATCCCAATATCTCCCCGGACGAGATCGAGAGCTGCGCCTCGCGCAATACTCCGGGCTTCCCGGGATAATCCACCGAGAGCGAGATGGTTAGCAGTTCGCCAGGATTCATCATTTGCCCTGCACCGCGATCTTCTCAATGTTCCAATAGGTCTGCGGGCGTAGCACGGTCGGCTCCGCATTCTTCACTTTAGGCGAGATCGCCGCGAGTGCATTCTTGGTCACCAAATACAGGAATGGTACCTGCTCCCAAACGACTTCTTGAACACGGTCGTACGCCTGTTTGCGGACTGTATCATTTGTCGAAGACGCCTGCTGCCGCATCAGCTTGTCGATGTCGGCCTCCCACTGGGTCGCCGGAGATTTTTGGCTCGGGTCCCATTGGTGATTCTCAGAGGAACTCAGCCACACATTCATCTGCTCGTTGGGATCAAGATCGGAATTCAGCAGTCCCAGGATGCACGCTTCATAGTTGAATGACTGGCTGATGCGATCGATCAACGATGGGAAGTCCAGGGTCACGATGTTCACCTTCATGCCCAACTCCGCCAGGTCCTGCTGGATCAGTGTTGCCTCGCGTTCGCGCGCTTTATTGCCTGCATTGGTGATGATGGAAAACTCTACCGGATGCCCGTCCTTATCGCGGAGGGTGGTGCCATCTCGGCGAAATCCATCCTTTGCCAGAAACTCCATCGCCATCCGGCGGTCGAACACATAAGGCTTCAGCTTGGCGTTGAACCAGAATTTATTTGCTACGGAGACCGGGCCGGAGGCAGGACGCGCGTGTCCTGAAAAGACGAGCCGGCTGATGTCATCACGATTGGTCGCATGAGCGATCGCCCGGCGGAAATTTGTGGAGCGGAACCATGCGATCTTATAAGCCGGGATCGGAGATCTCTTTACCTGGTTGAACCAGAACTGCTCGGCATCAAGTGATGGCCCAAGGTCCGTGACTGATCCCGGAGCGTCTTTCAAGAGCCGATTGAAATAATCCGTATCCAGGGAATTGATCAGGTCAATATCGCCGCGCTGGAATCGTAGGGTTTCTGTATCGCGATTCTGCTGAATGTCCAAACGGATGGAGTCCAGCAGTGGCAACCTTCGCCCGCCGGCATCCTGCTTCCAGTAATGCGGATTGCGTTTCAGCAGCAGATACGAGCCCGGGTGGTACTCCCCAACCATGAACGGCCCGAGTACAGCTTTCTCTTTCAATGCCGATTTCGCAGACATCATCACTATTGAATCGAATAATCGCGCCACGCCCGCCACTGGCGCTGGAAAGGTGATCGTCACTTGATCTTTTCCGCTGACTTGGGTCGTGACCGTGCCACTCGATGAGCGGAATGCATCTCCTGTGGGTGAATGGACCGCTGGATCCATCAGCCGGCGGAATGTATAAGCCACATCATCGGCGGAAAAAGGTGTGCCGTCTGAGAACTGCACTCCGCCGCGGATCGTCAGCCTTATCGTTTTGCCTGACGAGCCTACCTTCCAGTTGGTGGCCAGCTCGGGCTCCAACTTTTGGCTCTTGCGGTTGAGCCGGATCAACACTCCACCGGTCAGGTACCGTACTGTCTCTGAAGAGTCATCCTGTACCAGGATCGGATCAAAGGTTTTAGGTTCTGCGTGCAGCACAAAGCGCAACTCGTTACCCTGGGCGGAGCTATTGATGGTCGCAAGCAGTAAGACTGCGGCCATCCAAAACGTTTTAAGAGCGAACTTCATTCGCGGCGTTCTCCGGCAATACAAATTGAAATGCGCTCACCACCAGAAACAGAAGGATCAGCGCGGCGAAGCGCCACGGCTCTGAACGCAAGGCAGAATAATTTTCCAGCTCTCGCAGCATCCCGCCCCAGGAAGGCAGCGGCTCACTGATGCCAAGACCCAGCAGTCCCAGGTTCGCTTCAGCCAGAATAAAGATTGGGACAGAGATCCAGAACTGCGCGAGCAGCAGTGGCTTCAGATTGGGGGCCACATGGACAAAAAAAAGCCGCCACCCCCTGCATCCTGCTGCCTGCGCCTGCAAAACATAGCCGGACTGCCGGATCTGGGTGCCGGCGGAACAGAGCATGCGCGCCGATGCTGCCCAGCCCAGCATTCCCAGCAACAAAAACGTGACAACCACGGAAACCATCGGCGAAACATTCAGCGGAAGCGCGGCCCTCACGGTGATCAATAAGAATAGCCATGGCATCGAGAGAACCAGGTCTGTGACCGCCATCGCGGCACTCTTCCAGACACCGCCTACATATCCAGCGAGTCCTCCGATGATCTCGGCCAACAGCACGGAGAATATCGCCGCTGCCGGAGCAAGCGTGAATGATACCCGGCTTCCATAAACCAGTCGTGCGAAGCGATCGCGTCCAAGCTCATCTGTGCCTAACAAGTAGCGATGCGAAGGTGGCTCATTCGACGCTTCGCGGTCCTGCTTCGCGTAATGGTTCGGCGCCACAAACTCAGCAAAGATGCAGCTCAGCAGGGCAATACTTAGGATCGCGATGGAGATCGCGCGGATCGCCTTCATCATGCGCGAGCTCCAAAAGTCTCATTCATCAGATCAGAGAATGAATTTGCCACCAGAGTGACGGCGGTGACCAGCAATGTGAGATTCACCAACACCGGCAGATCTCTCCCCTGCGCCGCTTGCCATGCCAGTTGGCCGATCCCAGGCGAATCTGAGATGGCCTCCACCGGTATCGCCGCGCCCACTGCCACGCTGATGCTCACCGCAAACAGCGCCACCAGTTCGGGCGCCAGCGGAGGGATCACATGCCAGGTCACGATCGAGAGTGGACTCAGCCCCTTCGCTCGTGCAGTGATGATGTGTGGAGATGACATGCTCGATTTCATCATGTTCCATGAGTAGCGATAGATCTTGGGAAAGATCAGCAGGCCGATGGCGAATCGCGCTGAAGTACCTGCAAAAACAAATAAGATCGCGATCACCGCGATGGGAATGCTCATGAACGCGCTCGCCAGCAGGGTCGAAGCGGTTTCCAAAGCACGAAACCGGAACCGGGCGTTCAAGATCGCAAGCCCAAAACCGAGCGTCCATCCGAAAGCGATGCCAAACGCCACACTCTGGATCGTGACCGGCAGTCTTTCAGCTAGAAGCTCGCGGACTGGCCTCTGCAAAGTGCGCGAGGTCCCTAAGTCCCCTCTCAACAGGGCGCCTAAATAGTGGGCATAGAAGCTAAAGATGTTTTGCTCGGTATTGTTTTGTGAGCGGAGAGCTTCGTGGCTTTCTGCGGACAGCCGTGCGTCCAAGCTGGCGTCATCCACTGAGAATCCCGGCGCGAAACGTACCAGGCTCGCTCCTAGCAGCCCACCGAAAAGCAATAACAGGCATAGGGCGGCCAGTTTACGCACGACTTTGCGCAACACGAATCGCGGGCGCGAATCGTCAGTTGATAGAGGCGGCATTAGCGGGGAAATTCAGCACAGAACCCTTCTGTGGCCGGCGGGTATGGTGCTCTTTTTTGGTCACGTACATGCGGCGGTCCGCCTCGCACAGCAGGTACTCGGCATCCACAGTTCCGTTCTCATAATAGGCTTCGCCTACGCTGACGGAGAGCAGGTCCTCGCCGGTGATCTCCTGTCCCACGGCATGGGCAATCGCTTCCAACTGCTCGATCTTACGCTGCATGGAAGGGGCCTTCATCCCGGGCGCGATGATCACGAACTCGTCGCCACCCATGCGCGCCACATAATCGTACTCGCGGCAAACTTCGCGCAGTCGCTCGGCGAATAAGCGCAGTACTTTGTTTCCCTCCAGATGCCCGAACCGGTCGTTCACCTGTTTGAATCCGTCCAGATCGCACACCATCACGGCAATCGACTCGCCACTGCGTTTGCAGCGCGACATCTCCTGATCAAGATGGATGAACATGGACCGGGCATTGGGCAAGTTGGTCAGGTAGTCCACCGTCGCCGAATCCTCCGCGCGGCGGTATTTAAGGGCATTCTCGATGGAGATCGCGATCTTCGCGCTGATGGCGAGCAACACGCGCAAATCGTCCTGTGAGAATGCGTCTTTCTCGCTCCGATACAGTGACATCACGCCGACGACACCGTTCAATCCAGAAAGCGGCACCGCGAGTGCCGAACGCAACGTGCTGAATTTCGTCGGATCGTTCAGATAGCCGGGCTCCACGGAAGGATTGCCATTCACGATCGGCTTCTCATTCTGTGCTACCCAACCAGAAAGTCCATGTCCAACGGGAATGCGCAATGAACTGAATAGTCGAAAGTTGTCTCCGGTCACAAATTCCGGCACCAGTTCATTCTCCTGTTTCAGATAGATCGCGATCGCGTCAAAGGGGACCAGTTTCTGGAGTCTTGCGGAAAGCAATGAAAGTGTCTCATTCAAGCTGAGCGAATTGCCCAGATCATGGCTCAACTCAAAGAGCATCTGCGCCTCTTGCCGGGCGGAAGCGATCGAATTCAAGAATCCCGCATTCCGTGGAGCCACAGCGTCAAGCGAAGTCTGCTCAAAGCCCGCTGCCGGGGCCGCGCCCTTTTCTACCTTTACATCGGTTGAAAGCTTTGCGCGCCGGATATCTTTGGCGAATTCCTGTGCCATCTGCTCCAACTCGATGTAACGGTTCGCCAATATCTCGATGATCTTTGGATCAAAGCTCGTGCCTGCCAGCGTCACCACGTGCGCCATTGCCTGGTCAAGCGGTAGCGCGCGCCGATACTGTCTGTCGCTCGCTAATGCATCCAGGCAATCGACTGCGGCCAGTATGCGGGCCCCGATCGGGATCTCTTCGCCTTTCAACCCCTGCGGATAACCGCTTCCATCCCACTTCTCATGGTGGGAGCGCACGATCGGCACTACCGGATAAGGAAATTGCACCTGCTCCAGGATCTCCGCGCCCACGATCGGATGGATCTTCATCTTCTCGAATTCTTCCGGAGTCAACCTTCCCGGCTTATTGATGATGTGTTCCGGAACCGCGAGCTTGCCAATGTCATGCAATAACGCCGCCGCGCGCAGGGCTTCCATCTCATCGTCATTGATCTTCAGCGTCTTCGCCACTTCCAGGGCATAGACGCGGACGCGTTGCAGGTGGTCATGGGTGGTGTGGTCCTTGGCCTCGATCGCCAATGCCAAGGCTTCAATGGTTCGCAAGTGGAGTGAAGCCATCTCCTCCACGTGCCGCTTCTCGTCCTCCAACTTGGCAAGGTAGAGCCGGTAGGAGCGATAGATCACGTATACGGAAGGCAGCACCAGTAGCGATGTCTG
The DNA here is from genome assembly GCA_038254775.1 of Terriglobales bacterium. GTDB lineage: Bacteria > Acidobacteriota > Terriglobia > Terriglobales > Acidobacteriaceae > JBBSFV01. Next base: position 4,105 of record JBBSFV010000066.1, on the reverse strand, counting down.
CCAACCGATGTGCGTGTTGAGGAAGCCCACAAAACCGGATATTCCCGCGCCCAGCATGTAATACGGGAATGACCAGAAATAGCAATCCTGCCATATCTTGCGCAGGCTCTTCTGCTCGGTAAGCGCGATGATGGTCGCAACCGGGAATGTGTTTGCGACAAAGTACACCGCGCCTGCAACCACCAGCGCGCCTCTACCGTGAAAGATCGTAAACAGGTAGCGATAGGTGTAAAAAGCGACTGTGACCGCCGAACCCATCGCGCACGTATTGAAGATCACGTGCATCGTTTGCGGTTTCGTCCGCGGGTTCCAATAGATCTGGACAAGGACCGAGAGGCAGCCGATGATCAGGGATTGTGCAAGGCCCAACTCCTGGATCGAGAGCAGCACGAACAGGAAGTTCACGGACATATTGCCGTTCACACCCGGCAGGTTCACCTTGAGGGATGATGCCGCCAGCGCTATCAGCAGGTAGCAGCCGAACTGCCAGGAATCCACCAGGTGCCAGCGTAGGATGCCGTTGCCAAATGACGCCAATCCCGCCAACACTACCATCGCGATAAACCATTGCGAGCGGTTGGAAATCCTGTCCATTGCAGAAATCCTCGTAATTACAGATGCACGGTGAGTACCAAATCCGTGACTAGGTGTGTTTGTTTAAATGCTTGAAACTAAAGCCCAAAGCAAGTGCGGATGAACCATTCCTTGCCGGCCAGGACAACTTGTCACTCCAATTCCCCTTTAGTCCGCCGGGCGATGACAACTTGTCCGTCGAACTTCAAACCGTTCCATGAAACAGCATGGCAGTTTTCTGCTCGTCGCCGTCGCCCTGGATAAAAATCAACTGATTTCCTGCACTTCCGCAAGCTCCGAGCACTTGCCCCCACTAAGGTCTGATTCTGGCAACCTAACTGCAAGTACGAAGATGTGTACTCCCAAGTGTTTCATCGAGATGTCGCCTTGGCTCGATGAGCCTCCGAAGCAGGCAGGAATCCTCAAATTCCCGCTTCGGAGGTTTGATTCTTGTTACAGGACCCGATCCCTCCGATAGGGTTCCCATCCTTCACGCTGCAATTGTGACTGGATCCACCTCTGAAGTTCTTCCTGGCCCTCGACTGACTTAAACCTCAACCCGGCGCGGCCTGAACCATCCAGCCAGCTCAAATCGGCGCTCGCTACGATCGGAGTGTTCCACTCCGGCAGCTTGAAACTTATTGAAATCTCGCGTTCTGTTTCCAAGTCATTCATCACCCCCGCGATGGCCAGCCCGCCAATGCTTACGTTCGCGGTGCGGACTTTTTGTGTTTGCATGCCACATTTCAATGCCGCATCTACCACCATGGTCGCCCGGAAAAATTGCTGCTGACGTGGATCGAATTGGCCAATCACGTTGCCATCGGCCTCCACTGGCTGAATCTCCCGGCCTTCATACAATTTCAATTTTCTGCTGAGGGTCCTGCGGGAGATACCTAATTGCTCTGCGGCCTGTCCCTGGTCCCCGCTATTCCGCTGCAATGCCTGCAGTATCATGCGACGCTCCATCTCCTCCAAACCACCCCCGCCGGCGATGGCTTCGCCGCCATTTGAGATTGTTTCCGCTGGGATGAGAGAGATCTCCGGGGGGAGATGGTGTGACTCTATCAATGGTTCCAATGATTCCGACATCACCGCTAAGTTCACCATCACGTTCCGAAGTTCGCGGATATTCCCTGGCCAGGAGTATTTCATCAGTGCCTGGATCGCTTCTTCAGAAAGAGAGGCGCCGGGTTTGTGTTGCTTTAGGTAATAAAGTGCAAGTGCTTCAATGTCTTCAGTCCGCTCCCGCAGCGGTGGCACTTGAAGTTGGATCTGGCTCAGGCGGTGGTACAGATCACGCCGGAAGCGTCCCTTTTCTACCTCTTCCTCTAAATTTCTATTGGTGGCAGCAATGATACGGACATTCACATTCACTTTCTTATTGCCGCCCAGGCGGAAATACGATGCGCCGTCCAGTACCCGCAGAAGTTTCACCTGCACCCGCGCATCCAGTTCGCCCACTTCATCCATGAAAAGGCTGCCTTCGTTCGCCATCTCAAAAAAACCGGGCTTGGATTGGTCCGCTCCGCTGAACGCGCCTTTGTCATAGCCAAACAACTCACTCTCGATCAGGTGTTCCGGGATGGCGGCGCAGCTCACGTCAATAAGTGGTTTATTGTGGCGCAATGAAAATAGGTGTAACCCGCGCGCTACAACTTCCTTACCGCAGCCGGTCTCACCGGTAATGAGCACCGCTGTCGGGTAGGGTGCGACCCGCTGGATCATCTGCACGAGTTTTTTCCCCGCATGGCTGCCGAAGATGGCTGGGGTGCCATCCATCAGGAAAATATCTTCCGTTTCGCGGATCTCGGCCTTTGCGGGTGCTGCTTTTAAAGACATGGACTGCTCGAAATACGAGCGGGGGTCTCGTTCTGGATTTGCGCAGTCTAGAGTAATGCATAATCCGGAAAATCAACGTCTTTTATGTTTCGGGAACCTGAGCAACACATGGACCCCGGCTAAGGCTTTTCCCTTGGGAGGATTCGCTCGGGGACGCGCATTCATTGAGGATATGCAACAAAAACGCCCTGCTCGCTCTCGCGGACAGGGCGCCGATTTTATTACTTAAGTTTAGCGTGCCGCCTGCGCCATCGCTTTGCTTCCCTCTTCTACTGGAGTTCCGCGGAAGTAAGTCGCGAAGGAGCGGCAGAGTCCGAAAGCCACTAACAGCAGCGCTAGCGAGGTCTCCCAGAGTTTCTGGTCTACGCTGATGAACATGGATGCGAGTCCAGCGCTCACAACGTAATAGGGAACGAAAGCAGGAACACGTTTTGCCAGATGGTCAAAACATTCTTGCCTTCAGCCAGGGAGATGACCACTGCCACCGGCACGGTGTTCGCCAAGAAATAGACGGTGCCCGCGGCGGCAATCGCCATGATGCTTCCCGCAAGTCCTGGTTGCACTGACATGTGATGGACCACAAAATAGGCGAGCCCGATTGCGTTGGCCACGTTCGAGCAGTTAAACAACAATTGGATCGGTTGCGGTTTCTTTTGGCCGTTCCCCACGCTCTGCATCACCACTGAGCCCACGGTCACGATCAACGTTTCCAGGAAGCTCAGCTGAGTAAGAGCGATCAAGATGAAGGGCAGCGTCACGGACATGCTGCTGTTCAGTTTGGGCAACGACACCTTGAAACGCGCGGCCACGAGCACCGCGGCTAGGATCACCAGGAAGCGGTCCCAGGAGAAAGCCTGCCTGGTCTCCACTCCGAAAGCGATCACTCCGAGGCTGGAGAGCGCCACCAATCCGATGAAGAGTCGAGTTGTATTTGATAATTTCATCATCGTTTCCTTTCCCTGCCTAAGCAGGCGGATTGGTTACTGTGTATCTCCGTCGTCGGCCGAAAGGCTCTGGACGTTTGTGGAACCCCAGATCACGGAACTGCCCCAGATCACGCTATACCCGCTTGTAGTGTCGGTAGTTCCCCAAATCACTGAGCTGCCCCAGATCACCGATGATGCATCCAGCGCGTTGCCGCCCCAGACCACTGAGGTGCCCCAGATCACTGAGTTGTTCCAGACCGTTCCAACTCCCGCATTGATCCTCACCGTGCCGAAGAGGTCCTTCGTCGCCACCGGCGAGAGCGCAGTACCCAGCGAGATGTCGCTGTTGTTGATCGCGGCATTCACATCCAGATAGCCCGCGCCGATGGTGAAAGCGTCATACTGCATGTTGTACTGATTGCCGACGATGTCCTTCGACCAGCTATTTCCGCGATAGAACTTGGTTGCCGTCTTCATCATCCGCGCCTTCACCTGGTCAGGAGAGAGCGTCGGGTCTTTTTGGATCATCAAGGCAGCGGCGCCGCTCACGACCGGTGTGGCCATGCTGGTGCCGCTCAACTGGAAGTAATCAGGAGTGCTGGTAGAAAGATCGCCGTACAGCACCGGGCTCAGCGCGAGTTTGGGGTAGTTCACTGCCAGATAGCTACCCGGTGCCATCAATGAAGCGATCTGGTTGCCCGGGGCAACCACGTCGGGCTTCACAAAATGGTCGATCAGTGTTGGCCCTTTCGAGCTGTAGCTGG
>JBBSFV010000065.1:0-12077 GCA_038254775.1 Terriglobales bacterium | reverse complement strand
CCGAGGGCGGCTGTGCCACATCACGATCAACTTCTGAGCCGGGGCTAAAGCCCTCATTGTTATGTGCAACTGACGCGGGGCTGAAGCCCCACTCTTCCACCGGAAGCTCACGTGCCGCAGATAAATCATTCTCACCGCTGCGTGAGGCGCAAAGCTGTTTTTTATGCACAGCCTTCCCCAGCGCTTACGCGCTGGGCTAAGTTATGCCGCCGCTACGCGGCTGGTTACGGGACGACCCTCAAGCCGGGTATGCGTTCAATCGGGGATGGTCCTCGTGACTGCAACTAGCCTACGTTAGCTCGCTCGCGAGCGGAACGTGGGGCACCAGGAATAGGGCTCTCTCGCTTTGCTCGGGATGTTTTAGAAAGTAGGGATCTCTCGCTGCGCTCGAGATGTTGTTTGGAACGATCGCGAGCGGAACGTGGGGCACCGAGTTCCCGATTGATGACATTACAATCTCTTGACCTGAGGAACTATGTTGAATCGCAGGGCATTTTCTGATCTGGGCATACATGTATTCGGCTTCGCCGCAATCATCTTTGGGATGATCGGGATCCTGGCGCGAGACTTTGCCACCTACTGGCATCCGGTGCAGCCGGAGGTGCCGCATCGGACGACATTGGCTGTGGTGGTGGGAGTCATCGCGCTGCTTGCAGGGCTGGCGGTGCAGTTTCGACGCACTGCTCAAGCGGGGCTGGTGGTTCTTGGAGTGCTATACCTGTTGGGAGCCTATCTGTGGCTGCCACGGGTGGTCGGATATCCCAAGATCTTTGGCACCTGGAACGGTTTGGCGGAGGAGATAGCCTGCACCTTCGGAGCGATGGTGGCATACACCGGGCTAGCGTCACCCACCCGGCAGGACAAGGTTGCGTCCGCCGTGGTTGGCACGCGTGAATCACTGTTCGTCTCCCGACCGGCGTGGGCGCGCTGGGTAGCTTTAGCGGGACGCGTGTTGTTTGGGGTGTGCGCAGTGTCGTTTGCCTTCGGGCACCTGACGGCCTTGCCACAAACTGCGGAGATGGTGCCGAAGTGGCTGCCTCCGGGACAACGCTTCTGGGCGATCGCCACGGCGGTGGCGTTCGTGCTGGCGGGAGTGTCGCTGATCACTGGAGTGTGGGCGAGAGATTCTTCGCGATTGCTTACGGCGATGCTGCTGACATTCTGGGCAGTGATATGGCTGCCTCGGTTGCTGAGTCATCCTGCGCAACACATGGTGTGGGGAGGGAATGCCATCACCTTGGCCGTGGCGGGGGCGGCGTGGATGGTTTTTGATTCTTTGAACCAGGTAGCTGGTCCTAGAGGAGCGTGAGGAATGTGGCGCACCAGGAATAGGGATCTCTCGCTTGCGCTCAAGATGTTTTTAGAAAATAGGGATCTCTTGCTGCGCTCGAGATGTGGTTTGCAACGCGCGAGTGGAACGTGGGGCACCAGCGCGGGGCAGAGCCTCACCCCTCGTATCCGTAGGGATCCCTCGCTTTGCTCGGGATGTTTCTAGAAAGTAGGGCTCTCTTGCTGCGCTCGGGATGTTTTTTACCACCTACGACTAACGACTAACGACCAACGACTAGCGACTGCTCCATGTAACATTTGCACGCTCAAAAGCAACCAAAGTAGCTGGATTGCATCTTTAGAGGGGTCAGCATTCGCTATTCGAGAGGCCCTTCCGTATTCTCCATACTGACGGACGGGAGAATCCAGGTCTCGCCCATGAGTACAACGGTCACTATTCCCATGGCATCTGAGAAGCCAGCGGTCAAGAAAACTAAATTGACGACAGCCAAGAAAATAGTCGCGCCCGGAGTCACCGAGGCAGAGGCGATCGAACGCGCCAAAGCCGGGGACGCGGAGGCGTTTGAATCTCTGTATGCACTCCACAAGCGGAGGGTTTATTCCCTATGCTTGCGGATGGTGGGCAACACCGCCGAAGCGGAGGACCTGGCGCAGGAAGCGTTCCTGCAATTGTTCCGCAAGATCGCCACGTTCCGCGGCGAATCGGCGTTCTCCACCTGGCTGCACCGCCTGTCAGTGAACGTGGTGCTGATGCACCTGCGCAAGAAGGGCTTGAACGAGATCTCGCTCGATGAAGCGATGGAGCCGCAACAGGAAGATGGGCCCAAGAAAGATATAGGAGCGCGAGATAACGTGCTTGCCGGCTCGATCGACCGCGTGAACCTGGAACGCGCGATCGAAAGCCTGCCTCCGGGATACCGGATCATTTTCGTGCTGCATGACATTGAAGGTTATGAGCACAATGAGATCGCCGAAATGATGGGTTGCTCGATAGGAAACAGCAAATCACAGTTGCACAAGGCGAGGATGAAGCTGCGTGACCTGCTGAAATTAAGCAAGGCAGAGAAGGCATCGCGGCGGTGAGAGAGAGAAATGAACTGTAACGAGTTCCAAAGCGTCCTGCCCTTTATTTTGGAGACAGGCGGAAATTCGGAAGAGGAGGAACACCTGAAGACGTGCCCAAACTGTGGAAGTTTGGTCGCTGACCTCAGGTTCATCGCCGAGCAAGCCAAGCTCATACTCCCTATGCATGATCCCAGTCCCCGGGTGTGGAACAACATCCAGACTGCCTTGCAGAAGGACGAGCCGGCTAGCTCGGGTCGAAGGCGGCCCCAAACAGCCGTAAGCAGAGGACCTCGTTCGAAAGCGAAAAATAAACTCACAGTGGCCGCGGGCACGGCGACCGTCATCCTGCTTGGACTGGCGCTCATCCAACGGCAGAGTGGCACGCCTTTAGTGCAGCATCCCCTGCCCGGGAACCCGGGGATCGCAACCATGGCGAACCAGAACCCCGACGAGGAACGCGATCGCCAGGTATTGGAGGAGATCGCTAAACGGCGTCCGGCACTGCGCCCCCTTTACGAGAAGAGCTTGCGCGAATCAAACGCGTATATCGCTGACGTGCGAAAAGCGGTGATCGCGAACCCGCAAGATGAATTGGCACGCGAGCAACTGCGCGATGCCTACGCCCAAAAAGCGGCGATCTACGAGATGGCGAGTTCGCGTTCGATGCCATGAAACCATTCGACCGGTCTCGCAGCTTCCGCTGTGCCGCGTTGAATGTCCTTGCCTATTGCTTCTGCCTCCCTGCCTTGGCCCTGGCCCAATCGAAAAATACCAAGCAGTTCTCTTTCACTGTGCCGGCGGAAGTCTCGGTTCGCATCGTGAACATCTCAGGAAACATTTATGTGCGCCCGGGGTCCGCGAACACGGTGACGATCCAGGCGAGTTCATCGTCAGCGGAGGTCCAGGTGGACGCCCAGCACTCTGGAGGCAACATACAGGTGGGGAGCGATGACGCGGATGCGCGCATTGATTACGATGTGACCGTGCCGCAATCCGCGACGGTTGCCGTGGACGATGAGAGCGGGCAGGTGCGCATCGAGAACCTGCGCGGCAACGTGAAGGTGTCAGGAGAATCTCCGGAAGTGCGTTTGCGGGACCTTGCAGACTCCACCATCAGTGTTCATACCGTGGACGGCAGCGTGACGGTCAGCAACGTACACCATTCGCGAGTAGAGGTGACGACCTCATCCGGACGGGTGCAGCTTGAGTCTGTCAGCGGGCCGCAAGTCACGGTGCGGAGCACGAGTGGGACCATCCGGTTTACTGGGATGCCGGGCGAGGATGGGAGCTACAAACTGGCGAACCATTCTGCTGACATTGAATTGATCCTCCCGCAGGACGTGGCGGCCGAGGTGGCCGCCCGCAGCGTTCAAGGAGCGGTGACCTCAGAGTTCGCTTTCGCGAAAGACGATCACCTGGGTTTTCAGCCGGTGGACGGCAAAGCCCTGGGCGGATTGTTGAATGGTGGCGGAGCGTCAGTGGATGTACATTCTTTCAGTGGTACAATCCGCGTGAAAAGGCAGTAAGAACGCCCCTTTGCCCACTCTTTCACACAAACCTCTTCCGCAGTTCATTTGCCTGGCGGGATTCATGGCTTCAGGCAAATCCTGCGTTGGCGCGGAGTTGGGAAGGATGCTGGGCCGGCGGTTCATTGACCTGGACGCGGAGATCGAGCGGCGCAGCGGACGGACGATCGCCGAATTATTCACGCAATCCGGTGAGCTGCAATTCCGCAACATAGAATCCAGCGCGCTATCAGACGTGATGCGGGAGCCGGAGGCGCTGGTGCTTGCGCTGGGAGGCGGCACCTGGGTACAGCCGAATAACGAGCGCCTGATCCGCGGCGCGGATTCCGCTGTTGTCTATCTCGATGCCCCCGCTGAGGAACTCTGGCGAAGGGTTAACAAAGATGGTGCGGGGTTGCGTCCTTTGGTGCATGATGAACCCAGCTTCCGTAAGCTTTATGAAGAGCGTCGGCCGCATTACCTTCGCGCGCAGCATCGCGTGGGGACGGCGGGCAAGTCGCTCTCTGAAGTCGCGGAAGAGATCCTGGAAGTGCTCAGGATGGAGGAACCATGAGGCTGAATCGTTCACTGACCGCCGTGTCTGCCCTGCTTATCTGGGCCGGCGCATACGGATCCGCCGCCGATAAAGAACCGGTCAAGACGGTGGACGCCGGCAGCTTTGGCGTGATCGTGAGCGGCCACCGCGTGGCCACGGAGACATTCCGCATGGAGCAGCGGGGCGATGTGAACGTGGTCAGCTCGCAACTCCACTTTGAAGATGCGACCTTGAAAGTGCAACAGAGTGCAGATATGGAAGTGCTGCCCACGGGGGCGCTGCGCCGCTATACCTGGAAAGAGGTCAGCCCGTCCACGGTGCAGATCATGGTGGAGCCGCAGGACCAGAACTTTTTACTGGAGCGGGTCACGGAGACGGCAGGCGGCACCCCGAAGGACACACAGCATCCGCTTTCCCCGTTCACTTCGATCCTGGATGAGAATTTCTTTTCGCACGTGGAGCTGATCGCATGGAAATATCTGGCGATCAACTGCCGCAAGAACGCCAGCAACTTATATGACTGCAAGATGGCGCCGCAGAAATTGCCGGTGCTGGTGCCGCACCAGTCCACTTCAATGATCGTGACGATGCAGTTCGGTGGCCAGCAGAAATTAAAGGCGCGCGGGGTGGAGAGCAGCTACACCATGCTGAAGATGCAGACGGATGCCGGTGACTGGTCATTGTGGATGAACGACGATAACAAGCTGGTGCGGATCGTGATCGGCGGAGACAATACCGAAGTCGTCCGCGATTGAGCCTGAATGCCGGATAACCGCCGCTCAGATTTCGTTTTTGCCGTAGCCCTTCTGGTGCTGCTGTACGTGGCGTGGAGGGCCATCGATGTACTGCTTCTGATCTATGTGAGCGTGCTCTTTGCCGTGGTAATCTCGCCGGCGATCCGCTTTGTGCGGCGGATGCGGATCGGCAAATGGCAACCTGGGCGCGGAGTTGCGGCGCTGATCCTGGTGTTGTGCCTGATCCTGAGCATCACTCTCTTCCTGGTATTCGCGCTGCCTCCGATCTTCCGCGATGCCGAGGCGCTCTCCGCGAATTGGCCTTCCCGTTCGGCGGCGCTCACGGAACGGATCCATCACGTTCCTTTTATGGAGGATTTCAACCCCTCCCGGCTGCAGCAGTATTCCGCGGAGATCATGGGCGGAGCTTTTGGAGTCTTCAAAGGACTGGCGGGCGGAGTCTTCAGCCTGTTTTTCTTCTTTATCCTGATGGCATATTTCATTGCCGACGGCGAACGGGCCTTCAATTACTGCCTGTCCTTATTCCCCCATGCCAAGCGGGAGCGGTTACGGCTCACGCTGCAGCGCGGTGAGAAGCGCATGCGCCACTGGCTGGTGGGACAGTTGATGTTGATGTTCATCCTGGGGACCGCCAGCACCATCTTTTTTGCCGCTATCCGGCTGAAGTATTTCTACGTGTTGGGGGTCTTCGCGGGAGTGGCGAATATCGTGCCCATCGTGGGGCCGATCGCGGCGGTCACGCTTGCGGGCATCGTGGCCATGTTCGATTCACCGATGAAGCTGCTGGGCGTGTTGATATTCTTCGCCATCTATCAGCAGGTGGAAAGCGCTTTTCTTACGCCGCGCATCATGCGAGCGACAGTGGACCTGCCTGCACTGGCGGTCATCATCGCTTTGAGCCTGGGTGGAGCGCTTGCCGGAGTGGTGGGCGCGCTGATCGCCGTGCCAACGGCCGCCCTCTCCGCGGTGCTCATCGATGAATATCTGGTGAAAAAAGATCAGCGCGTGAGCGCAAGGGGCTAGGTTAGCCGTTGGCCGTTAGTCTTTGGCCGTTGGCAAAACCCCCGAGTTCCTTCTCATTAGGAAGCTTTCACCGAACTAGTTTCCCACGTTAGTCTCGCTGCGCTCGCCGGAACGTGGGACACCTTTTTTCCCACACGTCTTTTCCTCGTTAGTCTCGCTGCGCCCGAATGTACTTTGAAGCGGCGCTTTGCTGGCGCCAGGCGTGAAAACCGCTGATGTAAAATTGCGCTTTACTCCCGCAGATGAGAAGCAGATGACGGCAAAGATCCCGGTAGGCATCCTGGGCGCGACCGGAATGGTAGGGCAGCGCTTTATCCAGTTGCTGGAAGACCATCCGTGGTTTGAGGTGGGGTGGCTGGGTGCGTCTGAACGATCCGCGGGGCGAAGCTATCAAGCGGCTGTGGGCTGGAAGATGAACACTCCGATCCCCGCGCGGATCGCCGGGATGAAAGTCTCTGCCGCAGAGCCGGTGGGCGCGCCCAAGGTCATTTTTGCGGCGCTGGATGCTGCCATCGCACAAGAGATGGAGCCGCTGTTCGCCGCCGCCGGCCATGGGGTCATCACGAATTCCAGCGCATTCCGCATGCAGAATGACGTGCCGCTGGTGGTCCCGGAGGTGAATGGCGACCATCTGCCGATGCTTGAAACGCAGCCGTGGCGTAAGAGTGGCGGCTTTATCGTGACCAATCCCAACTGTTCAGCGGTCGGCCTGGTGATGGCCTTGGCGCCGCTGCATGAGCGGTTCGGCGTGGAGAAGGTTTTTGTTGTGACCATGCAGGCGGTGAGCGGGGCAGGATATCCGGGAGTTGCGTCGCTGGATATTTTGGGAAATGTGATCCCGTACATCGGCAAAGAAGAAGAGAAGATGGAGGCGGAGACCAAGAAGCTGTTGGGCAGCTTCTCCGGCGGCGCGATCGCTCATGCGGAGCTTGCGATCAGCGCGCAGTGCAACCGGGTAGCGGTGGAAGATGGGCATACGGAATCTGTCTCCGTGAAGCTGCGCAAGCCGGCTACACGGGATGAGGTCCTGGCATGCTGGCGCGAGTATCGGGGAAAGATCGCCGGCCTGGAGCTGCCGAGCGCTCCGAAAGACATTCTTTTTTACGACGAAGCTCCTGACCATCCGCAGCCGCGGCTGGACATTCATCGCGGGAAGGGCATGACGACGAGCATCGGCAGGCTGCGGCCGTGCAATCTCTTTGACTGGAAGTTCACCGTGCTCTCCCATAACACCATTCGCGGGGCGGCGGGCGCGGCCATCCTGAACGCTGAATTGCTGAAACAAATAGGCTACATCCAGTGATCGTGATGAAGTTCGGTGGGACCTCAGTTGAGGATTCTCGCGCCATCGACCGCATAGAACAGATCGTTCGCGAGCGGCTGAAAGAGAGGCCGGTGGTGGTGGTAAGCGCAATGTCAAAGGTCACGGATGTGCTCATCGCGTGCGCTACCGCCGCAGGCACCGGCGAACGCGAAGCGGCGCTCGAACTTTCACGTGGACTGCGCGAGCGCCACTACAGCGCCGCTAGTGAGCTTTTAGGCACGGGAGTATTCTCGCAATTCCATGCGGAGCTGGGCGAGGACTTCGATTCGCTCGACGAATTGTTGCGCGGCATCTGCGCAGTGGGCGAGCTGACGCCGCGGACCATGGACAACGTGGTGTCCTACGGAGAACGCATCTCCAGCAAACTGGTGGCGCAAGCGTTCCTGGCGCGCGGGATCGATGCGTCACACGTGGACTCGCGAACCTGCATCATCACGGATGATCATTTCACCAAGGCGGTCCCCCTGAGCGATGACATTGAGCCGCGACTCAAGAAGACGGTGAAGCCATTGCTCGATGGCGATCGCGTGCCGGTGATGGGAGGGTTCATCGGCTCGACGGCCGCCGGCGTGACGACAACGCTGGGACGCGGCGGGTCAGACCTGAGTGCTGCCCTGATCGGCGCGGGGCTGCATGCCGAGCGCATCGAGATCTGGACGGATGTGGACGGCATGATGACGACGGACCCCAACCTCTGCCCGCAGGCACGGCGCATCAAGCAGATCAGCTTTGACGAAGCCGCCGAGCTTGCGTACTTTGGCGCCAAGGTGCTGCATCCCGCCACGCTTTTACCGGCGGTGCAAAAGAACATCCCGGTACTGGTGCTGAACTCGCGGAACCCAAAGAATGCAGGGACCAGGATCACGGCGCGCATTCCCAGCAGCCGCAATACATTCAAAGCGATCGCGGCAAAGAAGCGCATCACTATCGTGGACATTGTTGCCACGCGGATGTTGATGGCGCATGGATTCCTGGCGTCGATCTTTGAAGTCTTTGCGCGCCACAAATGCCCGGTGGACATGGTATCAACCTCAGAGGTCAGCGTGTCCGTGACGGTTGATTCAAATGAGGCGATCCCGGCGATCGCCGCGGATCTGCGAAATCTCGCTGACGTGAAATATGAAGGCCGCAAAGCCATCGTGTGCCTGGTGGGAGAGAATATACGGGGCACGCGGGGCATAGCGGCGAAGGTGTTCAGCGCGATCCCGGAGATGAACGTACGAATGATCTCGCAGGGCGCGAGTGAGATCAACATCAGCTTTGTGATCGAAGAGAGCGACGTGCCCGAGGCGATCCAGAAGTTGCATGAATGTTTTTTCACCGATCCGGACCCGGAGATGTTCGGAGAAAGTTTGCAGCGATGAAGCTAGTGATCCTTGGGCGGGGCAAGACCGGGGCCCTGGTGGCAGAGGTGGCGCAGGAGCGCGGCCATACCGCGGTGGCGCTGGGTGAAAGCGAGAACCAAAACGCCTCGGCGCTGACAAAAGAGAGATTGCATGGGATGGACTGCGTGATCGATTTCACGACCCCTTCCGCGGTGCTGGAGAACATCTCAGCCTGCGCGCGGGCAGGCGTCAACATGGTGGTAGGCACCACCGGGTGGTATAGCGAACTGGAGTATGTTCGCGGACTGGCGGAGAAGAGCGGAGCGGGGTTTCTTTTTGGGTCGAATTTTTCTATTGGCGTGAATCTTTACTTTGAGATGGTGAAGATCGCCGCGCAAGCGTTGAATATGGGATATACGGCGCAGATCGTGGAGCGCCACCACGAGCAAAAAAAAGACTCGCCTTCGGGCACGGCCGCTTCCATGCAGAAGATATTTGAAGAGATCGCGATGCAGAAGCCGGATATCACTTCCATCCGCGAGGGCGAGATCATTGGGACGCATGTGACCTTGCTCGACTCGGCGACGGACACCATGATGCTGGTGCATGACGCGAAAAACCGTCGCGGCTTTGCGGAAGGCGCGGTAAAGGCGGCGGAGTGGCTCGCCGGGCGCAAGGGATTCTATGAATTCAAAGATGTGTATCGGCAGATCAGTTCCTAGTACCTGGGTGAAACCGTACCGTGTACCGGGTAACGAGTATTGAGAAGGTCAAAATCGTTGAAAACTGTACCGGGTAACGAGTACCGAGAAGGTCGAAATCGTTTTAAAAAAAAGGGCGCAAAGAATCGCAAAGGAAATGCTCTAACCGCTAAAGAAAGCCTAGCCCATGGAACGTAAGATCTTTTGGATCCTTTGGACGGTGTTGAGTCTCTTCGGCTATTTGCTGCCGTTCGGATGGGCGATCGTGGAGATGTTCGTGGCGCTGTACGTGAGTTGGTGGATCGTCTATCGCAGCGGGTGGATCTAGCGGCAGTACACAGTACACAGTAGGCAGTATGCAGTTAGAGTCAAAAGCATGTTGAAACTTTCAGGGTGCGGAACCGCGCTGGTCACGCCATTCAAGCAGGACGGCAGCATAGACGAAGCTGCGCTGCGCAGGTTGGTGCAGTGGCAGGTGGAGAGCGGCATAGGATTTCTAGTTCCCTGCGGCACTACTGGTGAGACCCCTGCAATGACGCAGCAGGAGGCGCTGCGGGTGATCGAGATCGTGAGCGAGGCCGCAGGGGGAAAAGTGCCGATGGTTGCGGGCGCCACTTCAAATAACACGCTTGAAGCAGTGGAGAAGGCGAAACAGGTTTCACGCATCCAGGGCGTGGACGCGATCCTGACGGCGAATCCGTATTACAACAAGCCGACCCAGCAAGGCCAATACGAACATTTCAAGGCGATCGCAGAGGCGGTGGACAAGCCACTGGTGATTTATAACGTGCCCGGCAGGACGGCGGCGAACCTGGAGCCGGCAACGCTGGCGCGGCTGGCGGAGATCAAGAACATCATCGCGGTGAAAGAGGCAAGTGGGAACATGTCGCAGATCGCGGATGTGTTGAACGCTGTGCCGGAGGACTTCCTGGTGCTCTCAGGCGACGACGCTCTCACCCTGCCGGTGATCTCATTGGGTGGCGTGGGAGTGATCTCCGTGGCATCGAATGAGATCCCGCGCGAGATGCAACAACTGACACGCGCGGCGCTCGATGGTGATTGGAAGATTGCCCGGAAGATGCATCGCAAGTTCCTGCCGTTGATGCAGGCGAACTTCCTGGAGAGTAATCCCATGCCGGTCAAATGCATACTGGCGATGATGGGCAAGGTAGAGGAGAACTATCGGCTGCCGATGGTGAAGGTGAAGCCGGAGACGCGCACTCAACTCAGAAAAGTGGCGGAGGAGTGCGGGTTGCTTTAACCAGCGCTCATCGCTGCCGCAAGGGATTCGCGCTTTAACATAGTTTGTCGATCGGGAGCTATGCCGCCAGGTGTGGGCGGATGCGGCTGCTGGATCGGTCTGCGAGTTCCTCATAGACACGTAGATAAGAGGCTGCCATCTGTTTCGCCGAGAAATTTACCTGGGCGTATTCGTGTGCCTGGCGCGGGCTGATGCCGGCAATCTCCTGGATGGCTGCAGCCATCTCGTCGCAGGTGGTGACCAGGTATCCGGTCAAGTCGTGCTGCACAACTTCCGGCAACGCGCCGCAGCGGAATGCCACCACCGGCGTACCGCAGGCAGCGGCTTCCATGGAGCAAAGTGAACTAGTCTCATCCACCAGGCTTGGCACCAGAAGGGCGCGGGCGTTCTGCAACAATTCAAGCTTCTTCTCAAACGACGGCGTGCGCACCAGCGTGGCATTGCCTCCCAGGCGCTCCAGCCGGGGCACGATCTCCCGCTCAAAATAGCGCTGGTGATAGCTGAAGGGATAGACCTGGCCGGCGATCACGATGGGCAGATCCAGTTTTTCGGCGAGATCGAGCGCGATATGCGCGCCCTTCTCCTCGCAGATCCTGCCGATCCATAGCAGGTAATCTTTTTTTTCCATCTTGAGGGGAAAGCGCTCCAGGCAGATGCCGTTGGGGATCGCACCCAGAAGGTTCGGGATGCCTTCGAAGGTCTTTGCCTGTGAGGCGGAGACGCAATTGAAGTAGAGATTGTCCGGCAGATTCGAGAAAGCGGCCTTGGGGTAGAAGTAACGCGGCAGATGGAGCGTGGCAAGCACAGGAACATCGAGCTTGCGGGCATTGCAGAAAAACGAGCCACTCTTGTCGTGGACCAGATCGAAACCGCGGCCGATCATCTCACGGACATGGATCAACTCCAGGGTGCGAGCGTGGTGCCCGGCGTCAAATCTCTGAGTTGATTCCAGGCTGCCGGCTCCTGGCGCTCCAGTGGGATAAAGGGTACCGGCGATCCGGGATTGGGTGGTGGCGGCGACAGTGGTGGCATTGCCGGCGGAGGCGATCTCGCGCTCCAGCGTCCACAGCATCTGTTCTGCGCCACCGCAGCTCTCGTCGCTGACCGGCAAGAGTGCGTAGGCGACATACAGGATGCGCATGGGTTCGGAGGATACTTGGACGGGCCGTGGCGTGGGCCTCAAGCGGCTTGCGGTGGTGCGCTGAATGCGATGCACAGGTCACTCCCTTTCACAGGCCAATTCCAAGCCTCATAATTCAATTTGCCTTCATG
>JBBSFV010000064.1:0-12084 GCA_038254775.1 Terriglobales bacterium | reverse complement strand
GGTTTTGGACCGCAGGAGCCTTTTCTGGTCAGTGACACGATTCGCGCGAACATCGCTTTCGGAGTGGAGGATGCCACGGACGAGCAGGTACGCCACGCCGCCGATGGCGCCGGCATAGCAGCGGATATAGAAGATTTTCCTGCACAGTACGGCACCATCGTGGGCGAGCGCGGGATCACTCTCAGCGGCGGGCAGAAGCAGCGTACAGCGATTGCCCGCGCCATCATCCGCGACCCGCGCATCTTGATCCTGGATGATGCGCTCGCCAGCGTGGACACCTACACCGAGGAGCGCATCCTTACCCATTTGCGCCGGGTGATGCAGGACCGCACCACCATCCTCATCTCTCACCGCGTTTCCACCGTGCGTAATGCCGACTGTATCGCGGTGCTGCATGACGGAGAGATCGTCGAATATGGCACTCACGACGCATTGATCGCGCAAAATGGTTACTACACTGACCTCTACAACAAGCAACTGCTCGAAGAAGAACTTGCGCGCGTCTGATCATGCGACGCTTCTCCGTACCCGAACTGCTGGATACCGATGCCGGCACCGCTGAGGAGATCGCAGATTCGCTGCTCGACCTGCAAAGCATCAACCGTTTTCTCGGAGGATATTCGACCACTCGCGAACTTATCCAGCGGGTCCGCCTCCGAAAACAGCTTTCCTGCCCTAGCTATCTCGATGTTGGTGGTGCGAGCGGTAGCAGTTTGCCATCAGTGGAAGTGACGGTGATCGACCGCGCAGCCTCGCATCTTGCGAACACAACCGTTGCACGCATCTGCGGAGACGCCTTCCACCTCCCTTTTCGCAATGACAGCTATGACGTTTGCGGCAGCTCACTGTTTATGCATCATTTGGAGCCCACGGAGATCGCACCGTTCATCAGAGAGTCGTTGCGAGTGGCACGCCATGCTGTTCTGATCAACGACCTACGGCGGAGCGCAACTCATTACGTTCTGGCGCGACTCGGACGCGTGGTCTACAAAAGCCGCATCACTGTCTTTGACGCGCCTGCCTCCGTGCGGCGGGCATACACTCAAGAAGAGATTGCCACTATCCTGGAACCGTTCAAATCGCGTTTCGAAATCACTCGACACTTCTTTTATCGCATGGGCGTGATCATCTGGAAATGAGTTGGGACGTTGCCATCATCGGTGCCGGTCCGGGCGGCTGTTCGGCTGCCATCTGTGCCCGCCGACTCGGCATGAAAGTATTGTTGATCGAGGCGGGAGGTTTTCCCCGGCAGAAGGTATGTGGTGAATTCGTCTCCGGCGAATCGTTCAAGCTGCTGGAAGGACTCACTGGGGATACCTTCGCGGATTGCCCCACCGTCTCAGCGGCACGGATGTTCACCGAAGCAAAAAGCCTTTCCCTGCGTCTCGCTCGGTCTGCGCGCAGCATCACGCGATGGCAGATGGACCAGGCGCTTTGGTCTGCCGCGCAGCGGAGCGGTGCGGTGTGCTTGGATCGGACCTCCGCGCTGGAGATCAAGGACGGGATCGTCCGCACAAGTCAGGGAGAGTTCCGCGCAAATGCCGTCATCCTGGCTGCGGGGCGATGGTCGCGTTTCAGTCACTACGACATGCCCCCGGGCCCGCGATGGCTGGGGATCAAAGCGCATTTCCGCGAGGAGATGCCGGCTGCTTCGTGCGATCTATATTTCTTTGATGGCGGATATTGCGGGGTCCAACCCATCGGAGAGAATTCGATCAACGTCTGTTCCATGGTGCGCAGTGATCGCGCGGTGACCATCCAAGACGTGATCGCATCGCATCCGGGGCTCGCCCAGCGCGCCAGGGATTGGCAGCAGACCATTGAGACCGTGACGACTGCGCCACTGGTATACCGCCGCCCAACTCCGGTACAGGACAAGATGTTTCTCATCGGCGATGCTGCCGCCTTCGTCGACCCTTTCGTGGGGGACGGCATTTCCATCGCGTTGCAGACCGGCAAGATGGCGGCACAGGCGTTGTCGCTTGGCGCTCTCGAACTCGCGTTGCGGCAATACGAACGGGAATATCAGCAGCGAGTCATTCCAGCCTTGCGGATGGCGGCCCGGGTCCGCGCGACTTTGAATATGCCCGATCCGCTTCGCACCATCGCATTGCAGCTCTTTGCTCAGACCAGGATCAATGAGTGGGTATTCAGCAAAACTCGAGTGCGTCCTGCTTCGGCAGGACCGGTTTAGCGGACGACAAGCACTTCCCGGATGTTATCGCGCCCCAGAAAGAATTTTATGTTGCCGAATTCGCGAAAAAGATTTTCGATGTGCCGATTGTTGAACACTCGCTGCAAGCGGAACTGCGGCCCGCGTTGCAATTCGAGGGTGTCGGCGCCGGCAATGTGATAACGGAAATACGGCGCATCTGGCCCCGCATCCTTGGTATGAAAGAACGCGAGCACGGTCCCGCCCGGCTTGAGCGCGGATGCGATCCGTTCCACCGCCGGCTTCACCAGAGATTCGTGTAAGTAATCGGGCACGTCCCAGCAAAGCACCGCGTCGAATTGTCCCACGGGATGCTTCAGGTTCTCGGCGAGAAAAGCTTCCACGTTGATGCTCGGGCTTCCGTCCTCGGATTTGATCGCGTACGCCGGATCCATGGACGCGAGCAGCACGTCCTCGTTGTAGACGCGATGCCCCAGTCCGGTGATATGCGCGATATTCTTCGGGGAGGTTGGTCCCAGATCCAGAATGGAAAGTGATTCCTGTCCCGACAGGGCCTTGGTCAACTCAGCAAGTCCGCTTGAGCGCCGCGAAAGATGCGAGCCGATCCCGGTAGTGGATGATTTTGTGCCCGCGTCTGCCGGCGATTCGTTACGGAAGAATTTAAACAAACTCTGGGTTACCGATGCCACTAATACTTCGTCTCATTCAACAGTGAGGGTTGCGTCGTAGTGGCCATTTCCGCGCCAGCTGCGGCTGCCATCGTCTTGGGAGCTTCCGCCTTCACCGCCTGTTTAGGGGCTTCTTTCTTGATATCGATGGAGCCTTTGAAGAATGCGCCGTCTTCGATCACGATGCGCTGCGTGGCAATGTCGCCGGCCAAAACCGCGGACCGCTTCAGCTCGACCCTGTCTCGCCCGATAATGTTGCCATCCACCCGTCCAAAAACCGTGACATCTCGCGCTTGAACATTTGCGCGTACGCGGCCGTGGGGTCCGATCGTCAAACTATGCTCATGAAGATCGATGCTGCCTTCCACTTCGCCATCCAGATAAAGATCTTCACTGCCGGAGAGCTCGCCGCGGATCAACACTGACTTGCCTATATGCGCCACGTCAGCGCGGAAGTTATCTGCCGGTTTTGTGGCGTCCATGGGACGAAACTCCTTTTTGATCTCAGGTTGATTCACCGAAGGCGTAGATGGATTGACGGTTGGATTCGGCTGAGATGAACGCTCATCCTGCTTGGTAGATTTCCACATAACTCGGTCCCCTGGCTTTGCGAGCTACAGTTTTTGGAAGACTTATAGCTTCCTCCCAAATGACATTCGCAAATGACCAATGCTGAATAGCTTACGCAAACTATACCCAACCTGATAGCACCTAGCAATGAGGTTTTTCCATGACTTTCGATCCGGCTCTCCGCGAGAGGTTCTTTTGACACGAACGCTGATCAAACAAGCAACGCACTTTCAATGCGAAACGTTACAATCGTTTAAATGGTGGACATTCATTGCCACATGCTTCCCGGCATAGACGATGGCGCTAAGAATTGGGAGATGGCAGAAGAAATGGCGCGGATAGCGCTGGCGGACGGCATCACCCATGTTGTCTGTACGCCCCATGCGAATGACAAATATCCCTACGATCGGGAGGCGCATGAGGGCAGCCTGCAGGAGCTAGGCAGACGGACCGGTGGCAAGCTGCACTTCAGCCTGGGATGCGACTTCCATTTCTCATTCGAGAACCTGGAAGAAGCATTGGTCAATCCGGAAAAATTCCTCATCTCCGGGACTGATTACCTTTTGGTCGAATTCAGTGACTATGCCATGTCACCCCAGACGGGAAACATGCTGCTTCGGCTTTCCAGCATGGGAATCACGCCGATTATCACCCATCCAGAGCGCAACCTCATCTTGCAACGTAAACCCGAGCATGTGCTCGATTTCGTGCAAAACGGCTGCCTGGTCCAAGTCACAGCCAATTCCGTGACCGGACACTGGGGTGAGAAGCCGAAGAGCATCTCCCATTGGCTGCTGAGCCGGAATGCTGTTCATGTTTTGGCCACCGATGCTCATGATCCTAAGCACCGCCCCCCCATTCTTTCCAAAGCCCGGGAAGCTGTGGCAAAAGATCATGGAGACGAGCTTGCCTATGCTCTCACCGCGGCGAATCCACAGGCCATCATTTTGAACGAGCCAGTGCCTTTTCACCCAGAGATCACCAGCAAGCGATAATGCAGAAGAATGAGTGGTTCTGAGGCCTTTTTCCGGTACTCTCGTTGCCCAAATTAGGGTATAACTTCAAATTCCCCCGACGATTCTCTCCCACGGATGGAACAACCTCATGGGCTCTAAGCCCAAGAGTAGTCAAGTTTTCGCGGCGACCACTCAAAGCAAGCCGAATCCTCCTGCGGCTGCGGCGCAAGTCCGTGTCTCCCCTAAGCCGCAAAAAAAATCAAAGATGCACGTTCAGCTAGGTCTGCTCGCGCAAATGGCTGAGCCGGTTCTGCTGTTCGCCGCCAAGGACTGGCGCGTCATCGGCTGCAACTCTGCTGCGTGCGGCTTTTACGGCTACTCCGAAGCGGAACTCCTTTCCCACACCATCTTTTCACTTTGTCCACAAAAACAAGTGGAACTTGTGAAGAGCAAGCTGGCGAGCAAGGTCAGCTCCAGCCGAGAACTGATCCACCTCAGCAAGAACGGCGAACAACTGTTCCTTTACTTTGAGCCGGCTGCTGTCCGCTTTGCAGATCAAAATGCCTACCTGTGCCTGATGCATGACGCCAGCTCGCGTTCGCAGGTGATGAAGACACTGCTTGAGAGCGCTGCCATGAATCGCGAGATCATCGAGAATGCAAGCGACATCATCTACACCCACGATCTGGAGGGCAATTTCACCTCTGCGAACAAGGCAGTGCGCCGGATCCTGGGCTATACCCTGGAAGAAAGTTTGAAGCTGAACATGCGGGATTTGCTCGCGCAAGGCGAACTCCAGCGCGCCCGCGAGACGATCGAAAGGAGATTGGCGGGGGAGGATATCGGAAATCCATACCAGCTGAAAGTGGCCACCAAAGACCGGCGCCACGTCACGCTTGAGCTGAGTACCCGTCTGATCCACAAAAACGGCAAACCCGTAGGCGTTCAAGGCACTGCACGGGACATCACGGACCGCGTGACGGTTGAATCGGCGCTGCATGAGAGCGAGGCCAAGTTCCGGGCGGTCTCAGAGAGCGCGCCTTGCGCCATCCTGATCTATCAGGGATCGATCATTCGATATGCGAACCCAAAAACAATGGAGATGACGGGTTACTCGCTTTCTGAGTTACTCGATCTGAAAGAGTTCTGGGAACTCGCGGCGCCTGAGTATCGCGACTTGATCCGCACCCGGTCCATGGCCCGCCAGAGCGGACAATCCGTTCCGGACAGCTACGAATTCAAGATCATCACCAAATCCGGCGAACAACGCTGGATGGATTTCACCGCCAGCAACGTGACCTATGCCGGCGTTCCCGCCGTGGTGGTGATGATCTTTGACATTTCAGAACGCAAGCACGCTGAAGAAGCTCTCACTCGGAGCGAGCAGCTTTTCCGGACGCTGGTTGAAAACTCCTCGGATGTGATCTCCATCCTGGACCCGGATGGGATCATTCGCTACGAGAGCCCATCGGTCGCCACCAAGCTCGGCTACTCGCCCGATGAACTCGTGGGCACCAATGCCTTTGATTACGTTCATCCCCAGGATCTTGAACAGGCCCTGGTTGCTTTCCGTGAAGGATTGGTCAAGCCCCGGCGCCACGCCGCCGTTGAGCTGCGCTTGCTCCATAAGAACGGTAGTTATCACTTTTTTGAGAGTGTCAGCAATCTGCTTCGCGGTCCTGATGGAAAGACAGTCGGCCTGCTATGCAGCTTTCGCGACATAGTGGATCGCCGTCGCCAGCAGGCTGAACTGAGGGCATCCGAAGAGCGCTACCGAGACCTCTTTGAACGCAATCTGGCAGGCGTGTACAGGACGCGCCGGAGTGGTGATCTTCTGGATTGCAACGATTCCTTTGCCCAGATATTCGGCTATCCTTCACGCGAAGAATTGTTGCGCGCTGGAGCCGGATCGCTCTATTTCAATCCCGGCGACCGGGAGGATTTCATTCAGAGATTGAGCGTGAGCAAGAGCCTTCTGAACCAGGAATGTCTATGTAAACGGAGGGACGGTTCACCCGTCTGGGTGTTGGAAAATGTTGTTTTGGTCCCCGGAAATGAGGGCAGCGAGGACATCCTTCAAGGCACGCTCATTGACGTTACCGAGCGCAAGCGCGCTGAAGAAAAGATCCTTGAAAGTGAGAGCAAGTTCCGCGCGGTAGCCGACACGGCTGCTTCCGCGATCTATATCCACGATGGCGAACGCTTTTATTATTGCAATCGCGCCAGCGAAGAGATCAGCGGTTATGCTGCGTCGGAGCTGATGGGACTGGATCCTTTTTCCATCGTGCATCCCGGGGACCATCAGCTTGTTGCTGATAGGGCGCGAATGCGTAAAGCCGGACACAGTGTTGTGGACCGCTATGAATACCGCATCCTTCGTAAGGACGGCGGCATCCGCTGGCTTGATTTCAGCGCGAGCGTGATCCAGTTCGGCGGCCAGAAAGCCATCCTCGGTACCGCCTTCGATATCACCGAGCGCAAGCGGGCGGAGTCGCTGCACGCAGCTATGTTCCGCATCGCCGATCGCGCCAATCAGGCTGAGGAGCTTCCCGCATTTTTTGCTGCCATCCACCAGATCGTCGGCGAATTGATGGATGCGCGAAACTTCTTCATTGCTCTCTACGACCGCGCCACCGACCGAGTCAGTTATCCCTATTTCGTGGACGAGGTGGACCCCGCTCCGAGTGAGGACTTCGCACTGGGACGCGGTCTCACACGTTACGTGTTACAGACCGGGAAGTCGATGCTGGTCACTCCGCAGGTGTTTGACGGACTTGTGGCTGCCGGAGAAGTGGAACAGATCGGCGCAGACAGCATCGATTGGATCGGAGTCCCGCTTCAAGCCGATGGCGAAAGTTTTGGCGTGATCGTGTTGCAAAGCTACTCCCAGCACATTCGCTTCAGCGTGAAAGACCTTGAGATCCTTAACTTCGTCTCGCAACATATTGCTAATGCGATCGTGCGCAAACGCAGCCAGGAAGCGCTCCGTGAGTCGGAATCGCGCTACCGTTCGCTGGTGCATGGAGCTGCCTATGGCATCTACCGCTCAGACGCGCAGCACCGATTCGTAGAGGTGAACCCGGCGCTTGTGCAGATGCTGGGATACGTTTCGACCGAGGAATTGCTGGCCCTCGATATCCAGTGCGATGTGTATATCGAACCGGCTGAACGAGATCTTATGTTGGAAGAGCTCGAACAATCCGGAAAGGTCGCCAGCCGGGAGGCCCGGTGGAAGCGCAAAGATGGCAAGGTCATCACCGTCAGACTCAGCGGCCGCGCGGTGCGCGACCTTCAGGGTCGGATCACCGGATATGAGAAGATCGTGGAAGATGTCACGGAGCGGCGCGCTTTGGAAGAGCAATTGCGGCAGTCGCAAAAGATGGAAGCCGTTGGCCGCCTGGCGGGGGGCGTCGCGCACGATTTCAATAACCTTCTCACGGTGATCAAGGGATACAGCGAATTGTTGCTGGAAGGGTTGACCGCCTCTGATCACCACCGCGAAGAAGTGGAGGAGATCCGCAAAGCCGCTGACCGCGCCGCCGGCCTTACCCGTCAACTCCTCGCTTTCAGTCGCCAACAGGTGCTCGCTCCCAAGGTGCTGAACTTGAATGGGATCGTCAGCAATATGGACAGATTGTTGAACCGCTTGATCGGCGAGGATGTAGGTCTCTTCACTATCCTGGAGCCAGTGCTGGGGAGCGTTAAAGCCGATCCCGGGCAAATCGAGCAAGTCATCATGAATCTCGCCGTGAATGCCCGAGACGCAATGCCTCGCGGCGGCAAACTTATTATTGAGACCGCTAACGTCGATCTCGACGAATCCTACGTCCTTGAGCACACCAGCGCGAAAGCGGGGCCATACGTGATGCTCTCCGTAAGTGACAGCGGGCTTGGCATGTCAGACCAGGTGCGGCAACGCATCTTTGAGCCTTTCTTCACCACCAAAGAGATGGGCAAAGGCACCGGTCTTGGCCTTTCCACCGTATACGGGATCGTAAAGCAGAGTGAAGGCTGTATCTGGGTTTATAGCGAGATCGGTGTCGGCACTGCCTTTAAGGTTTATCTTCCCCGGGTAGATGCTCCGGCTGAGCCCATTGTCCAAAAAAGCCTTCCTCTCGACCTCCACGGCTCAGAGACAGTTTTACTGGTTGAAGATGAGGATGGGGTGCGCGCTCTGGTTCGTCAGGTGCTGCATAAGCATGGCTACACCGTGCTTGAGGCGCGTGACGGGGCCGAGGCCTTTCGCCAATGTGAGCGGCACGCGAAACCGATTGACCTGCTGCTTACAGATGTTGTGCTTGAACATATGAGCGGCCGAGAACTTGCAGAGAAGCTTTCAAGCTTGCGTCCAGAGATGAAAGTGCTCTACATCTCCGGCTATACCGATGATGCCGTCGTCCACCATGGCGTGTTGAGCGCGGGCAAAGCCTTCCTGCAGAAGCCATTCACCACGGATGCACTCGCCAGGAAGGTTCGCCAGGTGCTGGCACCTGAAGCAGTTCGCTAAAAACGCGGCCCGTAGGCCGCGCAAGTTAGAGCTCAGCTACCGATTATCTTTGTGCTCTACCGATCGAACTGGTCGAGATCGCCGCTGTTTCGGGATTCAATATGCCTTCATGTTTCGGGCCCAATCCCAGCTTGATCAGGGCGCGCGCATCAGGAACAACCTTCTTCTGCCAGCCGTTATCCGACTGGAGCCGGATCAGTGCATTTTTCGTGCGTTGGTCCATGATGCCGGTAGCCTCGCCGTCCAGGTAGTGTTCCCGAATAAGCGCTTCCTGGATCTCCCGGGTACGCTCCTCGTTGATGGCCTGCTGTCCGTGGGACTTCCAGGTTCCTTTTTTGAACTTTTTGCCCCTGATTCGAGCGTTATGAGCCTTATTGCTTGCCCTATGGGCCGAATGGGTCGCCTTATGTGACTTAGCCGCGGCGATTCCCGGGCACAGTACAGCGGCAACCACTAAACCTGATATGAGCCGATTAAACTGCAAACTACACCTCTGAAGCAGCCAAATTGCGAAGCAGCAGCTGCTTAGGTTAGATGCCCTAATACAGAGTGGGTTGTGTTGGGGCATGTTCTCACAAACCCATGCCCCGCCGCTACCCTATTGTTTACTGTGCCGTTACCTAAGGACAACTCCTTAAAGCTATGGCAGCGTGCCCGAGAGGAAGATGGTACCCGCATTCCTGCCCCGGCCTTGCCTCACCAGCAAAGCCACATCCTGACCGCTCTTAAGCTGGGTCTGGATACGGCGGAAATCGTCCTCGCTGTTCACTGGCTGGCGATTGATCTCCAAAATGATGTCTGCCCTTCCCAAACCAATGTCCTCTGCGAAGGAGCCGGGCTTTACATCCTGTACGATCACGCCCCTGCCGGCCGGAACCTCTAGTCGCTGGGAAAGTTCCGGAGTAAGGGGCCGGACGGTCACACCGATCTTGCTATCTGCAGGGGTGCCGCTATCTGCGGAATCGCTCTCATCGCCGGTTTGGTCACCAAACAGCTTCATCCGGTCTTGCACCGTAACGGTGGCGCTGTCTGATTTTCCGCCGCGAACGAAGTTCAATTTCACCTTGCTTCCGGGCTTCCGGGAGGATATTTCGCTCACCAGGTCATCGCCATTCTTGATCGGCTTGCCATCGATCGCTACGATCGCATCTCCAGTCTTCAAACCCGCAGCCTCAGCCGGGCTGTTGGGGCTTACCCCCGAGAGCACCACTCCGCCATCATTCAAGCCATAAACCCGCGCCAGCGCCGGGTTCGGTTTGGCATTGAAAGTCACTCCGATGGAACCTCGGATGACCTTGGGGTCCGTACTGATAAGTTGGTTATAGATCGCAGCGACGGTCTTCGACGGCAGGGCAAAACCCACTCCCTGGTATCCCTGCGACTGCGTGAGGATCGCAGTGTTGATCCCAATCACTTCCCCAGACATACTCACCAGCGGACCACCTGAGTTGCCGGGATTGATCGCGGCATCGGTCTGCAGAAAGGACTGGAATTGCCGGGTGGGATCGATGCTCCGGGTCTTGGAGGAGATGATCCCCGCGGTCACACTCTCTTCCAATCCGAATGGGCTGCCGATCGCCAATACCCAGTCTCCCACTTGTAAAGAATCTGAGTTGCCGAATTTAGCCGCCGGCAATGGTTTCTTGGTCTCGATCTTGATCACTGCCAGGTCAGTCTCGCGATCAGTGCCAACTACCTTTGCGTCATATTGCGTAGGATCGTCTAACAATTGGACCCGGATGCGATCGGCTTTATCCACCACATGCTGGTTGGTCACAATGTATCCCTTGGGGTCCACGATCACGCCTGAACCCAGTGAACGCTCGCGCGTGCCCTCTGGACCAGCGCCCTGGTTCGGATCCATGCCACCGAAGAATCGGTCGAAGAAGTCCTGCATGTTCCCGCTGCCGTCTTCGTCAGGGTTTTGCGGAGCGCGCCGATTGCGGCGCGTTGGCGCCTTGATGGTCGATTCGGTATTGATGTTCACCACCGAAGGCTCGATCTGCTTCGCCACTGTGGCAAATGCGTTCGAAAGCTGCTGCGGTGCCGGCATCTGGATCGGAGTGGCGTCATTGAATGCGTTGCTGTTGGCTTTTGAAGTCTTTGAGACGACCGTGCCTATCAATATCCCTAATGTAAGGGTCACAAGAACTAGGAACAGAGAAGCAAAACGATTGGATTTGATTTTGCTGTAAAAAACGCTGGTGCGCGGATCCATTCTTTCCTCCGGGCTGACAAACTGGGATTATAGCTTCATGCGTTAGATGAGAACGCCTACAGATTAGACGCAGCGGACACAAGGATTGTTAGCTTAAAACGCCGGAATCGGGGCCAAGTTGCGGATCAGGCGAACGATTCCCCTACTGCGCCGGCAGAATCTGCCGGATTGCCCCTCAATTCTGACACCAGCACTCCCGCCAGGATCAACACCGCGCCGGACCCGGCCCGCCATCCTAATCGCTCATGCAGAACCACATAAGACGCCAGCCAGGCAAAAACCGGCTCCAGGGAAAATATCAATGCAGTATGAGATGGGGGCGTAAACTGCTGCGCCCATGCTTGGCTGGTGAATGCCAGCGCCGTTGCCAGTATTCCAGTGGTCGCGATGGCAGCGATCATTCCCGGTGACCATGCCATGTGCGGATTCTTCTCAACAATAGGAGCAGTGATGAACATCAGCACTGCGGCCACGGTCGTCTGTAAGAGTGCGATAGGTTGAAATGGATATCGCGCCGTCGCCCGGCCTAAAAAGATGATATGTAGCGCAAATGCCACCGCGCATGCCAGCGTGAGCAAGTCGCCCAGGTTCACGCTCGACCAATCGGCTGAACCTGAGTTGCCGATAGGTACCGCCATGAGGAAGAGTCCTATGAATGCCGCGATCACCCCTGCCATCGTCCACTGATTGACCTTCCTTTTCCAGAACAAGGCAAGAAAGATCGGGACAAGTATCACGGAGACACCGGTCAAGAACCCTGATTTTGATGCAGATGTAAGCCCTAATCCGGTGGTCTGGAACTCGTAACCCAGCCACAGAAAAACTCCCGCAACCGCTCCCGCCCTGAAGATCTCGCCAGTGATCCGCGGTATCCACTTCCAGAAGATCAAAGCAAGGCAAGAAGCCGCCAGCGTCATGCGCACTGCGTTAAAAAGCAGCGGAGATGCCTGC
Source organism: Terriglobales bacterium (assembly GCA_038254775.1). Classification (GTDB taxonomy): domain Bacteria; phylum Acidobacteriota; class Terriglobia; order Terriglobales; family Acidobacteriaceae; genus JBBSFV01. The sequence continues at coordinate 41 of JBBSFV010000064.1, read as the reverse complement.
GACAACGCGCTTTTGATGACCACGAATGTCGCACCCCAGAT
>JBBSFV010000063.1:0-13670 GCA_038254775.1 Terriglobales bacterium | reverse complement strand
ATGGCGTTCAATTCGCCGGTATGGTTCAACGTGGGATGCGACAAGCTGGAGCCCAACTCTGACGCGCGCAACTGGCACTGGGACCGCACCGCCGCCGTCATCAAGTACGGCGTGACCGGATACCGCAGCCCGCAGTGCTCCGCGTGCTTCATCAACTCAGTCAAAGATTCGCTCGACTCCATCCTTACGCTGGCCAAGACGGAAGGCATGCTCTTCAAGTGGGGCAGCGGCACGGGCACCAATCTGTCGCCGATCCGGGGATCGATGGAAGTGTTGAGCGGCGGCGGCACCGCCAGCGGCCCGCTGAGCTTTATGCGCGGCTTTGATGCATTCGCCGGCGTGATCAAGTCTGGCGGCAAGACGCGGCGCGCGGCGAAGATGGTGATCCTGAACGTGGACCATCCCGATATTGTGGACTTCATTGATTGCAAGATGAAGGAAGAGGCCAAGGCCTGGACGCTGGTGCAGGCTGGCTATGACGGCTCCTCGCCGGACAGCGAGGCGTATAGCTCGATCTTCTTCCAGAACGCCAACAACTCTGTGCGCGTGACCGACGAGTTCATGCAGGCGGTGGAGCGTGATGGCGAGTTCTCTACCCGCACCATCAGCGATGGCCGCGCGGTGAAGACCTTCCGCGCCCGCGACCTCATGAACAAGATCGCCGAGGCGACGTGGCAGTGCGGCGATCCTGGCATGCAATATGACACCATCATCAATAAGTGGCACACCAGCAAAAACACCGCGCGCATCAACGCCTCCAACCCCTGCAGCGAATACATGTTCCTGGACGACAGCGCGTGCAACTTGGCGTCATTGAACTTGATGAAGTTTGTTTCGCCGACGGGTGTATTTGATATTGAAGCGTACAAGCATGCGGTGGACATCACCATCACGGCGCAGGAGATCCTGGTAGACAATTCGGGGTACCCGACGGAGGCGATCGGGCGGAATTCGCATGACTATCGGCCGCTGGGATTGGGCTATGCCAACCTGGGCGCGCTGCTGATGGCCAGCGGACTTCCGTACGACTCTGACGCGGGCCGCGATTACGCCGCGTGCCTCACGGCCATCATGTGCGGCCAGGCTTATCTGCAATCGGCGCGGGTGGCGGAGCAGTGTCCGCAGCTTGCGCCCGCAACGGAGCTTACGCAGTCGACCTCTTATGAAGGTGGCGCGTGCCCGGGATGGTATGTGAACCGCGAGCCGTTCCTGGACGTGATCCGCATGCATCGCGCTTCAGTGAACAAGATCGGCGACGCGGCGGGATCCACCGTGGCTTCGACGGTCTCTGGGCAGATGACCGCGCTCATTGATGCCAGCAAAGGCTGCTGGGACGAGGCGCTGCAGCATGGCGAGAAATTTGGATATCGCAACTCACAGGTCACGGTGCTGGCGCCCACAGGCACCATCGGCTTCATGATGGACTGCGACACCACGGGCATTGAGCCGGACCTGGCGCTGGTGAAATACAAGAAGCTGGTGGGCGGAGGCATGATCAAGATCGTGAACAACACCGTCCCGGCCGCGCTGTTCAAACTTGGCTACAGCGGAGACCAGGCAAGCGCGATCGTGAGCTATGTGGACGCGACCGGCACCATCGAGGGCGCGCCCGCGGTGAACCCGGAGCATCTGCCGGTGTTTGACTGCTCGTTCAAGCCGTCGAAGGGCACGCGCAGCATCCACTATCTGGGCCACGTGAAGATGATGTCGGCAACGCAGCCGTTCCTCTCGGGCGCCATCTCCAAGACGGTGAACCTGCCGAAGGAGGCGACGGTCGAAGACATTGCGCAGGCGTATCTGGATAGCTGGAAGCTCGGCCTCAAGGCGGTGGCGATCTATCGCGATGGGTCGAAGGGATCGCAGCCGCTGAATGTTTCGGGTTCAGACGGCAAAGCGGCAAAGGAGAATGCAGTCACGGCGCCGGCGTCGACGGAAGAGATCAAGAAGCAGATCGTTGCGGCATTCGACCGCGGGGTGGAGAGCGCGCTCAAGCAGGACCCCAACGCGCCGCCACGTGCGGTGCGGCACAGGATGCCGGAAGAGCGGGTGAGCGTGACGCACAAGTTCTCCATCGGCGGGCATGAGGGCTACATCACGGTGGGCCTCTACAAGAACGGACAGCCGGGCGAGATCTTCATCAAGATGGCGAAGGAAGGTTCCACGGTCAGCGGACTGATGGACTGCTTCGCCACCGCGATCAGCCTGAGCCTGCAGCACGGCGTGCCGCTGAAGACGCTGTGCGAGAAGTTCGCGCACACCCGCTTCGAGCCCAGCGGATGGACGCAGAATGCAGACCTGGGATTCGCCAAGTCGATCATGGATTACATCTTCCGCTGGCTGCATCTGCGCTTCCTGGCGGGGGAGCAGCAGTCGTTGTTTGAAAACTTCAGGCCGAAGTCGAGCTTGTATGTGGGGCCGGAGGGAGTGGTGGATGCGGCGCTTGCGGGGAGTAGCCAGTCGTCAGTGGGCAGTAGCCAGTCGTCAGTAGCCAATAGCCAAATAGCAGAGCAGCGGAGTTTTGAGACGACGCCGCTGGAGACGCGTCCGCCGCAGGGTGGGCTTGCGACCGAGTCGGCTGGGGGAGAGGCGAGTGGGCAGTTGCCGCAGGGTCGGGGAGTGATGTCGGGCGTGCACGCGGCGAATGCGCTGGGCAGCATCGTGGACCTGGGCGATGCACCCAGTTGCAGCACCTGCGGCGCGATCATGACACGGAACGGATCGTGCTATCGGTGCATGGAGTGCGGAAGTACAAGTGGGTGCAGTTAGAAAGTCAGGGCACAGATTCAGTGCCGATGACGGAAACAAAAACCACGGGGCGCGCAAGCGCCCCGACTATTTTTCAAAACTAAGAGGTATGGATGATTACTCCCTTAGAGGACCGCTGGGGCATTTTGTCTGTTTTTGAACAAGAACACGGTGCCAAAGCAGCTCTCCGGGGCCTGATTGATTCCGGAGAACTGACTTTTAGCGATAGCACCTCTGAAGCTGCGCGACCGGCTTTCATCGTCGACGTAGCATCCGTTTATGCGTCTCAATCTCTTCGTCAAGGAAAAGAATTCTTTCGTCACGCGGAAAACGCAAGTTGGCTGGTAAAACCCATGCTCCTTTATTACGGCATGATGGCGGTTGCCAAAGCATGTTTGGTGTTTCAATGGCCCGATTACTTTCTAAATTCAAAGGCGCTTGGCCATGGGCTTAGTGCTGGACCAAGAGTCAAAGGAAATTTCTCATTTGAGGAACGTATAAAAATCACCCATGCAGACAGCATATTTCAACGACTTCATCTCGCGCTCAGCGGACAGTCAGTGCTAGTCGGCGAAGAAGTGTCGCTTCATGAGTTACTTCTGCATTGGCCGGCTGTTCAACCGATATACAAGCTAGTTTCTCGTCCGCCACAAAACGATAAGTGCGTGCAGCTATATGAATTGCACACTTTTGATGCTGCTGACGGCCAGCGGCACAGCTTCAAAATTCCAGAGAAAGTCTTGGATCACGGTGATATACCGTCAGAGCTGTCTAGATCATATGAGCGAGGCCCGAGTTACCTAGATGTGAGTGTCGGAATGCAGCTTGTCCCAATGGTTGGACGGCAAGTCTACTCAACTCCAGGTGCGGCTGCCATCAACATTCCTTCATGTATCAGCGCCTTTCCTGATGGTTCGGGTTGGCTAATGTTGAAAACAAAGTTGGCGAACTCCTCGGAAGTATTTGGGTTGCTTGAGATTATGTACCTCGCTCTGTTCTATTTTGGGAGCCTAGCAAGATATCACCCCGATCTCTGGTTATCTTTGCATTCTGGGAATAAGGACTTAAATGTTCTAGTCGCCCGTGAGTTACTCCAATCGTCTGAGAATTATTTTCTCAGTGGGGTGCAGTGGCGCATGAGATACGCACTTGAACGAGCCTTTTCCTTTTCCCCTTAGAAGGTATTGTTTATAGCTCTTTATTCTTCGGGATACCTCCAATATACTTCACGGCATTTCCGGAGTGCTCATGCGATCTCTCACAATAGTTTTTGTTCTGTCCATAACGTCATTTTGTTCCGCCCAGATGCGAAATGCGCTGTCTGATGAAGGGGAGGCAATGCTTCGCAAGGCGAAAACAGCGGCTCTTTTAATCAATATCCGGGAACCAATGGCAGCACCTTATAAACCGGAATTCGATCGAGCGAAAAAACAAGCTTTGAAAAAACTTGCAGAGATAAAGGATTTACAGCTTATAAGTGACCCCTTAAAAGCAGATATCGTAATTGTTGTTGACGAATACAACGTACCTGCAGGTGCAACAGGAACCGGGTATTCGAACGGTACGTACTCGAGCGTAACGGTCCGTGAAAGAATCTGCTTGGCAGATTCAGTCAAGGTCTATCTTGGAGGAAAAGAACCCACCACTTCTGACGCGCCGATTTGGACCAAGTCTGAATCATGCGGCTTTAGCTGGCCGCTAAATCGCACTTTTGACGCCTTTAAAAAAGCGCGGAGGAAAGGTAATTAGCCGGGTGCCCCATCCTGAGCGCCAGCGAAGGGTGGTTGCACGCCGCAGTCATCCCAAAGTTTATTATCCTTGAATTCCCGAGAAGCTGCTTCTAGAGTTCTGCGCGATGACTTCCACAATCCGCGCCTACCTGCCCACTTCAGCCCAGCTCCTGTTTGCTTGCACGCTTGTGCTGCTTTTGGCCGGCAGTTCAATTGCCGCGCCCGATGCACGAGCTGTCAAAGTGAAGCTTGAAATGGCGAAGATGGATCAGGTTGAGTTCTTGGACAAGTTGAATGAACACGGGAAAGACAAGGGCCTCGCTTTCGCGGTTGCCGATGATTTTGATTATCGGATCAACTATCACTCGGGAGCTGAGCCGCGGTTGGCGGATGGTACCACCGTCAACAAAAAAGCTGCTGTCGCGACCGTCTATGACAAGTCGGGTGAGGAAGTGTTCACCGTCGAAAAGAATGACCGCAATACGGCGCACGGAGTGATGAATGCGGTTTCTAAGGATGTGGTGAAGAAGCTGGCTGAGTGGATAGCACGCGGAAAGTGACATAAGAGACTAAAGCCTTTTTTGGGCTAATCAGCAGGCATGAATGCGCCAGGGCTAAAGCCGTCTATTTTTTGAGCTGAGCGGCACGGATAAATCCGTGCCCTTTCAAAACGGCTTGATTAGCTCGGGCGTGCAGCGGCTTAGCTTTGACTTTCTCTTCACTCTTTACCCTTTTGATTTTCTAAACCAAGCTTTTTTCTGAAGCGTTTTCTCTAGGAGGTTGCGAATCTTGCCAGGATAGTCGGTAACAGTGGTTTGCCCCGCGAATCGCCAGCCTTTGCTTCCGCATTGACGCCGATAGTAGCCCAACCTTACGAAGTACTGTTTGCCATCTGCTGATGCTTCCTCCCACTTAATAAGCTGTGCGAAAAAGGAATAGTCACCCCAACAGTGTTTCCCTTTTTTGCACGGGGTGCGGTGACATTGCGCTAAGTTGATCGAGGGGTCCGCCCACACTTCATCAACGATTGTTCCTACAAATCTTGGACCTTTTTTGTTCTGAACATCTCTGGGTGGAGAGAATCTCACCGTTCTTCCTATTCTCGTCTCCAAATTACCCTTGGTCTGAAAAGCCGCCATTGTCACCCTCCTGTTTTATGTACGTACAGATGCAAAATGTTCGCATTCTGCGCAGCAGCGTGGGTAAATTACCTCAGTGGCCAAAGCCGTTTCTTTTGTGAGCTGATCGGCACGCATGAATGCGTGCCCTTTCAAGGCGCCAGGGCTAAAGCCCGGTCCATTTTAGCCTTGTTTCACCCGACTGAAGTCGGGTGCCCTTGTGGTGAGGAAGGAGTAGGGCTAGCAAGCATGCAGGCCTGAAGGCCTGCTCCACCCAAGAGCACGAAAATGCATAGATCCCTCGACTGCGCTCGGGATGACAGGCTCAAAGGCAGTACCGAGTACCGAGTACCTGGTACCGAGTGACGAAATGCAAAAGTCCAATGCATTGTCCCTCGTCGCCGATGAAGCCGGCTCGCTCGGGATGACAGGCTTGAGAGAAGTACCGAGTACCGAGTACCTGGTACCGAGTGACGAAATGCAAAAGTCCAAGGCATTGTCCCTCGTCGCCGATGAAGCCGGCTCGCTCGGGATGACAGCTAAAAGACAAATGCATAGATCCCTCGACTGCGCTCGGGATGACAGATCAAAAACAAAAGCAGATTCTTCCATTCACCCGACGGGGTTTAACGGTGATCAGGCCTGGGCGCGCTCGACTTCCTTGAGGCGGGCGGCCTTGCCTTTGAGTCCGCGGAGGTAGAAGAGCTTGGCGCGGCGCACCTGGTTGGAGCGGGTGACCTCAATGCGGTCAATGACCTTGGAGTTGAGCGGGAAGATACGCTCGACGCCTTGTCCGAAGCTGATCTTGCGGACGGTGACGCTGGCTTGCACCCCGTTCTTCTGGGCGATGACGGTGCCTTCAAAGGCCTGGACACGTTCTTTATCGCCTTCTTTGATCTTGACGTGGATGCGAACGGTGTCGCCGGGCTTCATGGTGGGCAGGCCAGTGCGCTGCAACTTGGCAGCGAGTTTGGCCATGATGGGATTGATGGACATATCGATTTCCTTATCAGTACTCAGTACTCAGTACACAGTACTCAGTACGCAGTACTCAGTACGCAGTACGCGGTAAATTCAAAACCAATTCTTGGGTGCTACGCCTTCGCGAGGCGCCGCCAAGATTGTGCTTCTAAAAGGGATTTTTCGCTTCGCTCAGAATGACAATCCCCGAGACAATCCGCAAGACCCCGATTGCGCCGCCACACGGAAACTATCCGATGGTCAGGAACAAACACATATTCTACCCGTTATTCGCTGATTCTTCACGTATCTGGTGAAGCAATGTGCGGTCCTGGGGGGACAAGTCCTGCTCCAGCAGCAGGTCTGGGCGATTGCGGAGGGTCTTGGCGAGCGCCTGTTTGCGGCGCCATTGGCGGATATCGTCATGGTTGCCGGCGGACAGGACCGGGGGCACGGGCATGCCGCGGAAGTCAGCGGGGCGGGTGTAATGAGGATAATCGAGCAGGCCGCCGGAGGTGCAGGTAGAGCTGGGCGCGAGTGGGGAGGGGAGCTGGTCTTTGCGGGATCTGAAGCTCTCCTGCTGATTGCTGGCGTGATTGCCGAGGGCGCCCGGAAGCAGCCGGGTGACGGCGTCCAGGATGATAGCGGCGCCGAGTTCGCCACCGCTGAGGACGAAGTTGCCGATGGAGACCTCGCGGTCAGCGAGATGGAGGGCGACACGTTCGTCAACCCCTTCATAGCGTCCGCAGATGATGGTGATGCGATCGAGATGCGCGAGGTCTTCCGCCATCTGCTGGTCAAAGAGTTTGCCCTGCGGCGAGAGCAGGATCACGGTGTCATGGGCGGTGCGTTGGTCGCGCGGCGCGATGCCGAGCGATTCCACGCATTCAAAAATAGGCTCGGGCTTGAGCACCATGCCTTCGCCGCCGCCGAAGGGGCGATCGTCAACGGTCTTGTGGCGGTCATGGGTAAAAGCGCGGAGGTCATGCGTTTCCACGTGGATGAGTCCGGCCTCGCGGGCGCGGCGGACGATGCCGAAGTCGAGCGGGCCGCGGAAGAAGTCGGGAAAGATGGTGATGAGATGGAAGTGCATTCAGTACACATTAAATCAGTACCCGGTACCTGGTAACTAGTACCTGGTTGTGGAGCGCTCACTGCGCGAGCGAACGTTTAGACCCACCCTTTCCTCGCTTCGCTCGAAAAGAATGGGGCACCCGGCGATTGGGAGTTGAAGGGGATTCTTCGCTTTGCTCAGAATGACAATCAAACGCAAGGTCCCTCGACTCGGGATGACAGCATAGGAACAGTTTCAATTTCGGGTTTCAAGTTTCAAGTGAAAAGCGAAATGCATAGATCCTTCGACTCGGCTTCGCCTCGCTCAGGATGACAGTTTCTAACTGGAGATTCCTCGTTCACTCGGAACGATAGGCGGGCGAATAGGAGTTGAAAGGGATTCTTCGTCGCTACGCTCAGGATGACGATCGGCGAATGGGAGTTGAAGGGATTCTTCGCTTCGCTCAGAATGACAACCAGATCAGAGGTCGAGAAGGCCTTCGGGGAGCAGCATTTCAATGCGCTTGGCGGTGATGTCAGTCTTCTGGATGTAGCGCTCGACGAAAGGGATGAGGTGTTCTTTGGCCGGGGCTAAAGCCCGGTCGGCGGGGGCGGTTGACGCGGGGCTGAAGCCCCGCTCTTCCACCGCAGAGCTTCGCTGTTCCGGGGCAGAGTCCGGCTGTTCCACCGCGGAGCTTCGCTGTTCCGGGGCAGAGTCCGGCTGTTCCACCGCAGAGCTTCGCTGTTCCGCGGCATCTGCATCAACTGATTCTTTGACGACCAGGACGGGAGCTTCGCCGGTGCCGAACTGCACATCCGAGACTAGGCCGATGAGGCGCGAGGTGGCGACGTCAAAGACGCTGCATCCGATGAGATCGCTGATGTAGAAGGTGCCTTCGTCGAGTTGGGTGCGCTCGGAGGCGGGGACCTGAAGCTCGTAACCGATGAGTGGTTCGGCGTCATTGATGGAATCGATGCCGGCGAATTTGAGGACGATGAGGTCTTTGTGTGGCCAAAAGTGTTCGAGTTCGAGCTGGCGGGTGGGCGCTCCGGGCTTGCCGGCGACGAGATGTTTCCGTTCGGAGAACCTTTCCGGAAAATCAGTAAAGAGCTGCGCGGCAACTTCGCCGTGACGTCCCTGGGTCTTGCGGATGAGGGCGATGGTGATGAACGGTTCGGGCACGGGTCGAGTTTATAGGAACAGTATCTAGTACCCGGTATTTGGTTGAAGGAGCGCTCGCTGCGCGGGCGACATTTAGACCCACCCTTGCTCGCGCTTCGCGCTGCGCAAGAATGGGGCACCCGGCGAAATACATAGATCCTTCGACGGCTTCGCCTCGCGCGGGATGAAAGCATAGGAAAGTTTCAAGTTTCGGGTTTCAAGTTTCGAGTGAAAAGCGAAATGCATAGATCCTTCGACTCGGCTTCGCCTCGCTCGGGATGACAGTTTCAACTGCAGATTCCTCGTTCGCTCGGGATGACTGGTGCGGCGATTGGGAGTTGAAAGGGATTCTTCGCTTCGCTCAGGATGACAATCAAACCGCTCACAAGTTCAAGCCGGGCAAGGTCCCTCAACTCGGCTTCGCCTCGCTCGGGATGACAGTTTCCAACTGCAGATTCCTCGTTCACTCGGAATGACAATTGCAAAAAGATAGGTACTCAAAGGGATTCTTCGCTTCGCTCAGAATGACAATCATCAGAATGACAATCAAAAGCAAGGTTCCGCGACTCGGCTTCGCCTCGCTCGGGATGACAAATCAATCTACGCGCGCTTGGAACTTACGCGCGGTTGAAGTTGGGTTCATCGTCTGAGGAGTCGTCGACGGAGGAGTTGGCCGGGCTGGAGTTGCCAGGGCTGGAGTTGGACGAGGTGGAGTTGGCCGGGCTGGAGTTGGACGAGGTGGAGTTGGCCGGGCTGGAGTTGGACGAGGTGGAGTTGGCCGGGCTGGAGTTGGCCGGGCTGGAGTTGGACGAGGTGGAGTTGCCAGGGCTGGAGTTAGCCGGGCTGGAGTTGGCCGAGTCGGAGTCGTTTGAATCATCGTCGTCGCGATCGTCTTCAATGATCTCAAGGGAGTAGCGTTTGCCCTGCTTGTCCGCGGCGGCGTTGACGATGGCTCGGAGAGCTTTTGCCATGCGCCCGGATTTGCCGATCACTTTGCCGAGGTCGGCGTCAGCGACATGCAGGTTGAGATAGATGGTGCCGTCTTCGTCCTCGGATTCGACGCGAACCTGGTCGGGAGCGGAGACGAGCATCTTTACCACCTGCTCGACCATGGCCTGCAGATCAGGAGTGCGGTCCTGGGGGGCGCGGGGAGCGGCGTTGGCTTCAGACATGGATCACGCGGCGGGTGCGACGGCTGCCGGAGCTTTAGCGACCAGCTTGCCCACGCGGTCAGAGAGCTGGGCGCCCTTGCTGACCCAATAATCGATGCGTTCCCGTTTCAGGTCCACGGTGGCGGGATTGGTGCGCGGGTTGTAGGTTCCCACGATCTCCAGGGCGCGACCGTTGCGGGCGCGTTCCTTGTCGATGACAACTACCCGGTAGTGCGGTTGCTTGCGCGCGCCCATGCGGGCGAGTCGGATCATTAACACAGTAAAAGACTTCCTTTTCTAGGAGTTCCGCAACCTGCGGAAGAGGAGGTGCAAACAGTCATTATGCCGGATTCGCAGGGCAGAGGCAAGCGAACCACCGAAGGGCAGGGAGCACACCGAGGCGTACTTCGATTCCGAGCCCTTGCCATTCCGGCGCGCGCTGCCATTCCGGGCGCGTTGCCATTTGCGGGCGTGGAGAGCCGAATCACGACGCCGTTCAGTGCCCCGCTACCTTGCAGGCTTACGCCGGCTTGGTCTTCTTCTGCTTCGGTTTCTTCTTTTCGCGATTGCCGCTGTCTTTGTTTCCCATGAATCCATCATTTCATAACTATGCGGAAAATTCCAAGGGGCTTTTTAAGTCAGAGCAGCGATCGAGGTCAGCACGGTTCCCGGAAGTGCATCTGGTTGTGCTGTTCAGTTGTGCGGTTCGAGCGAACTCACCTCTCGCCGATTCATTTGGGCAGATCGAAGAAGATAGCCTCCTGATCATCGGTGACGAGGAGCATGCGCTTGCCATCGGTGCTGAAGCGTGGGCGAAACGCCAGATCTGAGGCGGTCTTGTAGTCAGCGCGCTTCTGCAGGGAGGTGAGATCGAACAAGGTGAGTTCATGCGGGTTTCTCTGCACGACGAGGGCATTGCAGGAGACGCACACGACGGCATCCTTTGCGAATTCGCGGAACTTGACCTCATTGGTCTTGACGGAATAAAGCAGGATGCGATTGGTTGCGTCAGCGATGATGACCCAATCGGGAGTGGCCATGACGCCGCTGATGTCAAAGGAGCCCTTGCCGGTATCGACGATGACTTTGCCCCAAATGCGCCCGGTGGCGGCGTCCACCACGTGGAGGAGATACGAGCCATCTTTGGCATAGACTGCGGAGGCTTTGGCGGCGAGAGCGGGGTCATTCTTCAGCTCTTCTTTGGCAAAGGCAGAGCGCATTGCCCAGGCGAACACTTAGGTATGCTCTTGCGAAAAGGGATGAACGCCGGGGGCCTCGCGGGGAAATGAACGAGACCACAGGAGAGAGTTGCTGCGGACGTCGCGGACTTCCATGGTGGAATTGAAATCGAGCTCTTTTTTCTTGCCCGCCGCCTTCCAGGTGATGGTGTAGCGACCATTCTGCTGGGGATCGTCATCGCCAACGTAATCGGTGCGGTCCAAGCTGCGGGTGTTGAGGTTGTAATCGCCGATGAAGCGCTTATGGTCAGCATCAAGGGCGCTGAAGTCAGCGTACAAAGAGTTGCCCTCAAGGTAAGCTCCGGCGAACGGCCGGGTGAGCGCGATACGTTTGCCATCCGCGAGGTTCCACACCGCTCCTCGCTGATATCCGGAGGCGGCGAGCATGGAGAGATCGTCTGAGACGGTAACGGTGCGGATGTCACTGAAGGGGCTTTGCGGAAGCTGCACGGTGGCGAGCGCGGCCCCTTTCAGGTTGTCGCTGGAAAAAAGCGCGAGCTGGCCATCAAGTTGTTCGACTGCGACGGTCTTCTCATAAACATCGAGAGCGCTGCGGGCATGGCCGAGGAGCAGTTTGTTGTTGGAGATATCCAGCAGCCCCACGGGGAATTTATCAATGGGACGCAGAATGAGGAAATCACCCTTCGCCGGAGCGAAGAGCATGTTTTTCGAGGTCAACGCGATCTTGCCGAGAGAGTCGCCTTCAGGGAAACGCAGGATCTCAGAGCGATCCTGGCGGGTCCATATCAGGCCGACGATGCGGTCTGGCGCGAGGAACACCGAGGAGACAAGCAATGCATCCTTAAGCTTGCCGCGCACGGAGATCCTGGCGCGTTTCAGCAGGTCATAGGCGAAGACATTGGCGCCATTGGAGGCGACCACATAATGGGCATCGGGAGAAAACTGCAGATTGATGAGACGGGAGGAGCCGTTCTCGATCTGCTCATCATTCATGAGAGCGAAGTAAAGGCTATAAACGTTGATGGGCTTGAGCGAGGTCTCCGTGAGGAAGGGCTCGCCAGTTTGGACATTGATCAGGTGGAAATCAAAATGGTAGTCAAGGCAGGCGAGGGTGTTGCCATCCGGGGCGAGTTCCGATTGAAGGCAGCGGATGCGGCGCAGGATCTCTTCCACGGAGTCGCGCGCTTGTTTTTGAATATTCCAGCGTTCGATGCGAAGGTCGCGGGTGCTGAACAGGATGGCCTGGGAGTCCGGAGAGAAGAGGGCGCGGTGGGCATTGCGGGCGGTGATGTGGAAGCGCACTTCCAGCGGTTGCCGGGTGAGGACGAAGATCCCTGAGTCATCCTGCGCGAGAAGATATTTACCGTCCGGGCTGAAGCGCAGATGCTGCAAGTCAACGCGCAGAGCGGGACGCAGGGAGGTTCGGGTGAGCAGGCCGGGGAGATGTTCGAGGCTCAAGGCGGCGGCGCGCTCCAGCACCTGCCGCTGGACCGCGGGAAAAGCTTTTGCATCCACATGAGAGGCGCCGCTGCATGACGGGGGCAATGACGCGGCGTAACGCCTGATCTCGCGGAGCCGCTTCTGTTCAGGTTTGGTGCTGCGCCAAAAATCAGTCCAGCTATTTCCGGTCCTGCCTTTTGTGCCTGCGATGCGGTCCCAGAACTCGCCATAGGCGTCCGGCTGATAACCGGCGCGAATGGTGGCGAAGACGGCGATCTGGTCAGCGATCAATTGCTCGGCGTCTTCCTGCTTCTCCGTGGGGCGGACATCCTTGTGCTTGGCGAGGTTCTCTTCAAACTGATGGACCTTGCGAACGATGTCCGCCCGGTCACCAACGGTGACAACCCCCAGGACCTGCCGCCACATATAACTGTAATCAGCCGAGGGCTCACGGGTTACGCCGTGGCCGAGTTCATGGGCGATGACGCCGGCGAGCTCGTCTTCAGAGTGGGCGGCGAGGATGAGTTTGCGGGTGACATAAATGCGGCCGCCGGGAAGGGTGATGGCGTTGATCTCATCCTGGTCTGTGAGGCGAATGCGAAAGCGAAGCTTGCTGGAGGGCATCTGCTGGAGAAGCCGGTCCGCGATGCTCTGGAGGTAATCATTCTCCGGGCCGTTGAGCACAGCGTAATCACTTTCAAACTGATCGGCGAGGACGTCGCCGAGTTCCATCTCTTGCGCCTCCGAAAAGATATTTCCAGCAGCGGGAGTAAAAGCGGCGGGGGCGGGACAGGATTGTGCCCAAGAGAGAACCGAGAGCAGGAGCAAGGGGATAAGGCGGAACATGGCGGGAGATGTTAGCAGTTGTCTAGTAGCGAGTACACCAGTACCTGGTACACCAGTTAAATTCAAAAGCAAAAACAAGAGCAAGAGCAAGAGCGGGTATGCAGGCCTGAAGGCCTGCTCTACCTAAAAGCAAGAAAATGCATAGATCCTTCGACTGCGCTCAGGATGACAGATTAGAAGCATCTGCCCGCTTCCCCAGTTCTCGCTACCAGAAAAATCAAAAGAAAATTCCAAGGCGTTGTCCCTCGTCGCCGGAAAAGCCGGCT
>JBBSFV010000062.1:0-13780 GCA_038254775.1 Terriglobales bacterium | reverse complement strand
CCGATCTTCAATGAACCATCCTCGCTGGCGACCAAGATCGTAATGGCATAAAACTTTGGCGGCCGGATGCCTTTGTACTCGGTTTTTTGCATAAGCCCCTGTTGTATATCCTCTGTTGCCGGGAGGATCGATGCCACTGTTCCGCGCAAAGCAGTCATGCGGCCTGGGGAGAGCAATCTCGCGTCCTGGCCCACTGCGACCTTCCGCAGATCGAATTCAGGTATGTAAATACGGGCTTTCAACACCGAGCTATCAGCGACTTCAAGAAGTTCTGTTCCTTCTTTTACAAAACGCTGGTGCAAGTCCTGGGGACGCGGGGTAGTGATCTGGCCTTTAAATGGGCTGCTGATGGTGAGCCGCCGCACGCGGTCTTCTGACTGCGACACATCGGTCTGCGCCCGTTCCCGTTCATGCTGTGTCCTTGAGAAATCAGCGAAGCGGAGTTGCGCATCGGTGAACTGGGCATCGGCTAGCCTTAGCGCCGCCGAACTGCGGCCAGATTGAGATGTGACTTCGAGATTCCGCATCCGCAGTAACACTTCACCGGGACCAACACTCTGCCCTTCATTCACGTTGATCTCTTCCACCACTCCAGGCACGGCTGCGCGCAACACCGCTTTTTGTTTCGGTTCAAAGACGAAGCGGCCCTCCACCGATTCCTTCCAGATAGGCGCCAGCACCAGCAAGGCTGCCACCAGTCCTAGTGCAATGGACCGCCGCGGCGTGAACACGACGCTCAGCCGTTCTTTTTTATCCAGGTAAACAGTCTTCATGAAAGCCACCAAGGTCCTGATCCGTGAGCGGAAGATGAGTATTCCGGCAAGCGTAGCGGGTATGAACGCCCAATCGCCGCTGATTCCCCGAGTGAGGTTACCCGCGAAACGCGCGACAATATACAAGATCATGTAGCTATAGGCGCCGGAGATCAATGCGTATATGAAGTAGCCAATGCGGCGCCGCTTCGCAACATAAGGAACATCCACCGGCAGCGACCAGAGATAGCGCTTCACCAGCGCGGACGCATAAGCCGTTGAGTCTTCCTTGAGATTCGGGATGCAGATGATCTCAGTCAAAAGGTAATAGCCATCCAATTTGATCAAAGGATTCCAGTTGAAGAAGATCACTCCCAAGCCGGTGATCAGCACCAGCTTGTAGGCGAATTCATGGATCCAGGTGCCGTAAGGCGTGATGTACCAGATCGGGGTTGCGATCGCACAGATCATCATCTCTGACCATGCGCCGGAGACGATAGTCACCACCCGCTGCCACTTGTCGGCATAGACCCATGCCTCGGTCACATCGGTGAAAAACGCAGGCGTGAGGTATACCAGATGAAATCCCATACGATGCACGTGTCCGCCATAATGCTTGCAGGAGATCCCGTGCGCTGTCTCATGGATGAAGAGCACCGCGCAAGCCAGTATCCAGAACTCAGCAATCTCCCAACCGCTCTTCGCGGTCATGTTGTAGAACTGCAGCGTGTCAACGCCGATCTCACCCCACTTGATCACGAAGATGTATGCCATGAACAGGAAGCCGGCAAGAGTGGCCATCGTGAACCATGTTGTATACAAGAAACGCAACGTATGGTTCACCTTCTCAAGATATTCATCCGGGTCCCAGGCGTTGAACTCGATGTGCGAAACATCTCCGAACTTTGATTTTTTCTTTTTGTGCTTACTCCGCTCTTCGGCAAGCTTCTGGCGAAGCGCGATGTTCTTCTCCAGCGGGGTCTTGAACCAGAAATCCACGGAATCGAGTTCCTCCGCGTAGTTGCGGATCTCGTCAGCGGCGAAATTCACCCCGCTCTGCTGTAGATACAGATGGGATATCTCTTCGTACGACCGCTTGCCATCGAACAGGTTCACGATCGCCCACTGTTCGGGGGTAAAAGTGAAAAGTTCCGAGCGTTTGGAGATGATCGCGCTCACCACCCGCTCGTCGCCCTCCAAATGCTCCTTTCCCACGAGCGCAGGATGAAGCTTGAAATATCCCTCTTTTTGAGTATGGATCGGGATATCCGGAAGCGCGACATTCAGTGTTTCTGTGAGATTCATATTTCTGTGAGGTTCATCAATTCATTTCGGACGATTCAAACTGATATCGGCTGACATTCCCGGCCGCAGATCCGCCACTGGAGGTATCACCTGCGCGGAGACCTCGATGGTGCCGCTCGCGGCATCCACCACCGGGCTCACCAACATCACCTTGGCGGCATGTTTCATCTCCGGAGAACCGCCCACGTTCAAACTCAGCATGTCCCCTTTGCGGATCTTGCCTACGTATTTTTCCGGAAGCGTGAAACGTACATTCAGCGGCGAAGTCGCGGTGATCCAGAAAAGCTTAGTGCCGCTGGTTACTTTGTCGCCCATCCGCACATAACGCCGTCCAACCACTCCGGAAAAGGGCGCGGTGATGCGCGTCTTCGCCAACTCGAACTGAGCTGACTTTAATTGTTCGCGGGCGCTCTCCAGGTTGGCGCGATAGCGCTCGGTCTCGAATTTGTCCGCTTCCACCTTGTAGCGCACATGGTCTAAATCTTGTTTGGTGATGAGCTGTGATTCCCACATCTTCTCTGCCCGATCCAGGTCGGATTGCAGCACCTTTGTCTCGTATTCCCAGCCTTTCACATCAAACTCAAGGCTGCGGACCCGCGCCGCGGCGGCATCGCGATCTGCCAGTGCCTGATGGTCGTCGAGTTCACCCAACAGTTGTCCTTTTTGGACTCTTGCCCCGGTCTCAACGGATATTCGGCTGACCATCCCGTCACGCTGAGCAGCCACCTCTACCTGATTCTCAACCACCAAAGGTCCGCTAGCTATAATCTCGTCCCTGCTCAATGGCACTGCATCGGCCATGGCCATCGCCGGTTTAACAGCCAGCGACGCCGCTTTTGCCGGGGCTGCATTCGTGCCGCTGCATCCCGCGACTAAGATCGCTGCTATGAGTAACCCACTTCCGGAGAAAAACCTATTCATACTGTTCCTCATCACTTCTACCACGGTAGCCATGACCAGATCTTGGACCATGCCCACAAAAACGGCTTGCGGAATAAGACGTAGCCGGCGGGGTGCCAGCCGGTGACTGCCACCTTGCCTCGACCTTGCATTCCCGAGCGGATTGCTCCATCAGCATTCTCAACCTCTACCCGGGCAAAGTAGACGCGATGATCTCCTTCCGCGGAGCTCACCGGGCTCACTACCTTCACATCACCGCGAAACGTCCGTGTTGGCAGGGCCTCCAGCTTCACCCAGCCTTTAACTCCCTGCCGCAAAAGTCCAGCCTCGTCCTCGGCGATGGCAACGTCAACCACCGCTTTCGACGTGTCGATGACCTCCGCGAACCTTTCACCTTCCGCTAGATGTTTCCCGGCAAAGTCTTCAATGTGCGAGGTTGAGATCAACCCGTCGATGGGCGACCTCAACTTTGTGCCCTCCAGCCGCTGCTGTGCGCGGTGGACTTCCGCGTTCCAGAATTGAGCTTCCGCGCGGGTTGTTCCCGCAACTCCGCTTTCACCCTCTGCGAGCGCTCGGTTCATGCGGGAAAGAGCATCGGCTTGCTTCGCTTCAGCTCCGGCAAGCGCCGATCGGAGGTCCCAATCCTCCATCTCCGCGATCACAGTTCCCTTCGCTACATGGTCACCTTCGTGGACCAATACCCGTTTCACCACGCCTTCGATCTCAGGCTGCACCTGTGCCGTCGCACCCGGGGCAACGGTCGCATCTCCGTCCAGCCGCATGGGAAGCGGCAACACCACCAGCAGGATCACCGCGGCTAAGGCGGCGACAACAAAACTTTGCCGGCGCCGCTTCTCCATTGCCAGGAACTTGCTCTTTTTCTGCAGCAACGGCTCCAGCAACCCGATGAAAGGGACTTCCTTGTACATCTCCGCATTGCGGATGGCTACCGTCGCCTGGCCGGCAAGCACCTTGATCATCTCAAAATATGCGTCGTTCAGATAATCAGGGTCGGTGCTCTCAAAAGCGATGATGCCGACTCTTCCCTGTTCGTCCGTCAGAGGCAAAGCATAGAAACCGCGCACGTCACTTTCCGCAAAGTACTGCTTGAATTTTTCGATGCTGGATTCAGGCCGGGCTTTTACCACTCCATCGTGCTGTGTGGCAAAGACCTCTTGTTGAATGCCCGACACCCACTGCATCATCCCGTCCAGGCGGCGGATGTTCGGGTCCGTGGTGTCCACCCGCACTTCGCCCGAAACAGCCTTCAAGACCATCTTTCCATGCTGGTCAAGGGCAACCGTGGCTCGCTCATAAGGGATCACTTCTTGCGGACCATCCACCACCGCCTGCAACACTCGGTCCAGATGAAGCGTGGACGTGATCTCCTTGCTCACTTTAACCAGCGTCTCAAGGATCTCAACCTTGCGTTCCGCGTGCAGCAGGCTGGCGTTATGTAATGCCCCCGCCGCGGCTTCACACACAGAGTTCAGCAAGAAGAGCTCGTCCTCGTCAAAACTCAAGCCATCCAGCCGATTGATGACCTCGACAATGCCCACTTGGAATCTGGTCTCGATCAGTGGCGCGGCCATCGCACAGTAGGCTCCATCTTCCAATCCCGCATTGCGATGCTTTAATCGCTCATCTTCAGGCTCGGTGATCAGAAGCGGCTCATTGGTCTCTGACACTCCTCCAACGATGCCTTCGCCAGTCTTTAAAACCGCCCCAAGTTCATAGCTGGGATCATCGCCCGCCTGGCCGGAGAGCAGCAACTCTTCTCCTTGTACCAGCCAGAGATTCACGACCTCCGCATTCAATATCTGCTGGAATTTTGAGCAGATGATCGGTATCAGGTCATCGATCTCCAGCGTGGAGTTGAAGACCTTTTCCAGGTCATACATCTGGGTGATGCGGGTGATGGACTCCAATTGCTGGTTGCGTTCAGTCTCGTAAATGATCGCCGTGGCGACACTTACGGCCGCGATCTCCGCCGCATCCATGATCGGTGCTAGAGCAGCTTCAGTGATCGCGTTGCTGAAGCTGATGATCTCCACCGCGCCCACCATGGTGTCTTCTTCCACCAGGAGTGGGATATAGGCAAGTGATTGCATCGTTCGCCGAATATTCAGGTGCGCATAATCTTCCCGCACCAGATCGCTTCCGCCATAAAGTACGGCCTCGCGGCGTTCAGCCAGTTCCCCCAAAGTGCCGGCATCGTAAGCCACGACCGCATCCGCCAAGGCGATCTCGCCTACCATCGCCTCCGGCTTCCATTCCGGTGTCTCCTGATCATGCACCGCATACACCACCACGGCATCCTCGGGAAAGAACCGAGAGACGAATTCCGCGATGATGCGCGCACGGGGCATCACCTCGCGCTGCGCGAGCAATGCGACGGCAAGTTCGGCCAGGGGGACGGAGAAGCCCGGACCCTGAGTCGCCATGAGCGGCTCCTTTGGTGTTATTTTTAGATTTGCGGCTCGCGCATGCAAGGGGACGGATGCACTTGCAAATTTCAGCAGCTTCTCTTAACTTGAGCGCGGACTGTAACAAACAGGTTTTACGGTGTCAATCCATACGTCATTGTAAGCCGCCTGTCCCGGAGGGTCGTCTTTGGATATTAATGTCCGCAAGCACCAGGAAGTTCAAGTCGTTCAACTGATCGGAGACCTTAGGCTCGGCGCGCCGGTTGACTCATTCCGCGAAACCATCCATGACCTCCTGCAAAGCGGCTCCAGCCGCATCGTTGTGAATCTGGCGAGTGTCCCCATGATTGATTCCAGCGGGATCGGCGCCCTGGTAAGGGCCCTCACAACTGCCAAGCAGAACGGTGGAGCGCTCAAGCTGGTAAATCCTTCAAAGTTCGCGCTGCAAACACTGAAGATCGTAGGTTTATTGAACTTGTTCGAGATCTTCGGAGACGATGCGGAGGCTGTCTCCTCCTACTAGCTGCGGACTAAGGCCCTTCAAACCAGCCCCGCCGCCGTGATTTCGAAATATCGCAGCGGCGGGCTCGTGTAGGAATCATTTTTCAGTCTGCGAAACTGTCGCCGGGATCACCCGCATCATCCCAGCGCGTTGTAATACTTCGTTGTACGCCGGCACAGCGGTTTTGGTCAGCCCATCCAGGGTAGCTTGTACCTGCCCTAATTGCTGGTGAAGCATGTCAAAGACCTCCACCTCTGATCGAGTCGGCGCAAAATCAGCATTGCCCGCGATCTCGCCGGTCCCAGTACCCACCTCCGCGCCGAGCCAGATGAACTTCAAATACAAACCGATGGGACCGCGGAAGGACTTGATATCACCTTCCGCGATTGTGGGATGCATCAATTTATTCTCCTGCTCAAGGAATTGTTGATCGAGCTTGGCCGTGGCATCCAGCAACGGCTTCTCAGCCTTGTTCGCGGTCAGTAATTTTTTCGTATCGTCAAGCTGTCTGCGGACCACCTCGATCCGATTGATCAGCGCGACGGATTCGTCCGCGTCACGGTAGATCTTGTACGCCAGCACCGATGATTGAACAATGTCATCATCGCTCGCCAACGTGTTTGGATCACGCAAAACCGGCATCTTCTGCGTGTAGTCCTTGCCATCCACAGTGAGCTTGATGGTGTACTCGCCCGGCACCACCAGGGAACCATCTGTGTTCTCTCCCCCAATCCCGTAATAGAAGACCGGTCGCGTGTCTTTCCCCGCGAAACGTTTTTCTTCCCATATATGAGGGTTGCCCGGCGGTGTGGTCCGCATCGCGATCGATTCCATCGGTTCGTAATGCAGGTTCCACCATACCCGGTTGATACCAGCATTGCCCGTGGGATGAAGCTTGCGAACAACCTTTCCCTCCCCGTCAAGCACCTGCATGCTCATGCGTTCCTTCAGCTTCTCCGCCGGGATCTCTGCCGGAAGAACATAATTGATGTCGCCGCCATAGGGCGGATTCTCGCCAACGCTTGCACCCAGCGGAGCCATCTGCCGCTGGATCCTTGAGCGGAAACGATACGCGGCGCGCGCAGGAAAGATCACGGTCTCCTTGTTCTGGTGCCAATCCTGTAGCGGAGAAATGTCATCCAGTATCCAGAAGCCACGCCCATAAGTCCCAATCACCAGGTCGTTAAAACGCGGCTGCACCGTGAGCCAGTACACGGGAGTGTGCGGAAGAGTCTGTTGGAATCCTGACCAATTTGCTCCGTCGTTGAATGAGACGTACAGGCCGTTTTCCGTGCCCGCATAAAGCAGACCTTTGCGGACCGGGTCCTCGCGCACCACGTGCGTGTAGCTCAGCGGCGAACTCGTGATGCCTGTGATGATCCGTGTCCAAGTCTTTCCAAAATCGGTAGTTTTATAAAGGTACGGATCGAAAATGCCCACCTGATGGCCGTCAAAAGCTACGTAACAGGTGCCCGCGGCGTACTTCGACGGCTCCACGCTCTCGACCGTCATCTTCGCCGGCAGGTTCGGTATGTGGCTGGTCACATTGCTCCAATTCTTGCCGCCATCGCGCGTGACCTGCAACTGTCCATCGTTCGTGCCCGCCCATATCTGTCCTTTTTCCAGCGGGCTCTCTGCCATCGCGAATACCACTCCGGCGTATTCCACGCTCAAGTTGTCCACGGTCAGACCACCTGAATCGCCATGCATCGTTGGATCATTCAGTGTCAGATCCGGAGAGATCTGCTGCCAGGTTTGGCCGCCGTCACTTGTCTTGTGCACATATTGGCTGCCCACATATACGGTATTGTGATCGTGCGGAGAGATCGCGATCGGATAGGTCCAATTCATCCGGATCTTCACTTCGCCCGCATTGGCGCCCATGGTGCGCTCCCGCCATACGCTTACGCTGCGTGCATGGCCGCTGCGTAAGTCCAGCCGCTCCGTCACTCCGGCGTAACAGCCTCCCCAGATGATGTTGTCATCCACCGGATCAGGGATATTCCATCCCGTCTCACAGCCTGCGGTGGTCGTCCACTGGCTTGCGTTGATGATGCTGTCTCCGGGGACCTGGCTCGGCCCGCGCATGGTCGGCCCATCCTGGCGATGTCCGTACAAGTTGTAAGGAATCTTATTGTCGGTAGCCACGTGATACATCTGCGCGATGGGCAATGCGATTTCTTTCCACGAGCGCCCGCGCGTGGTTGAGATCATCACGCCACCGTCTCCGCCCACCATCATGCGATTTGGGTTTGTCGGGTCCGCCCACATGTCATGGTTGTCGCCGCCGCAGCCATACTCGCCGCCGTTCCCGCCCGCTTCTTCTTTATTGGGCAGTGAGAAGCCCGGACATTTCTCCTGCTCTGTGACAGATCCTCCATTGGTGGTGACTGAGGTGAAATTCCCCGGAAAGTAGACCTCGTCTGCATTGTCCGGCATCACCAGCATGCGGGTATAGTAATGCGGCCGTTCGTTCAGCAATCGCGAACTGTTCATCAATCGCCAGGTGTAACCTCCCGAATCAGATCGCCAGAGAGTGCCTCCCTGGCCTGTCTCAATGAGCGCATACACGCGATTGCTGTCGCTCGGCGCAAATGCTACTGCGATCTTGCCTAGCGGGGTCTCCGGCAATCCGTGCTTCTCCACGCGCTGCCAGGTGTCCCCCCCGTCGGTGGTCATCCAGATTCCGCTTCCCGGGCCACCGCTCTTGCGGCCCCATGTCTTGATATCGATCTGCCAGGTTCCGGCAATCAGCTTGCGCGGATCTTTCGGATCCATCGTGAGATCACTTGCGCCGGTGTTCTCATCCACGAACAAAACCTGCTGCCAGCTTTTGCCGCCATCCTTCGTGCGATAAATACCGCGCTCTTGTTGCGGCGCATAGGCATGGCCAAGCACCGCCGCGTACACGATGTTGGGATCGTGAGGGTCGATCACGATGCGACCGATGCGGCCGGATTTCTCCAGCCCCATGTGCTGCCACGTTTTGCCTGCATCACCGGAGCGGTAGATGCCATTGCCCAGCGAAACATTGCTGCGGATGAAAGTCTCGCCCGTTCCTACCCAGAGAACGCTGTGGTTCGAAGGCGCGATCGCGATCGAGCCGATCGACTGCGCCGTCTGCTCGTCGAATACTGGATACCAATTGTCTCCACCATCTTCTGACTTCCACACGCCGCCCGAAGCAGCGCCCGCATAATAGACATTCGGATTGCCGGGCTCGCCGATTACGGCGGGCACCCGGTTTCCCGGTGGCCCAATGTAGCGAAACTTCAAACTTTTGAATGGATCAGGAGGCGTGCCGGCTGGCACCGCAATCGGATCAGATGCTTTCCTGGTTTGGGCGATTCCGGCGGTAGGAGAACAAAGGCAAAGTAGAAGTACGGCGAGCGAGCGACGAAAGATCATTCCACCTCCAACAGCGGAATGATAGTGCGTACCCGCGATTCAGTCACCCATACAAATGGATCCCGGGATGTTCAGTTCCTGGCACGAGACCAGGCAAGTTCCACGATCTCGCCGATAAGCTGCGTATAGTTCCTGCCTGACTTCTTTCCCGCCATGGAGAATTCCTGGGAGCTCGCCAGCCAGGGATTGGGATTCGCTTCAATCACGTACACCTCATTCTTGTCATTCAGACGCATGTCGATGCGTCCATAATCCCGGAAGCGAAGCGCGTTGAATGCTAAGCGCGCCGTATCTTGCAGCTTCTCCGCGGTCTCATCATCCAGGTCCTCTACCGGCGCGGATTTCGTTAATTTGTAGGCTTCTGTCTCGCGATCGAATTTCACATCCTGGCACGCCACCCGCGGCGCTCCCTCCGGCAGCTTGGAGAGGTCAAGTTCGATCAGCGGCAGCACCTCAGGGTTCGTGTTGCCTAAAACCGCCGCATAGATCTCGCGCCCATCGATGTACTCTTCGATGAGTGCGGGTGAATCAAATTCCTCATGGATGTAATGGATACGCTCCATCAATTCCTTCACGCTTCCCACCACGGAATTGCCGTCGATCCCGATCGATCCATCCTCAGATGTGGGCTTTACGATCAGCGGGAATTTAATGTCATGGGAGTGGTCCACCATTCCTTTGTAGGAAGTGGCAAAGAAAGGAGTGCAGATCCCGTGGAACTGGAAAAGTTTTTTAGCCACCGCTTTTTCTTGTCCCAGGAACAATCCTCGCGGACCCGTACCCGTGTACGGGATGCCGATCAGGTCCATATATGCGGCGATGTTCATGTCCATGGTGTCATCGCCGGCATAGGACTCGGTCAGATTGAAGATCAGGTCTGCTCCACAGCGGCTCAGCGAGAACAGAGATTGCTTGCCACCGTCCAGCACCTGGTAGAAGGGTTCGTGGCCCAGTTTCTCGAGCGCGTCCGTGATCTCTTCGCGATCTTCTTTCAGCTTCTTCTTGGGCTTCTTGGCTTTTCCCTTCGCGCCTTTTCTGCCCTTGCCATTCTTTGCGACCTTATCTTCTTCATCCGCTGGGGGAGGCGGCGGGGGTGCTTCGTCTTCCCACAGGTCATAGAGAACGGCGATCTTCAATTTTGTAGAACTCATAGGTCCCTCAAAGACGCTCTGCAAAGTTTACCGCTTCTCACGTGTGGACGAATTTCCCCCGCGTGAGATAACTCATCGCCAGCGCCGTGCAATATACCGTCAGCTCTGTTAGATGCTGCTTCTCGCAAGTCACGTCCGCTCTCAAACCGAGTTCGGCAACACGCTTCTCGATCCCCTCGATCATGTTCTTGATCAATGGCCGTTGCACGCCCGTCCAATACGTCAACTTGTCCGTGATGACCTTCCTGTTTTCGCGGAGCAGGTCTGCCGCCGGACGCACACCTTTATGCTTGCGCGATGATACGTTGAAAATATCTTTCAAGTCAGTATCAAGTAAGAGGTCAGACGCCTCCCGCGGCGGCGCGGCGTTGCTATCGTAAAACTGTTCCACCGTGGTCTCCATCTCTTCCACGGTTATATCGGTGTCGCCTTGAGGGCGAATGGGTTCCGCGTTGCCTAATCTTTTTCCGATGCGCTCCATGTATTTCAATTTCTGCATCGCGGGCCATCCCTCATACCGCTTGCGCCAATTGGACCGCGGCGTCATCCACACCGCGAATGTCTCGGCAAAATCCTCATCCGGATGTTTCTGCGCATACCATCCTTCCATGTGACGGACGAATTTCCGCGAGAATGGGATCGGCTTGTACAAGTCGCGGTATGGTTTGCGGAATCTGCCGAAAAGTTCGTGCCACTCCGGGGTCTTATAAAGTTCGTACGCATAGTTGAATGCGTGTCCCGCTTCATGGCGCATGTACATCATGATCTGGCGGGAGTCTTCCAGGTCGTTCATCTCCAACTCCAGCTTTTGCAGTTTTGGATCCGCTAGATAAAAAGGCACGCCGATGACCGGCTGTTCTGAGGGACAGCCCCACTCATCGCTGAGATATACAAGTGGACGAAACTTCTTCAGGCCCTTCTTTTCCAGCTCGCGATAAAGCTGGTGAACGTACCGCTCTACCGCCGAACCCTCTAGTTTGAGCCCTAGATCCCGAATGGGTTTGCTCAGCAGGTCCCTGACTTCATCTGGAGCTTTCTCGAAAGTTGCCATCGCAGCGAAGCCTAGCACAAGGCCCGTGAAGCCATGGTCAGCCTGTATTCCGCAGTCCGGAGGCGATTCCATTGATGGTGGCGCCCAGTGCCAGGTCCAGTTCCGGGCTTTCGTCCCCATTACGGCGGCGGCGCAGCAGTTCAAGCTGGATCAAGCTCATGGGATCCACATACGGATTGCGCAACCGGATCGAGCGGTCCAGCACCGGATTCCGTTCCAGCAATCTTTGCTGCCCGGTGATCGCCAGCAGTGCCTTTCGGGTTCGGTCAAACTCCTCCTGCAACATGGCGAAGACTTTATCTCGGAGCCCCGCGTCCCCCACCAACCCTGCGTACTGCCTCGCAATACCGAAGTCAGCTTTTGCCATTCCCATCTCTACATTCTGGATCAAATCCTGGAACAGATAGAACTCCGCCGCCATCTCCTGCACCAGACGATTGTTCTCGGGCAGGGTTGCGAATCTTTCCAGCGCGTGCCCCACTCCGAACCACGCGGGCATCACGTGGCGGCTCTGCATCCATCCAAAGACCCAAGGGATGGCGCGCAGATTTTCCAAGCCGCCTTCGCCAGCCCGTCTCGATGGCCGCGAACCGATCTTTGCCAGATCGAATTCGCGCACCGGAGTCGCCTCATAGAAGTAACGAATGACCTCTTCGTCGTCCGCAATGTGTTTTCGATAGAACTGAAACGCGTCCTGGGACATCTGCTCCATTGCTTCCGCCCAATGGATCTCTTTGTCGCTGGTGTCCGGTCGGCCAGGTCGCACCAGAGCTTCAACCGATGCTGCCACCATCAATTCCAGGTTCCACGCCGCCAGCAGCGGATCAGAATATTTCCAGTTCAGGACCTCGCCCTGTTCCGTCACCCGGAAGTGTCCGGTAAATGCTCCTCGGGGCTGCGCCACGATTGCTCGGTGAGTCGGCCCCCCGCCCCGCCCCACCGTGCCGCCGCGCCCATGAAAGAGTCGCAGCTTCACGTTGCACTCCGCGGCCACGCGATGCAGGTCACGATGCGCTTTGTATATCTCCCATGTGCTGGTGAGCATGCCTCCGTCCTTGTTTGAGTCGGAGTAGCCCAGCATGACCTCTTGCTGCCTGTTCCATGAGTCAAGGAACCGTTCATAATCCGGTGAACTCCACAATTCGCGACAGTGCTGCGGGCTTGCGCGCAGGTCTTCGATCGATTCAAAGAGTGGCACCGGCACCACCCCTGGATCACCTTCGCCGGCGGCTGACTGAACACCGCTCATCTCCGCCAAACGGATCACCGCAGTAATATCTTTGGCGCCCTGCGAGCCGCTGATCACATACTGGCGGATCGCGACAGCAGGAAAATCTCGCTTCATCCGCGCAATGCCACGCATGGTGGCAGTCATCTCCTTGGTCGCGGAAGAAAGCGGCTTAAGCTGATCGGTCGAGATCTCGCGTAACTCTTGCAGAGCCGCCAGGTGGACCTTCGTGTGCTGCCGTATATCGACCTGATGGAGATGGAATCCGAAACACTTGATCTGCGTGATCAGGGGATCGATGTGCTCTTTCGCCAGCCGCTCTCCGCGGTCTTCCATCAGGCTTTTGCGTATCAGTTGCAGGTCCGCTAGAAATTCGTCCGCCGTCTGATATGCCTGCTCCCGCGTGCTTCCCTCGAGCGCCAGCGCGATCCGCTCTTGCATCCGCGCCAGCACCGCGCGATACAACTCCTCAGGCGGTCCCCAAGGCTGCTTTCGCACCGGAACCCATTGCGAGTATCTCTTCTCCAGTGCGACGAGCGCAACTGAGACTTCACATTGCCGCGCTGAAGAGCTCAGCACCTGGGTGATTTGTGCCAGCGACCGCAGGTACATGCGCAGCACCACACTTCTGGCAAGCTGCAATGCTTCGCGTGTCACCGCTGTGGTCACGTTGGGATTGCCATCGCGATCGCCACCGATCCACGAGCCGAACTGCAATACCTTTGGGATCTCAACCGTCACGTTGAAGATCTCCTTGAACGCTTCCGCAAGTTCGCGGTAGAGCGCCGGCACAGCGTCAAACAGACAAGCCGAATAAAGGTCGAGCCCCATGCGAACTTCATCCACCACCGATGGCTGCTTTCGCCTGACAGCGTCGGTCTGCCATAGTCCTGTCACCTCAGCGCTGATGGCCTCTTGGATCTGCGTGGCGCTCTGTTCGGTGAGCGGAAGAGTGTCCAGCCGCTCCAGGAATCCGGCAATGCGACGCCGCTTATACAACACCGTTCGGCGTGAGACCTCAGTAGGATGTGCGGTGAAGACCGGTATCACTTCTACT
>JBBSFV010000061.1:0-14099 GCA_038254775.1 Terriglobales bacterium | reverse complement strand
TTCAGCGCCGCGTGGGGCTTTGCGGTGGAAGAGCGGCGCTTCAGCGCCGCGTGAGGCTTTGCCGGTGGAAGAGCGGCGCTTCAGCGCCGCGCAGGAATGCATTGAAGTTGGGGCTTCAGCCCCGGCGATTTAAGAAGTCTCTCACAGAAGCGCGAGTGTTCTCCGTGCTCTCTGTGGTTAGCGAGTCATCATAAAACTGGCGGCGTAATCCTTTGCCGCACCCCGCCATTCACACTATGCCACTCTTCTCGAACTCAGTACCTCACGGTATTTTGGTATGAACAGCCAGAAGCAGGTTCCGCTCGCCTCTTTGCGCCGCGAGCTGCGCACCCGGATGGTCCCTCCCCATTGCGCCAGGATGTTGCGGATCACCCACAGGCCCAATCCGGTCCCGCGTTCTCCCTTGGTGGTGTAAAACGGCTCAAAGATCCGGGCGCGAACCTCAGTGGCGATCCCGGCCCCGGTATCCGCCACTGCTATGCGCACTCCCTCGCGCCGCAAATGCCACTGCAAGCTGCTCCACTCTTTGCAGGCGCGCACGCGCACACGGATCATGCCTGATTCCGGCGTTGCAAAGATCGCATTCTCCAGCAGATTCACCAATACCTGCCTGAGCTCGCTGGCAAAAACCTCAAGCTCCTCATCGCATTCACATTCCACACGCAGTCCCACGCCTGCCTTCTGCGCTTTGCGTTGCAACATGCTCTTGGCTTCCTCCAAGACCGCGCTTACCTTCACCCGCACGGGCTGCTGCGGATCGCGATACAGGCCAAGCGTTTGTCGCACGATATGCGTGATCCGGTTCACCTCTCCCTGTGCCATCTGCAAGCGCTCATACACGATCTCCGGCAGCCCTTTTTCCATCGAGATCAGATAGAGCATCCCGTTGATGCCTTCCAGGGGATTGTTGATCTCATGGGCGATGGTCGCAGCCATGCCTCCCGCGGCTTCCAGTTTGTTGCCTGCCACCAGCGCTTCTTCCGCGCGCTTGCGCAGTGTCACGTCCATGCTGGTGCCGATCACTTTGACCGGAGCTCCCGTCGCTCCGTGGATCGCCCGCCCCCGCAGTGACAGCCACCGCATCTGCCCGTCTGGCCGGATGATCCGCAATTCCACCTCATGTTCCGCGCGATCTCCCTGCGCCGCCCGCAGGATCACATCTACCTTTTCCTGGTCTTCCGGATGCACATACTTCGTGAAGCCAAAGGCATCATTTCCCAGTTCGCCTGGCTCGAGTCCAAAGAAATCCGCGGCATCCTTCGAGCGAGTGACCGTGTTGGTTTCTAGATCCAGCTCCCATGCCCATGCCTGCGATGCGCGCAGCGCCAGCCGCAGCGTCTCTTCCGCTGACTTCAATTGCCCATGTTCATAACGGAAGCGAGAGATCATCGCCGCCAGCAGCATCGCTCCTGTCAAAAAAGAGATGAAAACCGCATATTCCACCGCATCTGGCCGCAACGAAGGGTTCAGCCGGGCCCAGTGGTACTGGTGCGATCCCAGGATGGTTGCAAGCAAGACACAGACCACCCCTGATTCAAAGCCGCCGAACCAGGCCGCAGCCGCGGTGGCGGAGATGAATAGCAGGAAAAAGATCGCTGGGTGGAAATCCGGTATCCACGCCAGGCCCGCTGCAATAGCAAAGAACACCAGCCCCGGCACATAGCGATGGGCGAGTGAAGGTTGCATCACGCTGAAGCGTGGCGCGCCCTGCCCAATACCCATAGCTTTCGCTTGCTTATACGGCAAAAGTAGCAGCCCCCTGGAGATTCTCTCTTCTGATATTCCCTCTTCTGATGTTCCCTCTTCTGATATTCCCTCTTCTGATGTTCTCTCTTCTTTAGAGTGCCACATTTGTTGCTTGGGTGTCTCAGTTCAGTTGTCGGTCATGGTGCGCATGCTTTTTACTGATCACTTGATTCTCCCGGTCCGCTACTTGCAGGCCCGCTTCAAGTCTGCCAGATATTCGTTAACCGTCTTCTCCTGCCCGATCACAAATCGCGAGATAAAGCGAAAAAACGGGTTGTACACCTCCCCACGTTCGGTCACTGTGATCTGCGTACCCTCTTTTTCCGGGACGAGTAGGATCTCCCACTCGCCGCCAAAAGCGCTTTCATCCATGATCTTCCGTACCAGCAGATGTTGCGGCTCACTTGCTAGGGTCTCGAACGCCAGCTTTTGCCCGTTCTTGTAATGTTCGCGCCACGCTGGATGTCCATCCCGGTCCGGCAGGCGCTCCACGCTGGTGACCTGCGAGCGCCACTTCGACTGCTGCTCGGGTTCCGAGACCAGCCTCCACACAAATCCCGGCGC
This sequence comes from Terriglobales bacterium, assembly GCA_038254775.1. Lineage (GTDB taxonomy): Bacteria > Acidobacteriota > Terriglobia > Terriglobales > Acidobacteriaceae > JBBSFV01. The sequence continues at coordinate 11,789 of JBBSFV010000061.1, read as the reverse complement.
TTTGGAAAGGGACAGGCTGCCGCTTACCTGATGCTTGACCGGAAGCATGGCACCCGCCGCCAGCAGGCCCAGGATCGAGCACACCACGAGCGCCGAGGACAGCAGGAACCACCGCATAGCTAGGATTATGCAACAGACTGAAGGCAGCCCCTCTCATTTTGCCGGAAACGATTATCCTGATATCGCATGCAAAAGAAACTTAGGGTAGGTGTCCTCTTCGGTGGGCGCAGCGGCGAACATGAGGTCTCATTGCTTTCCGCTGCTTCAGTGCTCAAGGCCATCGATTCCTCCAGGTTTGATGTGGTGCCTATCGGCATCAGCAAAGCCGGACAGTGGCTCACCGCGCAGAATGCGGAGCGATTGCTCGCGGGCAAGCACCAGGACTTGTCCAGCCTCCGCGCCGGTGATCCGCAGGCAACCACCTCGGCAGCCGTCATCTCCTCGGGCCAGGCCGTGATGGTGCCGCCCATGCCGTCGGCAAATTCCATCGTCCCTTTTTCCGGCGATGCTTCCGGCGCACACGCCATTCACGTGGACGTTATCTTCCCGGTGCTGCATGGCACCTTCGGCGAAGACGGCACCATTCAGGGCGTGCTCGAACTTGCGGATATCGCCTATGTCGGCTCCGGTGTACTGGGCTCCGCGTGTGGCATGGATAAAGATGTGATGAAGAAACTTTTCCAGGCCGCCGGGCTACCCATCGTGAAACATGTGACCGTCCTGCGCAGCCAATGGGAAAAGGAACCCAAGAAAGTAAAAAAACTGGTCGAATCCAAGTTGAAGTATCCGCTCTTCGTGAAGCCCGCGAACCTCGGCTCGTCCGTGGGGATCTCTAAAGTGCATGACGCGAGCGAACTGACGGCTGCCATGGAGACCGCCGCCGGCTTTGACCGCAAGATCGTGATCGAGCAGGGTGTCGGCAGCAAAAAATCCAAGGCCCGTGAGATTGAAGTATCGGTGCTCGGCAATGACGATCCCAAAGCCAGCGTCCCCGGCGAGATCGTTCCCATGGCTGAGTTCTATGACTATTCCGCAAAATATCTGGATGAAGGCTCGCAACTCATCATCCCCGCCAAGCTGAGTAGAGCGCAGGCCAAGCAAGTACAGCAGATGGCGATCGATGCCTTCCGCGCGGTGGATTGCAGCGGCTTGGCCCGCGTGGACTTCCTGCTGGATGCAAAGTCCAACAAGCTCTTTTTGAATGAGGTCAATACCATGCCCGGCTTCACCGCCATCAGCATGTATCCCAAGTTGTGGAAGGCGAGCGGCCTAGAATACACAGATCTGATCTCACAACTGATCGAACTCGCGCTCGCCCGCAATGAAGAAAAGAAGCGGACGCAGTTCAGCCGGACGGTTTAACCACGGAGACACGAAGGCACCGAGAAAAACTCAATCTCTTACTTTTCCTAATTTCGTGGATTGTCATTCTGAGGAGCGTAGCGACGAAGAATCCCTTTCGAGCCGAGCAAGCATCCTCAAAAAAAAGAAGCTGTCGCAGAGCGACAGCATGAGAACTCCTTGCATCCCTTCCCCCATCCCCTTACTCTAACTAACCAGTTAGTTAGTTATGTCCAAACCACTGCCCAAAAAACAGCAGCGCAATGCTGAAATCACCCGCCGCGCCATCCTCGCCGCCGCCCTCATCGAATTCGCCGGCGAGGGCGTTGAAGGCGCCCGCACTGACCGTATCGCCAAGGCCGCGGGCGTGAACAAGGCGCTGCTCTATTACTACTTCAAGGACAAGACCGCACTCTACGGCGCGGTCCTCGATAGTGTCTTCGAGAACCTCTACCGAACGGTGACCGCCGCCCTCGATCGCCCGGTCCCACCCGGCGAAAAATTAATCGCCTACGTGGAAGCTCACTTTGACTTCCTCGCCTCCACGCCCCTGTATCCCCGCCTGGTCATGCGCGAGATGATGGGGAGTGGTGACGCTCCCTCCAGCCATATCATTCGCATCTTCCAGCGGTTCGCCGCGCCCGTCTATATCAAGCTGATGAGCACCATCGCAGAAGGGATTGAGCAAGGTGACCTGCGGCCCGTGGATCCGCAGCAGACGGTGCCCACGCTCCTCGGCATACTGGTCTTCTACTTTGCCAGCAGCGCCACGCAAAAACTCCTGGGCGGATATGACCCATTGTCTGCTCAAGCGATTGCCGCGCGCCGTGGATCGGTGCTGGATTTCATCCGGCATGCGCTTTTCCTGGATCCCGCCTGAAGAGAGCTCTTAATAGGCGAGGGGAAGCGTGCGGCACGGTCTCACACGCGCAATGCTCGGTTGACCCCGTGTTCCGTTACAATTCCAGCCGGAGCGGCGTCTATATGTCCATGACACTTTTTGGAGCGAAGGTACCGGACACCAGGAAGGAGCGCCGCCACACCACGCTGATCGTGAGCCTGGTGGTCCTGGTGTTCCTGGCCGCGTTCCTCGCCTTCTGGTTTCGGCATTGGCCGGAGGAGCATCGCGTGAATCAAATGTTCGAATCCATCGAGCGCAAGGATTTCGAATCCGCTTACACCCTTTGGACCAATGACCCGCAGTGGAAGCAACACACGGATCGCTACAAGCAATATCCCATCGGCGCCTTTGAGAACGATTGGGGGCCGGGCAGCGAGTGGGGAGAGATCAAAAAACACCACGTGGATGGCTCCGTCGTTCCCCAAAGCCGCCATACCGATTCCAGCGGCGTGATCGTGAAGGTCACGGTCAACGGCATCGCCGCATCGCCCGCCTGCTTATGGGTGGAAAAGAAGACCAAAGTGATCGGTTTCTCGCCCCTGGCATGCCAATAGCGTAGTGCCTGCGCTATCCTGCTCCACGTGATCACTTACAAGATCGGGAATGACCTTCACCTCGATGCGGTCATCGAACTCTACCGCGCATCCACCCTCGGCGAACGCCGCCCGGTCCATGACCGCGAGCGTATGCAGCAGATGCTGCGCAATGCCAATCTCACCATCACCGCATGGGATGGAGAGTGGATGGTCGGCATCGCCCGCAGCCTGACCGATTTCGCCTATGCAATCTATCTCTCTGACCTCGCCGTCCGCGAGTCGCATCAGCGCCAGGGGATCGGCACGGAACTCATTCGACGGACGCAAGCCGAGTGCGGCCCCGAATGTTCGCTCATCTTGCTCTCCGCGCCCAAGGCCGTTGACTACTATCCCCGCATCGGCATGGAGCGCCACCCGCAGGCATTTTGGCTGCCCCAGGGCAAACCTGTGCGCGGTAAATAGTTTGCCGAGTTTGGTATGGCAGACTTGTCCGGCGGAGCTTGTTTGATTCGCGGAGCTTGCTTGATTCTGAGTGCGGCACAACCCGCGCCAAGAACCGACTTTCACGAGCTTTCTAGGCTAAAAGCAAAGAAATTAATCCCGAACAGCGGGAAAAGAGTAAACTCTTTGTAACTCCGCATCCTGTGTGCACTTTTGAACAGAAGGCTTGCCAGGGACTGTGGTGGAATAGTTCAAGTTTGTGCCACTCTGGATTTATTGCCGCCTCGTTCAACCATGACGAGGCAGATGTGTCGCAAGCGAATATCCCGTTTCTCTTCACCTGGAGAATCTGCGAATGCCGAGCCGCTCGCCAAACCCGAAAAAATCTTCCGCGCCAAGACTCCAAAAACTTGGCCAGGAGAAAAGTGCGCTGCCCGTCTCCATCCTGGAGTTTGATCCCAAGCTGCTTCTAAGCAAGCTGGGGAACGGAAAGACCTCCCAGGTGTATGTGGATAAACAAGTGATCTTCTCCCAGGGAGATGCGGCGGACGCCGTGTATTACATCACCAAAGGCAAAGTGAAGCTCACCGTCGTCTCCAAGCGGGGGAAGGAAGCGGTCATCGCCATCCTGCGGCCCGGCGACTTCTTTGGTGAGGGCTGTCTGGCTGCCCAGCCCATCCGTTTGTCCACCGCCACCGCCGTGGAACAGACTTCCATCAAGTACATGAGCAAGGCAAAGATGGTGGGCCTTCTGAAAAGGGAGCCGGAGTTCTCTGAGGTATTCATCGCTTATCTGCTCTCCCGCAACATCCGCATCGAGGAAGACCTGGTCGATCAACTCTTCAATTCAAGTGAAAAAAGGCTTGCTCGCGTGCTCCTCTTACTCGCCCAGTACGGCAAGGATTCCACGCCGGAGGCGGTGCTCCCCAAGATGAGCCAGGAGACTTTGGCGGAGATGATCGGTACCACCCGCTCCCGGGTGAACTTCTTCATGAACAAATTCAGGAAGCTGGGCTTTATCGATTACAACGGGAGCCTGCATGTGCACAGCGCGCTCCTCAACGTCGTTCTCCGCGACTAGTCGAGCTGGCGTGGTCCGTCATCAATGTCGTCATCAAGGTCGATGAAGGTTGGTCCCGTAGCTCCGTGATCTTTTCCGGAGATCACGTTATGTACCGTATTCAGGAACTCACAGTCTTGCGGCGTGTCGATAAAGAGGACACTCCGTTCCAGCCGCTCGCTGGTGCCGTCCTGGCTCAGCTCCAGCAGCGGAGCCCCGGAGGCACGCAGCGCATATTGCCACACCCGGCGTTTTTCCGCCGCAGGCAGTGAGTACCCGATCAATACCAGGTCAAATCTGTGGCAGTGGAAAGCCTCTTGGACTGCGGTGAAGTTGAGCGCAGACACCACCCTGAAGCCGGCTGTTTCCAAGGTGCTTCCGTACATCTGCAAGCGCCGGATCATGGGAGATTACTAGGACCGTCGATTTTTTTAACAATACAAACTCCTGAGCCTGCCTGCGATCGATTGGATCCCGGTGCTTCTCTTCCCATCGCTATCGAGCAATGGCCTCTACTAAGTGGTCGGATATCCGGTTTTTGGAAAAGCTCTCCATAGTCTGCGTCAGTTGTGAATCCACTTCATCGGCAATGGTCATCACATCGGTCAGCACCAGCGCCAAATCCATTGCGTTCAGGTTGTTGCGCAGGGTCTTGAAGATGCAGACCTGCAGGATGCGAGACTCCTCCACCAGCATGGACGCGCTGTATCCCTGCTGCTCGCGCGCCATGCCATGCGCCTCAGCAGCCCGTGAGCGCTTCGCCCGGCCTTCATCCAGGCGCGGCTCTCGCAGCCGATGGATCAATTCGTTCAGCAGCGTTCCCAAATGGCCCTTGCGCTCGTTGTCGCTGAGTTTGATCGCAATCAACTCCTCCACCTTATTGACCCGCGTGATCCATTCCTGGATCGTGCTCAAGGAATGCCGCTCCAATATGGTGGCGACCGGCTCCCGCGGTCGGAGGGCGCGGTGCTTGGGGTCTTTCAGCCGGGCCTTGAGCAGGCTCAAAATGTCCCGCGCCGGGATCGGTGTCACCAGCACTTCATCCGCCTGCGGCAGTAGCTCTGAAAGCGACTCCCGCAACGCCGGATATTCACTCATGATCATGGTGATCGCATCCGGGTGAACGTGCCGCATGGCATTGACCAATGTAAAGCCGTCTCCCGCGGCGGGTAGGTGGAGATCGCAGATCAATGCTGAAAACTGGTTACTCGCGATGCAGCTTATTGACTCTTTGAGGGTGGACTTCACCATCACTTCAAACCCATTCTTTTGCAGCGCCTCGTGAAGGTCGCTGGTTCCCACGGATTGAAGCTGCACCAGCAGGACTTTCGGCGCCCCGCCTGGTATCGCCGGCGATGATTTACGCGGACTGCGGCGTTCTGCCGGCGATGATTTAAGCGGATGAAGGATCATTGTGAACCAATTTTCAACTGCCGGCTCAAGTCTAGGCATCATCTGGCACCAAAGTCTGTACCAAAGTGAACACACGTCGGCGAGGAGGGAGAAGCTTGGCTTATGGGTGATTCCCGATCATCCAGGTTCGACGGAAGTTTTACCGAGCCACCCGCTCCTGGCCGCTCCATACCGTCGGCAGCAGATCACATCGCTGATGCCAAAGGACCCTGACGGACAAACCTGCGGACTGTGGCGGAGGCCTGCTGAAGGTGGGCTTTGACCCTATTCAAAGGTGTTCCCATATGGGCGCTGATCTCCGCATGGGTCATGCCCTCGAAGTATGCCAATTGGAAGACCTTCCGTTCTTCTTCAGGTAGCTGCTCCAGGACCCTGGAAATCCCTTTGCCATTCGTGGCGGAGTTGATTGCTTGGACTTTTGTATCGTCCACCGTGTGGCGTTTCCCGGAGGGCATCTGGGCCCGCTGCTGCCGCAAATGGTCCACCACGCAATGCCTGGCGCTCACCGCCAACCGGCCGGCCAGCGCACCCTCCGCTCCCTGGAACTTCGCCGGCTGCTCCCAAAGTTGCAGGAAGACCATGTGAAGCAGCTCCTCGGCTACCTCTTCCTCCCGAACCACCGGAAGGATGCAGGAATAGACCACATGCGAATAACGGTCATACAAAGTCATCATCGCCCCCTCGTCCCTGGCGCGGACGCCAGCCAGCAAAGGAATGTCCGCAGCATGAGCGGGCAATGGTTCGGGGCTTTCAGAAGATCGTCTTTTCATGGTCAGCAACCTGGCTAGTGTCATGAGCTTTAAAGAATACGATTTCTGGGAGAAGCCTGTATGTGCTATTTCGAACATTCAGGGCAGGAAAACGGAGTGGCTGCTTTTTTCCGCTACTCGGCATTTAAAGCCTTAGTGAACCATACGGCACAGTTTTTGAGATTGCAAGAGAGTGTAATCACACCTGACGAGTAAGAAGAATGATCGTTGCTTCTTCCGCTCCAGCATTTATTTCGGAAAGGAATATGCCAGGGAAGTTACCCATGCAAGAGATTGACGCCCTACAACTCGAGGTCACGCAGCTCATCGGGGTTTGCGAGAGATTGCACCGTGTTGCCACCGATCATCCCACCTTACAAGCACCGCTGGACGGCATCGCTGAAAGTATCTCCAACTGCGCCACCCTGCTGGATGTTTTTATATCAGTCAGGATGTCCAACTAGGGCAGGATCTGGCTGTCATCCCGCGCGAGCGCGAAGCGCTTACTCGCATTACTGTCATCCCGAGCGCGTAGCGCGACGAGACCTGCGAATTCTTTTTAATTAAACGATCGAAACTAACAACGACTGTCATCCCGAGCGAGCGCGTAGCGCGACGAGGGACAATGCCTTGGTCCTTGATTTTGTTTTTAAATTGAACCAGGTACCCGGTACTCGGTACTGCTTCTTGATTTTGTTTTTGAATTGAACTCGGTACCCGGTACTCGCTACCCGGTACCCGGTACTCGTTACTGTTTTTTGAACTTTCCATGCAGGTCCGCCGGATTCTCATGCACCTTCTCCGTAAGCCTCTGCTTCATGCTGGGAGCAAGCATCACTGAAGATTCGCCATACTTGTCCCGTAGCTTGTCCGCTGCGGCCAGGATGTTTCCCCACTTTTCATGGCTGGTCTCATCCAGCAACCCCATCTGCGCGGCGGGCGAATCGAAGTGTGAAGTGGTCACGCCCAGCAATCGAACCGTCGTGCCGCGCTTCCAGTTTTTGTCGAACAGTTCGCGGATCGTCGCGAAGATCTCATTGTCCAGTTGGGTCGCGCGCTCCAAAGTCTGGGCCCTCGTGATGGTTGAAAAATCCGTATAGCGCAACTTTAGTTGCAGCGTCCGTGCGAACAATCCGTGCTCGCGCAGCCGGCGGCCCACCATCTCGCTCAACCGCAAAAGCATAGAGGAGAGTACTGCCGGATCGCGCGTGTCCACATCGAACGTATGCTCATGGCTGATGGACTTGGGGCCGCTGTCCTCCCCAACTTCCGTGTCAAACCATCCACCCGCGTCTTCACCGCGCGCCTTCGCCCCCAGCGCTATGCCCCATTCGCCAAGATGGTCACGCAATACCTCTTCCGGCAGCCGCGCAATGTCGCGCACTTTCAAAATGCCCAGATCGCGCAGCTTCTGCTCCGTCACCTTGCCCACTCCGGGCACTTTGCGCACATCGAGTGGCGCCAGAAAGTCCGCTTCCATGCCCGGCGGCACCCACACCACACCGTTCGGCTTCGCCTGGTCAGATGCGATCTTGGCGACAACCCGCGATGGAGCGATCCCGATCGAGCAATTCAGTTGCGTCTCCGCCTTCATCACCTCGTGCAGCGCATGCGCGGCTTTCAGCGGCGGTCCATGCAGCCGTTCCGTGCCTGCCATGTCGAGATAAGCTTCATCGATCGATGCCATCTCTACCGCCGGCGAGAATCGGCACAGTACTTCATGCACTTGGGCGGAGCACTCGCGATACCGCTCCATGTGGCCGTCCACAAAGATCGCTTGCGGACAGAGTTTTGCCGCCATGCGTAGCGGCATGGCGGAATGCACGCCGAACTTGCGCGCCTCATACGATGCGGCTGAGACCACCCCGCGCTCGTGGCGTTGCCCGCCCACCACCACCGCCTTGCCCTTCAATCCAGGGTTGAAGAGCTCTTCCACGCTCACAAAAAATGCATCCATATCCACGTGGAAGTAGGTTTTCATGGCACCAGCTTACAGCGGTTTCAGTGCAGGCCTTCCAGAGTTTTTTGCAGGGATGTTTCGCTCTGTACGTTGAAGCAGATTGCGCCTTTCTCGATCTGGCCCGCCAGGCCGCACAGGACCTTTCCCGGCCCCACTTCAACAAATGCCTCTGCGCCCGCGGTCACAAGTGTGCGCAGGCACTTTACCCACTGCACCGCTCCAGTCACCTGTTCGATCAGCGCTTGCCGCGCCGCGGTGCCGTCGCTGGTCAGTTCGCCATCGATATTCCTTGCCACCGGAACATTCGGATTGTTGAAGTTCAAGGCGCGTAAGTCTTCCCCCAGGCGGTCTTGTGCCGGCTGCATCAATGAACAATGGAAGGGGGCGCTTACCTGCAACAGTATGGCTCGTTTCGCGCCCCGGCTCTTCGCCAGCTCCGCCGCGCGCTGAACCGCAGCGGCGCTACCGGAGATCACGATCTGGTGCGGCGAATTGATGTTCGCCGCGGCCACGGTTTCACCTTGCGCCGCTTCCCGGCAAACCGCTTCCAGCGTCTCAAGGTCCATGCCCAGGATCGCCGCCATCGCTCCCGCGCCCACTGGGACCGCTTCCTGCATGTACTTTCCGCGATTGCGCACCGTTCGCGCGGCATCAGCAAATGCCAGCGTCCCCGCTGCAACATGCGCCGAATACTCACCCAGAGAATGTCCCGCGACAAACGCTGGTGTGATCCCGCGCTCCTGCAACACCCGATGCGCCGCCACCGAAACCGTCAGGATCGCCGGCTGCGTGATCTCCGTGAGCTTAAGCTTTTCTTCCGGTCCTTCAAAGCAAAGCTGCGAGATCGAGAATCCCAAGGCCTCATCGGCTTCTTGGAATGTCTGCTGGGCAATGGGATATTTTTCTGCGAGTTCTTTTCCCATGCCCACCACTTGCGAGCCCTGGCCGGGAAAGAGGAATGCGATCTTTTTCATGCGTGGCTATTCTAACCACGAAGGCACGAAGACATCTTTAACCACCAAGGACACAAAGGATCACCAAGGAGGAGCTCCTGCCAACGAACAATGACGAATGACTAACGACTAATGACATTCACGCAGTTCGATCAGTGACAAACAACGAAGGATTAACAACCTTCTTCGTGTTCCTTCGTGCCCTTTGTGGTTAAAAGGTTTTGCTAAAGACCAGCGACTAGCGACCAGCGGCGAATAACCTTGTGGTGAAAGCTTTTAAAGCGAACCGCCCGCCGCCTTCGCCAGCGGCGCAATCCCCAACATACCCTCAAACTGCGCCGCATATCCGGCGATCTTCTTCGCCTGGTCCAGCCGATTGATGATCCGGCGCGCATTCACATAATCGCACGCAGTCTCGGTGATGGAATCCGCGAGCTTTTTCCCGGTGAATGCTCCCGTACGCATCCCATAGGACATGATCGCGTACGAAGTCTGCGGCTCCAGCGCATGCTCCGGATGCAGCAGCAACGTGTTTCCCAGTCCGATAGCCCGTCCCACTCGGTCATAATTCGCCCGCCAGGTGAGTTGAACGTAGCCGCGACCGTAATAAGTGTTAGTGAACGTTGTCCCATCGGCATCCGCCACCGATACAGGCACACCATAGGGACGCCCCTTACCTTTTCCAAACTCCTCGATCGGCGTCCACTTCGCAGCACATTCATGGCGTACCGTTGCCAGCATGTATGCCGCCCAACGCGGATTCGTGATTGCAGCATCTTCCTGTATGAACTCCAGCAATTGATGCAATCCTTCGACCGCCGCGCCCCCAAGCTTGGGCGCGATCACGCGGTAACGTTTCAGGGCTTCAGTAATATCGAAAGTAGGCGCAGTTTGCGGCACGGGGCACACAATGTACCTCAACTTTGTCGTGATTGCGACTAGGGAATCCACCCTATTGCACGCCTTTACCGGAGAGTTATGCTGGCCACAGCTTGCACAGCACAATTCAGGAGTGCTATCCCGGCTCCATCTTTTCCGAAGAGGACGCTCCGGAGAGGGAAGCGGTTTGCGCGGAGTCTCTTCCCGCAACCGGTTTTGCGCGCAGCGTGGGGATTGCGCGCCGCTGGGTCGTGCTTGTCCTCATCGCCTTCTTTATCCGCACTTTTATTGGAGAAGCCGCCCTGGTTCCCACATCCTCCATGGAAGGCACCATCCTCGTCGGTGACCACATCGTTCTGAATAAAGCTTTGTATGGGCCGCAGGTCCCTTTTACCTCCTTTCGATTGCCCCGCCTCGCGGTGGTCCATCGCGGAGAGATCGTCGCCTTTCATTACCCCATCGATCCCTCGGTCACTTTCTTGAAACGGGTTGCCGCCGTGGGAGGGGATGTCATTGAGATTCGTGGCGGCATCCTTTATGTGAATGCGGCCCCTGTCTATGAGCCTTACGTTGTTCATGCCCATCGTTGGTGGCAGCGCTCGGACGAGAAAATGTCTGCGATCACCGTCCCCGCAGGCCACCTCTTTGTTCTGGGTGACAATCGCGATAACTCCGATGACAGCCGCTACTGGGGCACGGTGCCCACCGCAAACGTGGTTGGAGAGCCGCTGATCGTCTACTGGTCTTATGACGCGCCCAGCAAAGCTTGGAAAGATGACAGCGCCTGGAAGCAGGCAGCTTTTTATTTGTCCATCCTGCCGCACATCGCCCAACGCAGCCGCTGGGACCGTACTGGAAGGCTGCTGTAGGCCCACTTCGCGGTTGCTTCATCCCCGTAGCAGAACCCCAGTGGTAAAATCGTTCCTTCCCACGAATGAAGGGATCCTCGTTGCGCCCGGAGACGAGCCAGCGACATTCCCCCCAAACTCCACTGACTACTTAACGGAAGATTCTTTGGCTGAGAAGAAATCGAGCACGAAGGCCCCGCAGGCCAAGACTGCGCCTGATTCCCGCCCCATTACCTACGCCGACGCTGGCGTTAACATTGACCGCGCGAACAAGACCAAGCAACGCATCCGCTATCTCGCCCAGAAGACCTTTACCAAAAGCGTCCTGAGCGATATCGGCGGCTTTGGCGGCCTCTTTGCCGTGGACAAGGCCAAGTTTGTTGACCCCGTCCTGGTCTCAAGTGTCGATGGGGTCGGCACCAAGCTCAAGATCGCCTTTGAGATGAAACTCCACCATACCGTGGGCGCGGACCTGGTGAACCACTGCGTGAATGACATTGCCGTGCAGGGGGCTACGCCGCTCTTCTTTATGGATTACCTCGCCGCCGGCAAACTCGACTCTGAGGTCACGGAGAAGATCATCGCCGGCATCGCCGACGCCTGCCGCCACAACGGCTGCGCCCTCATCGGCGGCGAGACCGCTGAAATGCCTGGCTTTTATCCTGAGGGGGAGTACGATCTCGCGGGATTCATCGTTGGCGCCGTCGA
>JBBSFV010000060.1:0-14233 GCA_038254775.1 Terriglobales bacterium | reverse complement strand
GGTGGACGTGGTGGCTGCGCTGGTTGTGATCCGCATCACCTTGCAATTTTTGCTGCAAGCGATTGGCGTGATCGTACTGCGGAAGCGCCAGCCAGAGATGGCGCGGCCCTTCCGAATGTGGGCCTATCCGTGGCCCGCATTGATCGCCGCTGGTGGATTCGTCTACGTATTGATCTCGCGGACGAATTCCATGCGCGAGTTGCGTTACGCGACTGTTGTGGCGGGGGTGGGAGCCTTGATCTTTATCGGTCGTGCGGCGCGGCGTCGGGAATGGCCGTTTGCGGCGCCCGCTTCTCAGGCGTGATCGCCTGGAAGAGCCTGAGCGTCTTTTCCAGACCGGAGGCTCCATCCTGGGCAAAGACGTAATAATCCTCAGAGTCTGCCCAGTTGTAACCCGTTTGAAAGAGCCCTTGGGATTTGTGTTCGGCGATCATCCAGTTGACGATGATCTGATAGTCGAGCGAGTTGTTGTAGCCGAATTTGGCGGTGCGATCAAAGTGAAAGATGGGAGCGCCGGCGAATATCTTGGTGGTGGGGGAGTCAGGGAGCCCGGTGAATTGCGTCTGCGCAGGGCGATTTTTACTGCTTAAGCCGCAGCCCAGAACCACCGGACGCGACTTCTCCGGCAACTTGCCTACCGCTTCCAGAGCCAGCAGTGTGGCAGCTTTATGGTGGCCATGCGTGCCCGGAGTCGGGAGAAGGCCGAAGACGAAGTCATAGCTGTTGCGGGTGAGGATCTCATTCAACCGGGTCATGATGAACTCGCGGTTCCAAAGACGGTCGAGAGGCTCGTGAATGTCCTGGGTATAGCGCTCATCACGTTGATCGAGGAACCAATGCGTTCCCACGCCGAGCACCCTGCCGGCATTGAGTAGCTCCTGCTTGCGGATGTCAGGAAGGTTTGCTCTACCTACCTCTTCCGTTGTGAGTGGCAGGTTGTAATACTTCTCCGCCAGGGTGGAGTACTTATAGCCGCCCTCGCCATTGGTGATGACCGCCTGATCCACCTTGCCGCCCAACTCTTTGGCCACTCTATAAATGGTGGCTGCCATGCAGGATTCATCGTCAGGATGCGCGACAACGACCAGGATCCTCGGCGGCTTTGGCTGCTGTGCATTTGCGCTGAGCGTAAACGTCAAGAACAAGAAAACAGCCAATAATGAAATTCGCTTCATGGTTTCTCCTGGGAATGAGATTATGACGATTGCTTCGGGGATGAAGTTAATTGCTGCACGTCACGCAATTGCGGGAAGAGCCAGGCCCAAAGGCCAACTACGATCAATGTGCCGATCCCACCAAAAACCACTGCCGGTACTGCGCCCAACCATTGTGCCGTAAGCCCGGATTCGAATTGGCCAAACTCGTTGGACGCGCCGATGAATAGGAGGTTGACGGCGCTCACCCGTCCACGCATCTCAGCCGGTGTGGCGATCTGTACCAGGGTGCCGCGGATAACAACGCTCACCATGTCTGACGCGCCCAGGAAGAAAAGCGCTACGAGAGATAGTGCAACATTGTGGGAGAGTCCAAAGATGATGGTGGAGGCGCCGAAAGTGGCCACGCAGGCAAGCATGACCAGACCTGAACGTTTTCGCAGCGGGCGATATGCCAACAGCGCGCCCATCAAAGCAGCCCCGACGGCGGGCGCGCTTCGCAGGAGGCCCAGCCCAGCTGGACCGATGTGCAGGATCTCCCTGGCATATACAGGAAGCAGAGCGACGGCACCACCGAGAAGAACGGCGAAGAGGTCAAGCGAGATCGAACCCAGCACGATCTTCTGACGCCAGACATAGCGAAAGCCCGCGAGAACAGTGTCTATGGAGATGTTCTTCTGCTCCAGTCGCCCGGTGCGAGTTTGAACGAATGCAATGCTCACAATCGCGCCCCCATACATGATCAGCGCGGTTGCATAGACGCCCACAGCACTTTTGGTGAATCCGTACACCAGGCCCCCCAGCGCGGGGCCCAGGATCGTTGCCAGCATAAAGATGGAAGATCCCCAAGCCACAGCATTGGGGAAATGTTCTTCGGGGACGAGCGATGGCAGGAAGGATTGGCTTGCCGGCCCACTGAAGGCGCGAAAGATTCCCAGCAATGTGAGGACGGCATACATGGGCAGCACGGCGCGATGGCCCCGCAGCGTGTAGCCCAGCAGAAGTGAAGAGCAAAGCATGTAGCCGGCAAAACAGATAAGCAGAACCCGGCGGCGGTCAAAACGATCAGAGGCGTGTCCGGAGACCAGGAAGAGCAGGATCCCCGGTAAAAATTGGGCAAGGCCCACATAGCCCAGATCTAGCGGGCGGCCAGTAATCTCATACACCTGCCAGCCCACGGCGACGGATTGCGCCTCCGTACCGACGATCGCGAGCAGGCGCGCAACCTGAAAGAGACGAAAATCTGGGTGCTGGAAAGCAGCGCGTGGCGGCACAGCGGCCGTCTGGGACATGGTCACTAATGTACACGGTCGAGCGTGCTAGATTCTTGCTGATGAATCCAGGTAAAAAACGCGAACTGCCATTGCCGTTGCGGATCGCCGTGTGGGGCAGCCTTGCTTTGATCGGTGCGGTGGCAGTCGGGACGATCGCGTTGCGTCGCGGCGAAGCCATCAATGCCATGTGGCTGGTGGTGGCTGCGCTTTGCTGCTATGCGCTGGGTTACCGGTTCTATTCCAGCTTTATCGCGGCAAAAGTCTTGGCGCTCGATGCCACGCGCGCGACCCCTGCTGAGCGCCTGGAAAATGGCCGGGATTTTGTGCGGACCAACAAATGGGTGGTGTTCGGGCATCATTTTGCCGCCATCGCGGGCCCCGGTCCTTTGATCGGACCGGTATTAGCGGCACAGTTCGGATATCTACCCGGGACATTGTGGATACTGATCGGCGCGGTCTTTGGCGGATGTGTGCAGGACTTTGTGATCCTTGCATATTCAGTGAGGCGAGACGGCAAATCACTCTGCCAAATGGCACGCGATGAGATCGGACGGGTCGGCGGGATCGTAGCATTCATAGCGGTCATCAGCATCATCATCGTGCTACTGGGGGTGGCGGCGCTGATCGTTGTGAATGCATTGAAGTCAAGCCCATGGGGAACCTTCACCATTGCGATGACCATCCCCATTGCGCTGCTGATGGGTTTGTATCTGAGATGGCTTCGTCCGGGGAAAGTGTTTGAGGTCTCAGCGATCGGATTTGTGCTGGTAATGCTCTCGATACTAGGCGGGCAGTGGGTCTCGCAACATCCGATGTTCGCGAAGTGGTTTACCTTCGATGCCTATACGCTCGCGGTCGCGATCATCCTGTATGGATTCGCGGCGTCCGCGGTCCCGGTGTGGCTGCTGCTTGCGCCTCGCGATTACTTGAGCACCTTCGTAAAACTGGGAACGATCGCAGTACTGGCGTTCGGAATCATCGTGCTGCATCCCACGCTGCATATGCCGGCGCTTACCGGCTTTATCGATGGCAGCGGTCCGGTATTCGCGGGAAGCCTCTTCCCATTCGCATTCATCACCATCGCCTGCGGCGCAATCAGTGGATTCCACTCGTTGATCTCAAGCGGTACTACCCCGAAGCTGATCGCGAATGAGGCGCAGACCCGTTTTGTTGGTTATGGAGCAATGGCGGCGGAATCGTTCGTCGGGATCATGGCGATCATTGCGGCCTGCGTGATGCAGCCGGGAATGTACTTCGCAATCAACAGCCCGGCGGGGCTGGTGGGAGTGGCTCCCGCTGCCGCGGCGCAGACGATCTCAGGCTGGGGATACCCGGTCACTGCATCTGAAATGGCGAACCTGGCACAGGCCGTGGGCGAGCAGACATTGTTCAACCGAACCGGCGGCGCACCCGCATTCGCGGTGGGGATGGCGAACATCTTCTCCAAGACCATCGGCGGGGATAGATTGATGGCCTTGTGGTACCACTTCGCCATCATGTTTGAGGCGCTATTCATCCTGACTGTGCTGGATGCGGGAACGCGCGTGGGACGCTTCATGTTGCAGGAAGGGTTGGGCAGTTTCATCAAACCGATTGCGAATACCGCATCCTACAAAAGCATTCTGAGCACAAGCGCTCTGATCGTGGGCTCGTGGGGATATTTTCTCTGGCAAGGTGTTCGTGATCCGCTGGGCGGCATCAATTCGTTGTGGCCTTTATTCGGTATCTCGAACCAATTGTTAGCTACGGTTGCGCTGTGCGTGGCGACGACCATCATTATTAAATCTGGAAAAGTCCGTTATGCGTTTATAACCCTGCTTCCTTTGGCGCTGTTATTGACGGTCACATTCACTGCGTCCTACCAGAAGGTCTTCAACGCGAATCCAAGGATCGGCTTCCTGGCCCATGCGCGCCAACTGTCGAACGAGCTGCCGGATAATGCGAAGCGAGCGACCGAGATCAAACAGCTGATCTTCAATGATCGGGTAGATGCGATAGTGACATCCGTCTTGATCGTGTTCATCGTGCTGATCCTGGCGGAGTCCATCATCGTATGGCTGGGAGTGATCCGCGGCAGCAGGTTGGTCATCCTCACTGAGGCACCCTATGTGCCCACGCGCTATGCGCCTGGAGACGCTTGATCACGAAGCTTGCGGGCGGCCGCGACATCCAATCAATCATGCCCATCCACTTTCAAGGCAATAAAGAACAGACGCTCGCACTGGATACTTTCGTGAAGGATAGGTGATGGCATACGTTCCCAGGATTTTGGCGTTTTCCGGAAGCACACGCAAGGATTCGTACAACAAGAAGCTCGTAAAGGTGGCGATGCAGGGCGCGGAGTCCGCCGGCGCGCAGGTGACGTATGTCGATCTGCGGGAGCTTGAGCTACCGCTTTATGACGGCGATCTGGAGGAGGCACAGGGGCTTCCTCCGGGCGCCCGCCGCTTTAAAGACCTGTTGCTGGCGAATGATGGATTGCTCATTGCCGCGCCGGAGTACAACAGCTCGATCTCCGGCGTACTGAAGAACGCGATCGATTGGGCTTCAAGGCCGGTCCCGGGAGAAAAGCCGTTGGAAGCGTTCAGCGGGAAGGTGGCAGGGTTGCTGGCTGCGTCTCCGGGAATGCTCGGGGGGTTGCGGGGCTTGGTTGCAGTTCGCTCGCTGCTGTCGAATATCCAGGTGATCGTGTTGCCTGACCAGTTGGCCGTGAATCAGGCGCACCTGGCCTTCGATGAGCACGGCGAAATGAAAGACGAAAAGCAGCGCGAAAAAGCATATTCCATCGCACGGCAGGTGGCCGAAACAGTACGCAAGCTCAAGGCCTGACCCTTATTTTGTAGTGGCGGCTTTGGGATGGTCCAGCCGCTGCACTTCCACGCCGGCAGGCTGAGGCAGATCGAACTGTTCATCTTTGAGCGCTTCATTCAACTTCAATTTCACCACGGCTATCTGCACCGAGTATTCCTCCTGCGGACGTTCGATATTGATCAAGCTGGGAAAACTCACCCCAGACTGCGCGGTGAAGTTGGCATATGTCGCCAAAGTGGCGATGTTGCCAAAATGGTCATAGACCAGCTGTTTCGTCGGCAGCAGGTCAATGCGGCTGATAAAGATCTTTCGGCTGAGTATCCAGGTCCCATCGTCTTCCTTGCGGATCACGTCGACGGTGTAGTTGGGTTGGTCCACATCTTTCTTACTCTTTGCATCCTTCACCACCTCAGTGCTTGCTTCAAGGACAGCGATCTCGCGTGAGGGATCGATCTCTCGCACCAGCAGCGCATCCATGATGTGTTGCGGACGCAGGTTCTCAAGCGGGTTCGCCGAGGGCTGGCTAACATCCTTGGTACCGATGATGAACTTATTTTTTGGCGGGATCGAGAGCTTAAAAGCATCGCCATTGCTGACCATGTCAAAGGCGCGATTGCGCACCACCGGGAAAAGTCCGATCATGCGCAGCATGGAAGGCTTGCGGATCAGGACGTAGCCGCGTATTTCCTGGAAGTCAGTGACTTTGCCTTTTTTTGCTCCGCCCACGGAGGTGGCAAAATCGACTGTTGCGTTGAGGGTCCTGATCTTTTGTGCTTCAGAGTTGATGCGATCCGTCAGTTGAGCGAGCGTAGCTTGCTCAAGCTTCGCCGTGCTCACGCGCTGTGACACCTGGTGGGTGCGGAAGAGGCACCCGGTAAGAGGAACCAGCAGGAGAGCGAGAAAACAGATTGTTTTAAAAAAACGTATCAAGAAAAAAGTCCCTGAAAGCGAAGAATCAGAAAGTATAAATCAGCAGAGCGGGTTGACACAGCTTAGAACCGCGAGCATGGGAAAAGATGCGTTAGCGTGAGGCGAGGCCGCGACGGTACTCCGCCACATTTTGGTTATGCTCGTCAAGCGTGCGGGCAAAGTTGTGGCCACCCCGGTTGTTGGCGACAAAGTAGAGGAATTCGGTATGGGATGGGTGCAAAGCGGCGGCAAGAGCGGCGCTGCCAGGATTCGCGATGGGACCCGGAGGAAGCCCCGGATTCCGATAAGTGTTGTACGGCGAATCCAGCTGCAAGTCGGATTGATGGATCGTGCCGTCAAATCTGCCCGCCAGCCTGGAGGCGTAGATCACAGATGGGTCAGTGGCAAGAGCGATCCCCAGCCGCAGCCGATTCTCAAAGACACCTGCCACGATCGGGCGCTCTTCAGGTACGGCTGTTTCTTTCTCCACAATAGATGCGAGCGTCACTACCCGGTGCAGGTCCCCGTTCATGCCCAGCATCTTTGCTTCCTGGCGGAAGCGGTGAACCATAGTGGCTGCGAAATCATGCGGCGACTGCGTTCGGGTGAAGGTATAGGTGTCAGGAAAAAGATATCCTTCAAGTGACGGAGCCGTGGGATCAAGGTCGGCGATCAGTTGCCGATCGTTGTGCACCGCTTGAAGGAATTGCTCACGGGTGCAAAGCCTTGCTTCGGCAAGTGATGCTGCAATATCAAAGCTGGAAAAACCCTCGGGGATGACGATCGGGTGGCCATAGATCTCTCCGCGCACTAGCTTGCGGTAGACATCTGCAAGGCTGGCGCTTTCGCCAAACAGATACTCGCCGGCTTTCAGGGTAGGGCGTTTATGCAGCAGATGCCACGCATAAAACGCGTAAGCGTTGCGTATCACTCCGGCGGATTGCAAGTCGCGGCCGATCTGGCGCGCGGAGCTTCCCGGTTTGATGACAACATCACGCTCGCCGGGGCCGGACGGAGATGTGCTGAGAAAAAATAAGCCGGCTCCGCCAAGAATGACCAGGAAGAGTAGAAGCTTGAACAGGGCCTTCACGTTGTTAAGTGTAGCTGACGGTAGCTATTCTTGGCCTGAATCGGAAGGCAGCATTGCCGGACCATTCCGCTGCTCAAGAAATGCCGTAAGTATTAAAACGGCGGCGATCTTGTCGACCTTGCCTTTGCGTTGCAAGCGGCTAAGCTTCTGGCCATCGAGTAATTCATTTGCCTCCCAGCTGGTGAGGCGTTCATCCATAAAGTGGACCGGCAGAACCAAAGCTAAACCTAGCTCTGCCGCAAACGAACGGACGCGTTCAGTCTGAACGCTGCGCTCCCCGCCCATCCGTATCGGCAGGCCGATAACCAGCTCCCGCACATCGTGCTGTTTCGCAAGCCTTGACAGGGAGTCGATGTCTGCGCCTTTATTGGCGCGTTTTAAGGTATCCAGAGGCTGTGCGGTAATCCCTAGAGCGTCAGAAACCGCCAACCCGATGCGGCGAGTGCCTACATCCAGCGCCATAACGCGGAGATGCGGCGTATGATTTGCCCCGGCAGACACACAGCGATTATAGGTGTGTTCCGCATCTGACCTGATGATGCAAGAGATCCAGCCTAAAGTGAGCAACTCGCCCTCCCCTCCCCCAGAGGATCGATCCACTCCAACGTTCGAACAGCCACAAAGTGCGCAGCCGCTGATAATGGCGGAAGGTACTTCCGATGCGGCACTCAAAGTCTTGGCCATTGCCGCTGTGCTGGCACTTTGTTATTTCGGTAAACCCGTGCTCGTCACCATCTTAATTTCCGTGATGTTGGCTTTCATACTGGAACCTCTGGTGGGATGGCTGGAGCGCCATCGAGTTATACGTCCGATCGGCGCCATGATCGCTCTGCTGCTCCTGTTCGCATCATTGTACGGAGCTAGTTATCTTTCCTACCTGAAGGCCGTGGACTTCGCCCGAGAGTTGCCAAAATATTCGGGTCGGATACGCGAATCGGTACTCCGGTTTCGCAAGCAGGCGGAAAAGATGCAGCAGGCGAAAGAGGCCATAGTCCCCGACCAGCCGACTGATAAGAACACCGTCAAAGTCACTCAGGTGAATTCGGACTGGTCCGGTATGGTCAGCTCCGGCGGATCGCTGACAGAGACTATTTTTAGCATTAGTTTTATTCCGTTCCTGGCTTACTTCATGCTGACCTGGCAGGGGCATATCCGGTCCAGCCTGGTCTTGATCTTCCCGCGCGAGAACCGAACCACCGCTTATGTGACTTTGAATCACATTGCGCAGATGCTGCGCAGTTTCATTGTGGGCAACGTGTTGATCGGCGTGATCATGGGAGTGGTGAGCGCGGGAGCCTTTTGGGCGTTAGGCGTGCCGTACTTTTATTTTGTCGGCTTCATCAGCGGATTTCTGAGCCTGGTGCCGTATCTGGGCGTGGTAGTTGCAATGGTACCGCCGCTCGCTGCATCTTTCGGAACGCTTTCCACAAAGGAGCTATTGGGGGTAGCCATCACAGTGGTCGTTGTTCACTTGCTATCGCTGAATGTGCTTTATCCAAAGATATTGGGAAGCCGTTTACAGCTGAATCCGCTGATCGTGACTGTTTCATTATTATTCTGGGGATTCATTTGGGGGGCCATGGGGCTGCTATTGGCAATCCCCTTGACTGCCGCCATCAAGATCATCCTGGACCATGTGACGGGACTCCAACCGTTGGGAAATCTGATGGGCGAGGGCGAAGAGTACCAGGTGTGAAATAAAAGAGCCGCAGCGTGTTTGCCGCGGCTCTTTCAGGTGACTGCTGAGCGTCTCAAGCTTCGGCAGTGATCTCTGGGAATTTCAATTTGCACTTTGCCAATGCCTTTGCAAGCAAGTCTTCCATGTCAGTCTCGTCAACATCCTTCGCCATCGCCAGCTCGCTTACCAAGAGATACTTGGCGCGATCCAGCATCTTTTTTTCGCGGAAGGAGAGCGGTTTGACCTGGTTCAGAGCTAGAAGGCTTTTCATCACCATCGCGACTTCCAGCAAAGTGCCGGTGCGCATTTTGTCAGAATTTTCTTTGTAACGATCTTTCCAGTCAGAATTGTTATCAGCCACGCCGTTACTCAAAAACTCGATGATCTTGCTCACATCGCCGTTCTTCACCACGGGACGAAGGCCCACAGCGTGAGCGTTGCCACAAGGGATGGTCACTTTTAAGCTGCTGGCTTTGATCTTGAGTTCGTAAAAGCGGAGGACGCTGGCGCCGATGGTGCGGCTGCTGATCTGTTCGATGATTCCCACGCCATGGTTGGGATAAACAACTTTGTCGCCGA
Source organism: Terriglobales bacterium (assembly GCA_038254775.1). Taxonomy (GTDB): domain Bacteria; phylum Acidobacteriota; class Terriglobia; order Terriglobales; family Acidobacteriaceae; genus JBBSFV01. The sequence goes on along the minus strand of JBBSFV010000060.1, from coordinate 4,738 downwards.
CATGGAAGGTGTTTTCGGGCATATTTCTTATAGTTATTGAAGCCGTCTGATGGCGGATCGAACCGGGGGAAATCGAAGTAAAACGTAACCAGATTATAACTGCAAGTTGTGGAAATGGTCAAGCAACGAAGCCCTGTTGAGGCGGCGGTGCGGTGCATTAAACTGGGCATATCCCTTCGCGCATCATCTCCATGTCAAACCCAGGCGATTTCGCATACACGGTCAAGCAACAGGCGGACATTGTCCGCATCGTGGGCGATTACGTCACGCTAAAAAAATCCGGGGCGCAGAACTTCGCCGGGCTTTGTCCTTTTCATAAAGAGAAATCGCCATCGTTCTCCGTACATGCGGGCAAACAATTCTTTCATTGCTTCGGATGCGGTGTCTCTGGCGACGTTTTCAGCTTCGTGCAGAAGATCGAGAACAGCAGTTTCCCGGAAGCGGTGCGCACGGTGGCGACCAAGGTTGGGATCCCGCTGCCAAAGCAGAATTTTTCTCCCGCAGAAGCGCGCGAAGCCAATATGCGCGGCAAGCTGCTGGACCTTCACGAATCAGCCACGCAATTCTTTGAAGCGCAGTTGCAGTCGCCTGCGGGAGCAGCCGCGCGCGAGTATCTGGCGAATCGCGGGATGCCGCCAGAGATCATCCGGCAGTTCAGGCTGGGTTTCGCGCCGGATTCTGGTTACGCGCTTCGAGACAAGCTGAAGAGCGAGTTTGACGAAGCCACGCTCAAACAGAGTGGCGCATTTGCCTGGAAAGACGAACAAGCCGGCATCAGCGGACTGTACTCGCGTTTTCGCAATCGAGTGATGCTGCCCATTGCCAATGAGAACGGGAAGGTCATCGCATTCACCGGCCGGATCCTGCAAAGCGATAAAGACAAGAATGCGCCCAAGTATTTGAACTCAGCGGAGAGCGCGGTCTATACCAAGGGCCATGTGCTCTTTAATCTGGACAAAGCGAAGGAAGCCATCCGCCAGCTCGATTACTCCATCGTGGTGGAAGGGAATTTCGACTGCATCAGTGTTTATATGGCGGGGCTGCACAATGTGATTGCCAGCTCCGGCACCGCCTTCACTGAAGCGCAGGTACGGCTTCTCGGCAGGTTCAACAAGAATATCATCGTGAATTTTGATCCCGATACGGCGGGCGCGGCGGCAACCGAGCGCTCACTTGCGATGTTGGTGGAAGAGGAATTCAACATTCGAGTGGTGCAGTTAGAACAAGGGCTTGATCCGGACCTGTACATCCGCAACCAGGGCGCGGAGGCTTACAAGCAGGAGATTCGCGACGCCCAGAAATACTTTCATTACCTAATCGACCGCGCCCAGCAAAAGTTCGCAAAAGTGGCGGATGGAAAACTGAAGGCGGTCAACTATCTTCTGCCACATATTCAGCGGGTGCCTAGCCGCATCACCCGCGACGAACTTTCTTCAGATATAGCCCAGCGGTTAGGCATTGATTCCGCGGTACTGCGGCAGGAGTTGAAGGCCGCCGTAGCTACGCGGGCAGCGCAGCCGATTACTGCGCAAAATGAACCCATTTACTCGAATACAGAACGCCTCATCCTGCGCGCATTGTTGGGTATCGCAGGCGAAGAGCCTGGCGAAGCTTCCGAATTACAGTACAAAATCGCTACAGGGCTCCGCGATGAAAACCTACACAAAGGTCTCGCGTCTGCTCAGTTGATTGATTCGCTCTTAGAGTGGATTCGCGCCGGAGGAGATGACGCTCAGCTAAGCATCCCGGAGCACTATAGAGATTTGGTCGCGACACTTCATTTTAAAGATGGTGACAAGGCTAAGGATGGCGTAGTTGCTACGTCGTCTCTCCTGGCATCTGCAATTGGCAAATTGCGTCTGAGGAAAGTAGAGTTAGAAATCATTAAAATTCAGCACGATATCAAAGTTGCTTCTGCACGGCATGATGTTACCGAAGTTCAGCAGTTGACGTTGCGTAAAACTGATCTGAAGAAACAGCTAAGTCAACTCACTTTAAAGAAGCCGACTCTTTAAATTTCCACTCGATTGAAAGGTTTGAATCTGAGCGACCAAAAGGCAGGGCTGGCGTTCACTCCCGCAGCTCACACTTTTGCGCTGAGACCGAACATTGCAACGTTTTTTTTATGAAGTTTGCGGCGCCGCCATCTGGAGCGGGCACTGCAACAGCTTCAGCCCAAGATCGACGAAGCCGGGTGCAAGGGTGAGACCGCTTTGCTCGCCCGCTTGAGCGCCGAGAAGCTCTCCATCAAGCGCGCGCTGGACGATTCCATGCGGCGTGGAGTGTAAGATGCTCGGGTACTTAGACTTCCCCTGCTGATGCCTCTACCGGAGATTGAGAGCCTTGTTCCTCCACGCTGCCCCACCTGCGGCAGTGAGCTTTCCACTGCCGGAAGTTGCCAAAAGTGTGACGATCGAGCGGTTGTGCGCATCATTCAACGCGATCTCTCATTGCTGGTGGCTATTGCGCTTGCGGCGGGACTGTTTTTTTTCGGTACCCGACGATTCGCGGAAGCCGAAAGCCATGCCATCCGCTCCCAAGCCGAAAGGTGGTACCAGCAAGGAGCAAAGGAATCGTCCGCGTCAAATGTCGCCGGCGCTGTCGCGGATTTCAGGAAAGCGCTAGAGGGGAACCGCTCTGATACGCGCTATGCGCTGGCCTTGGCGGAAAGCCTGGAAAGAGAAAATAAGGGCGAAGAGGCGCGGCAATTATTGATGCAGCTGCGCGAGTCTTATCCCGAAGACGCTGAGATCAATCTGGAAGTGGCACGTGTCGCCGCCAAAAGGCAAGATCTGACCGAAGCCTCGCATTTCTATCGGCACGCGCTCTTTGGAACATGGAATAAAGGCGAGCCGCGGCATCGGCGTACTGAAACTCTTTTTGAATTGATCCGATTCGAACTCATCCAAAAGCAGCGCGAGGCTGCGCTTTCAGACGCGCTGCAACTCGAACAGGAACTAGAGGCAACCGACACACATTCCTGGGAGCAGTTGGGTGAGCTCTACCTGCGGATGAATGAACCCCGGCGAGCACTCCAGAGTTTTGACGCAGTGCTGCGCGTGAACCACAATGAATCGGAAGCGCTGCTGCATTCTGCCCAGGCAAACTTTATGCTCGGCAGATTCAATGCCGCCAATTCGAGTTTGAACGCCTCAACCGCTCGAGGCTTAAAAAATGCGGACACTGATAGCGTCACCAAGCAACTGGCACTCATTTTTGAGATGGATCCACGCGCCCGGAATCTGCCATCGCAGCAACGCGCTGAACGCGTGAACAACATTTTGGCCCAAGCCTTGGCCAGAGCCCAGGGTTGTGATCAGATGCCCAATCTGAGCGCGACTACGCATAGTCAGATGGCAGCGCTTGAGCAGCGGCTGAACTCCTTGCAGGGCGACTTGAAGTCTCATCCATTCTCGCAGGACGACATCGCCGACGCATTCAACGCTGCCTATGCCGCGGGAACTTTTACTTCATCATTTTGCGGCCGCGGCAGTGATGCTGATCAGGCGATGCTGGCGCTAGCCACGAGCGCGTTGGGCAAGGAAAGATGAAACCGCCTTCTAGCCGAATCGCCGAACGATTGCGCCTGCGCGAGAACCAGATTTTTCTTGCGCTCACCGTATTGATCGGGGTCCTCGCCGGACTTTCCGCGGTGCTCTTCGCGCTTTCCATCCGATCTCTACAGCGTCACGCCTTCGGCATGTCGCCCAGCCATCTGCGTTTAGTGCTTGTGCCCACCATCGTGAGCTTGATCACCGGCTTCCTATTATGGAAGTTTTTTCCCGACGGCCGCGGCAGCGGCATCCCGCAGACTGAAGCTGCTTATCATTTGCATAACGGCGTCATTCCTGCGCGCGTTCCCCTGGGCAAGTTCCTGACCGGAGTTCTCTGCGTTGGCTCGGGACACTCCATGGGACGTGAAGGCCCGTCGGTGCAGATCGGTGCGGGTATTGCCTCTTTGCTCGGCCGATGGCTGCAACTCAGCCCGGAAAGGGTCCGCGGATTAGTCCCCATCGGAGCGGCCGCAGCTTTGTCAGCGGCGTTCAACACCCCCGTCGCCGCAGTCTTGTTCGCTTTGGAAGAGATCATTGGAGACATGAATGCGGGCTTGATCGGCTCTGCCGTGATCGCATCTGTGACCGCCGTGATCATTGAGCGGGCGATTTTGGGGAACGAGCCGCTCTTCCGCGTTCCCGAGTACCACTTGGTGAACCCATCCGAGCTTGCCGCTTATGCCTTTCTCGGGATCGTGGGAGGGTTGATCTCCGTCCTGTTCTGCAAGCTGTTGCTGGCAGCCCGTGGTGCCTTCCGCAAACTACCGCGATGGAGCGTGCCTCTTCAGCCCGCCATTGGCGGCCTCTGCATTGGGACCATCCTGATATTTGTTCCAGAGGTGATGGGTGTCGGTTACGAGTATGTGGATCAGGCGCTGAGCGGGAGCTTGGTGCTCAAGATTTTGCTGCTGCTCTGCGCGGTAAAGCTGGTTGCCACGGTGATTTCTTATGCGTCCGGCAATGCCGGAGGAATCTTCGCGCCCACTCTCTATCTTGGCGCAATGGCAGGCGGGGCCGTAGGGATATTGGTCCAACGTTACGCCCCTTTCCCCAGTGCAGGTCCTGGGGCCTACGCCCTGGTAGGGATGGGGGCACTGTTCGCCGGGATCATCCGCGCGCCCATGACTTCAGTGTTCATGATCTTTGAAGTAACTCAGGACTATCAAATCCTGGTGCCATTAATG
>JBBSFV010000059.1:0-15654 GCA_038254775.1 Terriglobales bacterium | reverse complement strand
GGGTCTAAATGTCGCGAGCGCAGCGAGCCCTCCCCATTCCTGCCGGGTGCCCCATTCTTGCCGGGTGCCCCATACTTGCGCAGCGCGAAGCGCGAGCAAGGGTGGGTCTAACTGTCGCGAGCGCAGCGAGCTTCCGATCTGTCATCCCGAGTCCCGGGGTCCCCGACGAGCGCAGCTCGTTGGGGTGGGAGTGAGCCTGCGGAAGGGCGTAGCCCTGAAGCGCTCAGGCGACGAGGGACAATGCCTCTGCTGTCGCGTAGCGACAGCCCGTGAACTTGCCGGGTGCCCAATTCTTGTTTCAAAAGTGAGCGCCGGGTTCCCCATTCTTGCCGGGTGCCCCATTCTTGCGCAGCGCGAAGCGCGAGCAAGGGTGGGCCTAAATGTCGCGAGCGCAGCGAGCGTTCTTTGAGCCAAACGGCCATTCGACCGAGTCTCTGAAGATAACTAGTCTCGTGGTTTCCTCATCCAATAAATGAGAACAGCCGTTCTTGATGTAGCCATGCCTATGCGGAGCTTCATCCATCCCGGTACTCCCCTGTGCTACCATCGGCTGAATACTGAGGTAAATGCTGTGTTGAGCCGCATGGTAAGCGGATTTTTTATTTCTCCTTTTTCCCCGTTTCTGACCACCCTGTTTCTGGCCACCCTGTTTCTGGCCACTCCCTTCGCCTCGGCGCAGGATGTCAACGTCCATATCGAGCCGCACGCCAAACCTACCGCTCCCCCCCCGCCTCCCAAGGAAGATCCTGACCTGAAGACCTATACCAAGCCCATGAAAGTGGATGTGGACCTGGTTCTGCTTCCCGTCACCGTGACGGATCCTATGAATCGCCTGGTCACCGGCCTTGAGAAGGACAACTTCAAGATCTACGAAGCCAATTCTTCCCAGGAGATCCGCCATTTCTCCAGTGAGGACGCTCCTATCTCCCTGGGCGTCATCTTTGACGTCAGCGGCAGCATGAATAACAAGATCGCCAAGTCCCGGGACGCCGTTGTCGAGTTCTTCAAGACCGCGAATCCCCAGGATGAGTTTTTCCTCATCACCTTTGCCGATAAGCCCGAGCTGCTCGCCGATTTCACCCAGTCCATCGAGGACATTCAGGGCAAACTCGTCTATGCCGTGCCCAAGGGCCGTACCGCACTGCTCGACGCCATCTATATGGGGCTCAATAAGATGCGCGACGCTAAGCACAATAGGAAAGCCCTCCTCATCATCTCCGACGGCGGTGACAACCGCAGCCGCTACACTGATAACGAGATTAAGTCCCTCGTCCGCGAGGCCGATGTCCAGATCTATTCCATCGGCATCTTTGACGACGTTCGCGGCACCCCGGAGGAGATTCGCGGCCCTTATCTCCTCGGTGAGATCACGGATGTCACCGGCGGAAGGACCTTTCCTATCAATGACATCAACGACCTTGCCGATGTTGCTATAAAGATAGGAGTAGAGCTGCGCAACCAATATGTACTCGGTTACCGTCCAAAGAATGGAGTCCGAGACGGTAAATGGCGCAAAGTGAAGGTGAAACTGATCGCGCCTAAAGGACTGCCAACTCTCAATGTTCATTCCAAGACTGGGTATTATGCGCCGCAGCAGTAACGCACTTTTGTCCAAAGTTCTACTCTCAATTGTTCTACTCTCAACCTGCGGTTTTGCGCAGAGCAGGCCGCAAAATCCTGCCTCCACCGCGGGCTCCGCTCAATCCAGCGGACCCATGGCCGTTCAGGACCTCACCCCACTCTCTGACGCCGAAGCCGAACGCATCAATGCGGATCAGGCCCAGGCCAACGCACGTCCCGCTAACCAGCCCGGAGATACCGTCGGGATCCAGGGTAATAAGCAGGAACCAAAGAAAAGCGGCGGCTCGGAATACGTCTTCACCAAGGAAGTGGAAGAAGTCCAGCTCTATGCCACCGTGGTGGACCAGAAAAACCGCATCGTCACTGACCTGAACCAGGCGTCATTCACCGTGCTCGAAGATGGAGTGCAGCAGCAGATCACTTCTTTCAGCCGGCAGGATGTGCCGGTCTCGCTTGGCATTCTCATCGACAACTCCGGATCGATGCGCGATAAACGCTCTGCCGTGAACCAGGCGGCATTGAATCTGGTGCGCTCCAGCAATCCCAAGGACGAAGTTTTCATTGTGAACTATAGCGACGAGCCTTATCTTGACCAGGACTTCACCGCCAACATCAGCCTGCTGCGCGAGGCATTGGAAAAGGTAGAAGCTCGCGGTGGCACCGCGATCTATGACACCGTCATCGCCTCCGCTGACCATCTGGTGAAGGGCGCACGCCAGGAAAAGAAAGTACTCTTCTTAGTCACAGATGGCGAAGACAATGAAAGCCGCGACACATTAGAAGAGGCCGTCCGCCACGTGCAGGATGAGACCGGCCCCACCATCTATGCCATCGGGATCCTGGGCGATGATCGCGGCAAGAAGCGCGCGCGCCGCGCCCTCGAACGCCTCGCCATTGAGACCGGAGGCATCGCCTTCTTTCCCAAAGACATCTCGGAAGTCGATGCCATCAGCAAGACCGTCGCCCATGATATCCGCAGCCAGTACACCATCGGATATCGCCCCACGCGTCCCCAGGCCATGGGAGGCTTCCGCAATGTAAAGGTGGAAGCCCGCATCGGCAAAGACCGCTTGCTGGTCCGCACCAAGAGCGGGTATTTTGCCGGACAGCGCAAGGCGCAGAACCAGCCGCCACCCTCGCCGAACCGCTAACTTTTTTTGATCAGCAAGCTTCCGCTGCTTCCGCTGAGTTTAGAATCCCGGCATGAAAGCTATCCGCTTCCATGCATTCGGCGGGCCTGAAGTCCTGCAATATGAAGATGTACCTGAGCCGCAGCTTCGCCAGGACCAGGTCTTGGTCCGGATAAAAGCCTGCGCCCTGAATCACCTTGACCTCTGGATCCGCAAGGGACTACCCGGGATCAAGCTGCCGCACATCAATGGCAGTGACATCGCCGGTGACGTGGCTGAGGTCGGCGACTATGTGACTGACATCCAGAAAGGCGCGCGCGTCCTGCTGGCGCCCATGGTCTTCTGCAACCACTGTGAATCCTGCAGCAAAGGCGAACAAAACCTCTGCCGCCAATTCAGCGTGCTCGGCTATGCCAATGACGGCGGCAACGCGGAGTACATTTCTGTCCCGCGCTACTCGGTCATATCCATACCAAAAGAACTCACCTATGACGAAGCCGCCAGCGTTCCGCTCGTCTTCCTCACTGCATGGCACATGCTGGTGGGCCGCTGCGATTTGAAGCCGGGACAGACGGTGCTTGTCCTGGGCGGAGGCTCCGGCGTGGGCAGCGCCGCCATCCAGATCGCCAAAATGCTGGGCGCAAAAGTGATTGCTACCGCCGGCGATGAGACCAAGATGGAGATGAGCCGCGAACTCGGCGCCGACTACACCATTCACCACTACAAAGAAAAGATCTCTGACGAAGTCCGCAAGATCACCGCCAAGCAGGGCGTGGATGTGGTCTTCGAGCACGTGGGACAGGCGACTTGGGAGGAGAGCGTGAAGTCGCTCAAGCCCGGCGGAAAATTGGTGACTTGCGGCGGCACCACCGGATTCAACGCGCAGTTTGATATCCGGGTCTTGTTCGCAAAACAACTTTCTTTCCTCGGCTCTTATATGGGCAACATGGGCGAACTGCACCAGGTCTTGAAACACGTCTTCAGCGGCCGCCTGAAACCCGTCGTGGATAAGACCTACCCATTGCGCGAAGCTCGCGCCGCCCACCAGCGCCTCCAGGACGGAAAACAATTCGGCAAAGTGGTGCTGAATCCGTAAGCCGCGACCACGGTAGCCGGCACACCGTGTTTCTGGGAAAAGATAGTGCCGGGAGAAGTAGTGCTGGGAGAAGATAGAGCTCGAGAAAAGATAGTGCTCGGGAGAAGGTAGTGCTTGGGAGATTCTAGTCCTGGGTGAACTGGGATCCCGTGCTGGGCTACATCCAGTTCGTCCCTGCCGGACTTCCACAAGCATGCAGCGTGAACCCAGCCGCTTCCGGATCAAATAGCAGCTTCCAATTCTCTTTCCACTCTTCCAGCTCCAGCTCCCATCGCGAATAGCGCTTTTTCTCATTGGGCAAATGGATAAAACGTAACTTTTGAAAGGCTCTCGGTGGCAGGATGTACCAGGTATTCTTCGGCAGAACGAACGCCGCCATGAAATCGATGTGTTTCCGGTTGTACGGCGCCCACCCCTCTTTGTTTCTTTTCATTAGATTCATATGAAAAAATCCATTTTCATCCATCGTGCCTGCGCATTTCACCTGGACCCGGCACATCTTCCCGTTCCCCAGGGTGATGAAGTCGAAGGGGGCGCTGTCTCCGTATGGATGGGAGACGATCAGGCCCTTTTCCGTCGCCTTGTGCAGGAATGCCAGTTCAGCCAGTTCGCCAGTCTCTTTCGGTGTACGTTTCTTTTTCAATCAGTCACTCCAATAAAAAACGCGCCCTCGGCGGGCGCGTTCGTCGTTTCGTCTATATCCTCTATTTTATCAAAATCAGGGGGGGTAACCTGCCACGGTTGACCGCGATATATTTCCCGCATTTTCAGCAACATGCAAAAAATGTTTACTTGCATGCCACTTGACAGCTTTTCAGCCCGTCGCGCTGAAAGCGCCTGGTCCGCTCATTTACAATTGAACCAGTCATGAGTACCCACCCAGACGATCTTCGCGATGGAGTCCAGAACTCCCAGAACCTCTCAGGCTCGGAAGAGTCCACCACCACTCTGCAGCAGTATTCATTCGGCAGCCAGCAGCCCGAGGGCATGGTACTCACCACCCTGGACGCGGCGGTGAACTGGGTGCGCAAAAACTCCATCTGGCCCATGACCTTCGGCCTGGCATGCTGTGCCATTGAGATGATGGCGATGGGCGCCTCCCGCTTTGATATCGCCCGCTTTGGCGCCGAGGTCTTTCGCCCTTCGCCCCGCCAGTCAGACCTGATGATCATCGCCGGACGCGTCTCGCAAAAGATGGCGCCGGTCATCCGCCAGCTCTGGGAGCAGATGCCCGAACCCAAGTGGGTGATCTCCATGGGCGCATGTGCAACTTCCGGTGGGGTCTTCAATAATTATGCGCTGGTGCAGGGCGTGAATCAGGTGATCCCCGTGGACATCTACGTTCCCGGATGCCCGCCGCGCCCGGAGCAGTTGATCTATGCCATCACCTTGCTGCAACAGAAGATCGAGAATGATCGCGGATCGTTCAAGCGCGCCCTGAACCTGGCGTAAAACTTACTCCAGCATCTCTCCGGAGCCGTTGCAGAGCTTGCAGACCGATCCATGCATCTCGGCTTTTCCATGGCACATGCGGCAGGGGCGCATTGTGCCTTTTTGCGGCATCGGGGTTTTAGGATTCAAGCGTTCAGCCTCATCGCCATCCACCAGCAGATGGTTTGCCAGCCAGACCGCGCGTTTGAATTTGCGAAATATCTCTTCCTTCTCCTGTTGAGCCACACCTTGCGTGGTGCCGGAGGGATGCGGATACAGAAACGGAGCTACTTCCGCGAAGAGGCGGTTCATCTCGTCGGTACGGGCGGCGGTCTCTGCATTCGACAGCGCCCTATGATCATTTTCCCAGAGCATGATTTTCCCAGAGCATGATTGTTATCTAGAGAGTACACGTTAAATGGCGGCATCTCACGCCGGGGAGTTTCAACTAAGGTTCCGGTACAAGCATCAGCGCTTAGGCAATTGGGTACGGCACAAACCCAGTGGGAAAACGTACACGTAAATTCCGGCGGGAAGCCTGAAAAAGGCTCTAGGGAGTCCAAAGCGCTAGCATTCGCGCTATCAAAGGGGGCACAGGGTAGTTAGTAACGCATTTAAAACCCCATGGGGTGGGTTTTAAATGGTTGCAACTTAAACCTCCATCTGGCATCATATGAATACACGACTCCCCGGCGCTTCTTGCCGGTTCGGGCAATCTATATGATTGCCCATCAATTTTTATGGGGGCTAATCCTCTTCGACCAACTCGCCCCCGGCTAATCGTCTACATAGACGGTTTCAACCTGTATTACGGAGCGGTGAGAAACACACCCAGGCTTAAATGGTTGGACCTTGCTAAGTTCTGCCGGATTTTACGGCCCTCCGACGACATTCAGCGCATTCATTATTTCACCGCGCAAGTCGATGGCAGCACAAAGGCCCATCAAAAAGAGTATTGGAAGGCTTTGGCTACTACACCGCAAGTCAACATAGTTCTCGGCAAGTTTAAAAAGAAGCGCGTTGCTTGTAAGGTTTCAGCTTGCGTCCACGCTGGCTCTAAGCTGTTTTCGACGCAAGAGGAAAAGAGAACAGACGTAAGCATTGCTCTCGCCATGCTTGATGATGCCTATCAGGGGCTTTGTGACCACCAGGTTTTGATTAGCGGCGATTCGGATCTGGTACCAGCAGTAGCCTTGGTGCGACACAGATTCCCGGCCATGAAAACTACGGTCTATGTCCCCAGTACCAACCCTGTACGCGGGGCTGCGGTAGAACTAAGAGCTTCGGCTGCAATCAACCGCGATTTACCCCTCAATCTGCTGGCATACGCCCAGTTCCCAAATCGCATACCGGACGGTGCGGGGGGGTTTGTTACGCGCCCTGCTGCTTGGACTTAGACCTCTTCTTGGCTAGCTTCTTCTCCTTGCGCGGGGTACGCAGGACCGCGATCCTCAGCGGCCTATCCGCTTTGACGGCGTTCGCCCCATCCGCCATCCGCCGACAGATGGTTCATCCCTGAGACCTGCATGAATCGCATAATCGATCGCGTAATGGATCGCATAACTTGTTCAAGCTGTTGGCCTTATGCCTGCCCTTCCACCCTTCACGGATATTGAGTGCCGACTGCTAAGTGCTGCTGATTTACAACTGTGAACTGCTGATTCGGCATCCGAATACCATGACGAGAGCTTCTCTTTTTCATTCCTGACTTTCTGGGGTCTCATGCAACGTTTCAAATCGTTCTTTTTTGCCGCCATCCTGCTGCTGGCGGGCGTGTGCCCGGCGCAGAAGTTGCGCCAGGTAGCCATGCTGGATCTGCCGGGGCGGCCAGGATTCGATTCAGTCGTCTTCGCCAACGGCAAGTTGGTGATCGCACACCACGGCGCCAATCAAGTAGAAGTCTTTGATACCCAGCGCCGCCACCTGGTGGCGGAGGTCACCGGGATCCATGACCCGCGCGGCATGGCCGTGGATGCGCAGGCGAACCGCGTCTACATTGCCACCGCTGCCGGCAAAGGTATCGCCGTGCTGAACACGAAGAATTGGCGCGTGGAAACCATCCTGCCTACCAAATCCGAGCCGGAGAACCTGCTTTTTGTTCCCCAGCTAAAAACCCTTTTTGCCACCAACCCGGTGGCGCATACCGTTACCGCGATCTCCACCGAACATGGCTTAGAGACCGCGAGCTATGACGTGCAGGGACGTCCCGAGCAAATGGCGTGGGACCCCCAATCTGGCCAGCTCTATGTGACCGTGGAGGACAAAGCTGAAGTGGTCTCACTCGATCCGCGGAATGCGAATGCGGCCATCACCCGGCACGCCAAACTGACGGCATCACAGCCCACCGGGATCCTGCTGGATGCCGCCGCGCGCCGCATCTATGTCGCCGTGCGTTACGCCGTGCTGCAACTGGATGCCGACTCCGGCAATGAGATCTCTCGTGTGCCTGCCGCTGCCGGCACCGACTCACTGTGGCTGGACGCGCAGAACAATACTCTCTATGCCACCGCCGGGGATGGGACCGTGAACATCATCAGCGTGGGTGCGGGACGCATGGCTGGTCAAACGGAATATCGCGCGGAGGTGCGCGGCCACGCCTTTGCATACGATCCTGAGAACAAGCTCATATTCATGCCCGGCGGCCGTGAAGGCCGCTCCAAGCTGGTGATCTTGAAACAGGTGGGCGGCGCCGCGGCGGTGCAGCAGAAGACCGCCGTGACCGCGCAGGCGAAGTAGTCTCTCCTCCAGATAAAAAAGCCGCCCCCAGTGGGCGGCTTTTCATTACTGCATACAGGTGACTAGGCTACATCCTTTTTCTTGCCGCCGTCGGCGATCTTCCACTCATGCTCAGACTCTTTTTTGCCGCGCTGCGCTGCTTTCGCTACCCGCGCGCCGGGCTTGTCTTCTCCGGCATCCTCGCTGTTGGAGTCAGCGCCGCGCACGCCGTGTTCTTCTTCATTGGGGCGATGCTGCGGCGAATCCATATGCCCCGCAGGCCCCCCAGACCCGCGTGCTGGCTCCGTGATCTCCGGACGGCTTTGTTTGATCTTGGGCTTCGGTTTTGACATGTTTTGCTCCTTCGGAACTTTGAAAAACGTTTATGGATCACGCGGAGGCGGAGGCGGATGCGTTATGACTGCATGACTCAAGAGGTAAGAAGTGCGCAGACGCAGGGGAGATGCATGGGTTCGAGAGCTGCCCTCGGGCAGAATGTACTTAGAATGCGAAATGTACTTAGAATAAGGTTTACACCTGACCCGGACTGGTGCATAATTCGAACGTTCGTTCGGAGTTCATATGCCTGCTGTTGCTCCCAAGCTTTCCCCCGCTCCTGACTCCAAAGCTGACTCCAAATATGACCGCCGCCTCTCCGAGATCCTGGCGCACGCCACTCAGGTCTTTTTTGAGAAGGGATACCAGGGCGCGAGCATGCGCGACCTCTCCCGCGTGAGTGGCATGTCCCTCGCCGGCTTGTACCACTACTTTGATTGCAAAGAGAAACTGCTGTATCTGATCCAGAAGCACACCTTCGCCACCATTGTCGACCATCTGCAGGAACGGTTGAAAGGCGTGACCCATGCGGAGCAGCGCATGCGCATCTTCATCCGCAACCATCTGGAATATTTTTTGGCGAACCAGCAGGCTATGAAGGTGCTCTCGCATGAAGGCAACCTGCTGACCGGCGACTATGGCGCCGAAGTGGCGGAGATCAAGCGTGAGTATTACCGCGTCTGCGCTTCACTGGTGGACGACCTGCATCGCGCGAAAGGACTAGAATTGCCCACGCGTTCAGCTAGCCGTATTGCGGTGCTCAGTCTCTTCGGAATGATCAACTGGATCTACACCTGGCACAATCCCAAGTCGGACGCCGATGCCAGTGCGCTGGCGCAGCAGATGGGCGACATCTTTCTGAACGGCATCACAAAGTCCGCCCGTTCCTAGGCCGAGCCCCAAAAGTTGAGTTGTTAAAAGTTTTGAGAATGCAAAAGGAGTCTGTTGAATGGCCACTACCACCTCTCCGGCAAATGCCACTGAGACCGCAACCTTGGTCAATTACCGCGTGGATGGCGGCGTCGCCGTCATCGAGCTGAATGATCCCCCGGCAAACACTTATACCTACGAGATGAATCGCCAGTTGGACGAGGCGATCCTCAAGGCACGCTTTGATAACAACGTTTATGTATTGCTGCTGACGGGAGCGGGCGACAAATTCTTCTCCGCCGGCGCCAATATCAAGATGCTCAACAGCGTGGACCCCACTTTTAAATATTTTTTTTGCTTGCATGCGAATGAGATGTTGCTGCGGCTGGAGCACACGCCGAAGCTGGTGATCGCGGCGATCAATGGGCACTGCGTAGGTGGTGGGCTGGAGATCGCGATGGCGGCGGACATTCGCATCGCGCGGCGCGATGCGGGCAAGATCGGATTGCCGGAGGTGAACCTGGGCGTACTGCCGGGCACAGGCGGAACGCAGCGGCTGTCGCGGCTGGTGGGCAAGAGCAAGGCCATCGAGCTGATGGTGACGGGCATCACGTTCACCTTTGAAGAAGCGAAAGAGATGGGCATTGTGAACGACGTGTTCGAGCGCGATGGCTTCATGGAGAACGCGATGGAATACGCGCGGCAGTTCTGTCCTCCGAACAAAGCTTCGAAAGCTGTGGGCGCGATCAAGCGCAGCGTGCAGACCGGTTGGGAGTTGCCGCTGGAGTCAGCGCTCGCCGTTGAGCGCGAGTTGCAGGCAGCGTTGTTCAACAGCTCCGACGCGAAAGAAGGCATCGGGGCGTACGTGGAGAAACGGCCGGCGGAGTTTAAGAACAAGTAGCACTCACCACGGAGGCACGGAGACACAGAGAAGGATGAAGAAACCTCGCAAGAACAGTTGGTTCACCGCGAGAGTTTTGGTTCGGCTAACTGTAGGAACGGGGCCGAAACGGAGCTTGCAGTTCGAAGATCGCTTCATCTTGGTTTCTGCTCCGGATTCTCCGACAGCTAAACAAAAAGCTAAGGCTCTGGTGAAAACACAGAATTCCCGATACAAGAACAGCGACGGAGAGTGGGTTTCGTGGAACTATTCCCGAGTCGTCGATACATTGTTGCTCTTTGACGAACAACTCGTAGATGGTACGGAAGTCTGGTATAGGTTCATCCGAAGCAAGAATCCCATGAAGCAGATTAAGAAAGAGCATCTCGGTCCATAACAAATGACGATTGCAAGCAAAGTACGGATCGAGCCGGGCAAGCTGCTCATCAACGGTGAGTGGGCGGAGGCTTCGGGTGGAAAGACGTTTAAGAGCACGAATCCGGCGACGGGTGAGGTGTTGGCGGAGATCTCCGAAGCCAGTGCTGCGGATGTTGACCGCGCGGTGGCGGCGGCACGCGCGGCATTCGATGAGCAGAGCAAGTGGCGCAAGATGTCTGCGAGCGAGCGCGGCAGGCTGATCTGGAAGCTGGCAGACCTGATGGAGCGCGACATCGACGAGCTGGCTGAGCTTGAGACGGTGGACAATGGCAAGCCCATCTTTGAGTCGCGCTATGTGGACATGCCGATGGCGATCGATGTGATGCGCTACTACGCCGGGCTTGCCACCAAGCTGCATGGCGACACGGTGTACGTGAACTCGAGCGCGTTCACGTACACGCTGCGCGAGCCGATCGGAGTGGTTGGCGCGATCGTGCCGTGGAATTTTCCGCTGCTGCTGGCCACGTGGAAGCTGGGTCCGGCGCTGGCGTGCGGCAACACGGTTGTGCTCAAGCCAGCGGAGCAGACTCCGCTTACCGCCATTAAGCTGGGCAAACTATCTGTTGAAGCGGGCTTCCCTGCCGGTGTGCTGAACGTTGTGACCGGCGGCCCGGAGACGGGGCGGGCGATGGTGGCGCATAAAGACATCGACAAGATCGCGTTCACGGGATCGACGCCGGTGGGCAAAGAGATCATGCGATCTGCTGCCGACACGCTCAAGCGGGTAACACTGGAGTTGGGCGGCAAATCGCCGAACATCGTATTCGCTGATTCGGACCTGGATATGGCGGTGAAGGGCACCATCAACGGGATCTTTTACGGCAAGGGCGAGGTCTGCAACGCAGGCTCCCGCCTTTTCATTGAGAACAAGGTGAAGGACGAGTTCACGGAAAAGCTGATTGACCGGGCGAAGAAGTTGAAGCCCGGTGATCCGCTGGACCCGAAGACCCGGTTGGGCGCGATCGTGAGCGAGCAGCAGATGAATACCGTGCTGGGCTACATCGAGAAGGGCAAAGCGGAGGGCGCGCAGCTTCTCGCGGGCGGCGGGCGGGTGAGCGTGAATGGCGACAAGGGATTTTTCCTTGAGCCGACGGTCTTTGGCAGCGTGAAGAATGAGATGACGATCGCGCAGGAAGAGATCTTTGGCCCGGTGCTGGCGACGCTGAGCTTTGACGAAATCGACGAAGTGGCGGAGATGGCGAACCGGAGCGCTTATGGGCTTGCCGCGGGGATCTGGACGAACAACATCAAGAAGGCGCACGCGCTGGCGCGCCGGCTGAAGGCGGGAACGGTGTGGATCAATACCTACGGCCCCATGGATGCGGCGCTGCCGTTTGGCGGATTCAAGCAGTCTGGATTTGGGCGCGAGTTGGGCGCGCATGCGGTGGAGCATTACACGGAGTTGAAGAGTGTGTGGATGGCGCTGTAGCGATCAGCATTCAGCATTCAGTGGGTGGATGGAGGGGTGGGTGCGTAAGAGCGCTTAGCATTTAGCACTTAGCATTTAGTGAGCGGATGGATGGGTGGGTGCATAAGAGCATTTAGCAGTTAGCACTGGGCGGATGGATGGGTGATTGCATAGAGCACTTAGCAGTTAGCACTTAGCATTTAGTGGGCGGGCGGATGGGTGGGTGCGGAGTAAGCAGAAGTCGACTAACCGAAAAGTTTAAAGGGATTCTTCGTCGCTTCGCTCCTCAGAATGACAAGGTGGGTGATTGCGGAGTAAAAGCAGATTCCTCGCTGCGCTCGGAATGACAATTGCGAGTTGTTGCGTAGAGCACTAAGCATTTAGCACTTAGCATTTAGTGGGTGGGCGGATGGGTCATTGCGATAAAAACAGGTTCCTCGCCGCGCTCGGAATGACAAGAGGTTTTACGGGGTAAATCATGGCAAACATAGTTCATAAGATCGGGACATTTGGAGATTGGGTGGGGCTCTTCGATGAGTGGCGCGAAGAGATCGGGGTGAACCATCACGACATCAAGAACTTCAAATTCGACACGCTGTATGGCGCGATCGACACCAATGAGATCGAGTTCGGCCACTACAAGGGACGCAGCAAGTGGGAGAATGTGCGCCAGATGCCGACGCAGAACATGCGCGACGCGCTGCTGAACATGATCGTGTACCAGGGCGACACCGAGTTCGCATCAGTGGAGCAGCAGCGCTGGCTTTTTGAGACGGCGCCCACGGATTATGACCGTTCGGCGCTGACCCGGGTGATGATCGAGGAGATGCGCCATGGCTGGCAGATGTGCGCGCTGCTCATCGAGTTCTTTGGCACCACGGGAAAGGTGGAAGCGCAGAAGATGCTGGAGCGCCGCGCCTTTGAGAACAAGCGGCTGCTGGGTTCGTTCAATGAAGACGTGGACAACTGGCTGGACTTTTTTGCTTACACCGATTTCATTGATCGCGATGGCAAGTTCCAATTGCAGATGCTGAAGTATTCGGCGTTCGCGCCGCTGGGCCGCTCGATGAGTTACATGCTTCGCGAAGAGGCCTTCCACATGGGCACCGGCAATACCGGATTGCAACGCATCGCAGAGGCGGGCGTGGTCCCGGGATGGCTGCTGCAGAAATATCTGAACAAGTGGATCTCAAGCGCGTATGACCTGTTCGGCACTGACCACTCATCTTCCGCGCACTGGGCGTATGTGTGGGGCATCAAGGGGCGCTATGACGAGCCGAAGAATGAGACGGCGCCGGACCTGGAAAACATCAATGATTACAACCGCCATCTGTATCGGGATGAGTGCGTGCAGTTGGTGAAGCGCATCAGCGCGGGGCAGAAGCCGGGAAATACCGAGTTGTATTGCCCGGAGATCAAGTTCAATCGCAAGATCGGAAAATGGGTAGGGCAGTTGTTCAATCCGCAGACCGGCGCGCAGATGGAAGAGAAGGAATACAACGAGCGCTTGTATGCGCACTGGCTGCCGACGGCGGAAGACCACAAGCTATTGAAAGAGATCATCAACGGGGAGAAGAACTGGATCGCGGCGAAGGTGGGAGCGAAGAACCCATTGGATTCGATCGGCGAGGTAAGGAAGTCTGCGATCAATATCAATAACTAGTAGCTCACCACGGAGACACTGAGGCACGGAGAGAATCTGTGCCTCTTATTTTTTATCGTATCCTTTCTATGAATGACTGACACATTCACACTCGGCGAGTTGATGGTGGCGGCCGCCGCGCGCGAGATCCAAGATGGCGAGGTCACGTTCGTTGGGATGCGGCTGCCGCTGATCGCATTCGTAGTCGCAAAGAAATGCCATGCACCGACCGCCATCGGATTATTCGAGAATGGTGTGATCCGTACCACGCCTTCAAAAGAATTGATCTACACCATGGCGGACCCGCCCAACATCCTGGGCGCCACCCAGTGCCTGGACATGCTGGGAGTGATGAGCCTGTTGCAATCCGGCAAGGTTGATCTGGGATTCCTGGGAGCGGCGGAGGTGGACCGCTTCGGCAATCTGAATTCGACAGAGGTCCAGGGCGCAAAGGGAAAAGTGCGGCTACCGGGATCGGGCGGGGCGTGCGATATCGCTTCGCTGTCGCACCGCTTCGTGGCCATGATCGAACACAGCAAGCATCGGCTGCCGGAGCGGGTCACATACATGACGAGCCCCGGCAATGGTGACGGCCCCAGATGGCGCAGGCGTGCGGGACTGCCTCGCGGTGGACCGAGCGCGGTGATCACTACAAAAGCGGTGTTGCGGTTCGGCGAGGATGGCGAAGCGTATTTGGCGACGCATCATCCGGGGGTGAGTGTGGATGATGTGGTGGCGAATACGGGATGGAAGCTGCGCGTGGCGCCGGATGTGAGCCAGACAAAGTCGCCGAGCGCCGAGGAGTTGAAGGCGATCCGGGAGTACGATACCAAGGGGTTTTGGACGAGCTGATTGCTTTCACCACGAAGGCACAGAGACACGAAGAAGACAAAAGGACAGGTACCTCTGTGCCTCTGTGTCTCCGTGGTGAGAAAAACTACACCCCGTAAAAACTGTGCCAGGAGGTTGCGGCTTTCAGCTTGTCATTCACGTTGTTGATGTTCTTGACGCCTTCGTCATTCAGCCAGGCATGAAAGGCCTTTGCGCCCTGTTTTGCAAAGATGGGGATGCCATCTTTCCAGGTAGCGCGGCCGCAGAGCACGCCGGCAAATTTCACGCCCGATTCCGCGGCAAGGTCCAGCGACTCCGTGAACTCCGCGTTGCTGACTCCGGCCGAGAGATAGATAAAAGGCTTTGACGAAGCGGCAGCGGCTTCTTTGAAAAGCTGAATGGCCTCTTGCCTGGTGTACGCCTTGTTGCCCTTGAATGCTTTGG
Organism: Terriglobales bacterium; assembly: GCA_038254775.1. GTDB lineage: Bacteria > Acidobacteriota > Terriglobia > Terriglobales > Acidobacteriaceae > JBBSFV01. The sequence continues at coordinate 852 of JBBSFV010000059.1, read as the reverse complement.
CGCCTTCAACGTATTGCATGTTGATAGGGATCTCGACCTTCAAGACATCGACGCCGTATTGCGGCTTGCCAAACTCGCGCATGCTATCGATCACGACCTTGGGTTTTTTCTTGGCGTACTCAAGGCCCTTTTCATCCGCGCCCTCTTCATATCCGACGAACTCCAGGAAATACGGGATGTCATTGGCGCGGCATTCGTCGCCGATGCGTTCCACCCAGGCGTGCTTGATGTCATTCACCTTGGGCCCGTCAAAGGGAGAGTAGTAGAGCAGGATCTTGATGCAATCGGCGCCGGCTTGCTTCAGGCGCTGCACGCTCCATTCGTCCAGCAAATCAGGAAGGCGGCCGGGGCCGGTCTTGTCGTATCCGGTCTTTTCATAGGCGAGCAATAGCCCCGAGCCTTTTTGCCGGCGCTTGGCTGCGGGCAGTCCCCACTCGGGATCAAGCAGGATGGCGCTGGCATGTTTGGTAAGAACTTCCGCGACGATGGACTTGAATTCTTCCATCTCAGAATCGCCGACGTCACTGCCTTTTTCCTTGGCAAGCGACTTTTGCAGCGAACCGCGCTGGTCCATGGCGGCGGCGGCAATCACGCCGCGCTTGTCTGATACGGCGTTCATCCCTGCAAGTTTTCCTGGGGTCAGTTTCATGGGTGTCTCCTAAGGAAGGGTGCGAAAAGGGATTTTAGCAGGAGCGCATAGAGCACTTAGCATTTAGCACTTAGCATTTAGTGGCGGGCCGTTGTGTACTGCTGAGATTGACGGGGTTGTTTGGGAGGTGCGAGGAAAAAGAAAGTCAGACATCAAGCTGTCGGGTATTGAAAGGGATTCTTCGCTGCGCTCAGAATGACAAT
>JBBSFV010000058.1:0-15939 GCA_038254775.1 Terriglobales bacterium | reverse complement strand
TCCCGCCTTTATCATTTCTGACATAGAACTGACGCATGTCCCGGGGATTCATCCGGAATTGCTGGTCGGCTTGCACGTACACACGGTACGACCGATTGTTGAAATCAAAATCGTTTACGTACACTGAGCCAAGAAAAGTCTGGAGCGTGGATGAGATGTCAGTGAACCGGACACCCATCGAACTAGCTTTTTCGCGATCGATGTCCACCAGATACTGCGGGTCGCGTGCGCTGAATTGGGAGAACAGGCCACTCAATTCAGGTTTTTGCGAGGCTTTACCGATGAACTGATGCAATGTCTGGTCAAGTTCAGACAAAGTTCCTGTGCCGGTCTGTTGCAGCTCGAATTGGAACCCGCCATATTCGCCTAAGCCTTGGATCGGAGGCGGCAGGAACGGCACGATAAAAGCTCCCTTTACCATCATCAAGGGGCCGCGCAGACTATCCACAACGTGCTCCGCCGAATGCTCGCTCCCGTGCCGCTGATCAATACCCTTCAAGTTCACAAAGATCAGCCCGCGATTCGGCGCGGAACCTCCGAACGCGAATCCAGGCACGGCGAAAACACCTTCAATATCCTTGTTCTGCAACAGAATTGCTGTCGCGCGCTTCGCCACATCGCTGGTGTATTCAAGCGACGCGCCATCAGGCGCTTGCACCAGGGCAATGAAATAGCCCTGATCTTCACTGGGCACAAAACTCGTGGGCACGATTCGATAAAGCCCATAGGCAGCGGCCAGGCCCATCATGAATGCGATCACCACCGCTAGCTTATGATTTTCCAGCCACTCCAAGGTCCCGGTGTAGCCACTGGTCACCCGCTCCAGAAGCCGGTTGATCGCTCCGAAGAACCCGCTCTTCTTATGTCCACCGCGCTTTAAGAGCAGGGCCGCCAACGCCGGCGTTAGGGTAAGCGCGTTAAAAGCGGATATCGCGATTGAAAAGGCGATCGTTAATGCGAACTGCTGATACATCCGTCCCGTGGTTCCGGGAAAAAGAGAGACGGGAAGAAATACCGCCACCAATACCAGCGAAGTAGCTACCACCGCACCGGTGACCTCCGCCATGGCACCGCGGGCGGCCTGGTGCGCTTCCGCAATGCCTTCTTCCAAGTGACGCTCAACATTCTCTATCACCACGATTGCGTCATCGACCACCAGGCCTGTGGCCAGCGTGATACCGAACAGGGTCAGAGTGTTGATCGAAAAACCAAAAAGCTTGATAAATGCGAATGTCCCGATCAAAGAGACTGGGATGGTGATGGCGGGAATAATGGTGCTACGCCAGCTCTGAAGAAAGAGGAAGATGACCACGATCACGATGATGATGGCTTCCGCAAGGGTCTTCAGCACTTCACGGATCGAACTGCTTACCGCCGTGGTGGTATCAAAGGCAACGTGGTACTGAAGGCCGGGAGGAAAGCTTTTGGAGACGCGCCCGAGCTCGGCCCGCACTGCTTTATCTACGTCGAGCGCGTTCGCGTTCGAGAGCTGCATCACGCCCAGCCCAATGGCCTCGTATCCGTTGTAGGTCAGGTTTGCGCCGTAGCTTTCAGCGCCAAGTTCCACGCGGGCAACATCCCGTAACTGGATCAAGGATCCGTCAGCAGTATGCTTGAGGATCAGCGCCTCGAACTGTTTTGGATCCGTGAACCGTCCCTTGGCACGCACGCTGATCTCATACATCTGGTTGGCCCGCGCGGGGGGCTGCCCTATCTGTCCGGCAGGCACTTGGACGTTCTGCTCGCGCAGCGCCGCAATCACGTCCGCTGGAGTGAGTTTGCGATTGGCCAGCCTCGACGGATCCAGCCAGATGCGGGTTGCGAACTTGCGTTCCCCGAAGATGATCACATCTCCCACACCCTTCACTCGCTTCAGTGCTTCTTTCACATAAACATCGAGATAGTTGCTGATAAATAAACTGTCGTACTTATGTTCGGGCGAAAAGAAGCCAGCCGCCAGCACGAATGATCCGGAGTTCTTTCCCGCGGTCACGCCCGTCTGCTGCACCTCAGCCGGAAGGCGACCGAGCGCGGAGGAGGCGCGGTTCTGTACGTCAACGGCGGCAATATCGAGATCTCGATCAAGATCGAACGTGGCAGTGATCTGACTGGAGCCATTGTTGCCGGAAGTAGAGCTGATGTAGCGCATACCCGGGGCGCCGTTCACCGCTTGTTCCAGCAGATTAGTGATGCTGGTCTCGACCGCTTCAGAATTTGAGCCGTTATAGAACGCGTTGACGGAGACCGTTGGGGGCGCAAGGTTTGGGAATTGCGCGATCGGAAGGCTGGGAATGGCTATTGCGCCCGCGAGAATGATCAACAGCGAACAGACGGTCGCAAAAACCGGCCGGCTGATGAAAAAATTGACCATTTACTTCGCCTCGCTTTGCTGCTTCTGATCTCCGCGTTTCTGCGCATCGGGCGGGCCGTTTTGCGCGGCCATCGGCTGCACCGGCATCCCGTCTACCAGCATCTGGACCCCGCTGACGATCACTTCATCGCCTTCTTTCACCCCGGAGGTCACAACATATTGGTTGCCATACATATCCTTGGCTTCCAGTCGGACTTGACGGGCAACCGTACCCTTGTCTCCCTTTTGCGCTACAAAAGCAAAAAGCTGGCCGCTCAAGCGCGACACCGCGTAAAACGGCAACACGACCTGCGGTGATTCTTTCCAGATGACGTTGGCATGAACCGTTTGCTCGTTGCGGAACTGTGACGAGCCTGGGTTTTGCGGGATTGCAGCTTTGATCAGCAACAATTGATTTTGCTGGTCCACCCGCGGCGAGATGAAACTCACTCTGGTGCGGTAGTTTGCTGTTCCTTCATTCCCTTCGATCTCTACCGGCTCACCAATGCGGATGTCCCGCGCTTTTTCTTCAGGAATGTTGACATAGATTTCCAGACCGCCTCCGGAATCAACGGTTGTCAGCACGGTGCTGGTGGAAACACGATCTCCCACCTGCACCGGAATGTCCCCTACTGTGCCTGCCACCGGCGCGGTGATGGAGTAATAACGAAGCTGCTCGCGCTGCTCCGCAACTGCGGAATGGACCGCCTTCGCATCCGCGCTGGAGGCATCATAGGTAGCTTGTGCCTGATCCAACTCCGCCTTGCTGATCACACCTGCGGCAGCCAACTGACGCTTCCGCTCAAGCTCGCTCTTCGCCAGTTCAAGCTGCGCAGTCCGGGACTGGCTGTTCGCCTCTTGCGTGCGCACGGTGGCTTGCTGCTTCTCCGGATCGATCTGCATCAACTGCTGACCGCGCCGGACATGCTCGCCGGAGCGCACCAAAATCCGAGTGAGATGGCCTTCCACCTGCGGCTGGATGACCGCCGAATTCCTTGAGCGGATGGTGCCAATGTATTGCGTGAAGTCTTTTACCGGCTCGCGGTGCGCGATTTCAACCTGCACGGGCATGCCTTGTCCTGCGCCCGCCGCTGATTGAGCAGCTTTCGGTTTTCCGCCGCTGCAGCCTGCCGCCAGTAGCACTGCAATAAGAGACAAACTTGTAAAAAGTGGATTTTGCATTCGCCTGTGCACGCTGAGCAGATGAATAGACGCTTCGCGTGGATTCAGAGTTTCACCTGGATAATGTGAAGGGAGATAGATTGTAAAATGCAAAGCTTGGTGCGAAGAATCATACGATAGCATCGCCTAGCGGCTCTAAGGGAGCAAAGCTAGTTTGCCGCGAGTTCCTTATCAATCAGTTCTCTGTAAAACTTCACTGATTGCAGCCCATCCACACGTTTGCCGGCGATGAAAACCACGGGAGTGCCCCGGATCTGCCGCCGTTCCGCCTCTGCAAGATCTTGGTCTATCTCCTCAGAAACCGCTGGGGACGTCACTTGGGTCGCGAATTCGCTCGCGGGATCACCGATCGATCTCGCCAGTCCCCCTTCCTGCGCCCGGGTCATCTTCTGGGCCTTGCCCGCAAGTTCCTGGTGCATCTCCCAGAACTTTCCCTGCTTTTGCGCGACCATCAGCATGCGGTGCGCCTGAACCGATCCCGGATGGTTGGGCATCGGCAGGTTTTTGTAAACAAGCCGGACATTCTTCGGGTAAAGCGCCATCAGCTGCTTCAAAATGTCAGCCATCTTGGGCGTAAGCTCGCTCTGCACGTCAGAGAACCATACCAGGGTCACAGGGGCATTTTCCGGGCCTACCGGCGCGTTGAGCGCCGGCAGCTCTGTGGATCGACACTTTGATAATGATGGCATCACCTGCATGACCTGCCACTCCATAAACAAGACGGAGGCGGTCCGCGGTATCGGCAGCTACGTGATGGACATGCCCGCGGTCATGGTGGCTGAAGACGGCACCCCGGTCGCCGGCCTGCCTTCGAACGACGAGATCCTTCACCGCCCGGACTTGCACAAACGCGCGGTGATGCGCGACCTCTATAAAACGCCCGAGTTCTGCGCCGGGTGCCATAAAGCTGCGCTGCCGCGATCGTTGAATGGTTATAAATGGCTGCGCGCCTTCACCGTCTATGACGAATGGCAACAGTCGTCCTGGTCAAAGCAATCGCCGCTTCCTTTTTATAAAAAAAAATCGGTTTCCACCTGCCAGACCTGCCATATGAAACCCGTCGATGCGCCCTCTGACCCGGGGGCCAAGCACGGCAAGCTGGCATCGCACAGCTGGGCATCCGCCAATACTTCGATCCCGCTCATTTACGGATATGACAAGCAACTCCAGCGAGTGGTCGATTACCTGAAACAAGATCTGTTGAAGGTGGATATTTTTGCTCTCACCCGGCAAAACTCCGAAGAACCGATCGCCCCTCTTGATGCAAGTGCATTCACCATCAGTCCCGGCGAAACCATAACCGTCGATGTTGTCATCCAGAACAAGAACATCGGGCATAGCCTGGTGCCGGAACAACGCGACTTTTACCAATCCTGGGTGGAGTTCACCGCAGCGGATGAGGCGGGGCACTCGCTCTATCGCAGTGGATACCTCGAGCCGGATGGTTCTTTAGAGAAGCGCGCTCACACCTTCACCAGCCAGATCATCTCGCACGACGGAACCTTCCTGGATCAACATCAAGTGTGGCAGATCAAAGCGCGCGCCTATGACAACTCCATCCAGTCAGGCCGCTCGGAACTGGCACGGTACCGCTTTGAGATTCCCATGGACTTACGCGGCAAGATCCGCCTTTCCGCCTCCGTCCAATATCGGCGGTTCCGCCCGGCATTCGCGCAATGGGCATTGGGGAAGGAGTTCAAGCAGCCCACAGTTGAACTCGGCCGCGGCGACTTGACCATCGCTGTGGGCTCGAATCCCGCTCATGTGCCCGCCGCAGTTGACCAGAAGCTGCGCTGGAACAATTATGCGATCGCCCTGCTGGGATCAGCAGGAATTTCAGCGCTCCGCGGAGCAAAGTCACCGTGCTCGATCCTAAATATGTGGACGGCTTCATTAACGTGGCGATCGCGGATTATTCCGGCGGCAAATACGACTCTGCGTTGCAGTGGCTGCAAAAGGCGAAGGCCCTCGATCCCCAAAATCTCCGCGCTGAGTTCTACCAGGGGATGGTCTACCGCTGGCAATATAAGTTTGACCCGGCCATTGAAAAACTTCTCCCGGTCACCGCCGCATATCCGCGCTTGCGGCAGGCTCGCCAGGAGCTTGGCTACATGTACATGCTGCAACACAAATACAAACAGAGCCGCGAGCAGTATGAAGCCCTCTTGGCGATCGATCCTGATGACCTTCTCGCTCATCGCTACTTGTCCACCGTATATGGGGCTTTAGGTCTGAAGGAAAAATCGCGCTCTGAGGCTGCCCTGGCGGCGGACATGAAAGATGATCCGGCAGCAGCATGGCTGGTCCAGGAATACTGGCGCAAGAACCTGAACATCGCCCATGAGGTGGTGCCGTACCATGTGCACTCGTCAAAAGAAAACGATGAGCGGCGGGAAGCGCTAAAAGTTCTGCAACTCAGCAACCCCCCGAGCCACATCTGGATGCAGCGTTAGCCCCCTGATCGCGCTGATTCGCGCCCCCTGTGTGCGCCCTGAAGCCAATATCCCATCGGCAAAAAAACGGGCCATCGCGGTCGTTGTCGCGATGGCCCAAATGAGGGCATGAATGTAAGAAGACTTTACGGTCTCCATGAATAGTAGTCTTGTAGCGGATGATTGAGGTTTCCCTCCATCAAAAGGTGGAGACCTCCCCCAGTCCCTGCGTTTATGCTGCGCTTCTGGACATAACCGCCAAATTCCGAGAAACTTCCAGCATTCGGGTCCGTCTCAAATCCTTGAAGCCGCTGTTTTGCGGCAAAAAGCTCTCCGGTCTGGAGATTCTGGCGATTGCGTTGTTGCTGACTATCTGCAGCATAGGTTCCGCGCATGCGCTGGACAAACACGCCCCGCTCCGCTCCTTCGGCAGCCAGCTATGGACCACTGAGAACGGCCTGCCGCAGAACACCGTCCATTCCATCGCCCAGACTGAGGATGGTTACATCTGGCTGGCCACTGATGCCGGATTAGTACGATTCAACGCGACTGAATTTGTCGTCTTCAACCGCGCCAATACCCCTGAGTTCAAGAGTGATCGCGTCCGCCATCTTTTCCGGGATGCGTCCTCGAACCTTTGGATCAGCACTGCGGCGGGGCTTCTTCGTCTTGACCGGGAAGGCTTCCACCGATTCGGTGTTGGCTCTGCATTGCTTGATGACGATGTATCGCTGGTCACCCAGGACCCGAATGGCTCGCTCTGGATCGTGACTGCAACCGGCGTCACTCGCTTTCAAGGCGGCAGATTCGAATCATTCCCGCTTCCCAACGCGAGCGCGCTTTCCTTCGCAAAAGACGGCTCGACCTGGGTGGCTGCTGGAGATGCTCTTGCCCACATCCAAAACGGAGCGCTTCGCGAGAAGTTGCCATCATCTGCCATCGCGGCGCTGTGCACTGACTCCGCAGGCAGCGTATGGGTCGGGACTCGCAACGGAGTGGATGTGATCACCTCTGCGGGAACCGCGTCCCCGGTCCCCGGCACCAAGGATGTTCGAGGTGTGAGTTCGATGCTTTGCGATCGTGCGGGACATGTATGGGTCGCCTCCACCGGCGGCCTGGCACTGTTCGACCACGGAAGTCACACGGACCTGACCCAACAACTGCCGGGTAAGCGGATCGACTCACTTCATGAGGACGCGGCCGGCGCGGTCTGGATCAACACTGATCGAGGGCTCGTTCGCTGGGTGGACGGAAGATTCGGAGACTCGCTTTCGGATGAACGCCACCATCATGCCCTGCTGGCGATGTTTGACGATCTCGAAGGCGATCTTTGGCTTGCGACTGAGGCCGACGGCCTGGAGGTCCTCCGGCAACGCAAATTTACAGCGCTCGCCGCCAGTGACGGGCTCGCAGATGATCGCGTCAGCGCTGTCTATCAGCAGAAGAGCGGCACCATCTGGATCGGCACAAAGGGCGCAGGCTTGAGTGCACGGCAGAACGGCAAGTTTAGAACCTATGACTCTTCCAATGGCCTCTCGAGCAATGTGATCCTCTCTTTAGCCGGCGACCAGGAGGGGCGTTTATGGATCGGCACACCGGATGGCTTGAACCTCTTTGATCGCGGCAGGTTTTCACTTGTCACCTCGGCGGACGGCCTCGCCGATGATTTTGTGCGCTCCATCTATCAGGATCCGGCGGGCACCATGTGGGTCGGTACTCGCAGAGGTCTCTCTCGCTTTGCTCACGGCCATTTCACCAACTACTCAATGGCGGATGGTCTGCCCAGTGATTTGATCGGGGCCGTCCTTCAGGACCATGCGCACGATCTTTGGATCGGCACGCTGAAAGGGCTGAGCCGGCTTCGAGACAATCGATTCACAAATTATTCCGCTGCTCAAGGATTGCATTCTGATGCGGTCACTAGCCTTCACGAAGATTCGCGCGGGCATCTATGGATCGGTACCGATGGTGGCCTGCATCGCTTGGCTGAAGACAAGATCTTTTCCTATTCCGCAGAACCGAGGCTGCCGGAAACCATCTACGCGATCGTTGAAGATGCGGCTGGATATCTGTGGCTGGCTTCGCCGCAAGGCGTCTTCCGTGCCGCGTTAAAAGACCTCGACGCGGTTGCGGAAGGCACATCATCGCATCTTGCGGTCACTCGATATGGAACTGCCGATGGCATGCCTACTCGGGAATGTGTCTCGGGTGCGCATCCCGCGGCCTGGCGTATGCAGGATGGCAGCCTTTGGTTTTCAACGCTCAAGGGCATCGCCGCCGTGGATCCGCAAACCATGGCAACAAATAGCCTGCCGCCTCCCGTTGCCATTGAAAAGATCTTTGTGGATGAAGTGTCGGCCCCGGTAAAAAATTCGCAAGTGATCTCTGCGGGCCGCTCTCGATTCAGCTTTCAATATGCCGCCATGAGTTATGTGGCAGCAGAAAAGATCCGGTTTAAATACAAGCTTGATGGCGTTGATCGGGATTGGGTTGAGACCATGGAACGCCGCAGCGCCTCCTATGCCAACCTTCGGCCTGGTACTTATACATTCCATGTGATCGCGGCCAACAATGACGGCGTGTGGAATAGCACTGGCGCGGAAGTATCGTTCCGGCTGCAACCCGCTTTCTACCAGACCATCTGGTTCTACTTGGTTTTTGCTCTTTGCACCGCGTTCCTGATCTATGAGATCTACCGCCTGCGGATCCGCTATGTTCGTTTGCGCTTCAAGGCTGTGCTGGAAGAGAGGCAACGCATCGCCCGTGAGATCCATGACACCCTGGCACAAAGCATGATCGGCGTCTCCGTGCAGTTGGAGATCGTCTCCAGACTTTTGGCCTCTGCGCCAGATGCCGCTCGTCAGCAACTGGACCAGACACGCACCCTCGTCCGCGAGGGCATTGCCGATGCACGCCGCTCGATCTGGAACCTGCGCGCTGGAGCCGATGAGCAGTCTCTCCCTTCCGCGCTGGCGGCATTCGTCACCCGCGTTTCCCCGGACACTCCGGCGAAGATCGTTTTGAACATCACCGGCACATATCATCCTTTGCCAAAGCATGTGGAAGAGGAACTGCTTAAAATCACACAGGAAGCCACGGCAAATGCGATACGCCATGCTCAGGCGAAGCTTATCGACATCGAACTGTTTTTTGGCTCCACGGTCAGGCTGAGTGTGCGCGATGATGGCCAGGGCTTCGTTGCCTCTGGTCCTGCGCACGACCTCAGCGAGCGCTACGGTTTGACCGGCATGCGCGAAAGGGCAAAGAAGCTTAAAGCGGTGCTGACCATTGATACCAGCCCCGGCCGAGGCACTGAGGTAGCAGTGGAAGCAGACGCGCGCGAACTGGAGGCGCTTAAATCATAAGCATGACCACTCCCAATAAGATCCGCATCATGGTCGTCGAAGACCACCACGTGGTCCGGCAGGGCCTGGTGGCTCTGCTGAAGACCACCTCTGACATGGAAGTGATCGCGGAGGCGCAAGATGGAAAGCAGGCCATCGCGCTCTACCGCCGCCACCAGCCGGACATCACCCTTATGGACCTGCGACTGCCACTCTTGGGTGGCGCCCAAGCCACTGAAGCCATCCGGCAGGAGTTTCCCCAGGCTCGCATCATCGTGCTTACCACTTACGACGGCGACGAAGATATTTACCGCGCCATCCAGGCCGGTGCCCGCGGATATCTTTTGAAAGACATGTTTGGGGATGAATTGATGGAAGCGATCCGCGCCGTCCACGCCGGAAAAACCCGCATACCCGGTATCGTTGCCGAACGCCTTGCTGACCGCATGGGCGGCCCCCACCTCACAGCGCGCGAACTTTCTGTTCTGGAACTGATCGTGAAAGGCAATAGCAACAAAGAGATCGCGGAAGTTCTGGGCATCTTTGAATCTACCGTCAAGACCCATGTAAACAACATCCTCAGTAAATTAGCGGTGAATGACCGCACGCAGGCCGCCACCACGGCATTGCAGCGCGGGATCGTCCACCTTCCCTCAAGCGGAGACAAATGAAAACCACCCTTCTCGCCATCTTTTTTGCACTCATTATCTTCAGCGCGGTCCCGCGGGGCTCTGCCACGGGAAGACCTGCGGCGTGGCGAACAGCCACGGAAAAGGAGCTGCAAAACTTGTTGCCCGCCCGCGCCCCCGTGGAAAAAGAGCGGATTGAGATTGAGCTAAGGACTGCCAGCGGCATCACCAACGGCAACGGTTCATTCGTTGCCGGAGTGGTTTTGATCACTGCGGGATATTCCGCGGAAGGCAAGTACTCCCATTACTTTTTAACGCAAGCCCCATTACAGATCGGCGAGATCGATCTGGCTCCCGGGAACTACGTCTTTGGTTACCGTCGCAATAATGACGTTCTTGAAGTCACCTTTTACGACGCCGCCACCGGTAAAGAACTCGGCAAGGTCTCCGCACACATCCAGGTGCGCAAGCAAAAGATCCAGTCGTTCCGCATCTCGCCGCCGAACGAGCACAGCGTGATCGAGCTGGGAAGATTTGAGATGCCCTACCGTCTCTCTCCACGCTGATCAGGCCGCCGCAGAATGTCACCGGAAGAACCGGCGGCAATGGAAAGAACTCCTCGCTCCAGTCACTACACGCAGAATCAGCGAATCATGAGATGGCTGCTTGTCTTCTCCCATGATCGCTGATCACTTGCGCTGATACTTGCAGAGTGGTTTGCTATTTTCGCTTCAAATCCCTGGGCCAGTTCAGCACATAATTCAAGGGCGCGGAAGCGGCATCGGTATCCGGAACATTTAAGAGCAGCCGCTGGCCATCCGCGGAGACGTCAAATGGAAATCCATCTGCCACCGTGGCAACATTGAATAGTTTTTGCGGCGCGCCCGGTTCCAGTTTGTCCCCTCTCACCGTGATGGGCACGGAGATGAAATCCAGCCGCGTGCTTTGGTAGATCAACTGTTTGCCGTTCCCCTGCCAGCGCGCCACCACGCCGCCACCGGAAGAGACCTGCCATTTGCCTTGCGCCCCCGGAAAAGAAGTGATGTAGATTTCCACCGTCCCCGATTCCGAAGAGGTGTAGGAGATCCATTTGCCGTCGGGTGACAAATGCGCGTCCACTATGTTGCCTTGCGGGTTCGCAGGCGACACTACCCGGAATGGTTTGCGGTCTCCCTTCATATCGACCGCATAAACAGATGATCCCACCGGGCCTTCCGCTCTCAGAAACTGCATATAGCGGCCGTCTGGTGAGAACTCCGGGGCAAGATAAGCGGTGTCCGCGACGCTGGGCACCACCTCTTCATCATGCCCGCTGCCATCGGTAGCAACAATATGGATGGCCGATCCGGCGCGTGCGCCACTCACCGTGGCAACCCCGACTGACCCATAACTTGAAAGCGAATACGCGATCCATTTCCCGTCAGCGGACCAACTGGGAGTGACGCCTGTACCTGCCCCGAAGCTGAGGCGCGCTTTCACTCCCCGAGCGATGTCCAATACCCAGATCGCCCAATTAGGATCGCCCAGACAGACCGCCACCCGTTTTCCGTCTGGAGAGATGCGTGGATCGCGATACCGGGTCAGGTCCCCCAACGTGCCGAGCTGTTTTCCAGAACGGTCATACCAGTTCAAATGAGTGCCGTTGGCAGCCGAGCCCTGTTGATAGACGATTTCTCCGGATTCAGAAGGTGAAAAGATCATGCGCCAGGTGCCGGCGTCATACGCGATTCGGTCAACCACCTGCACCGGCTCTCCGGAAAACTTGCCGGAGGCATCCATCTCCTGCGCCATGAGTGAGTTTTGGACCCGAAACAATAGTTGCCCATCGGCATAGGCGCCCGCCGAATCATTCGGCATCACCATCTCGCTCTTGCCATCAAGCGAAGCCAAAAACAGGCCTGCCATGTCACTCGCCTGGTCATGGCTGGTGGCAAAGTAGAGGAAGTGCTTTCCATCCGGCAGGAACCACGGCCAGCGATGCGTCGTCTGTTTCCCGGTCACCAATTGTGTGATCGGGGTAGCGCGCCCCCCGGAAGCATCCACGCGGAACAGCGGCCCCCGGAAATTAGGGCTGAACACGATCGTGCCTTCTTTACTCCACGAGCCCCCGCGCGGATTCACGGCATCCGCAAGCACCGTTGCAGGCCCCCCACCCACCGCGATCTTTTTCAATTGGCCATCACCAAAAAAGCCGATCGACCTGCTGTCTGGCGACCAGAAGGGGAATGCGGCGTTCTCCGTCCCTTGCAGCCGCTGCGCGGCCAGGCTGTCAATGGCCCTCACCCATAACGCCTTGGGAGAATCCTGGCCATGGGCGCCGAAGACGATGAATTTGCCATTCGGCGAAAGCGCCGCCGGTGCGCCGAAATCCCCCAATGCATCAAAGCTCAGCTTTTCCGGGGCCAGTATGGAGGCACGTACCACCGGGCGCGGCGTTGTCGCTTCCGAATACGCCAGATATCCCGCTATCGTCGCCACCACCGCCAGCAGTGTTGCGCTGGCCCATGCCAGCCGCAGATTCCGCCACCATTTTCTGCGCACCGCCGGCGCAGACGCGCTGGAAACAGCACTCTCCTGGGAGATGAATCGTAATTGGATCAAAACATCGTGCGCGCTGTGATAGCGATCGTCGGGATCTTTTGCCAGGCAGGTCCGGATCACGTGATCCAGGGCCGCCGGAGCCAGGGGCGCGATCGTAGTGATCGATGGCGGTTCTGAAGCAAGCACGGCGGCTATCACGCTCGCTTGAGTCTTGCCGTCAAACGCTCGCTTCCCTGTCGCCATCTCATAAAGCACCGCGCCAAAACTGAATAGATCGCTGCGCGCATCCGCCTCCCGCCCTTCAAGTTGTTCCGGAGACATGTATTGGAACGTTCCCAGGATGGTGCCCTGGGTGGTCAGCGGCTGCGATCGGGTCACCATCGCAGTCATGGAGCTGGCGCTCAGCAGTGGCGAGGACTCTCGCGCCAATCCAAAGTCCAATAACTTAGCGCCGGACTTGGTCAGCATGATGTTCGCCGGCTTCAAGTCCCGGTGCACCACCCCTTGGCGATGGGCTTTGTCGAGTGCATCTGCGATGTCGATCGCGATCCGCAGCAGTTGCCCCCCGGGCACAGGTCCACGCAGGATGCGGTCCGCAAGCGATTCCCCCTCCAGAAGCTCCATCACGATGTAATCGCGGCCATCCTGCTGGCCAATGTCATGCAATGTGCAGATGTGTGCGTGGGTGAACGCAGAAAGCGCCCTGGCTTCGCGTTCAAATCGTGCGCGCAGCTCAGGGTTCTGCGAAACATGCTCGGGGAGGACTTTGATGGCGACCTCCCGATTGAGTCGAGTATCGCGGGCGCGATACACCTCGCCCATCCCGCCGGCGCCGAGCGCGGCAAGAATCTCGTAAGGGCCTATTTTGCTGCCAGTCTGGAGGGGCATCGTCCGCAGGATTATAGCTCGATTAAATCCGCTTTAAGACACAATAGGATTTTGGTCCGTGGCTGGGATTGATCTCAAGCTGCGTCGTAACGCGGTTGCCTGCGATTCAAACTACTTCTTCTCGATGACATCGATCTCACTGAAGAAGGTGTTGCCGAAGGGATCTTCACTCTCCGTGGGCACCACGTCGAAGAGAAGATACCGCACCTTGCCCAGCGAGCCGCCGGCATCCGTGATGCTCACTCCGTATTGCCCGCCGCCACTGCCCTTCTCCGGTCGAGTGTCAACTGTCGTAACCAGCTTCCATCCACATGTGGCTGGGTCGGTGTGCTCATTGGGCTCAGGATTAAATTTGGGATCGGTGCCGTCGCTGGCAAACAAGTTGTAGAATTGCGGCCCGCGTGCTCCCGGATGCCATGAGTAGGAGTTCACCTGGGCAACCTCGATCGCGTGATCGAAAGAGATCTGTATGCGGCCACCATCGCTTCCGGCGGCAAAGAAAAAGTTCGCCGCAGGTTGATCCGCTTCCACCGGGAGCGCGCCGTCGTTCAATGCTGTCAACTCCCCGCCGTTACCATCCCGATCGCCCACCACAAGAGAGAGCTTTGCCTTCGCGGCGACATCGGCCTTTACCGGAGATGGTACGTGCTTGAACTTGAATGCCGCAGTAGCCTCTGACCCGGTGTTCAGGTCCACTATCACCTTCACCTGCGCCTGACCGCTCACTGACGATGCCAACAACAGAAGGGCGATTGCCAGCTTCTTACCGCTGCGATTCACCAGATGGTCCTTCCAGATGGTCATTATTGAGTAGAATTTCCGCGGAGATTATCGCACTCTGATCAGCCTAAGTCTTTTTACCATGGTTCTCATTACCATGGTTCTCATTACCATGGTTCTCATTACCATGGTCCTCAACTTTCATGCTCCACTGGGCGCTTCTTCAGGATAAAACGGAATGATCAAACTTCTCGCCGGACCATCGCTTTTCCCCACTACCGTCGTGCAGCAAAGTAGGAGACTTTTTATGGCTCGGATCTCAAAAGCGCTCAAGCTTTTACTCCACAAGCTGTCACTTCTCACGCTTTCATTACTCACGCTTTCATTACTTTGTTTGTTGAGCAGCACCACGCCCGCGCAAGCCGCCCACTCTCGCAAGATCGCGGACAGGATCGCCGGCAAGATCGCACCCGCGCACAAACCTTCCACCCGGAACTCCCAGGTCAGCCTGAGCAGGACGGTCAGCGCTGCTCCGAACCTCACCCGGCAACCCACTCTCTACGTGGTGGGGTATGCGCATTTGGATACGGAATGGCGGTGGGAATATCCCCTGGTGATCCGCGAATATCTCTCCAAGACCCTGCGGAACAATTTTGTCCTCTTTGAGAGATATCCGCACTACATCTTCAACTTCAGCGGGGCAAACCGTTATCGCTTGATGAAAGAATACTTTCCCGCCGACTACCAAAGATTGCAACAATACGTTGCCGCGGGCCGCTGGTTCCCCGCGGGCTCGTCCATGGAAGAGAGTGACGTCAATTCTCCTTCCGCGGAATCGATATTTCGCCAGGTCCTCTATGGCAATGAATATTTCCGCCGCGATTTTCATAAAGCCAGCGCGGAATACATGTTGCCGGACTGCTTCGGATTTCCCTCTTCCTTGCCCAGCATCCTGGCGCACTCGGGTATCAAAGGCTTTTCTACTCAGAAGCTGACCTGGGGATCATCTGCTCCGGTGGGCGGCCCGGATTCTCCGGAGCGTACTCCGCACGGCACCCCGTTCAATGTGGGCATCTGGGAAGGTCCGGATGGCAGGAGCGTGCTCGCCGCCTTCAACCCCGGGAGCTACAGCGCAGACATCACCACCGACCTCAGCAAGCCGCTGCCACCGTTGCCGCCGGCGCAAGATGCCTCGGCCCAGAAAGATCCTCAGCACCAGGAGTTCCGGAATTACCAGGGAGACTGGGCTCGTCGCGTGCAACGCAATGGCGAGGTCAGCGGACTCTTTACCGATTATCACTATTACGGCACCGGTGATATCGGCGGATCTCCCACTGAGTCCTCCATCAAACTACTGGAAGCAACCATCAACCGTGGCGAAGCCGGATTGGGCTCTGCGAATGGGTCATCAAATTCGGATGCGCGCACCGTCCCTGTGGGCGGAGGCCCCGTGCGGGTTGTCTCCGCTGCCGCTGATCAGATGTTCCTAGATATCAAGCCACAGCAAACCGCGCGCCTGCCCCATTACAAAGGCGAATTGGAATTGACCAACCATTCCGCCGGCTCGCTCACTTCACAGTCCTACCAGAAACGATGGAACCGCAAAAACGAAATACTCGCGGATGCCGCCGAGAAAGCATCCGTGGCTGCTGCGTGGTTGGGCGGAAGGCCCTATCCTCAGCAGCGGCTGAATGACGCCTGGACGCTCGTGATGGGCGGCCAGTTCCATGACATCATGGCGGGAACGGCAACTCCTGATTCCTATACGTACGCCTGGAACGATGACATCATCGCCATGAATCAGTTTGCCGGCGTGCTCAAGAGCGCGAGCGCATCTGTTATCTCCGCACTCG
>JBBSFV010000057.1:0-16149 GCA_038254775.1 Terriglobales bacterium | reverse complement strand
CGCTCGAAGGGAATGAGCCCGAGCTGCCGGAATTCGACGTTATCCGGATCTGGGATTTCAACAGCTTTCTGAACCCGTGGAAGCTGCTGAAAACCATCCGCCAGAACAAGCCGGACGTGGTGTGGTTCAACCTTCTTTTTTCTACCTTTGGTGACAAGCCCGTCCAGGCCGCGCTGGGATTGACCATTCCGGTACTGACCCGCATGTTTGGCTGCTATACCCACATCACGCTGCACCATCTCATGGACAACATCGATCTGAGCCATGCCGGCGTGAAGCACAAGCGGCTTTATAAGCTGGCGGGAAATATCATGACCCGGGTGCTGCTGATGGCGAACTCCATCAGCGTGTTGCTGCCCGCGTATCGCCGTACCTTGCTCGAGAAATACCGCGGCGAGAACGTCCACTTCCGTGCCCACGGCATCTTGTCGGCGCGACCGGAGTATCCCGACTTTTCCATCCGCAACAATCCGGAGCAGCGCATCGTCGCCTTCGGAAAGTGGGGAACCTATAAGCGGTTGGAATTATTGATTGACGCCTTTGCGAAGCTTTCAGAAAAGATGCCGAACGCCAAACTGGTGATCGCGGGGGGTAATCATCCCATGACGCCGGGCTACGTGGAATCCGTGGCGGAGCGCTTTGAAGGCAGTGACAAGGTCTCATTCACCGGCTACGTTGCCGAGGATGCGATCCCCGACCTCTTCCAAAAAGCGTCAATGATGGTGATGCCGTATTCCTCCGCGACCGGATCGAGCGGCGTGGCGCATCTGGCGTGCGAGTACGGTGTGCCCATCATCTGCGCAGATATCCCCGACTTCCGCGAAATGGCGACCGATGAAGGATTAGCAGTGGACTTTTACCAGACGGGCGATCCGGACGGCCTGGCAGAGACCATGGTGAAGCTGCTGAATAGCCCGGAAAAACAGATCGAGATGGGTGAAAAGAATTTTTACGCTGCCTTGCGCCAGACCATGCCCCAGATCATGAGGCAGTATCTGCGCGCGTTCGACCTGCAGCGCAGGCAGAAAGCGTTGGCGCCGATCTCGCGCTTCCGCCGGCTGCCCAACTGGATCCCTTCCCGCTCCGCGATCTTCCGTGCCGCTGCACCCAGGTGGGTCCCATGGATGTAAAAGCGATTCTTTTGGTGGGCGGACACGAAACGCCATTTGCCGGGCGTCCTGCAGTGCTGCTGGACGTACTGGGCAAGCCGCTGCTGCACCGCATAGTGGAAACTCTGCGTGAGCAGTTGGCTGCCGACATAACCGTAGTGCTCGAGCCGAAGATGCTGGAAGATCCGTTGCCTGTGGGGGTGAAAGCCCTGGAGGCACAGGCGGAGAGCCACATCCGGGCCACCGAGCAGGCTTTTGATGCCCGCGGCGAGTCCGCGCCGGAGACGATCCTGCTCATCCGCCTTGGTGGGTATGCTGAGATCGACTGGAAAGAGATGGTCGAGTGCCACCAAAAACAGCGCGCCAAAGTATTGCGCGCATATAAAGGCACCCAGGCGCTGGATATCTTTTGTTTAAGCCCGCTGCGGAGCAATGAGGCTGCGTATCTGTTGCGAAATGATTTGCAGCGGACGCGCACTGATTCCCTGCATTATCAGACCCACGGTTATGTGAACTCGCTGCAGACTCCCCACGATCTGCGCAAGTTGGCGACCGATGCCTTGCATCGTCGCTGCCAAATGCAACCAGTAGGTAAGCAGATCCGCCCGGGCATCTGGGCGGGGGAGGGTGCGCGTGTCGATCGGGGCGCACGCCTGGTGGCTCCGGTGTATATCGGCAAGCGCGCCAAGGTCCGCTCCGGTGCGGTGGTCACGCGTTCGTCCGCCGTGGAACATCATTCGGTCATCGATTGCGGCACCGTGGTGGAGAATGCGACCGTATTGCCCTTCTCCATCCTCGGTCCGGGGCTGGATGTCTCCCATTCGATCGTCGGCGCGCGGCAGATCTTCCACTTAAAGCGCAACGCGCAGGCGGTGATCGAAGATCCGAAGTTGCTCGATGAAAGCTCTCCCAATGTGGGTATTCGCCTGCTCGCGGGCGTAGGCGCGCTCGTCTCCTTTCTGCCGCGGCTGGCCTATGAAGGATTTCGCTCGTCGAAGGCGGATGAGCCGGAACAGCCCAAGCTTGATGCAGTCACCGCCGAATGCAGCAAAAACTACGGCGCAACCAATGTGTACGAAAAAAAAGACCAGGCCCGCGCGGTAGCTGAATTCCCGGGCGCACTGGCAGTAGCGAGGGAATATGGAAACCAGTAGACCTGTGATCGTAAAACGCATGCCGGCGCGGCTGAACCTTCGTGAATCGCGCGTTTTTTTCCGCGACGTGGAGCCGTTGATCAACTCTGACCGTCCGCAGATCGTTTTTGATCTCTCCCAGGTGCAGCAATTGGACGCAGCAGGAGTGGAGATGCTTTTGCAGTGCATGTCTGAGGCGATGAAGCGCGACGGCGACCTGAAGCTGGCGGCGCTCTCCGCGCAAGCGTCCATTGTGCTGGAGATGACTCGCACCGAGCGCCTGTTCGAAGTGTATGAGACCAGTTCGGACGCAGTGCGCAGCTTCTCCGCGTTCCTGCCCAACACCATGAAGAAGACTGAGACGGTCACGGCTCCCGTAGCCGCTTAGAAATATGCAACAGAATGACACTGCCGTTGCGATGCCACGTTTGAAGCTGCTGTTCAGCTCCTCTGGCCCGCTCAGCTCGCGCTCGTCCCAGGTACTGGGCGGCAGCATCATCATGCTGCTCGGCTCGGCCGTGGTGAGCTCCGTCAATTTTGGTTACAACATCGCCATGGCTCGGCTATTGGGGCCGGCTTCATTCGGCGATGCAAGCGCCGTGGCCACCCTGCTCATGCTGGCTTCAGCGGTCACGCTTTCTTTCCAGATGGTCTGCGCCAAGTTCGTCGCCCGCAATGATTCCCCAGCGGGCAAGCACTCCGTCTATAGCAGGCTGATGCGCAAGGCGTGGATCGTGGGCATTGCCATTGCCGCACTCTTGATCGCCGGAAGGGGATTGATCACTTCCCTGCTTACGCTGCGCGACCCGAATCTGATCTTGCTGCTCGCCCTCGGCATTGCCTGCTACGTGCCCCTGGGAGTGAAGCGCGGTGGGATGCAGGGGCTTTGCGAGTTCAAGCCGCTCACCTTAAATTTTGTGATCGAGGTTCTAGTCAAGTTCGGCGCCGCTCTGGGCCTGGTGCTTGCGGGCTATGGCGTGCTGGGCGCGGTAGGCGCGCTGACCGCCAGCGTGGTTGCTGCATTCTTCTTTCCCGGAGCGCGCTTCCCAAGAAGTAAAGAGGAGGCAGTGGTCATTCCCGCATCCTTCCGCGAGGGCATCCAGGCGATCGTCTTTTTTGTGGGACAGGTGGTCATCAACAACATCGACATCCTTCTGGTGAAGTATTTCTTCAGCGCGCAGGATGCCGGCATGTATGCCGCGGTCGCCCTGGTGGGGCGCGTGGTTTACTTTGCGGCATGGTCGATCGTGAGCGCCATGTTCCCCATCAGCGCTGCCGTGAAAAAGGAAGATGAGTCCCGCCAAGTGGTGCTCACGCCGTTCCTGATGGTCTTGGCCATCTCCTCGGCTTTCACTATCGCGCTTGCAGCCTTCCCGCACCTGATTGTGGGGATCATCTTCGGACACAACTTCCAGCAAGCCGAGCCGTTGCTGAGCCTGTACGCCATCGCCACCGGGCTGTACGCCTTGAGCGTAGTGCTGATGGCATATGAAATGTCGCGCAAGATCGCCAACACCGGATGGTTCCAACTGGTGGTGAGCGGATTGCTGGTGGTGTTGATTGCCATCTTCCATGACAGCCTGCGGCAGGTGGTGATGGTCCAGATCGTGTTGATGGTGATGTTGTTGATAGCAGTTTCAGTGCCTTTTCTGCGGGCCAACCGCAAGCCCACGCCGGAATTGCAGGGGGCCGCATGAAGAGGTTGCGTGCTGTCTCCGAAGCGGAAGCGATCGGCGAATTCCTGAAGAACGAGTTCTATGAAGCGGAATACAACCGCGACCGCGAACAATTCGAGGAGTTGGTGATCCATCCGGACTATTCCGTGGCCTCAGATAACGCGCTGCGGCGGGCGCTGCTGTTTCGCCGCCGCGGGCACATGTGGCGCGAGCTTCCGCAAGACACCCAGTGGTGGCAGGTGGAGATCGAGCCCCAGGACCTGCAACGCATCCGCGTGTTTCCCCGCGCGCAGTGGAGCAAGATCTCAGACGGAAGTTACTGCATCTCTGACATTGTGCGCCGGATCCGGGAAGGACATCGTCGCGCCGGCAATAAGGTGATCGCGAAGATCCAGCAGATGCGCTATCGCCTGCTGCATGACGCGGTGCATCCCAGCACCATCCTGTTGATCGGCATGAGTGATGATTTGCCGCTGACCATCCTGGAAGGCAATCACCGGTTTGCGGCGGCGATGCTGGTTTCACCAACAGTGGCCCAGACGCGCTTCCGCATGCTGTGTGGTTTCTCGCCACGCATGCGTGAATCCTGCTGGTATGAGACTAACTTGCCCAATCTTTGGCGCTATTTGAAGAACCGGCTGAAACATTTGATCGACCGCGAAGCCGATATCCACCGTCTGCTTTCGCCTGCAGCACCGAATCTATCTCCCACCGGCCCGCTGGTGAAAGCGGTTGCCGGAGACAAGCTGACAGAGAACTGAGCCCCTGGAGGGAACTTATGAAGTCCTTGAATGCCACCCGTGTTCTGTTGGTGCTGCTCACGTTCGCGCTCTGCGCCACGCCTGAGCTGATGGCACAGAGCCAGAACCCACAACCGTTGGATCACCAGAGCAATATCCCGCAGGCATTGCAAAGCCAGCCTGCCACCCCGATCGATGCGGCAACTCCGCAAACATCTGAGTCTCCGCTGCCGGACGCGCCGTCTGGACAACAGTCGACAGCGGCAGCTCCGGCACAGGACCAGGTTCCCACTCCTGCTCCCGAGCGGCTCACCTCCACCCCCACTCAACAGCCCCTGGGCACAGCAGCGGCGCAAAAGGGCGTGACCAGCGGGGGCGCCGCTTCTCGCCCGGCAGGCTCGGCGATCGCGCCGGTGAAGCAGCGCCAGGTGCGCTCCTGGATCATCAAGTTGGGCGCCGTTGCGGCAGCGGGTGTGGCACTTGGAGCGGTTTACGGTCTGTCAAAATCTTCACCTAGTACGCCTCCGGGCGCGGCAAAATAAGCGAGGCTAACAGTGGGCTCTTCGTCATCAATGGGTCATGAACATCATCGCCCCATGCTAGTGAGTTTCTCCGGCGTGGACGGTTCCGGCAAAAGCACGCAGATCTCAAACCTCTGCGATCACTTGACCGCGTCCGGCCGCAGATTTGTGCTGCTCGCGTTCTGGGACAACGTGGTAGTGGGAACCCGCTATCGCGAAGGCTTTGTGCACAAGATGTACGGCAGTGAGAAAGGGATAGGCGCGCCGGGCAAGCCGGTGAACCGCCGCGATAAGAACGTGCGCAAGTGGTATCTCTCGCTGGCGCGGCATGGGCTTTATCTGCTGGATGCACTGCACCTTTGCGAAGTGGTGGCGCGCGCCCGCCGCGGCAATCCGGATGTGATCATCATGGACCGCTACATCTATGACGAGCTGGCGAACCTGCCGCTCGATTCAGCGATCACCCGCGCGTTCGTCTGCTTCATCCACAAGCTGGTGCCCACTCCCGATGTGGCGTACCTGCTGGACGCGGACATCGAAGCAGCAGTGGCGCGCAAGCCGGAGTACCCGGTTGACTTCATGCACAAGTGCCGCGCCGCCTATTTCAAGCTGGCGGATATCCTGAAGACAATGACAGTGGTCCCGCCGCTGCCGCTCGATGAAGCCAAAGCCGCTGTCGTAAGCGCCTTTGAGGAAACAGAGCACGAGCGCAAGGCGCAAAAATCGTTACGGGGCCTGGATACCGCAGCGGCTTAGGCGGAACGGCACCGCACAAGAGGGCAGCATCCAAGTTAAGTGACGCAAAGACCGCAGAGCAACATCTTGCGGTCTTTGCTTTTGAACGGGAGCTGATGATGAAGAGCGGATCTGGTGACACTCTTTCCCTATGGATGGCAACCGCTGAGTTGCTGGAACGCCCTGCCCTTTCTGAGAACCTGACTACCGACGTTTGCGTTGTGGGCGCGGGCATTGCTGGGCTCTCGATCGCTTACCACCTGGCGAAGGCCGGCAAGAAGGTTGTTGTCATCGATGACGGAGCAGTTGCCGGCGGCGAGACCAGCCGGACCACCGCGCACCTTTCGAATGCCATCGACGACCGTTATTACGAACTCGAAAAAGTACAGGGACTGGAAGGCTCGCGCATCGCTGCTGAGAGCCATACCGCAGCCATCAGCCGGATCGAGCAGATCATTGCGGACGAAAATATCATGTGTGACTTCCTGCGCCTGGATGGTTGGCTTTTCCTCGCCCCCGGGAAGGATGGGAAAGAGTTAGACAAAGAACTTGCCGCTGCGCACCGCGCGGGACTCACGGGCGTCACCAAAGAATCGCAGGCGCCCATCATCAATTTCAATACCGGTGCATGCCTTCGTTTCCCCGGCCAGGCGCAGTTCCATCCGCTCAAATACATCAACGGCTTAGTGAGCGCCATCGAGCGCCTGGGCGGACGGGTATTCTGCAAAACCCATGCTGATTCCATCGTGGACGGAAGGCCGGCGCGGGTGCGCACCGGCAATGGATTTGAGATCCGCGCTGCCGCAGTTGCGGTCGCGACCAACTCTCCGGTCAATGACCGGGTTGAGATCAACACCAAACAAATGCCATATCGCTCGTACGTTGTTGGGGCGCGCGTTCCTCATGACAGTGTGGCGCTCGGGCTTTTCTGGGACACCGACGATCCGTATCACTATGCTCGTTTACAGCCCATGGGCAGCGACTCACCTAGCGATGAGCGCTATGACGTGCTCATCGTGGGCGGGGCAGACCACAAGACCGGCCAAGCCGACGACTTCGAGCAGCGCTTTTCCGATCTCGAAGGCTGGACGAAAGAGCGCTGGCCGCAAGTGGAGTCCTTTGAGTTTCGCTGGTCCGGCCAGGTGATGGAGACGGACGACTATGTCGGCTTCATCGGCAGGAACCCGCTGGACGAGAACATCTACATCGCCACTGGAGACTCCGGCATGGGCATGACCCACGGCACTATTGCCGGCATGCTCATCACCGATCTCATCCTGGGCCGCGAGAACCCATGGGCAAAGTTGTACGATCCCGCGCGTATTCGGCTGCGCGCCAGTGGTGAGTGGCTGAAAGAAAATCTCAACTCTTTCGCGCAGTATCGCGATTACGTCACACCCGGTGAAGTCAGCAGCGTGGACGAGATCGCTGCCGGAGAGGGCGCGGTTCTTCGCCACGGCTTAGCCAAGATCGCGTGCTATCGGGACGAGGCCGGCGTCCTGCATCGGCACTCCGCAATCTGTCCGCATCTGGGCGCGATCGTGCGCTGGAACGGCGCAGAAAAGACTTGGGATTGCCCTGCGCACGGCTCGCGCTTTAGCCCTGGGGGATGCGTCGTGAACGGCCCGGCGAATTCAGGACTTCCCAAGATCGATGAAGAGAAAGCCGCATAAAGGAGCACGCGATGAAACCATTCTTGCCGAACGACCAGTTGAATACCAGCAAAGCGGAAGCGATGCAGCACGCCATCGTCGCCGCATTCCCCTCGCGTGAAGCTGCGGAGAAAGCCGCGGATGACTTGCGCAATATGGGCGTGGCCAACGAAGGAATTGCATTCATGCCGGGAGAAGCGACCGTGGATTCCGTGGCAAATTCGCCGATCACCTATCGCGCCACCGATATGGCGGCCTCCGGACACATGCAGCAGGATGCTGCATCCGGCATCGTCGGTGACATCCACGAGGAGCGCAGCCCGGCAACCACGCGCAATCCGGAGCAAGACGCCTCAATGCAAGCCAGGCAGCCGGATTACCTGCACCCGAACCTGGAAGTTGTGGTCAGCGTGATACCCGGCCCCGGCAATGCGGATGCGATCCGCCAGACACTGGAAGCGGCGGGCGGAATATTGCAATCTCGACCCGCGGATCGACGCATCACGGATCATGGAGCAGAGGACCCGGAATCGAATTCGCGAGTGGCATGAAAGGCAGGGAGCTAGTCGCTCGTCGCGAAACGTCTCACTGGATCTGTCATCCTGAGCGAGGCGCAGCCAACTCTTCAAATTTGATCTGTCATCCTGATGAGGCGCAGCCAACTCTTCAAATTTGACCTGTCATCCTGAGCGAGGCGCAGCCGAGTCGAAGGATCTATGCATTTGACTTGTCATCCCACAGTTTAGATCTGAGCATCGCTGGGCGCCCCATCCGGGGCCCCCGACGAGCGCAGCTCGTTGGGGTGGCGTCCTGAGGCATTGGCCACCTCTGTCCCGCAGAAAAACAAAAGGCGCGACTCTCGCCGCGCCTTCTTTCTTGCCTGATCCTTATTTTTGTCGCACCAACTTATCAACGTGAAACTGAATGCTGACTGCTGACTGCTTTCAATCACTGAATCACTGTGCGGTCACGGTGATCGTCTTCTTTGCATATCCGAGATATAGATCTACCGCTGTCACCGTGATTTGGTGTGTGCCGGCAGAGACGGTGATGGTCCTTGAGAGTTGATCGTTGCGGGTCTCGTATCGTTTAACCCCATCCACCCATAACTCGAGACGCAACAGCCCAGCGGGTGAGTTTCCCGATCCACGTACTGTAAAAGTGGTAGGGACAGTTGTGCCCGCACCAGGCGAACAAATCTTTGAACGGAAGGTGTCCGCCCCAGGGGGCGTGCATATTACTCCCGCATTGTTGTTCAACAAAATTTCTGTGCCGCCGCCAATAAATACGCCGTAAAGAATGTCATGTCGCCCATCTAGATTCATGTCTCGCAAAACCAGACCTTCGGCGGCTTCCGGCGGTGGGAGGTTCACCTGGGCGCTAAACGTGCCATCGTTATGTCCGAGGAGGTAGCTGAGGCGCCCGAAATTCCGGCTACCCTCCAGCCCAACAATATCCATCTTTCCATCACCATTCAGGTCGGTTGCACCAATCTCCGTCCCGCCGTCGATCTGAGTACGGCTCTTGTAAGTGAAATTACCGTGCCCGTCATTCAAATACAGGTTGAGGTAGTTTGGACAAAGGTAGTCAGGACAACTGATAGCACTGATCACCGCGAGGTCTGGCGACTTATTCGCGTCGAAGTTGCTGGCCGCGATATTGATCGCGCCCGCAGTGGCCACCTTATACGCTGCGGCGAAGGTGCCATCTCCGTTTCCCGGGAAGATCCTCACACCTCCCGGCTCGGCGACGGCAACGTCAAGTTTGCCATCCACGTTCAAGTCAACAACGAGCAACGGATCCAGGCCGTGAGAGACGTTTGTCGAGCTGGAGATCAGGGTTTGCCAATAAGTGAGCGTGCCGGCCACGTTCTTATACGTTCGCGCCCCGCATGTATCTACCCCATTGAAATAAGACATTCGGTTGTGACCGCATCCACCGTGCCATTCCTGTCCAGGTCCCCGAGTTGCAGAGCAGTCACGGGACGCAGCGTCCGCACAGTGTGTGCCACAGAAAAGGTTCCTGACCCACTTCCGAGCAAGACATATAAAGCCGGAGCGGAGCTAGTGCCTCCCGATACCACCAGATCAAGGATTCCGTCTTTGTTCATATCCGCGGCTCTTACCTGGCTCGCACCGGGAACAGTGATGATAGGACCGAGGGTGAAGTTGCCGGAACCGGTATTGATGCACACCGCAACAGAATTCATGCTGGCGCTCACGGTTGCAATATCCAGCCTGCCATCACGGTTGAAGTCGCCGGTAGTGACCCATTGCGAGCCGTCACCTGTGGGACAGAACTTGTTCGTGAACGTGAGCTGGGCCTGCGAGAAAGCGCTGGCCATTAATAGCAGCAAAACGAGTTTAAGAACGCTGGATGTGTAACGTACAAGCATGACGGCAACTCCGGAAGCACTTAGCTTCTTCGGTTAGGTGCTGACCAGCCACACTGCTGTTGTCGTTTGTATGAAAATCGCACCAGAAATTATTTTCCTAGGTCCCCACCCAAGGTTCGGCGTCTTTCCCGTTGCTTCAAGCAAGAAAGGGCGCAGCCATCGCTGCGCCCTTCTTCATTCCCAAGGAAAATAACTCTGTTGCAAGCCGCTCTTAGCACACCAGCAGGAACTAAGTGCTAAATGCTAAGTGCTCCTATTTCTCCGCCTGCACCTGCACCGTCACCCGCGTGGTTACTTCGCGATGCAGCTTGACCGGCACGGTGAATTCGCCCAAACTCTTGAGCGGCTCGTCGAGCTGGATCTTGCGGCGATCCACATGAAAGCCCTTGGCGTTGAGTGCGTCGGCGATGTCAGAGGAGGTGACGGAACCGAACAGGTGGTCCTTCTCGCCGACCTTGCGCTGGAAGGAAAGCGTAACGCCCTCAAACTGCTTGGAAAGCTCTTCCGCCTGGCCCTTTTCTTTAGACGAACGCCGCACCCCTGCGGCCTTCATTGCGTCGATCACGGTTTTGTTGGCCTTGGTCGCCTCAATGGCGAGTTTGTGCGGCAACAAATAGTTGCGGCCATAGCCCTCGGCGACTTTGACCACGTCTCCGCGGCTGCCGAGTTTTTCAATGTCTTCTTTCAGTATCACTTCCATGTCGATATCTCCAAAATTTTCTTGCCCCCGGAATCTCTCCGGGCTGGGTGACCCACGTTCGCGAAGCCAACGCGGGTTCGCGCTTAGGAGGTGCGGGCTGCGAACGGCAGCAGTGCGATGTTGCGCGCCTGTTTGATGGCTGCGGAGACACGGCGCTGGTGCGGCGTGCAAACGCCGGTCAAGCGGCGGGGAACGATCTTGCCGCGCTCGGCGACAAATCCCGAGAGCAGTCGAACGTCCTTGTAATTAATGTCGTCGATCTTCTCGACGCAGAACTTGCAAACCTTCTTGCGACGGAAGAATTTGCGCGGACCGCCGCCGGGGCCACCTGCGCCGGGCCCGCCTTCACGGCGGGGACCACGGTTGAATGCCGGGCGGCTGCCGGTATGCGGCGCCGCCGGCGAGGGAGTCGCAGCGCTTTCTGCGGGGGCTGCTGGGTTGCTGGTTTCGTCTGCCATATCTACCTTCCTGTCTGGTTCCAGTTACTGGAATCGCTTCACGCGGCGCGCAAGCGCCGCTCTTCCACGAATGATTTATCTATGCGCCCGCGGGGACCTCTGCGGGAGCGGCTTCCACCGCCGGAGCCTGCTGTGCGGCCTGCGCTGCCTGAGCAGCTTGGGCTGCGGCCGCGGCATCGGCGGTGCTGCGCTTCACTTTGGACGAGCGCAGCTTCTGGATCTTGTCCAGGCGCTTCTGCTTCTCATCTACGCGCACGGTGATGAATTTGATCACCGGCTCAGAGACGCGCAACCGGCGCTCCACTTCGTGGATCGCCTTTCCGTCCGCATCCACGGTCATGAGGATGTACATGCCATCGTCAAACCCGCGGACCTCATAGGCCAGGCGGCGCTTACCCATGCGCTCAGTGTTCTTGAGCGTGGCACCGGCTCCGGCCGCATTGGACTCGATGGTCGAGACCAGCTTGTCAAGATCTTCTTCCGCCATATCCGGCCGGACAATGAACATCACTTCGTAAGTACGCATAATTGTTGCTCTCCAATTTCTAAAGCGCTTACTGCGCTTCCACTGCACCGTCCGCCTTCCGGTTGAACCGGTTCATGGCGGGTGCGATGCCTTCTTTCAAGATCATTTCAACTGCCTCGGCAACGGTGTCGAGCACCCGGTCGACGACTTCCAGGTCCTTCTTTCGCCACTGCGAGAGCACATACTGCTTGCCGCTATCACGTTCCCGCTCGGGATCGATCCCGATGCGGATGCGCCGCACTTCCTGCGTTCCCACCGCGCCGATCACTGAAGTGATCCCGTTGTGGCCCGCCGCGCTTCCGCGTTCGCGGATGCGGATGGATCCCAGCGGCAGGTCAAGCTCGTCATACAGCACGACCAGGTCCTGCGTTGCATCGGCGCCGTACTCATCCAGCAGCTCTCGTACGCACAAGCCACTCAGGTTCATGAAGGTCTCCGGCTTCGCCAGAAGAACGTCATGCTCCCCGATCCGGGTGCGGGCCGTCAGCGCGCGCGAGTGGCGATTTGCCACCTTCACCTGCTGCCGGTCTGCGATACGGTCGATCGCCAGCCAGCCCATATTGTGCGGCGTGAACTGGTATTCGATCCCCGGATTGCCCAGGCCAACGATCAGCTTCACGCTTACTTCTTCGGCGCCGGAGCCTCATCCGCAGGGGCATCCTGCTTGCCCTTCTTGATGACTTCCGGCTCCGCCGCCACCGGCGCCACAGCCAGCGCATCCGGAGTAGCAACCACTTCTTCCTTCACCGCGGTCACGTGCGCCACAGTCTGTTCTTCATTGGTCAAAAATTTAAGCTTGCCGCCATGCGGCAGGTCAGAGATGCGCAACACCTGGCCAAACGTCATGCTGGTCACATCCACGTCAATGTGCGTGGGAATGTCCGCCGGCAGGCACTCGAGCTCCACCTCACGCAGCACCTGGTCCATGATGCCGCCCTGCGTCTTCACCCCTTCAGCGACGCCAGTCAGCTCGATCGGAACCTTCACGCGGATGGCTTTATCCATGGCGATGCGCTTGAGGTCGATATGCAGCAGCGAGCTTTTGATCGGGTCATATTGCCAGTCCACGATCATGGCTTTCTCCTGCCCAGCACCGATCTTGAGGTCGAAGATGGTGTTATGGCCGGATTCCGAGTTGAGGATCTTTTTGATCTGCCTGGGATCCAGCGTGAGCGCGACCGGCTCTTTGCCCGCGCCGTAGATGACTGCCGGTATCTTGCCGCCGCGGCGGATACGGATGGCTTCATTCTTGCCGCGTGATTCCGGCGCCCGCTGCTGTGCTTCCACTACTTCATTCGAGATCATAATTTCTTTCCTTTACAAAAATTCCTTGCGCCTGAAAACCGCGCGAGATTACAAGAACAACGAACTGACTGACGTCTCTTCATGGATCGATTGGATGGCTCGCGCCATTAATCCCGCCACCGAAAGCACCTTGATCTTTGGCTCCGCCTTGGCCGCATCATTCAACGGGATGGTATTTGTCACCACCACCTGCTCCAGCACCGAGCTTGAGATCCTTTCGATCGCCGGCCCGGACAGCACCGGATGCGACGCGCAGGCGTACACCGCAATGGCGCCGGCCTGCTTCAGTGCCTCCGCCGTCTTCACCGTGGTGCCGGCGGTGTCAATGATGTCATCAATGATCAAGCAGGAGCGGCCTTTCACATCGCCGATCACGTTCATCACCTCTGCCACATTCATCTCCGTGCGGCGCTTGTCCACAATCGCCAGCGCCGCATCCATCTTCTTGGCGACAAAGCGCGCGCGCTCCACGCCACCCGCATCCGGCGAGACCACTGTCAGGTCCGGCAGGTTCAGCTTGCGAAAGTAATCCACCAGCACCGGCGAGGCGAACAAATGGTCCACCGGGATGTTGAAATATCCCTGGATCTGCGGCGCGTGCAGGTCCAAAACCAATGCGCGATGCGCCCCCGCCGTGGTCAGCAGGTCCGCCACTAATTTGGCGGAGATGGCCACCCGCGGCTTATCTTTCCGGTCCTGCCGGGCATACCCGAAATAGGGAATGACCGTGGTGATCCGCCTTGCCGATGCGCGCTTCAGCGCATCGATCATCAGCAACAATTCCATCAAATGCTGGTCCACCGGATAGCAGGTGGATTGCACCACGAAAACATCCGCGCCGCGGACGTTCTCCATCAACTGGAGATACACTTCGCCGTCAGAGAAGCGGGTAAGATGCGCCTGCCCGCGCTGCACCCCCAGGAACTGGCAGATCTCTTCCGTCAGCGCTTCATTCGCGGTGCCGCAAAAGATCTTCAACTTCTCCGCCTCGCGCGCGCGCAATGGTTTAGGAGAGGATTTAGCCTGTTCCTTTGCGTGCTCCTGCTGCTTCTTCTCATCGATCTGCGCTTTGTCCGTTGCTGAGGTTGCCATAGGTTCTCCCAATCCGAGCCTGGTTTTGAACAGCTTGGGTTGAACGTCTACTCTTGCCCGCTTGAAAAATCTTGCCTGCCCTGCACGCTCGTCGCACGATCAAACTGGCTGGGCGACTAGGATTCGAACCTAGACAAAGTGCTCCAAAGGCACTTGACCTACCATTAGTCGATCGCCCAAAAAACAGTTGTTAGTCGTTAGTTGTTAGTTGTTAGTCTTTAGTTCTTAGTTCTTCGCCTCGTTTGAACGGAGCCACTTCCGCCGCACGGTCCACGCCCGGCGAAGAACCAACAACTAAGAACCAAGAACTTCTATCAACTAATAACCATCAACTAACAACTGTCTTTAACAACCAAGAACCCTCTATTAACCAACAACTATCAACTAACAACTGTCTTTAACTAAGAACTGCCTTTAGATATTCCGGACGTTGCAACGTGACCGTAGCCTGCGCCGGGATATCTTTGGCCTTTAATTCCTCGGCAGCTTTTTCCGCTGCGGCGGAGGAATCGTAGATCCCATAAATGGCGGAGCCGGAGCCGGAGAGCGAGACATAACGCACACCATCGGTGCGTTCCACAGCTCTCTTCACGTCACGTAATGCAGGGTATTGAGGAAAGACAACGCGTTCGAAGTCATTTTCAATCCCGGTACGGACAAGGTCGAGAAGCAGTGCCTCGGCCCGGTCCCTGCCATCTGCAGGAACACCGGTTGCGGAGCCGCCCAGCCCAGAGCATAACCCCGAGCATAACCACGAATAAACCTCTCGGCTGAACTGATTCAGTTTATCGGATTGCCCGGATACGGTCAATTGCGCCCTCTCCCGGCTGCTTCCCGCACCACCACTGCCGGCCACAAACAGCTCATCCCACTTCTTGAACGCCTTGGGGGTAGATACCCCCACCTCCGGCGATGCGATCACAACATCCAGCTTGGGCAAGTCAGCCAGCGGGAACACCTGCTCTCCGCGGCCCATCCCCAGGACGGTGCCACCTAATAAGAAGAGCGGCACGTCTGAGCCGATCTCCTCCGCCAGCTTCATCCGGTCAGCAGGCTCCAGCTTCTGTTTGAGTGCTCGCTCCAAGCCGAAAAGCGTTGCCACCGCATTCGACGAGCCCGCGCCCATCCCGCCCTGCACCGGCAGATTTTTCTCAATGGTGATCACCACCCGTCCCCGCGCGCGGAAGGCTTTCATCACCCGCTCGGCTACTTTCCAGCAGGTGTTCGACTCATCCTGTGGCACGCGACGGTCCTTGCAGCGGATCTCGACCCCGGTGCCGGTCTTGATGTCGATCTTGATGGAGTCCGCGAGCGCAACCGTCTGGTACACCGTTCGCAGCTCGTGAAAACCGTCGGCGCGACCCTCCGGCGGCCCCAGATAGAGTCCCAGATTGATCTTCGCGAACGATGGCACCGTGACCGGCATGAGAAATGGATTGTAGCGGAAGGAGGGTACTCAGTATGCGGTACACAGTACGCAGTTATTATTTACCGTTCTCTCTTGGGACTTACGCAACAGTCAGGGCACGGATTTATCCGTGCCGAATGCGAATATTTCTTTGATAAGGGCGGCTTCAGCCGCCTACAAGAAACAAGAAACTAAAAACCGCTCGTTTCTGGTGGCACACACAAGCGTGGCTTGTGTGGGTGCGACGAATTCCCAGAGCCGCGAAGCGGCGCCACTATGTAGCCCGGCACGTGAGTGCCGGGTGAGCAGAGCAACAAAGTTCTGAGTCCCGCCGGGACGGCACCCTTCCAGTGGCGCACCCAAGCCTTCCC
Organism: Terriglobales bacterium; assembly: GCA_038254775.1. Taxonomy (GTDB): domain Bacteria; phylum Acidobacteriota; class Terriglobia; order Terriglobales; family Acidobacteriaceae; genus JBBSFV01. The sequence continues at coordinate 328 of JBBSFV010000057.1, read as the reverse complement.
TTGGCTTGGGACAAGGGTGGACGAGCGGCCATTTAGGGCCGCTTACGAGGAATAAACGACGGGGGCTTCAGCCGGGTGCCCATCCTGAGCGCAGCGAAGGGTGGGCTATTCAGCAGCTCCTATCAGAAAAGTTCGGAAATCGCCTGCTAGGGCCGACCAGTTTTTTCTATCCATCAGAGAGATCTTATGTCGTTCACCCACCCTTCCGCCTCATTTCCTTCGTCGTCAGGATGGGGCACCCATCGTATGATTGTGCTCGCGAAAAAGGCTGGGGCACCCGGCGGAAATTCAAATGGAGACGAGTGCCGCCAGGAATGTTGCTATGGAT
>JBBSFV010000056.1:0-16853 GCA_038254775.1 Terriglobales bacterium | reverse complement strand
GGAGCGGAACTTGATCGACGGGTTGTGCTTCGACAACACCTTGGTGATCGCCGCCGTCAACGTCGTCTTGCCATGATCGATGTGCCCGATCGTCCCTACGTTCACGTGCGGCTTGCTGCGGTCAAATTTTTCTTTCGCCATTGCTCTCTAAGCTCCGTACTCTGTTCGAACTGGTGGTTATGCGCGGGGCACGTGCCCCACATAAATAGTTAACGGCTGGTAGTGCTCTTGCCCTGCACCTTGGCCACGATCTCTTCGGCCACCGAGCGCGGCGCTTCTTCATAGCGCGCGAAGTGCATGGAATAAGTTGCGCGTCCCTGGGTGCTGGAGCGCATTTGCGTCGCATATCCGAACATCTCGCTCAACGGCACCATGGAGCGGATGACCTGCGAACCGGCGCGATGTTCCATGCCCTCGATGCGGCCACGACGCGAGTTCAGGTCACCGATGATGGTGCCCATGTACTCTTCCGGCACCACAACCTCTACCGACATCATGGGTTCAAGCAGCACCGGGCTGGCCTTGCGGGCGGCTTCCTTGAAGGCCATGGAACCGGCGATCTTGAATGCCATTTCGTTCGAGTCCACATCGTGGTAGCTGCCATCGTAGAGTTCGACCTTCACGTCCACCATGGGAAAGCCGGCGAGAACACCGCCTTCGAGCGCTTCCTGGATGCCCTGGTCGATGGGCTTGATGTATTCCCGGGGAATGGATCCGCCGGTAGTGTCGTTGATAAATTCGTATCCCTTGCCCGGCTCATTGGGTATCAGGCGGATCTTGCAATGCCCATAGTTACCCGAACCGCCGGTCTGGCGGATGTATTTTCCTTCCGCCTCTGAAGCTTTGCGGATGGTCTCGCGATAGGCCACCTGCGGCTTGCCGACGTTGGCTTCGACCTTGTGCTCGCGCATCATGCGGTCAACGATGATCTCCAGATGGAGCTCGCCCATACCGCTGATGATGGTCTGGCCGGAATCGGGATCGGTGTGGACGCGGAAAGTGGGATCTTCCTGCGCCAGCTTTGCCAGCGCGACGCCCATCTTTTCCTGATCGCTTTTGGTCTTGGGTTCGACCGCCACTGCGATGACCGGCTCGGGGAAGGTGATCGATTCGAGCACGATCGGCTTCTTGGCGTCGGTGATGGTGTCGCCGGTGGTGATGCCCTTGAGTCCGACGCAGGCGCAGATGTCACCCGCATAGATCTCATTGATCTCTTCGCGCTTGTTGGCATGCATCTTCAGCAGGCGGCCAATGCGCTCGGTGCGGGTGGTGCGCGGATTCACAACACTGTCACCGGTCTTAAGGTGCCCGGAGTAAACCCGGATAAAGCTCAACTGGCCGACGAACGGATCCGTCATGATCTTGAATGCCAGTGCGGAAAAAGGTTCGCTGTCATCGGCGTGGCGGGCGACTTTTTCTTCCAGATTGTCCGGGTTCAGGCCTTGGATGGCGGGAATATCCAGCGGCGAGGGCAGGAAGTCGACGACGGCATCGAGCAGGGTCTGCACCCCTTTGTTCTTGAACGCGGTGCCGCAGAGGATAGGGAAAACCTTGAGTTCATTGGTGCTTTTGCGCAGTGAGGCCTTGAGCTTGTCGGCGGGGATCTCTTCGCCTTCGAGGAACAGGTGCAGGATCTCATCATCGTTCTCAGCGATGGACTCGACCATCTGCATGCGGAAGGCTTCCGCTTTTTTCTTCAGGTTCTCAGGAATCTCTTCCACCTGATATTGCGCGCCCATGGTCTCGTCATTCCAGACGATGGCTTTCATGGTGAAGAGATCGACCACGCCTTTGAATGCCGCTTCCTGGCCAATGGGCAACTGAATGGCGACCGGCTTGGCGTTCAGGCGCTTGCGGATGGTGTCAATGGCGTGCTCAAAGTCGGCACCCATCTTGTCCATCTTGTTGATGAAGCAGATGCGGGGAACGCCGTATTTATCGGCTTGGCGCCAGACGGTCTCAGACTGCGGCTCGACTCCGTGCACCGCGTCAAAGCAGGCAACAGCGCCGTCAAGCACGCGCAGCGAGCGCTCGACTTCAGCGGTGAAATCCACGTGGCCGGGGGTATCGATGATGTTGATGCGAGTGTCTTTCCAGAAACATGTGGTGGCAGCAGAGGTGATGGTGATGCCGCGCTCCTGCTCTTGCTCCATCCAGTCCATGGTGGCAGTGCCTTCATGGACCTCACCAATACGGTGCGTGATGCCTGTATAGAACAGGATGCGCTCCGTGGTGGTGGTCTTGCCGGCATCGATGTGCGCCATGATGCCGATGTTCCTGCAACGATTTAAGGGTACCTGTCGGGCCACTGTGAATTCCTAAACTTTCTTGCCGCAATCGCTCTCTAGGGCGGTGCGGATGTGAAATCTCAAATCTGAAATTTCAATTGCGAACTCTTTTACCAGCGGAAGTGGGCAAACGCTTTATTGGCTTCCGCCATGCGGTGCACGTCTTCCTTTTTCTTGATCGCCGCGCCGCGACCGTTGGCGGCATCGAGCAACTCGTTGGTCAACTTGTCGATCATGCCCTTCTCCCCGCGCGAGCGGCCATAAGAGACCAGCCAGCGGATGGCGAGCGAGGTACGACGGTCGGCGTTGACCTCGATCGGCACCTGATAGTTAGCGCCACCCACGCGGCGAGTCTTGACTTCAAGCACCGGCTTGGCGTTCTCAACGGCTTTTTTGAAGAGCTTCAAGGCTTCGTCGCCGCCCTTGGACTCGAGGTTTCTCATCGCCTGATAGAAGATCGACTGGGCGGTGGACTTCTTGCCACCCCACATCATGGAGTTGACGAACTTGGTGACCAGGGTGGAGTCATAAACCGGATCCGGTGCTACTTCCCGCTTGCCGATGTGTCCTTTTCTGGGCATAACTTTTGCTCTCTACCTCGCAGTCAACTGCGGATGAAAATTTTTAAAACGTTTACTTGCCGGCGGTCTTAGGCCGCTTGGCGCCATACTTGGAGCGGCTCTGCTTGCGACCGGCAACGCCGGTGGTGTCAAGGGTCCCGCGCACCACGTGATAGCGCACGCCGGGAAGGTCTTTCACGCGGCCCCCACGGATTAGGACGATCGAGTGCTCCTGCAGGTTATGGCCCACACCGGGAATATAAGTAGTGACTTCAATACCGTTGGTGAGGCGAACGCGCGCCACTTTACGCAGAGCGGAGTTCGGCTTTTTGGGCGTTTGGGTATAGACGCGGGTGCAAACGCCGCGCCGCTGCGGGCATTCCTGCAGCGCCGGGCTTGCCGTCTTGTACTTGGGGGCGGTCCGACCCTGTTTTACCAACTGATTGAATGTAGGCACTCTTTTTGCTCCTTACCGCAGTAGAACAACGAACTCAAAGAATCTTGGACATGCTGCTCGCATTGAGCAGCCCTCGACAGTAACGATCGAGCACAAAATCAAATTTGCGCCTGAAGGCGCGTACGACCAGCATCCGGCTCACACCGGAGTCAGGCACTGAATGCGTATTCCGTTAAAGGTTTGCGACGGTGGCTCTGTGCCCTTGCGGGTCGTGCTCCGTTTCGCTTACCGGACCTGCATACCCCCGCCAAGGAGCGGGGTAGCGCAAGTCGCCTTGGGTCAGCGCCTTAAAAACCGGCACCGTATCAGCGAGGAAGTTTCTAGTGGGACGCTACTAGAGACGCCAACTGCTGTTCAATCACCCATCAAATATATCACAGCGGTTGTGCGCAGCGTCAAATGGGGTTGCCCGCCGAGAACAGCATTTAGCACTTAGGAGTTAGCATTTAGAGATCTAGCAGTAAGCATTTGGAGAACGGCTGAAAAGCTGTATGCTTTTTCGGTGTCTTTTCAGGACTTTCAAGGAAATGCCGGCGTCGTCACCCAGCTTCGCCAGATGCTGGCACGAGACCGCTTCCCCCATGCCGTGATCCTGGCCGGACCGGAGGGGTCGGGCAAGTACACTTTGGCGCAGATGGTCACCAAGACCATGAATTGCCTGCAACCTATTGAAACAGAAGGGCTACCGGATTATTGCGGGAGTTGTTCCAACTGCACGCGCATCGCCCAGGCTGATGATTTAGCCGCTCGATTTGCCGAGGCGGTTGAAGCCCGCGAGGGATTGCGCGAAACCGACAAGAAAGAAACGCGCATCCTCATCCAGACCCATCCTGAGGTGATGGTGATCCCCCCGGACCCGCCGCAAATGCTCATTAAGATGGGGCAGGTGCATCGGCTGATCCAGAGCATTTATTACAAGCCGGCAGAAGCCCAGCGCCGGGTATACATCTTCACCGAATCGGGCTTCATGAAGGAGGCGGCGAACTCGCTGCTCAAAGTATTGGAGGAGCCTCCAGAGTTTGCCACTATTTTCCTGCTGGCGGAAAACGTGGGTGCCCTGCTGCCGACGATCCGTTCGCGCTGCATCACCTTCACCCTTGGCGCCTTGCCGGCGCGGGAGATTGAGGAGCTGCTTGCGGAGCGCAAGCCGGAGTGGAACGTGCGCCAGCGTCTGCTGGTGGCAAAGCTTTCAGGGGGTGCGGTGGGAAAGGCTTTGACTTTCGACATCGCTGTTTATTCGGCCGCTCGCAAAGATGCGCTAGCGCTGCTTATGAGCGCCCTGGATGGGAATGACCATAGCGAGCTATTTCGCACCACGGAAAGCTATCGGGCTGGGGCCGAGGGCAAAGAGAAGACCGACCAGTTGCTCCGTGCGATGTATTCGGTGCTCGAAGATCTACTCTTCCTGAAATCCGATTCGCAGACTCTGGTCCGGAACACGGATATATTGCCGGAGCTGACCAAGATGGCGCACGCGGTGGACTTCGAGTGGATAGCGCTGACGACGCAAGGACTGGGCAAAGTGGAATCCGGTATGCGGCGCAATCTATTGCGCTCGCTCTCCCTCGATGCCTTCGCAACCTCCCTGGAACGCTGACTTGCGCCGCGAGCCTGCGCCGCGAGCCTGCGCCGCGAGTCCTCCGCCGCCATGAACTGTGATAGCGTAGCGCTATCAACCCTGCATTCACTTGTTGGAACCAACGCGAGGGCGCAGCTCTCTTCGCGGTGGATGGATGATCCAAGGACCGAGGCCTACCGTGTCAAAAGAATCGAACTCCTCCACTGCGGCACGACGCGCGCCGGAAGCCGCCTCGCCGCAGAATGACGATTCGGGGTTTGTAAGCCGCAAGCTCATCCGCCCCACGCTCTCGCGCCGGGATGTGGATTCGGCGGGAAACGGCACCTCCACCGCTCCCGCGCCGAGCAACACCGATAGCCGAAGAGATCGCCCTAAAAAAACGCCCGCTTTGGAACAGACGCATGCAGAGACCTTTTACTTCCAGAAGCAGGTGCAATCGAAGACGCTCATGACCTTCATCCTCAAGAACGGCGAAGAGATCCAGGGCTGTATCGATTGGTTTGATAAGACCTGTATCCGCATCACCCGGACCGGCAAGCCAAACCTGCTGCTATACAAAGGCGGGATCCGCTTTATGTATAAGAGCGGCGAAAACACAGCGGGCCGATAGCCGCTCCCGCACGGCACTTTTGGCATTTTCAGCCTTAGGCCTCTGCCTAAGTGCGCCAGCGTTTCCGCTGCAACGCAAATCGTGCATCGGATAAGTAAGAGTTCGACCACCTCTGGGGGTCGACGTTTATGCCTTTTTCCACTACCGGTTTTTATTCTCGATTGCTGCGATCCCGCTGGCATGCGCTGGCGGCGTCTTTGATTTGTGGCGTCGCGGTGGCGCTCATCAAAGGAATACTGCTGCTTAAGCTGGTCACGATCTGGCGCGTGGGAGTAGCGGAGACTGCGGTCATTGATGTCGTTGTCACCGCCGTAGGAGTGGCTTTGGTGGTGGGAATCCTGCTGGCGATCATAAGGCAGCGCCGCAAGGCGGTGATGGAACAGTTAGAAAAAGTAGCCACACTGAACCACCATGTACGAAATGATCTGCAAGTGATCGTGTATCAGACAGCGCTCTCTCAGGACAGCACCGAGGCAGTACAGCGGATCACTGGAGCGGTCGCGCACATTGACTCCACCTTGCGAACGTTGTTCCCGAATGCGATCGATGCCGAGGAGTCCAAGACAGGGCTGCTGAAAAAACGTCCACAAAGTGAACGGCCGCGGCAGTCACAACCAGCCGACGACCAACGAAGTCGCTAACCAGTAACTCTGGAATACTGGCCCCAGGCTGCAAACACGGCGGCGACATCTCACATCCAAGCTCTCAGTCGAGGATGAACCCCCGCCAGCAAGGAACCCATTCGGCGGCTCGTCCGACCAAGGAGATCCACTATGGCCGAACCACTCTATAAGAGTTCGGATGTACCGGAGTTTTCGACGTATCCGGCGTCGCCGGCGGACCAAGCACCAGAGCGAGCCGAAGATTTGTATGCACCACTGCTAGTGGAAGGGTCTGCTGAAAGTGAGCGACTTGAGCATGATGCTCTGAACCAGCAGCTGAATGCGCGGGCGCGGCAGGTGGGCGCGATTTTGGGCCAAGCCGTTGTCATGATGCGCAACGTGCATGACAGCCCGCAACTGCAGTTGGTGAAAGACCGTGCGGGTGAGCACATTGCAACGGTGGCAAACTCCGCCGCCGACCTGAAAGCGCAAGCTGCGGAGCAGATCGACAGTCTTTCCGCGCAGGCCACCGACCAATATGACCGACTAAGGCAACGCGCCTCCGAAAGCCTGGAAGAAGCTCGCGCGCGCGCGAACCAGGTGATCGAGGATGCACAGGCGAAGATCGGACCGGCGATCGACCGCGCATGGGAGCAGAGCCAGCTTGCCGTTGACCAGGCTCGAAGCACTGCACGTCGCGTCCGCAGGGACTATCCCGTGCAATTGATCCTGGCGGCGGGCGCTGCAGGATTTATCGTCGGCGCAGTATTGCGGGCGAGAAGGAGGAATGCATGAGGGGCAATGAGATACATAACGGACGCACCATCGGCGATGTGTTGCAGGAGCTGAAGGACGAGTTGCGGGAATTTGCCGTGACTCGTTACCAGATGCTGGCGACAGAACTGAAAGAAAAAGCTGATTCATGGAAGGCCGGCATTCCACTGCTTGCCATCGGCGGATTGCTGGGCCTGGCGGCATTCATGATCTTCAGCTTCGGGCTGGTGGCACTGATAGCAGCGATGGTCGACAGCAAGTTCGGCTGGGCCATCGGCGCCGGCGCGGTATTTTTACTCTACATAATCGCAGGCAGCTTGGTGGGATGGCTGGGATACAAGGAAGTACAGAAAGCTGGAGTCACACCATCACGCACCTTGCGGATATTGAAGCAAGACCAGGAATGGATCCAGAACGAGACTCAACAAGTGAGGTCAGCATGACGAACAGCATCCCAGAAAATATGCTCGAGATCCGCGCGGCAGAACAGCGTCGCCAGATCCATAGCACCGTGGAAGATTTGAAAGACAGCGTTCGCGACCAGTTCGACATAAAGAGCCGCGCCCGCCAGTACCTGCTTCCCGCCAGCGCCGTGCTGGGCGTGGTAGGACTGGTGCTTGGGTACGGTTTTACCGGGATGTTCACCGAGAGCTAAAAAAAACTAATGCGCGGGCGGCAGGTCCCCACTGCCGTCCGTATGCTTCAGCCTGCGCAGGTGTCTGCCGGGCTTCCCTCCTGTTTCTTGGTACTTCGCGAGAATTCTCCGTGATATAACCCTAGTTGTTAAAGTTCACCCAATCCCTAGTTCCCCCGCGTGCGGAGGCCATATTTGTCTGACGCAAGAAGAACTAACCAACGCTTCCCACTCACCCTTCCGGTAAAGGGAGCGGGTTCATCTGCGGTGAAGGGCGTTACGGGAGACTTAAGCGCGTCCGGGGTCTACATCCATGCCGACGCCAACTTTCAGGTGGGCAGTGATATCGAGTTTGAGCTTACATTGCCGAAAGGCGCGATCGGAGCGCAGGCCGATGTGCGGATCTTGTGCAAGGGCCACGTGATCCGCGTGGATGAACACGTGACGGACGCAGAGGGAAAAAACGGAGTAGCGTGTGTGATCGACGAATACCAGTTCCTGCGGACTTAAACATGCTGAAAATCCTACTGGCGGACAATCAAGCGATCTTCCGGACGGGCGCAGCCAAAGTGCTGGCGGTCGAGGATGACCTGCGCATTGTGGGGCAGGCGGATACTGCGGAGAAAATGTTGTCTGGGCTGGAGAGTTTTCGCGCGAATGTGTTGATCTTCTCAGAATCTCTGCATAGCGATATCTCCGCAGTAGTGGAAGCGGCGAAGAAACAGAAGACAAAAGCGGTCATGATCACTGACTCCGCCGAGCAGAGCAGCCGATACACCTCGCAAGGGGTAAACGGGATCATCTTTCGTAATGTGAGCGGCCCGGCGCTGGTTGAGTGTGTCCGCAAGGTGTCAAAGGGTGAGACCTGGATCCAGACTTCAGAAGCGACGGTCCAATCCGACGAGAATGATGCCGTGGGGGCCCGGGTGCGTGACCGGCTCACGCCGAAAGAGCTGAAGATCGTGGCGCTGATCGTGCAGGGCTACAAGAATAAAGAGATCGCGACCACGCTCGGCACCACGGAGCAGGTCATCAAGAATTATCTGCGCAATGTGTATGACAAGATCGGCGTCTCTGACCGGCTTGAGCTTGCGCTGTTCACCATCCACCACCGGATCTTGCTGGAGGCCGCTTCGGCGACCGGTGTGACGCCACAGTAGAAACTGCACCAATCCGGCTAGGACATGGTGGCTTTGTCACCGGTCTTGAGTAACTCATTCACAATGGTGACGAGCTCTTCCGGGTTCACCGGTTTTTCCAAATAAAGATCTGCCAGCGGCTCGGCCGCCTGGAAGGCGTCATTCACGTAGCCGGAGACCACCACCACCGGCATGTTGGCATGGTCTTTGGCAGCCTGCACCACGGCACGGCCATTGGCATCCCCGAGTCTCCAGTCGGTGACCACGGCGTCATAGTCTTCCTCTTGCAGCTTTTTGATGGCGTCCTTTGCTGAGGAACAAGCGGTCACATCGTGACCGGCGGATTCGAGAATGGCGCACTTCATCTTGACGACGTTCGGTTCATCGTCAACGCAGAGGATTCTTGCCATATTGGGTCACCTTGACCGTACCTGGGGTTTTTACCTGATAACTAACTAGTGGCTATTCTGCTGCACGAGTTTTTAAGCTGTCAAATGCGAATGTGCTTGCAGGAGAAGAATCAACGACTTAGGAAACCTTTTCCCCGATGGATTTGGCCTGCGTGAATAGTAGCAGGTAATCCGGCCCGCCAGCTTTGGAGTCAGTCCCGGACATATTAAAACCGCCAAAAGGGTGCGCCCCGACCATGGCTCCAGTGCATTTGCGGTTAATGTAAAGATTACCCACATGGAAGTCGCGCCGGGCGCGCTCGATCTTTTCCGGCGACGAGGTATAGACCGCGCCGGTCAATCCGAACTCGGTATTGTTGGCGATGGTGAGCGCATCCTCAAAGTCACTCGCCTTGATCACAGCGAGTACCGGACCGAAGATCTCTTCTTGTGAGATACGGGCGCCGGGGGCAACGTCTGCAATGACGGTGGGTTGGATGAAGTATCCATCACCCGCCTGCCTCGCTCCACCGGAGATGAGACGGCCTTCTTTCTTTCCGACTTCGATGTAATCGAGGATCGACTTCATGGCACTTTCATTCACCACCGGGCCCATGTTCTTGTTCTCCGCGGGATCGCCGAGGGAAAGTTTTGCCACCCGCTGTTGCAGGCGCTGCACAAACGGTTCATAGATCTTCTGGTCAATGATGGCGCGCGAGCACGCCGAACATTTCTGTCCGGAGAATCCGAATGCAGCAGAGACAACCGCTTCAACGGCGGCTTCAAGATCGGCGTCAGCATCCACCACAATGGAATCTTTGCCGCCCATCTCAAGCACGGTGCGCTTGATCCATATCTGGCCTTTGCGTGCCTGGGCGGCGCGGGCGTGGATGTCCAGGCCGACTTCTTTGGATCCAGTGAAGGCGATAAAGCGGGTCTTGGGATGTTCCACAACCGCATTGCCGAAGGTGGCCCCAGAGCCGGGGCAGAAGTTGACCACACCCGCGGGCATGCCGGCTTCCACCAATACCTGAAAAAACTTAGCCGCGATGGTGGGTGAGTCGCTCGAAGGTTTCAAGATCACAGTGTTGCCGCAGACGATCGCCGCAGTGGTCATGCCCGCCATAATGGCGCAAGGAAAGTTCCACGGCGGGATGACTGCGCCCACGCCGAGCGGGATGTAGCAGAGTTGGTCACGCTCGCCGGGAAGTTGTACCGGAGTCTCAGACTTCGCGAGACGCAGGGCTTCACGGCCGTAGAACTCAAGAAAGTCGATGGTCTCGGCGATGTCACCATCCGCCTCCGCCCAGTTCTTTCCCACTTCATAGGTAAGCCAGGCACAGAACTCGAACTTGCGCTGCTTGATGATGTCACTGGCACGGAAGAGCAAGCTGGCGCGCTCTTCGACAGAAGTATTTTTCCAAGTAGCGAATGCTTTAAGGGCAGCTTCCATCGCCGGTTCCACATGCTCAGTGCCGGCTTTCTGATGGATGCCAACCACTTCTGCAGGCTTCGCGGGATTGAGTGACTGGATCTTGTTTGAGGTCTTAATCTCCTTGCCGCCGATAACCAGGGGATACTCGCGTCCGAGTTCGGAGTGAACCTTCGCGAGCGCCTCACGCATAGCGCGGGCATTCTCTTCACGGGAGAAGTCAATGAAAGGCTCGTTCGTGAAAGGTGTTTGGCGAGTGATAAGGCCTGAATGAGTGCGGGTAATCTCGGCGGTAACCATAATGTCCTCGGAGGCGCTCAGAAGGCTAGCGCAACCCTTGATTTTACTCGATTCGCCGGGAATAGAGGCCAGGCTCAAGCCCACCCCCTTTAGTGGAGGGTTTCACCGGGAGTGAAATTCAGGTTTCTTGGGGATATCTTGTGGGATATCTTGTGAGAAATCCCGGGCCTGGCAGCGGTTTTGCGGGCGCTATCGCCAGACTCGACGCCAGGGATTAAGTCGACTCGCTACAATGCTGACGCATGCGCCTGCGCGATGAGATCCGTCCGATGCTCAAACTTGCGGTTCCCATCATCCTGGCTGAGTTGGGATGGATGAGCATGGGCATTGTGGACACCATCATGGAGGGGCGGCTGCCGAACAGTGCCGTCGCAATCGGCGCATCCAGCTTAGGCGGCATCCTGTTCTATACCGTTTCTATCTTCGGCAGCGCCATATTGCTGGGGTTGGACACGCTCGTGTCACAGGCATTCGGTGCGGGCAAGATCCGTGAATGCCATCAATGGCTGGTGGACGGGCTTTTTCTTACATTCCTACTGGCGCCTGTCTTCATGCTGATCATTTACGGCTTAGCCGGCTCTCTGGGTTCGCTCGGAATCAACCGGCAGGTGTTGGATAGCACGGTGCCGTACATTCGGGCCCTGAACCTGAGTACTTTTCCCTTGATGCTTTACTTTGGCTTCCGCCGCTATCTGCAAGCGATGAACATTGTGAAGCCGGTCACACTCACGCTGATCAGCGCCAATGTGATCAATATCTTTTGGAACTGGGTCCTGGTGTATGGCAACATGGGCGCGCCCAAGCTGGGCATCATCGGCTCAGCCTATTCGACCGGGATCGCGCGCGTTTATATGGCGGCGGTGCTGCTCGGCGTCATCTTCTATTACGACGGCAAGCGAGACAGCAGCCTGGGCCAGACGCCTTTCCGGGCGCAATGGCAGAGGATGGGTCAACTCTTGCGGCTGGGAATTCCCGCAGCCACTCAGATCGGGCTGGAGATCGGTGTATTCGCATCCGCGACGGCATTGATCGCGCGCCTGGATGCGGTGTCATTGGCAGCACACCAGATCGCGCTGACCGCTGCCAGCTTTTCTTATATGGTCCCGCTGGGAATCAGCTCCGCAGCCGCGGTTCGGGTTGGGCAAGCGCTGGGCCGGCGTGATACCCGGGCTGCGACACACGCCGGGTGGGCGGCATTGATACTGGGCTGTTTGTTCATGAGTATTTCCGCGGCATTGTTCCTTGCGGTCCCGCGGGAGATCAGCCGGATATTCACGCCGGACGCGCAGATCATCGGCGCTGGAGTGGGCCTGCTTGCGATTGCGGCGGCGTTTCAACTGTTTGATGGATTGCAGACGGTCGCCATCGGCGCCTTGCGCGGAGCAGGTGACACTCGAACACCAATGCTGACCAGCATCATGGCTTACTGGGTCATAGGTCCGCCGCTGGGATGGTTCTTTTGCTTCCGCATGGGATATGGGGCGCGTGGGATCTGGTTCGGATTGTGCGTCGCATTGATGGTGATCGGAAGCTTTTTGCTTTATATCTGGCGCCGGACTTCGCTGCGATTCGATCACTCCCCAGTGGCGACAGCGGATTAAGCACGCACCTGCTTGAGATCCCCGCCGGTACGCTCGAGCTTGTCCCAGGCGAAGGGACGACCGTCGACGGCGCGCTTAAGGGTCTTGAACAGGATCAGCGAAAAAAGCTGGCGGTAGGCGAAGCGCTGCAACCATACCTGGCTCAGCAGCCATTTGTCATTGGGAGAGCGGGCCTCTTTGCGTTCGAGCGCGAAGGCGATCACCGAAGTGACGAAGTCAATCACCAGAAAGAGGACAAAGAACAGCACCAGCTTATGGAAGCTGGCGGTGCTGGCGGTGTCAGGATGGAAATGGCGGTCTACGTAATAGCTGATGGCGCCGAAAAGGAACATCAGATCGATGAACGGCGAGACCAGAGGCAGCAAAATCTGAAAGATCAAGATATTGGGCAGAGCGAACCAGCCCAAGGCGCCGCCTCTCCAGAATGCTGCACGGTGTTTCCAGGTTGCCTGCAGGATGCCGAATGACCAGCGAAAGCGCTGCCGCATCAGGCCGCCGGCATTCACGGGCGCTTCCGTATAGGCAAGCGCGCGATCCTCATAATGCACTTTGTGTCCGCGCTGGAGCAGAGACATGGTCAGGTCCGCGTCCTCGGCAACCGTGTCATACGGATAGTTCCCCGCTTCGCGGACCGCTGCGGTGCGCCATGCACCAATGGCTCCGGGAACGACGGTCACCACTCCGAATGCATCCAGTGCGCGGCGTTCGAAGTTCTGGCTGGTGATATATTCCAGCGCCTGCCAGCGCGTCCAAAGGTTGATGCGATTGCCGACTTTCGCATTCCCGGCGATAGCCGCGATGGACTGATCCTTAAAGTGCGGGACCAGATAAGAGATGGCGGAGCTGGCGATGATGGTATCGGCATCAATAGCGACAAAAACTTCTTCCGTCACATGCTCCAACCCATAATTCGCCGCGGCGGCTTTGCCGGAGTTCGGCTTGGTGAGCAGGGTCAATTGCCCAGCGGCGATCTCCTGCGCAAAAACCGTACGCACCACGTTATAGGTCTGGTCTTTAGAGCCATCATCGATGACGATCACCCGGATGTGGGGATAATCCGAATCAATGACGGAGCGAACCGTCCTTACAATCACCTTCTCTTCGTTATAAGCGGGGATCATTACCGCCACGGGCGGCTGGAAGCTTGTGTCCTGCAGCGCAGACTGCTTGGGCGTGAGCAGGCGGTCAAAGATGGCGGTGAAGCCGACAAAAAGGAGGCGTGAAGTCATCAGGATGTCGCCGAGGAAGAAGACCCCAACGATAAACATATAGATCAATCCGTAGAGCGAGAATGCCAGGCTGTCCACGGTGGCTGCAAATCGCTCATTGGATGAGATGGGAGGCATCACGTCATCGCGTGTCTTTCCCAGGAGCGCGGAGATGGGCACGATCTCATATCCGTGGGACCGCAATTGCTCGATGATCATGGGCAGGGCGCGCACGGTCTCGCGACGGTCTCCACCGCCATCGTGCAGCAGGATGACACTGCCGCGTTCGCGCACGTAACCGGGGCTGCGCTGCGCCTCCACCTGGGTGAGGACGTCTTGAGTGATCTGCTCCGCGGTACGCTGCGGATTGTCGCGCCAATCATAGGGATCGATCTTGTTGCCCACCGTGATGTAGCCGCGGTCTTGAACGTCTTCCAAGGGCCGTACCTGATCCGCGGTGTCCGGCTCCTGATCCACCGAATAGGGCGGGCGAAAGTAAACAGGCTTTACCCCGATCTTGCTCTCGAGAAAGCGTTCCGTGAGGTTCAATTCGATCTCCACATAACGCCTGCCGATGGAGCTGATGTCAGGATGCGTCCAGGTGTGATTGCCGATCTCATGTCCTTCGCGGTAGATGCGCTGGGTCAGCAGAGTGTTTCGCTCAGCCTGAGAGCCGATCAGGAAGAAAGTCGCTTTTGCATTGTGATCGCGCAGAATATCCAGGATCTTGGGCGTGAACTTCGGGTCGGGGCCATCGTCAAAACTGATTGCCAGCCGTTTCTTGTCGAAACCATACTGCGCGACCGTATATGGCACCGGCATACTTTTGAAAGTCTCACTGTTCACGTTCCCGGTATTGGGATCCACCTGGATGTCTCGCACGCCGGGCCGCGGGCGTTTCTGGATGTAGAGGATCTCTCCCTCACCTTCGCGGTCTACATCCTGGCCGGGCGGGACATCACGGAGTTTTTGGGCGGCGTGCTGCTCCGAAGGCGCGTCCCATACCTGCCAGATGGCGCGGTCTTCAGATCCGAGGCGCCAAAGCGCGAAGCTGTCCAGGCCGAAATCATTGGCGGCGCGCATGTGGTTGAGCGCGGTGGGCGCGTCCAGCAACCAGAGATCATGACGAGTGTTGGTGTCGGAATCCTCATAGGCGAAATGTGGATTGAGGGTGGCGGGATCGGTGGCAATGCTCTCATCGGCTTCAACGGCCCGCAACCACGCCTCTTGTACTGACATGCTGTGGGCGCTCAGAAGTTTGCCGCGGCCACGCTTCTCGATCGTACTCTCCCAGTCATAGCCGTAATTGCCGATGGCGACCATGACCTTTTCTTTGGGAACATCCTTGAGCGCGAGCTGGAGGTTGTGGATGAACCAATCCTGCCCGGCTATGGAACCTGGACCGCTGGTGACCTGGTGCTCGTCATAATCCATGAAGATGAGCGCATCCACATTCACGGCGAGAAACTTGTAGTCAAAATCGTTGTCATCGACCGGCACGTTCACGTAAAGCTTCAGTCCGCGGCTATGCAGGTCGGCATACAGTTCTGACACCAGAGAATCAAAGCCGGGCTGAGCGCTGCGCGGGATCTCTTCAAAATCGAGAGTGAGCCCCCCATATTTGTCTGAGGCGAGGAGCAGATCGATCTCATTGCGGAATCGATTGCGTCCGTCAACGTTGGTAAGAAAATCGCCGACATTGTTGAGCCACTTGCTGGAAACGGGATCGAAGTTGTTCACCAGAGGAAAGACCTGCATCGGCGACTTCGCGTCTTTCAGCAGCGGCATGACTTTTTCATCAGGGGGACGAACGGTGCCGGCTTCCACCACATCAAACATCTTGTTCTCGGCGGTAGCCGCCTGCACGCGACCGTCTGAGGAGAGCACGTGCAGCCATTCCGGAAAAAGCAGATCGATCTGCGAATGGTACTCGCGAAGGGAGGCAAGACTGCCGGCGTCCCAACTGACGTAAAAAGCGGCGCGAATGCCGTTCCCCAGGCCGACGCCGGAGGAGGTCGTGCTATTTGTTCCGAGCTTTTTGGAAGATTTAGGCTTCTTTGCCAGCAGGCGGCTGGTCTTCTCTTTCTCTCGCAATGCCCGGTACTGATGCCGGGATTCTGGAAGCAGCACCTTGCCGAGGGAGGCTTCCCGAAAAGCGGTGAAGAGAAAGATCCCAATCATGATGGTGATAAGAGCGCCGGCGACATCCATGACCCGGCGCAAGCGGGTCCAGCGCCGCTGGGCAGGATCGTAAAAAATGGGATTGCGAGTAGGCACGATAGGCTGGATGGAATCGTATGATGCCTAAGTGAAACAAGCAAACCCAGTGCCTAGTTTGTAACTCGCTGTTTTAATTCGGCTAAGACTTCGGCATTTTCCGAATATGAAAGATGAAATGCAACACGGTCAATCTTCTGATTTGTTTCCGTTCAACGCACGAACCTTGAGATGGCTGATACCCGTACTGGCGGCGGCCATCGGCTTACGCCTGCTGTTCATCCTGCGCTACAGCTTTATTCCCGTAGATGCCACCATTTATGCGGACATAGCGAAGACCTGGCTGCACCACCATGTGTACGGCTTCGGCGACATAGCTACCGAGCCCACTTTGATCCGCCTGCCCGGGTATCCCGCATTCCTGGCACTGATCTTCGCCATCTTCGGCATCGATCACTACTTTCCCATCTATATCACGCAGCTGCTGTTCGATTTGGGAACGTGCGTGCTGGTGGCGTATCTAGCGCGTGATCTGTTCGGCGAACGTGCAGGACGAGTAGCTTTTGCTATCGCGGCTTTGTGTCCGTTCACTGCCAATTATGTTGCTTTAGCGTTGACGGAGACGTTGGCTGTATTCTCGGTGGCGCTCGCGAGCTGGCTGCTGGTGCGTACAGTGCGCAGGGAGAATGTACGTGAAGCCATCTATTGCGGTCTTGCATGCAGCTTCTCGATCCTGCTCCGACCCGACAATGGCATCCTGCCGGCAGCGTTCCTGCTGTATCTGGTATGGCGGGCGATGTGGCTCCGCAGCCGTTTGCTTATGACCGCGGCGGTCCTCCTGGGCTGCTTTGCAGCGCTGCCCTTTGTGCCGTGGACGATCCGCAACTGGAACACCTTCCACCAGATCCAGCCGCTGGTTCCGCGCTATGCAAACGCGCCCGGAGAGTTGGTGCCGCTGGGATTCAATCGATGGACCAAAAGCTGGCTAGCGGATTATGTTTCTGTGGAAGAGATCTTCTGGAAGGTATCGACCGATGTTCCAGGCGAGCCACTGGATCTGGGT
>JBBSFV010000055.1:0-17294 GCA_038254775.1 Terriglobales bacterium | reverse complement strand
CTTGGTGAGGAACTCTTCATCCTCAGAAGTAAATGCCGGCGCGCCCAGCTTGTTCAACAACTGGATGACGCCGACGATCTCGCCGGTGTGGTGCCTCACCGGCAAACACAGGATGGACTGCGTCTTGTAGCCAAACTTCACATCGAAGCCGGATTCGAAGTATGGCAGCTCGTAGGCATTCGTCACGCTAATGGTCTTGCCCGCTTCAGCCACGTGTCCGGCAACGCCTTTTCCAAAAGGTACACGGATCTCCTGGTTATCTAACCCGGAAGCCACAATGGTCCATAATTCCTTCTGCTTTGTATCTACAAGAAAAACGCTTCCCCGGTCGGCTTGTACCTCCTGCCGCGCGATTTTAAGGATCAGTTCCAGCAATTCCGCCAGGTCCAGCGTGGAATTCAGCAAACGAGTGGCTTCAAACAAGAGTGAAAGCTGCGTGATCTGCTTCTGCTGCTCCTGGTTTGCGAGCGCATCCGGCACCTTAATGCCGCACATCTCTGAGTACATGCGCCACCACAGCAATTGCTCATTGGCAACCGCGGCGCGACTGTAAGCCGCAAGCATCCCTACACACCGTTCACCAGCAAGCAATGGGAAGCAGCTTGCATGGGTGAAACCGCTCGACTGCGCAAACTGCTGATCATCCGCGCTGAACTTTGCAAGCACCACATTCTCAGCAGCTTTCCGCTGCTCAGCTACCTTGCCGATCAGGCTCTTGCCGGCCATGGTGTAGTCGTGGCGATGCTCGGCTTCCTTGCCGGCGGAGTGCACCAGATAGGCGGAGTTAGAAGGTTCGTCCCACAGCCATAACTCGGAGCGTTCGGCGTCAAAGAGTTTAACCATGTTTTCCGGGATGCCCGCGAGCAGACCGTCAACGCTGGCTTTGCTGAAAGTGCCAACAGCGCCTGCGAACGAATCAATGTACTCCTGGCGCCCGGACGGAGCCTTTGCTTTTGCTGTGGCTGTACCTTGATCCATATCGTCCAGAGAAATGCGCCTTCAGGCAGGAACGCGAAATGCACCTGCAAACTTTGGGGGGTGAGTCGGAATACTATAAGCCGCTTTTTAGCGGCTGTAAATACGGTAGTTTACCTGTGAGTCAACAGTTTGCGAGCCAACGAAACTTTGTTTGAGTGCGTCTGGCTTGGGTTTTAGTCCTCCAAAACTGTTTACTGGGATATACCGGGTATATACCCCCTCCCCCCCTATACCGGTATTCCGGGATTCAACGAGTTACATGACGAGATATCCCCAAGTATATCTGTGGAAAACCCGCTTTCCCACAATCTCGATTTTTCAGGGGATTGTTGGATAAGTCAACAGCTCACAACTTGCGCACGAGGCCGATCTTGAAAAAATCACAGTGTTCAGCGACTCCTATCGATTTACTAAGTGATATACAGACAATTACAATTATATCCCGGTTGCTGCAAAATGCAAATCGCTCGTGAAACATCGAAATCCACTGACCCTGCTTCTAAGAGGCAGATGAAATACGCGTTCCTGCTTTTTTCTATGTTTTTCCTAGGGGGCTGTAGCTCGGGATCCAAAGCCTTCGTCGCTGAGGATGTGGCTTCGGAGGCCCGTATCGCGACATCGCTCGCATCCGAGTCCGGAGAGTTTTGCCGATTGCTGCAGGGCCGCTCCATTCCGAAAGACTTTCCCGCGCAGCATTTGAGAGACGTTGGCAAGCAGCTCAAGGAATCAAAAGATGAGCTGCAACAAAAAGAGCCGACTGAAAAGGCGAAGGAGCAATATCACAAGCTGCTTGCCGCGTATGAGCAGTTGAGTACTGAACTCTCCGCCATGGATGAATCCCTGAAAAAATCTTCTTCCGCTTCCAAGGCATGCAGCCTGGAGAAGATCGATGCGATTCGCACCCAAGTTGAAGGGATGCGGCAGCAATGAAAAAGATCCTGCAACTCTCTTTGGGCGTTATGACCGCTCTAGGCGGTTTTGTGGACATTGGCGAGCTGGTATTCACCACCCAGGCAGGCGCGCGCTTCGGCTATTCATTGCTATGGGCGATCTTGATGGGCACCATCGGTATTATGCTCTTCTCGGAGATGAGCGGACGCATTGCCGCGGTGAAGCATGAGCCGGTATTCACCATCGTGCGGCAGCGGCTGGGTTACAGACTTGGCTTGGGCACGCTGGTGGCCTCCAACCTGGTGAACTGGATCACCTGTGCCGCTGAGATCGGCGGCATGGCGATCATCCTGCAATTGCTGTTTAACTTCGGATATTCGAAACTACTTGTGATCTCTACCCTGGGGACCATTGGACTGGTCTGGGTGCTGCCCTTCAAATGGATCGAGCGCGTGTACGGAATGGCCGGGCTCAGCATGCTGGTCTTTCTATGGGTGCTGTGGGACTCAAAGCCCGATTGGCACGCCACCTTTGGCTCCATGGTCCCTAATGTGCCCCATATGCACGGGGCGCATGAAAGGGCGCTGTACGCTTACTTTGCGGTCGGCATCCTGAGCGCGTTGATGATGCCTTACGAAGTCTATTTTTATTCCAGCGGCGGTATCGAGGAAGAGTGGACTCGGAAGGACCTGGGAGAGAACAAGCTGATCACCACTGTGGGATTCATGCTTGGCATGTTTCTGAGCATGTCATTGTTAATGATCGGCGCCGCTTATTTCATGCCAAAGATGATCTTCCCTTTCACGCTCGGGACCACGGCATTGAGCGCCGCTTCCACGCTGGGCCGCACCGGATTGCTGCTGGCATTGATAGGGATGTTTTGCTGCATCGCCGGCGCCAGCGTGGAGACCTGCCTGGCGGGCGCTTACAACATCTGCCAGTTCTTCGGGATCAAGTGGGGACGTAAGATTCCCGAGCGCGAGGCCCCGGTGTTCACCTCCATCTGGGTGGTCTTCTTCCTGATCTCCATGGGCATCGTGCTCGCTGGCATCAATCCACTGAAGCTGGTGGAGTATTCCGTGATCTTCGCCGTGGTGGTGCTGCCGCTCACCTACCTAGCGATCTTGCTGGCGGCAGACGATAAGAAGTTCATGGGAAAGCATGTTAATAGCGGAGTGATCCGATGGCTGGCATGGATCTATCTGGGGATCATCACGGTGTGCGCGGTCGCCGCAGTGCCGCTAATGATCTATACGCATCAAGGGCAGCCGTAACGGACGCTAATGCCAAAACTAAGACAGAAGCTAGTTTTCGAACTGCCCCGACTAAATTAGCGCTGAATTATTGCGCAATCTATTACAGTGCCGTGGAAGATCTTTCCTGCTTCGGTGCTGCTCACCGTAAATTCGCACTTATCTGTCACATCGGTGACTATTATCGAGTAGTGACTCTGATCGGAGGACACAATCAGTGACAACTTCGTTCCCTCTAGTTGCAGATTGGGAAATAGCTTTTTTGCCGATTTCAACTCGGGCGAGGAAAGGAGATCATCGGCCGCCACATATTTGCCTTGTCTCTTGTTAATCAGATTCTCCGCTGTATTTAGGAGACGAACGTAATTTACCACACTAATCCTCCGCACCGGGGGAGCGGCTGGCTCGGATCCAGCATTCATCAACGCACACATTCCTAACATGCAAAAAATCATTTTTAATCCAGACATTTTGACTCCTCTTGAGGAACGAATTCCTTTTAATTTTAATATGGACAACAACACCAGACACATGCTGTACAGCCATAATTTGTACATTGGCCACCTACAGCAATACGTTGACAACTGCACTCGCAAGCAAGGGGATATGGCCCGCCGCATCCTCCCTCGAAAACATACAGCACCGGTAACACCTTTGACAGCGCTCGAACGGGTCGCGAATAAAACATTTCTGCCGCACGAGGCACAAAATTTACTGCGTTCAAGTCTAATTTCAATTGCCCTTCGTAAATAATCCCTTCTTCATCTGTCGCAAACGCTAATCCGGTCTTCATATGTTCAACCACCATGGCATACGACCGAGAATCATCCGAGATTTGAGTCAAAGCTCGCCAGCCAGGGGTAATCTCCTTACCTGACAAATTCAGACTCTCGAAGAAGTCTCGGCCAATCCCTCGTTTCGCAGCAGTAGGGTACTCAAGCAGCCGTTGCAATGCCTCAGATCCAATGAGCTGGCGTTTTTGTCCGTAGACTCCAGTATCCACCGAATACCACAACTGTAGAGTGTTGAAGAACTAAAAGATTCGCCGCGCTTCCGCTCGGGCTTCATATTCCGGGACAGAATCCAACGTGCTTTCTACAGCACCGACGTATCGTGCTATGCTAAAAAAAGGCAATGACCCTAACATCTTGACGAAATTTCTTCTTGTAGGCATATCGATGTTTCCTTCCAATTATGTTGCTATTGCTTTGGGATTACTGCTCCTTTTTGCAGCCGCGTTGAAATTGGTGAACTTTCAGCAAACGCGTGGGTTGCACAATGCATTCTTTCCTGCACTGTCCATTCAAGCAACTTCCTATCTCTCAGGAATGATAATTGCAGCGGAGAGTTTATTCGGTTCAGGTCTACTCGTCAATGCTAAAACATTTGCTCCTGGTGCGGCCATATTATTCCTTGTTTTCTCGACGGGGGCACTCGTTATCAGGTGGAAGGGCCCCGATAATTTGGACTGTGGCTGTTTTGGCGGAATCGTAAAAACCAGAATTTCCTATGCATTAGTTTTTAGAAACCTCGCCCTCGCATTACTCGCGACGACACTTTGGAAGGGTCCGGCTCCCTCAATTTGGATTATCGCGTTTGCTATGCTGACTTGCTCGTTCTTGGTGCCGGCAATTCCTAGATGGAAACGTTCCGCCACGAGAATTGGCATCACGGAGTGAACCAGACCAACTAGACGACGAGAATCGCGTCGCTCCGCTTTGGACTAACCGGAGGCGAATGTCCTGCCTGCATCGCTCGTTGAATATTCCGTGATCTTCGCCGTGGTGGTGCTGCCGCTCACCTATCTAGCGATCTTGCTGGCGGCAGACGATAAGAAGTTCATGGGCACGCATGTGAATAGCGGAGTGATCCGATGGCTGGCATGGATCTATCTGGGGATCATCACGGTGTGCGCGGTCGCCGCAGTACCGCTGATGATCTATACGCATCAAGGGCAGCCGTAGTTAGTCGTTGGTCGTTGGTCGTTAGTCGTTGGGCGTTAGCCGCCGTTTATTTAAGCTTGGCATGTCGATTTCCAATGTCTGAAAACGCGTATTCCTGAAGCGATGAACACCGCCCCTAAGAGTGAAGGAAGCGCCGCTGCCAAAAAATACTTCCGATCGCCAGTATGAATCGCTTGCAACAATTGCCTTATCGCCGCTCCGAAAAATATGAAAGCGGTTAAAGCTAGCGCGATTGCTTTTCCTGACATTTCTCGGCGTGTCATTTGTACTCCACCATTTAGAGATTGGGTCATCCCCGGCTTCGTGGAAAGCGGATTAATGCCAACGACTAACGACTAAAGACTAATGACTAAGACCAAAGACTAGCGATTAAGAAGAATAATGCAGCAGCGAGAACACGTCATACTCGCCCAGGCGCTGGCGTCCTTTTAGGAAATCGAGTTCCACCACAAAAGCGAGGCCGGCAATCTCCCCACCAATGGATTTCACTAACTGCGCGGTTGCATTCGCGGTACCACCGGTGGCGAGCAGATCGTCCACGATGATCACCCGCTGTCCGGGCTGCACCGCATCCTTATGGATCTCCAGCGAATCGGTGCCATACTCCAGGTCATAGCTGATCTTGGCCGTCTCAGCGGGAAGCTTCTTCGGTTTGCGAACGGGAACGAAGCCGGCATTCAGGCGATAAGCCAGCGCCGGACCAAAGATGAATCCGCGCGCCTCAATGCCAATGATGGTATCCACATTCTTATCCAGGTAGTATTCGGCGAGAGCATCGATCAAGGTAGCAAAACCCACCTTGTTCTTCAGCAGCGTGGTGATGTCATAGAACAGGATGCCCTTCTTGGGAAAATCCGGCACTTCACGGATGAGCGACTTCAACGGCTCACAATCAATAGCGCGTTTGGGCTGCATGGGTTACCAGGCTCCTTGGATCTCAAATCTCTTTAATTCGGCGATCAAGTTGTGTTGGTCGATTTCGATCGGGGATTCATCGACCTGATCCACGCGAGAGCCGCGTGGCCCCTCTTTCAGTCTGCTGCGCAGCGCTGCATGCTGATCTTCTGTTCCCTGGGCGATCAGCTCCACGGTCGCATCTTCGTTGTTGCGGACCCAGCCGCGCATTCCGATCACATTCGCCTCCCGCTCCACGAACCAGCGGAAGCCCACGCCTTGGACGCGCCCTCGCACAATGTAACGTTGTGAGATCACATCTATGCGCGAGAGAGGTAGGCGCCTTCCGCCGTGTCCACTCGGATCTTGTCACCTTCATTGATGAACGGAGGCACCTGCACCATGAGTCCAGTCTCCATCTTGGCGGGCTTGGTCACGCTGGATGCCGTGGCGCTCTTCAACCCCGGCTCCGTCTCGGTCACCGTCAGGTCAACGGTCTGAGGCAGTTCGATCCCTACCGGCTTGCCGTCAAAGAATTCCACTTTGATCTGCAGGTTAGGGATGAGGTACTCGACGGCGTCGCCGAGGGTGTCATTGTTCAGCCCAAGCTGCTCATAGGTCTCAGTGTTCATGAAGTGATAAGTGTCACCATCGCTGTAAAGAAACTCCATAGCGACCTCATCCACCGTGACGCGATCGATGGAGTCCGCGGAACGGAAGCGGTGCTCGAACATGGCACTGGTGCGCAGATTCCGCAGCTTTGCCTGAATGAACGCGCGCAGGTTTCCCGGCGTGCGGTGCTCTACTTTGAAGACTGAGTGCAGCTCACCGTTATGCTTAATGATCATTCCGGGGCGCATCTGTGTGGCAGGTATCGCCATTGTTGATCTCTCTCCTCGGGGACAAACATCTGAGTTTACAGTACACCGCACCGCCTTTCCAGCGCTCCTCGACAGGTGCTCACGCATGAATGCCCGCAATCAAAGGACAACACGCCACCCCGCTTGGATTTCTAACTAGTGGACGAAGACTTTGACGAAGACTTTATCGAGGGAGGAATGCAAGTGAAGATCAGTGAAGTAATGACAACCGACATCGCTACCGCGACCATTGATACCACACTGGAAGACATTGCCAACATGATGCGCGCAGAGAATGTAGGGGCTATCCCCATTCTTGATGATGAGGGCGACCTGGCGGGCATCCTCACCGATCGTGACATTGTGGTGCGCTGCATCGCCGATGGCAAAGATGCTACCGAGACCACAGCCGAAGACGTGCTTTCCTATCGCGTGGACACTATCTCGCCCGAGCAAGACACCTCCGCGGCTGCGCGGCTGATGGCGCGGCGCCAGATCCGCCGCTTGCCGGTGGTGGACAAAGGGAAATTGGTCGGCATGGTCTCACTGGGCGACCTGGCAGTGAAGACGCAGGATGATCGCGAGATTGGCGACACCTTGGAAGAAGTTTCACAGGGAGTGAAGCAGAGCAGCCGCGGCGCGCGTGAAGGATCCGACCCGGAGTCGCAGCAAGTCACCAGTGCTGATCGTGGGCGCAATGGTAAGGATCGCAAGGAAGGCCGGCAATCCGGAAGTCAAGAATCAGGCCGGGAAGATTCGGGGCGTGAGGAATCGGGCCGCGAAGGAACTGGGCGCGAAGGATCAGGCCGCAACGATAAGACTGGGCAGCACCGGCAGCCTGATCTTGGCTACAGCAAAAATCGCGATCGCGAAACAATAAGCGTAAACGCCCAGAGCGGGGCCTCCCGCGCGGGACGCACCACCTCTGATCCAGGCGGAAAAAGCCGTAAGCAATACGGCTCGCACCAGGCGTCTGAGCAGAGCAGCCATGACCTGAACCGCAAGGGAAACCAGCAGGAGAAGCCAGGCCAGAAACGCGGAGTGCGGTCGGCGGAGGCGCCGCAAGGGCTCAAGTCTGACAGCAGTAGCCGCAAGCAGGGCATCAGTAATCATCGCGCGCGGACGGAGAACAAGCGCAATGACAAAGTGGTTCCTTTCCGCGAGGACAACGAAGTGCGCAATACAGCGGTCAAGAAGCCGGGAGGGAAACGCCGGACGGGATAGCTGGCTTCACGAGCTGAAAAAAATCCCTTTTGGACAGAAGTGCACTAGGTCCAAAAGGGATTTTTGCTTTCGGGGGGATTTGATCTTAAAGGGTTCGGCGAGAACGGCTGCAAACAGATGCGGCCCGCTTGCGCGGGCCGCATGATGTGGTGTGATGTCCTATCCAATTGCCGACTCAGTTGCCTAAGACCGGCATCGGTCTATGCATCTCTCCGGCTTTTCAGTCTGTGTGCCCCCTCCCGTTACCGGGAGATGTACGGTTTCTACAGTCTCGCGACTGCGGATCCGAGTGCAACACGGGCTGAAGCCTGTTGCCTGCTTTAACAGGCCCGCCAGCGAGCGCCGCTCTTTCTTATCTCGTGCCCTCTCGGGTTTGAGATAGGGCCGCCAGTCAATCCCGCTTTCGCGGCTTGCTGCGCGGTCACTAAACCGTGGGTTTCACCTAAGAACTTTCGCTCAAAAATGCCCACTGGTCTTTCAGGCCCATCTGGATTGCAACGGCCGAAGCCGCACATCGCAGTGGGTCTTTTGCCGTTCGGCTCAGCGGCTCTCACCGCCGGCGATACTGGCTCTCACCAATATTGCCGATGCCGATCGGGCTTTTGCCTTGTGGTCTCCGCAACATTTGCATGATGCAGCTTCACCACCCAGGTCTCTCGACACGTTCCGTCCTTTGAGGCCTGCCGCCTCCACGCATTTCAACGTGGCGCTTATTCAGGCACCCGTTCCATCCCGAAGGATAGAACTGGCGAAACAGTCTTACTGATACTCGCTACCGCCGGCAGAACCGGTGATTCGCAATCATCAATGACCGTGTTGGCCGTGTACGGCTTGCGCCGCTTTTCCGCCCCACGATCTGCTTACCGGACATCACTTCGCTTCAATGCTGTTTCCAGCCTTCCGCTTTTGCCCAGCGCTCTTTCGAGCACCTGGCTGATGCCGTTACCGGTGTTGCTGCAGATTTGCATCCGCCTCAACTTCCAGTAAGCCGGCTGCGCCGTGTTCCGTATCTCCAGCCGAAGCCAGAGGCGGTTTCCACTTTGCAGTGCCGCTTGCTTCTTTGCATTCTGGTTCGCTTCTCTTGCGATCAGCGGCCACTCTGCAACATTGCTTACGGCAACCCAACAGTAAACTCAGCTTGCGCCTAATTTATTGCTGGCCCTTTTCCTCCTGGGATTCTCGGTTGCACCCAGCGTCGGAACCAGGCTTACGCCCAGTTCCTACTCAGATCCAACTGCGGACCCCATTCAGTGTTTCTGACTATCTGACCCTCGCGAACCAGACCTTTCAGAAACTCAGGCTCGAGCGATTCAGGACATCGCACGCTCGCGTTGAATGAACTCTACTCCTGCTCGGGATTGCTTCAAGCAAAAACGAGGCCATTTCTGTGACTATCCTGTGCATAACTTATTCTTTTTGTGGGTTTCCACGGAAAAGTGGCGAAACAACTGCTCGGGCCGCTTTTTTGCGCGCAAGCATCAACGCAAAGAGATCAGCGAATTTCACCATTCCTGGTGCAAATCGTTGAGTGCAAATCGCTGATCCGTAATGCCGGCTTCCGTTGTTCTTTCTTTTGCAAAGTAGTTTGTATGTCAAACCCTCCAATCGTCCGCACGCCAATGTGTGATCGCTTGTTTGATCGCGTCGCGTGAGAGCTTTTCATTCAGCGCTCGCGCAGCCAGTGCTGGAAGTTCCGCATCACCGGCAAAACGTAAGCCGATGAGCTGGGCTTCAGTGAACTCACCCAATCGCGACTGCAGCGCGGGAGCGAGCGTGGCGATGCGCAAACGTTCTTCCAGCCGGATCACCCGGTCTTGCACCCGTAGTGCATAACCGCGCGCGATAACCGCGGTTCCGAGCACCAGGAACACCAGGCCTAGAAACGCGTGCGAGAAAACGTCACGGTGACGGATCGCATGCTGTGCGGCATAGACAAACAGCAGAAGAAGGAGTGGAGCAATAAAGAAGTGAAACTTAGGATCGTACTTCGCGTGGTGTGCGTAGCTCTGCGGTTGGGCCATTCATCCTCCAGATAGCTGCGGCTTAGATTGCGCTACTTTGGCGGGCGATGCAAAGGGTTTCAAAAGTCAAAAGCCTTTACCACCAAGGCGCGAAGAAAGTCATAAAAGCGTTCTTGGTTCTTGGCTCTTGGATATTGGCTCTTGGTTCTTGGCTCTTCGCGGCGAGAAGTATCCTTCGCCGTCAACTTGCTCTGCGAAGGACTAAAAGCCAATTTACAAAAATCCAAGGTATTGTCCCTCGTCGCTAGTTAAAGCTAGCTCGCTCGGGATGACAATCACAAGAGAGTCGCTAGAAGCCGGCTACGGCACAAATTTGTAACCCACTCCTCGCACCGTCAACAGATGCTTCGGCTCAGATGGCTCTTCTTCGATATATCGGCGCAATCGCACGATGAAATTATCGATCGCACGCGTATCGGTGTCCTCGTGCAGGCCCCACACGTCTTCGAGCATTGCTTTTCGTGGCACCACTCTTCCGGCGTTCTTGATCAAATATCTGAGCAGATCCATCTCCATGGCAGTGAGCCGAAGAGGCTTGCCGCCGACGCGTAACTCGAGATTCTCAAAATCAATGGTTTTTCCCGAGAAAACAAAACTCTCTTCTTTCTTTTTCGAGGGTGCCTGCACCTCATACACCACGTCCGGCGAGCCGCGTTGCTTGCGCAACCAGTCACTGCGGCGCAAAAGCGCATGCACGCGCGCCAGTAGGATCGGCAGTTCAAACGGTTTGGGTAAGTAGTCGTCCGCGCCGGCCTCGAAGCCTTTCAGGATATCTTCCGCGCGTCCGCGCGCCGTCAGCATCAGGATGGGGATGTATTCGCCATGCTTGCGCAACTCAGCCGCGATCTGAAATCCATCTTTGCCGGGCAACATCACGTCCAGCACCATGGCATCGAAATCATTGCCTGTGAACAGCAGCGCAAGCGCCTGCTCGCCCTCCGGAACCGCAGTCACGGCATGGCCTTCCGCTTCAAGATTGAACTTTAATCCCTCCGCCAGATGCTGTTCGTCTTCCACGATCAGGATAGTCGCCATGATGGGTCAGGCCTTCTGTTTGTTCGGTTTTGGCAGTTCGATGACAAAGGTTGCGCCTTTGCCCTCGCCTTCGCTCTCCGCGTGTACCCGTCCGCCATGTTTGCGCACGATACTGCGAACGATGAACAACCCCAGGCCAGTCCCCTTCACCTGTTTGGCGGCTTTCCCGGGTACTCGATAGAAACGATTGAACACGCTCTTCAAATGGCCTCGCGGGATCCCCAGGCCTTTGTCTTTCACCCGCAACAGGGTGCGGCCATACATATTTGTGGTGAGCTCCACGGTGATCTCCACGCGATCGCCTGAGTACTTCACCGCATTATCCAGCAAGTTGCTGACCGCCGAGCGTAAGTCTTCCGGATCAGCCCAAGCCTCTGTTTCCGTAGCTTGCGGCAGGATCTCAACATGGACCTGTTCGGCGGTCAAATGGTGACGCGCTTGAGCTAACTGCACGCATTCTTGCACCAGCGCCGGCAGAAGGATCAAAGCGCGGTGATCATCCTGGCGTTTCTTGTGCCCCGCCTGTCCGGCTTTGAGCACCTGCTCCACGGTGTATTGCAGGCGGTCAGCATCGGCGATCATAAGTGAATAGAAATGCTTGCGCTGATCTTCACTCACCTCGCGCGACTGCAGCGTCTGCAGATAAAGACGGATGGAGGCAATGGGAGTCTTCAATTCATGGGTGACGGCGTTGATAAAGCTGTCATGCTGCTCGTTGCGGCGGATCTCGCGGACTAGAAAGACCGTGTACACGATCAGCCCCGCGATGATCAGCGCGAACAGGATGATACCTATCACCAGGGGCGCCATGCGGCGTGAGTGGGTCATGATCCAACTCACGTTCAACGTGATCGCCACCGCCACCAGCACGGAACCAAGCGTCACGAAGAATGCAACGGTTTTTGCGCGGCCAGTCACAGTGAAGGATTGTAAGGGAACGGCGCGTGGGTCGCGCCTGCCGCCTTTGATTTGATTTGCGCGAACCTAGCCCTTACGAGTTGGGCAGTTCCGCGGCTTTTGAGATGGGTGTTGCGCGGGCTTCGACGTTTTGGTCGGCAAAGGGATTCTGCGCTACGCTCAGAATGACAATCGCATAGGGCTGGGTCATACGCGAACTTAACGGTCGGTGCTTGCTGGCTTGGAGCAACAGGAGGTCGCAACGAGTGTCGCCGCTACGCCGCTTTGAATGCATAGATCCTTCGACTCGGCCTGCGGCCTCGCTCAGGATGACAGATCGGAGAAGAAAAAATGCCCGCAAGCAATGCCTGCGGGCACAATCCCAATGGGAGGAAAACTTAGTCGTATGCGGCGGCGGATGCCATCTCCGGAACGTCCTCGCCCTGGTTCATCGGCGTAGGAGCCACGATGATCGGCTGTGCCAGCTTCGCTACTTTGATATCTTTTGCCAGGCCGACCAGCTTCAAGAATGAGATGCTGATCCAGTTGATGTCAAACTCGTACCATGCCAGTCCGTGACGCGCTGAGACCGGATGCGCATGATGGTTGTTGTGCCAGCCTTCACCAAAAGTGACCATGGCGACCAGGAAATTGTTGGTGGAATCGTCACGCGTGGTGAAGCGGCGCGAGCCCCAGATGTGCGTCGCGGAGTTCACCAGCCAGGTGCAGTGCAGCCCAAAGACTACGCGGAAAAAGATTCCCCAGGTGACCATGGATGCGGCGAGATAGGCTCCGCCCATCGCATAACCAATGCCCAGCAGCATCACGCCCAGCACTACCTGCGGGACCCAGTGCCACTTGGTCATGAAGACGTGGAAGGGATCGCGCTTCAGGTCCGGGGTATAGCGGGCGAGTTCGGTGATGTCCTGGTGCAGGCCTTTGCCGGTGATGATCCATCCCATGTGCGACCACCATTTGCCGTCGCGCGGGGAGTGCGGATCGCCATCGTGATCAGAATTCTGATGATGGATGCGGTGCGTGCCCACCCAGAAGATGGGTCCGCCTTCAAGCGCGAGCGTCGCGCAGAAGGTGAGGAAGTGCTCCATCCAGAGCGGGGTCTTGTATCCGCGATGCGTCAGCAAGCGGTGATACCCCATGCCGATGCCCCAACCGTAGGCGATCCACCAGAAGGCTGCCATGGTGAAAAATGCCTTCCAACTGAAGAAAAAGAATGCCGCCACTGCCCCAATGTGGAATGCCACCATCACTATGAGTGTCAGCCAATTGATGCCGCGCTTCTGATTGCTCGCCATAGGGTCCCTGCTTAAAAAAGAATGATTGCTCACTGTTCAAAGCTAACAGCGCTGGAGGCGTGCGAATGTAATAGTTGTGTAATGCCTGCAATGACCTTTTGGACACCTTGGTTTTAAAGGAAAAAATGCACGCAACCGTGTGCTTTTTGCTGATTACCAGTGGCCAATGTCCGATTGGTAATTTTTCATAAGCCGAATCGATCCAGCAACTTACGATCTGCTGATCCGGAAAACTCTTTGGCGCGGTGCTTGCCCTTTACCTCTGTGCCACTGAAGGAGGGCGCCACATGAAAAAACACTTAGTCGTCATTGCATTCGTTGCAGCGGTCATTGCCCGCGCGGAAGCGAAAACCGAACGTATCTATGATCGCGGCACGCTCGCTGAGATGTCATCAGTAAGCTGCGGTTATGAAGAGAAGAGCGCCAGGGGAATCACTGGAGTGCTTCTGGGCACTGACTCCGGGCACAAAAACACGCGAGAGACCCTTTGCCAGGAGTATGTGTTGAAGTCTGACCGCGTGATCTATCGCATCCGTCCCAGGAGTGAGAAAAAAATGGAGCTGCTGCCTGTGGGCGAGCGGGCCCAATTCCGTATCAAGAAAGATCGCATGCTGTTAGTGCTGCCTGAGAGCGAGAAGGAGCGCGAATTCACCGTGGTCTCCATGGTTCCGGTTGAATCTAGCGGCCGCTAGGATGTCGCCGAAAAACCAATAGGCCCCACAAAGGTTCCGCTTCTGTGGGGCCATTTCTTCGCGGCTCGATTGTTATTTTTTGTCAGTCGCCGGCTTCTTCTCTTTAGCGTGGTTAGCTGGGGCCTTCTTCTTGGCTCCGGATTTCAGCGCCTGGTCAGGCTGGATCTCAGCCCCACTGGCGTCCACATAATGGATGTCAAAAGGACCATCGGCGCCGACGAATACCTGGCATGCAGTGACGCAGCGGGCTTCATGCGCCTGCTTGGCCGGCATGAAGATGTACGAACCCGATCTAAGGGTCTTTGGCTTCTCCCCTTTCATCTGCACCTTGAAGTTGCCGGATGCCACGCCTACCTGTTCATTCGCGGTGTGCCAGTGCCACGGGACTATGCATCCGGCGCTCGCTTTGAGCAGTATGACAAAGTTGGCCTGGCTGGGATCGCCGTGCAGAACTGCCATCTTGGCGCAGTCGGGCAATCCCGGGGCGGCCACGAACTTAGCGGTGGATGCATCCATGATCACGTGGTCGCCTGTAGATTGCGCCCATGCGGTGCAACAGAACATTAGAAGCCCAAAGACCAGGGTAAGTCGTTTCATTTGCGGAATCCTCCTTTGGATTGCGTCGGAATTATAGCGGGAGTGCGGAGGACAAGAAAAACGGCAGGCCCGAAGACCTGCCGTTTCAGTCTGCCTTTGCTGAGCTTAGTCCCGCACTCCATCCATGAAGGCGCGCAGCTTTCGTGAGCGCGAAGGATGCCGCAGTTTGCGCAGCGCCTTGGCTTCGATCTGCCGGATGCGTTCACGGGTCACCGTGAACGACTGCCCGACTTCTTCGAGCGTGTGTTCTGAGCCATCTTCCAGGCCGAAGCGCATCTTTATTACGCGCTCTTCACGCGGAGTAAGCGTGCGCAGCACCTGCGCGGTCTGGTCTTTCAGGTTCACGTTGATGACCGCTTCCGCCGGTGAGACGATGCCGCGGTCTTCAATGAAGTCTCCCAGATGTGAATCTTCCTCTTCGCCGATCGGCGTTTCGAGCGAGATGGGCTCCTGCGCGATCTTCAGCACCTTGCGCACCTTGGAGACTGGGATGTCCATGCGCTTGGCGATCTCTTCCGAGGTCGGTTCGCGGCCCAGTTCCTGCACTAGCTGCCGCGAGGTACGGATCAGCTTGTTGATGGTCTCGATCATGTGCACCGGGATGCGGATGGTGCGGGCCTGGTCGGCGATGGCGCGCGTGATCGCCTGCCGGATCCACCACGTGGCGTACGTGGAGAACTTATAGCCACGGCGGTACTCGAACTTGTCCACCGCCTTCATCAGGCCGATGTTGCCTTCCTGGATGAGGTCAAGGAATTGCAAGCCACGATTGGTGTATTTCTTGGCGATCGAGACCACAAGGCGCAGATTGGCTTCGATCAGCTCGCGTTTGGCATACTCGGCATCGATGTCACCCTGGATGACCTCGCGCTGGGTGCGGCGCATGCCCTGATAATCCACGCCGCCTTCCACTTCCATCTTCTCGAGCTCACCGCGGATGTTGCGCTGCAGGCGGCGATATTCCTTCTTGGTGTCATCGCTGCGCGTGCTCTCGATCTTCTTCTCGTAATTGTTGATCTGGCGGTCCAGAGACTTCATGGCCTCCACCGTCTTGATCACCTTGTCGATCAGGCGCTTGCGCTCGTTGTTATGCACGCCCACATTGCGGATCGCCTTGGAGATGCAGACCTTCTCCCGGCCAAGCGCCCAACGGGTGCGGCGCAGTTCACGCGCCTTTTCCTTCTTGTTCTTGGGGATGCCGGCAAGCTTTTCCTCAAGCTGCTGCGCCTTTTTGTAATGCTTGGAGATGTCGTCGATCTTGGCGGTGATCTCCTTCAAGCGCTTGTGGATGATCTCTTCCGTCACCTCCTCTTCGTCAAAGGTGGTGACTTCCTTCACGCTGCGCACACCGCGCTTTAGGTCCTCGCCCAGCGCGAGGATCTCGCGAATGATGATGGGTGAGCGCGAGACCGCCTTGAGTACGCGAAGCTGTCCCCGCTCGATGCGCTTGGCGATCTCCACTTCACCCTCGCGGGTAAGCAGCGGCACCGTACCCATCTCTCGCAAGTACATGCGGACCGGGTCGTTCGTCTTTTCCAGGGCGCTGGGGGTAAGGTCGAGTTCAACCTCTTCCTCGTCGGCATCGGTCTTGTCCAGGTCCGCGCCAGTGGCTTTGGACCCTTCAAGCACATCAATGCCCTGGGTATTGATCGTGGTCAGAAGATCGTCAAGGTCCTCAGGCGAATGGATATCGCCGGGGATTAGGTCATTCACCTGGTCATAGGTGAGATAGCCCTTCTCTTTACCTGTGTCGATGAGCTTCTGAATATCTTCGTATTTGTCGTCAAGAGCCAAGAGGCAAAATCTCCAAAATAC
This sequence comes from Terriglobales bacterium, assembly GCA_038254775.1. Lineage (GTDB taxonomy): Bacteria > Acidobacteriota > Terriglobia > Terriglobales > Acidobacteriaceae > JBBSFV01. The sequence goes on along the minus strand of JBBSFV010000055.1, from coordinate 860 downwards.
TTCAAAAAGTCCGCAGTGCGGGGTCCCCAAGCTGCACAGCAGGTTGGGGTTCTAGCCCGCCAAAACGCACGGCGCGTCGAAGCGCGTTTTTGCGTTGGAGGGAACCCCTAAATTGTCCAAGACTGCAGCGGAAGGGCGGCTGGAAAGCACACGAATCCAAGCTACTTAGGATACCACGCGGATTGGAAACCTAACAATTCAAGGAAGATGCGAGTTATTCCGCCCGGAATCACCGCCCTTCACGGCTCAGCTTTGACCGATGCTTCGTCTGTATGGGTTAGATGATGCCAACTTGCGCTGCGGTTCACCGCATTAGCGCGCCGCCGGACGATTTATCGCGTTACGAAGTACTAAGTGTCAGAACTTTGCGGCAGTTTGCCGCGCTCGATAAATTGAAGCACGGTTTCCTTGGAGATCACCCCTTCCACTCGCCTGCTCTCGCCGCGAGCAAGTACCGGAAGTATCTCCTTCGACTGGCTATAACGCTCCAGTGTGAGTTCCAGGGGATGGTCCGGATGCACGTGCGGCAGCTCCCTTTCAACCAATGCGACGATGGGTTGCGAGTTGCCGTCTGATGCAGCGCGTTCCAGCGCTTCGCGGGAGACGATCCCGATCAACTGATCTTTGTCCCCCACCATAAAGCTGTTTCCAGGCAGGTCTTCGATCGACTGCAACGCGACAGCAGACGAGGATCCGGCATCCAGAAAGACGGGAGCACGGTCCATGAGATCGCGCGCGCGCCACGTGCCGGCTGCCAGGCGGCTCTCCGGTCCCGGCAGATAGATGTGGTCCTGCTCAAGAAGCGCATGATAGATGGGTTCGTGCTGGTAGTTCCTGGAGATCAGGAAACTCAGCAGATT
>JBBSFV010000054.1:0-17500 GCA_038254775.1 Terriglobales bacterium | reverse complement strand
TGTCACTGAACAGAAAAGTCTCCTGCGGAACAAAACCGATATTGCGGCGAAGCTCGGCAAGCGGAAAATCCGTGATCGGCCTGCCGTCGATAAGCACCATGCCTTGGTCGGGCGCGTCATAGATCCGCGGGATCAGATCTACCAGGGTGGTTTTCCCGGAGCCGGTGGGGCCGACAATGGCCAGGCTCGATCCCGCTGGGATCTTCAGATTCACATTTCTTAGCACGCGGGCGCGTTGCACTTGGACGCCGGAAGACGTGGCATCGTCCGCGGCAAACGAGAAAGTCAGATTGCGGAATTCAACCTCGCCGCGCAGCGAGAGGGGTTTTCCCTGGAGATCAGGCGCAACCGCGGAGTCTGCGATCGTCGGCTGCTCGCGCAGGATCTCATTGATCCGGCCCATCGATGCGGTTCCGCGCTGATAGATATTGATCACCCATCCCAGAGCGATGATGGGCCAGGTGAGTTGCACCATGTAGGTGTTGAAGGCGACAAAGTCGCCGACCGGAAGCCTGCCTCGCAGCACCTCCCGTCCGCCGAGCCACAATACCAGCACGATGGCGAATCCGAGCAGCGTCTCCAGCGTCGGCCAGAGCATGCCCATGAGCCGGACAAGTTTCAAGCTACGGGCAATGTATTCACGATTGGATTTTTGAAAATTCTCGATCTCGGCCTCTTCCTGTACGTAAGCACGGATCACCCGAGCGCCGGTGAAATTCTCCTGCGCTCGCGCAGAGATGTCAGAGAACATCGCCTGAATGCGCTCGAAGCGCTCATGGATCTTGCGGCCAAAATACTGGATCAGGATGCTGACGGCGGGTAACGGCAGGAATGCCCACATTGTGAGCTTAGGGCTGATCCCGACCATGAAGATCAACGCGCCAGTGGTGAAGATCAAAGTGTTTGCCGAATACATGATGGCCGGCCCCAGCATCATGCGCACGGCGTTCAGGTCATTGGTGGCCCGCGCCATGATGTCGCCAGTGCGCGTGCGCTGGTAGTAATCGAAAGAGAGGTTCTCCAGATGGGCAAAGATGTCATTTCGCAGGTCAAACTCTATATCGCGAGAGACGCCAATCAGTATCCATCTTGATAGGAATTGGAACAGCCCTTTCCCCGCGGCGACGGCGAGCACAAGGAGCGAATAGGTCACAAGCTTCTCGCGGGTCACGCCGGTATTAAGATCATTCACTGCGCGACGTATAACCTGCGGGAACAAGACCCAGATGCCATTGGTAAGCAACACGGAGATGGCGCCGACGAAGAGGCCTCCACGGTATTTCCACAAATACGGATTTAGAGGTCGCAGGTTCTTGAACATAAAATCTCTTAGATGGATTGATGCCTGGACAGGTTCACTATGTGGGTACTTTGAATATCAGGTATCCGCCCATCAGCCCGAAAAGAACGTCAGGCGCCCACGCCGCCATGGCAGCGGGGAGCTGATGGACATTTCCCAACGCCTCGAATAATCCGGAGCTGGTCCAGTAAAGGATCGCGATCCCGATGGCCACCGCGACGCCCGTCAACGCTCCGCGCCGGCCGGCGGACATCGAGAATGGCACTGCAAGGATCGCCATAACAAGAGTGATGACAGGGAAGGCCAGTTTTTTATAGAGCTGTACTCGCAGGCGCGCCACTTCAAATCCACTCTGCTGCAGGTCCGCTATGTACTTATTCAGTTCGGAGTAGTTCATCTCAGAAGACTGCTTTACCTCTTTCTTGAAATATCCCGGCGGCTCAGAGAGACGGTCAAAGGTGGAAGCGTCAAATGTATGGAAGTCCTTGATCTCCGCACCTTCAAATCCTCTGGACCATCCCTGTTGGAACACCCATTTGTCCAGGCTCTCTTCCCAGCGGGCGCGCAACGCATAGATGCGTCGGGTGATGGCAAAGGTGTGGGGGTCGAATTCAAAAGCCGAGATGCTGGCGAACTCATTCTGGTCAGGATCAAAGTGCTCATAATAGTAGATCGTGTTGTTTTGCCCAAAGATCCACTTGCGGTCGGGGCGAAGAAAAGTCTGAGCGGGTTTGCCCTTGATGCTGTTGCGCAGCGCTTCCTGGCGGGTGTTCGCGCGCGGCAAATAGAACTGATCGAAAAGAAAAAGTGACCCGGCAAGGACCGCCGCCATAACCAGCACCGGGACGATCGCCCGATAGACGCTGACCCCGGTCGCCCGCATGGCGATCATCTCATTCGATTTCTGCATCAAGCCGAAGGTGACTAGCACGCCGATCAGGACCGCCAGAGGGGTCATCAAATAGACCATCGATGGCGTAACGTTGAGCAAATAAGCACCAACCGTGATCAGCGGCACGCGATTACGGACGATATCCCCCAACAGCTCGAAGAAGGTAAAGATCAAAGTGAGCGTGACAAAGGTAGCAAGCACCATCAACACATATCCCAGGAACGCGCGAAGCACGTAGCCATCCAAGATGGTGGGGAAGTGCCAGATGTTCCAAAAACTCTCGCGTTCGCGCCGCAGCGCTGAACGGCGTTCCTCACGGGCCGAGAGGGGATTGCGCCGCACAAAGAGCAACACCCGCTCCCAAACACCGCGCATGCTCCCAATCTCCAGCGATTGCCGGTCCACCCGATACAGCAGCCATATACCGGCAAGAGCGAAACAGATGTTCGAACTCCAAACTCCGATTGCCGGCGGTACTTTGCCCTGGCGAGCGACCGCAACTCCCGCCAGGGAGATCAGATAATAGAGAAAAACCAGCAGTATGGTGAGGATGAATCCTGTACTCTTGCCGCCCTTTTTTGAAGAAAGACCCAGCGGTATGCCTACCAGCGCCAATACCAGACATGCAGTAGGCAGCGCCAGGCGGCGATGAAATTCGATCTGATACCAGCGGCCTCGGCTTTGGTCCGGATCGTGTGAGCGCGCCAGAAGCTCCGCCGTGCTCGACTCCGCAGCGGGAGGATCGCGACGCACCTCGGCGGCGGTCTGCGGAAGCTCGATCGGAACATCGCTCTGATTGAAAGTGGTGATGTTGTACTGCCCGGGATTGCGCGGCAGAGTCTCATGTTGCGACCCATCGGTCAGATGGAGGCGCAAGGTGTTCTGGTCTTCATTCACCACCACCGCTTGCTTGGAGAGAGTAACCTTTGGTGCACCGGGATTACTGATATCCGCCAGAAAAACATTTTTCCAAAGGGCGGCTCCGCGGGTAGGCTGCGTGTCCTGAACGTAAAGAACATAGTTCTTGAAGTTCTCATAAAAAACCCGGGGCTGGACTTCAAAAGAAGCCTGTGAAGTCTTCAAGGAATTCTGCAAATGAACCAGCGCCGCCGCGGATTGAGGAGCGAACCATACGTTGTTCACCATGGCGACCATCCAGGCGGCGATGCTGAAGACCGAGATGATCGCCACGAAACTTCCTGCGCCGATCCCGCTCGCTCGCATGGCGGTGATCTCAGAGTCAGTGGCCAACCGGCTTAACCCAATCAGTATCCCCACAAGTACACCCATAGGGATGGTGATGGTCAGCGCGGTGGGAAGGGTGAGAAAAAAGATCTCAGCCACTGACGGGAGTGGCGCGCTATTGCGGACGATCAGCTCCAACAACTTGCCCACATCGCGCATGAAGATCACGAATGTGAACAGGAGCAGGCCGAGCGCTCCGTGAGAGAGCACTTCCTTCAACACGTATCGCGTGAGGATGCGCACTGGAAAAAGTTTAGCAGGTACGGCGCCGGCAAAGAAAACGGGCGTGGAGGTTTATCCACGCCCGCAGTCAACTATTGCGTTTACTGAGGGTTATTTTGATCGTTTCCGAGCCGCTGACGGTTCGGGTCCCGGTTGCTCGACGATGCGGTCACCGTTACCGGGCTCTGTAATGTAAAGCTCAACAAAGACTCGGGATGGACTTCCACCTGCTGTCCCCGAGTAATGGTGTTGGCGCCGGTTCCGGCCGCTGCGCCGGCTCCGGCCCCGATCGCCGCACCCTTGCCCCCCCCGGCGATTCCGCCGATGATCGCACCCAATGCAGCTCCACCGCCCACTTTTGCGGCGGTGTTCTTGCCGCGGGCGGTGCCTTGCTTCTCCCAACGGCTGCTGACCACCCGGTAGGAGTGCCCGTTAAAGGCGACGCGGGTCAATTCAAGCGCCAACATAGAAGCGCCCGTGTAGTGGGCAGCGTTCTTCGCATCCACCACACGCCCCTGAACGTCTGCGCCTTGCGGGATCGCCGAACGTCCTTCCACTTCAATGGGAGAATCAAGTGTGCCACTAAAAGTGTCATTCGGCTGCGACCTCTCAGAACTCAACGCCTCATTCACCCTGACCATGAAAACAGATCCGGCCGGGACAGTGAGCTGGAGCGGCGCAGTAGACCTGCCGGCCGCGGGAGTCTGCGCAGTGGTATTGTTCATGGCTCCGCTGCTGGTGCCCGGTGCGTTCTTGGTGCTGTTGTATCCGCCACCATTCGGGGGCAGACGCCGGCTCTGGGTGGTTCTCCCAGGCTGTGAGGTGTTGCTGGGGACCGGCGCTGCCGGCATCGCCCCCGCGTTGCCCATAGAGAGATTGTTCACCACCTGTTTCACGCCTTCCACTGACTGGGCGTCGCCGGCCGCCACCGCCCGTTCTGCTTCTGAACTGACGGTCCCGGCAAGAGTCACGGCGCCGTTGTTGGAATTCACGGTGATGGCGCTGCCATTGGGCAGGGCATGGTCATTCGATAGCTTGGCCTGCACGTCACCGGCGATCTGCTGGTCAGTTCGCGCATTGCCGGACGGCCGATTGCAACCCAGCGCAAGCGCTAAAACCAGCGCTGTTGAAAGCGTAAAGATATTGCGGGATGTAGCTCTCATTTTTTGGTCCTCATTCTAGATTTAGGGTCCGGTAATCTGGTTAGATGCGGCAGCAGCTCTGGTGGGCTACCCCGAATACTGGCATTTGTATTCCGCTAATTAACAAGTCCTTAAAAGATAATACTTAAAGTGTCACTTCAGTTCATTTAGAGAATACTCCCGAAGCCCGCATGGCATCTTGGCGGGCTTTGCGGATATCGACCACATCCCCCATCACGATGATGATGACTCCTTCCCTGAGGGAGAGATTGTCCGGGGGATTCACCCAGAAGTTCTGCATCGGCTGAATACTTGCGCCCTTCACCGCCATGGGCAGCAGATTGTAATGGCTGCGCAGGTTCAATGAGCCGAGTGACTTACCGTTCCACGGGGAGTTGCTGCCGATCTCCAGCTCCTCCACGCGCAGGGTCCGGGATTGCTCCCGCAACATCAGGTCAAGGAAGCCGACCACGTGCGGACGCAGCACCTCGCTCGCCAGGCGTAATCCGCCGATCATGTTAGGCGAGACCACGGAGTTTGCTCCCGCTTTGAGCATGCGGTCCGTGAACTTCGGATCGGTACAACGCGCAACGATCCGCACTGTCTCATTGCTCTGCCGCACCATAACAATGATGACCAGGTTTTCTTTATCTTGCGGAAGCATGGTGAGGACACCTGCAGCGCGGCTGACTCCGGCGCGTTCCAGCACCTCTTCATCCGTGGCGTCCCCGGTTATATAAAGCATGTGTTCGAACAGGGCGGGATTTTGCTCCATCAGCCGCTTGGGATGGTCTTCGTGCATCTCGATCACCACGTACGGTGTTCCGGTCTTCTGCATCTCCGTCACCGCGTGGCGTCCGGTATCCCCGAGACCACAAATTATGTAATGCCCTTTAAGCTCGCTGATGCGTTTGAGCATCTTGCGCCTCCGGAAGATATTGGAATAGTCGCCTTCCACCAGAAAAGCGGTGACGGAAGAGAAGACATAAGCAGTGATCATCACTCCAAAGAGCACCACGAACATATTGAAGACGCGCAGCGCCGGATTGTGGCCAGTCTCCACGATCTCGCCATAGCCAACGCCGGCAAGAGTGATCACCGCCATATAGAGAGCTTGCAGGATCCCCACATCGGACCCCAAGAGGCGGTAGCCAAGCACACTGGTGCCGATAACGATTACCAGCAACAAGCCTGCAATAATGATTCTTTTGCGGAGTTCCATCGGCGCGGGATCGCCTCTTTGGAGGGAAAGTATCGGGAGTCTACCACAGCCCGGCGGAGAAACCGCTCACGGGAACTCCCCAAAATATGTTACAAAAGCGGCGTGCAAGACGTAACCGCATTCATTCTGGCTGGGGGCAAAAGCTCCCGCATGGGGGAGAACAAAGCCTTCCTTATGCTGGAAGGACGTCCTCTGATCGACCGTGCCATCAAGCAGGCGCATGGCATTGCCGATGACATATTCATCGTCGGGCCCAAGGAACTGTACGGTGCTTTCGGCAGGATCGTCGCGGACATCTATCCCGATTGCGGGCCGCTGGGCGGCATCCATGCAGCGCTGAACCGGACCCGGACTGACTTTTCCCTGATCCTGGCGCTGGACACGCCATTCATCACCCTGGACTTCCTGCATTTTCTGGTGGATAAGGCGATCCAAAGTCCAGCCCTGGTGACTGTGCCCAGACTGCCGGGCGGTTATCAGCCACTTTGTGCGATGTATCGCAGCCAATTCGCGCCGGTCGCGGAGGCGGCGCTTAAACGCGGCGAATATAAGATCGACATGCTCTTCAGGCCGGAGATCACTCAAGTCATCGACCAGACTGTTTTGGCGCAAGAAGGGTTCCGTCCTTCTATCTTTGATAACCTGAATTCTCCGGAGGATTTTGCTCGCGCCACTCAGCAATTGGCACACTCCGCCAAAACCACATGAGCCTAGGCCCTAATCACGACCTGCCCGCCGATCCTAACTCGCCGCCCTATATTGAATTCAAGGATGTTTCAAAGTCCTTCGGGTCCAATCACGTCCTGGATCATGTGAGCTTCTTCGTCAAGCCCGGCGAAACGCTATGCATCCTGGGACGAAGCGGTGTAGGGAAGTCAGTCTCCCTGCACAACATCATGGGTTTTTTAAAGCCGGACAGCGGCCGCGTGATCGTTGCCATGGAAGACATTACCGATTACACCGAACGTGAGATGGAGCGCATCCGGAAGAAGGTCACCATGGTCTTTCAGAATGGCGCACTTTTCGATTCACTCACTGTTGGCGAAAATGTTGCGTTCCCGCTGCGGGAACGGCGTGACCTTAATGAGGAACAGATCTATCAGGTAGTGGATGGCCTGCTGGATATGGTGGGCGTTCGCCCCATGCGTGACATGCTGCCTTCAGACCTCTCCACTGGGATGAAGCGTTCGGTCGCGATGGCTCGCGCTTTATCGGCGCAGCCGGAATGCATCTTGTATGACGAGCCCACCACAATGGTGGATCCACTGATGGGCAATCTGCTCGGCGACCTCATCCAGAAGCTCAAGCACCAGCTAAAGCTCACCAGCATCGTGGTCACGCATGACATGCGCTTCGCTCAAAAGCTTGCGGACCGCGTCGTCTTCCTGCATGAAGGTAAGGCGATTTTCTTCGGCACCATGGCGGAGATGACACAGAACGGGCATCCCATCCTGCAGGAATTTCTGGAACTGGACCGGCTGGTTGTGCCGAGCGGAACCCCTCCACCCCCGGCCCCGGGGCAATCCCCCGCCGCTTGACTGCTAACATCGAAAGACAATGCAGATCCAAATCAACGGAGAAAAGCGCGAGATCGCCGATGCGACGACCCTATTGGGGCTGGTCGAATCCCTGGGCATGAAAAGCGATCGTGTTGCGATCGAGCGCAACCAGGAGATTGTGCCGCGGTCGGAATGGCGAAGCACCGTGCTCCGATCCGGCGACAAGCTTGAGGTAGTCCATTTTGTCGGCGGCGGCGCTGATTGATCACCGCAAAAGTCGCCGCTGTGATCGGAAGATTGTTTTCCTGAAGCCGATCGCAGGTCGGCATTCCCAAGGACTACTTGGATATCGATGTCCGCTGAGATTTTTCTACTTCCCGGATGAACCTGACGAGTAATAAGTAAAGCGAAAAGCGCCGAGATTCATCTTGACTCTGAACGGGAAGGCTCTAAAATGTTTCAAACATTTCAGGTATGCAATGTTTGAACTCTTAGTTGCGTTCCGGGGTGGGGGACATGCCGCAGTTCACATCGAATGAAGTGATCTCGCTCACGGGCATCACGCCGCGTCAGTTGCAGTGGTGGGACGAGCGCGGCATCGTGGTGCCGGCTCGTCAGGGCCGCAACCGGCTCTATTCCATGGACGATCTGGCGGAAGTAGCGGTTCTCTGCCAGCTAAGAAAAAAAGGTTTTTCCTTGCAACGGGTGCGCAAGATCATGCGCTTTCTGCAGAAGGAATTAGGCAAACGCCTGGTGGAGACCGTGACCTCCGGCTCCGATTATCACCTGCTGAGCGATGGCAAGAGGATCTATCTGGAAAATTCCGAGAAACAAGTGGTGGATATCCTGAAGAATGCGCGCCAACCCATCCTTGCGGTCTGCCTCAGTGATGCCGTGCGGGAGATCCATGCGGAGATCGAATCGCAGAATGTGGAAAGGCGGAAAGCGGCAAAGTCTGAGAGTAGGACTGTGCGTCGCCGGGTCTCATGATTCGTAGCCATCGCGCGCTCCTGTCGGGCGCGTCAACACACGGGCACCATAACCCAAGGGAGGTCAGAATGGTTGCGGAACTAAACGTCATCAGCGAATGGATCCCCGAACAGATGCAGCCCGGTAGCCTGTTTGTCCTGGAGAACGCCGGTGAGATCGGCCAGCCGGAAGACCCTTATTGGGCAGTACTGGCGTGTCCGGAATGCGCCACCCTTGGCCTGGTCACGCGCAAGCAGATCAACGGGATGCTTTCTGTCATCTGTGGCTCAGAGAAATGTTCCGCCCAGTTCTACTTGAAAGACGATGACATTGTGGTGCGCCGGTCGAATTGATGGAATGCTCGCGTGAGAGAGAGCCGCCGAGAGGCGGCTTTTTCTTTTAACCCGGTGTCCTCACTGCCGCAATGGCGGGCAGACCGGCTGGCTGTCTTTCACCAGATTCACTTTCCGTTTCTCGATGCTTTTTGACACCCAATCGATGACCGGTCGCAGTTCGCGCGCATGGTCGTCGGTAATATTCCTGTTGTTCGATCCCTCATGGACGCCATAATAGTTCATCACCGTCAACAGTTGGCGGCGGTCTGCATCTTGGATTCCGATCGCAATTTCCTCGATCGCGCGCATGGTCAAGGCGCGCTGCTTGGGCATTTCAAAGGTGAGTGCCTTGAATGAAGGAGAGTCGATAATGGCGTGGAATGCAGCCATCTCTTCCGCCGTGACCTGACCTTCGTAGACACGGGAACTCTTGGTAATGTCACTCTCTTTTCGTTGCTCCAGACGATAGCTGCCGCTTGCGTCCAGTGCGATGCACACCCGTTCGATCTCCGAAGTGTCCGCATGCGCCGTAAGTCGGATCAGGCGAAATAACGGCGGCGGCGTAAGTGTCTTGCTCTCCTGCACTGGGGAAAGCACCATAGAAAACATGAGGAATAGGGAGATCATTGAGGTGGATTTATAACCCACAATCGAGTGGAAGGGACATCTAATTGTGCGAAAAAGTCAGCGGCTTCCCGCGACGGCGCTTACCGGTACCGGCACCTGTTCTACGATCTCGATCCCAAAACCTTCGAGCGCTGCAACCTTCCTTGGATGGTTGGTCAACAGGCGTATCCGGGTCAGGCCAAGGTCAGAGAGTATCTGCGCACCAATGCCAACATCGCGTTGTGTCTTCCGTTGTAACTCCGCTGTGGATCCCTCTCGAATCTCGCGGTGGAAGAACAGCGTATTGCGCTCATCCACTTTCTCGATGCCGAATCCGCGGCCTGTCTGGTGCAGATAAATGACCGCGCCGCTTCCCGCTTTGGCGATCATCTGCATAGACCGATCCATCACAGCGCGGCAATCGCAGAGGGTTGCTCCAAAGACATCGCCCACCAGGCAATGGGAGTGCACGCGAACCAACCTAGGTGCTGCATCGCCTAGTAAATCGCCTTTCACCAGAGCCACGTGCGATTCGCCATCGGTATCACTCCGGTAGGCGACCATGCGCCAGTCACCATGCGTGGTAGGCACAATGGCCTCCGCCACCCGGTGAACGTAACGCTCATTCTCCATCCGATATCGGATAAGCTCGGCCACCGTCAGCATCTTCAGATCGTGTTGGGCGCAGAAGCGGACCAGATCTGGGATACGCGCCATGGTGCCGTCATCATTCATGATCTCGCAAATCACGCCTGCGGGAACCATGCCCGCCATGCGGGCTAGGTCCACTGAAGCCTCGGTCTGTCCGGCTCGGAGCAGCACGCCACCCTTGCGCGCGCGCAGGGGGAAAGTATGGCCAGGCCGAACCAGATCCCCGGGCCGCGATTTGGGATCAATGAGCACCTGAATAGTCCGCGCGCGGTCATGGGCAGAGATGCCGGTGGTCACCCCTTCTCGGGCTTCAACGCTCTCACAAAATGCTGTCCCGTAGGGTGATGTGTTCTCATGGGTCATCATGCCGATGCGTAGATGATCCAGCCGTTCTTCGGTCAAGGTCACGCAGATCAGCCCGCGGCCAAACTTTGCCATGAAATTGATTGCTTCCGGCGTGACCGCTTCCGCGGCTAGAGTGAGGTCGCCTTCATTCTCGCGGTCCTCATCGTCCACCACAACAACCATGCGGCCGGCGCGAATATCTTCAATGGCGGTGCGAACGTCCGTGAATGGCATCTGGGGTGTCACAGGAAAATGGTAGCAGACAGGCAGCTTTCCACAGCAGATTCGACATCTGTACTAGTTGCATGCATCTCTTCTGACAGGAATTTGGCCCCGAATGTTACGGCACTCAGACCCAGAAGAACCAGAATCAATCCCAGTTCGTATCCTGGATACAACTACCGGGCAATGGATGGACTCAACCCTGCAGAGCCATGGTGCGGTCCTGCTTGGCAAAGTGGGCGGCCGCAAGGGCGGCCATGAGCGCGCGAAGCGGCTTTCCGCGGAACAGCGTAGGGAGATCGCCAAAAAAGCTGCCCAGGCACGTTGGGCTTCCGTGGAACAGGTCTAAAATGTCGGCTAAAAAGAAGCCCGAAGTCAAAGAAAACGATGAGCTTTGGATCGCTCCTGATATTCGCCGCATTATGGGTGGTGACAGCCTGGCTAAAACCTTCGTCCCACTCAGCAAGGAACCGGTTCAAACCAGCAATCGGTTGCTGGATCTGGCGGATGTCGCGTTGGCGAACCGTGCGCGCCAGAGGCGCCGAAAGACCGATCCCAAGTAAACTGTCAACGCGCCAATTCCGCCATTGCCACCGCCAGCAGTAAAACCTTCTTGATCCCTTTGTAGAAGGGCTCAATCTCACAGTTCTCAGTCAACGCGTGCGAATCCTGGCACGGGGCTGTTCCGGTTGACATTGCCGGCAATCCCGCCAACAAAGCCTGGTTGGCATTGTTCGATGCGGTCGCGGTGATGGGAGGATCGGCAAAGCCAAGCGCAAGGTGCACCGCCTCTGCGGTACGAATCAGTTTGGAGTTGCGATTTTCCGGGCGCTGCGAGGCAGGGAGCAGCGAGAGCACCTCCGTCTTGGCCGCCATGTGCTCGCGAGCAGCCTCTTCCTGGAGGATCAACGCGATACGCTTTTCCAGGTCGTTGATCACCGTCTGATCGGTGGATCGCAGGTCCAGCGAGAACCAGGCATCTGCGGCTTTCGCGTTCTCCACTTCTGATCCGCCCAACATGCCAATGTTCAAGTTTGAATCTTCCGGCACCGGCAGTTCGTAAATGCGGGTGATGGCGCGAGCTAACGGCAACGTCGCCGAATAGGGAGGGGTCTTGCTACGGGTATGTCCGCCGGGCCCGATGAAATGGTGGCGATACCAATTGATCCCAATGCCGCTATAAGTGAATCCTTCATAACCCCCATCGAGCGCCACATACGATCCGATCCTGGAGCTGTTCTCCGCAATGAAGTTCTTCGCGCCGTCCAAGCCGGTCTCCTCCTGCGTGGTGAATACAAAGATCAGGTCGCCCCTGGTGCGGATATTCGCGGCATTCAGTGCGCGGATCATCTCCAACATCGCCTCCACATTGCGGGTGTCATCCCCCACGCCCGGCGCATAGATCCTGCCGTTCTCCATGCGAACTTTTATCTGGAGTCCCGGCTTGAAAACCGTATCCATGTGTGCGTCAAAGACAACGCTCGCCGCTCCTCCAGTCCCTTTTCGAGTAGCCACCACGTTTCCCGTATGGTCCACGCGAACTTCGACGAACTTCTCCTGGCTCAGTGCATTCTGGATGTATTTAGCGCGTTCGGCTTCCTGGCCGGAAGGAGCGTTGATCTCCGTGAGAGAGATCCATTCTTTTAGGATGGCATCCTTGTCTTGATCGACACGGGCGAACGCTGATCGGACCTGCTTGGTAGCGGCAAGCTGGTTCGCCTCCCGTACAAGTTTTGCGTCGGGCTGCGGTGGTTGCTGGCTGAAGCTCGCAGCGGTAAGACAAACCCCAAAAACCAAGGAGGAAAAGAGCCGGAGATGCAAAAGCATGCAGGGGATTGTAGCGCAAAAGAATCCCACTCTCCGCCAATGGATTCGACTCCTTGGGAAACAGAGAGCGGGTTTCTGCTACGAGGTTCGGTTACTGGTCGTTATTGCCGTTGCGCGCCTGGTTGCGCTGCGCAATGGTCTTCCGGGAACCCTCGGCGAGTTCGCGTGCTTTGGGTAACAGTTCAAGGGCACGAAGGATCTGCGGGTCAGTCTCCGCCCGCGCCTGCATGCCTTCCTGCTGCCCGAACTCTGACGTGAATATCTCAGCCTTGATATTGGATTTCACCCAGTCGAGCACGTGCGGGTCTCCCGTCAGTTCATTTTCGGTATATTCGATCTTCTGAGATTCAAGGAATTTGCGGAAGTCTTGCAGCACGTCGTCAGTCACCTGAAAGTTTTTATCCGCATGGCGGTTCACCAAATAATGCTTGCTAAAGTTAAAGAATGCGTACTTCTGGGTGAGGGTGTCCTGGAGGTGGGTGCTCTTGATCGCGGGTAGCTTCTCATCCGGCGTGATTCCGCCGCCACCATAGACGGTGCGACCACTGTCCGTCATCTTCACATCTTTACTGTTGTTATTTCCCGCGCCTTCCCGATTGTAATAATAGTCGTAGAGAGAGACCCCTTCATACTCTCTCTGGATCAAGCGTCCGCTGGGTGTGTAGTACTTGGCTGTGGTGAGCGCCAGACCTGTGTTCTCTGAGAGCGGATACACGGTCTGCACCAATCCTTTGCCGAAGGTGGCTTCGCCTACGATGAGGCCACGGTCGTGGTCCTGGATAGCGCCGGCAACGATCTCCGCAGCCGAGGCCGAGCCGCGATTCACCAGCACCACCAGTGGATAATCCTTGCCGCCATTCCCATGCTGGGCGCGATAGATCTTCTCCGCAGAAGCGCGCCCGTGATGGGAGACGATCACCGCGCCCTTCTTCAAGAACTTGTCTGCCACGCCGACGCCCTCGCTCAAAAGGCCACCTGGGTTGTAGCGCAGATCCAAGATCAGGCCTTTCATGTCACCAAACTCTTCCAACGCCTTTGCAACCTCGGTCTCAGTGGTCTCCTGAAATCCAGAGACGTGCATGTATCCGATACCAGGCTTGATCTGGAAGTGGACGTCCACGCTGAAGCGGGGGATCTCATCCCGAACCACTGTGAATTCCAGCGGCTTATCTGTGCCTTCGCGCATGATGGTGATGTGAACGGTCGTGCTCTTTGGCCCCTTCAGCAGGTCAGCGACCTCACTGGTGTTCATGTTGTCAGTGGGCTTGCCATCTACGGCAATGATCACGTCACCCGGGCGGATACCGGCTTTGTAAGCGGGCGCGCCCGCGAATGGGGCGATCACGATGACTTTGTTATTGCGTGGACCCACTTGCATCCCGACGCCGTAATACTTGCCGCGCTGCTCTTCCCGCAACAGTGAATACTGCTTGGGATCAAAGAAATTAGAGTGCGGATCCAGAACATGCAGCATGCCTGGGATCGCCCCGTTGTAGATGGCTTTATCCGGGCTTACCGGGTCAGCATAGTTCTGCTCAACCACGTCATAGACGGTGGAGAACTGCTTGAGGCTATCGCGGATCTCCGCGTCACTGTTGTTGACCGAGCTTCCCGGCCTTTGCGCGAAGACGACACCGGCAAAACCGCAGGCAAGGATGACGATGAGAACCAGAAAAAGTGAGCGACGGGAGCTACTACCGGCCATTGTGTGGGTTTCCTTCAGCGGCTGAGGCGTTGCGGGCAAATCCTATGCGAAGTATAACAGACACTTTCACTCGTTCTTCGCCTCCAGAAAACCACGTCCCTCAGACCTGCTGCTGCTTTGGATGCATTAGACGCGAGGAACGGTGCGGGGTAAGCGGCAGCAAAATCGTTCGCTATAATCCTGAGTTCGACATTACTTGCGCGAGTGGGCGGGGCGTTCCGCCTCGCCTTTCGCTTTTCGGGGACAATCCAGACTTGTATCGCGACCTACAGCAACTACTTACTTCGCATCTGCGCGCATATCTTCAGCGGCAATATCAGGTGGAATTGCCCGTGATCGGCGCGGACCAGCCACCCAGCGTTTCCATGGGCGAGTTTGCACTGACGTTTTGCTTCGAGCTTGCGAAACGCCTTCGCAAGTCGCCCCAGAAGATTGCGCAAGAGATCGTCGCTGGAATAGGGCCCGTGCCTGGTTTTGAGAGATTCGAGGTGGCCGGCGCCGGTTACATCAACGTTAAAGTCGATCGGATCGCCATGGCGCAAGCCATCGCCTCCGGAGACGAATCCACCTGGACGCATGACAAGGTCCTGGTGGAGCACACCAGCATCAATCCCAATAAAGCTGCGCACATCGGCCATCTGCGCAACGCGATCATGGGCGACACCTTTGTTCGGCTGCTGCGGCGCGCCGGTTCACATGTGGACGTACAGAACTACATTGACAACACCGGCGTGCAGGTGGCTGATGTGGTCGCGGGATTCATGCACCTGGAGAAGAAGTCGCTTGCAGATGTGGAGCGCCTTATCTCTGACATGAGCGCGCGAGGTAATCAGCCATTCGACTACTACTGCTGGGACCTTTACGCACGCGTCTCGCAGTGGTATGAGCAGGCCGCGGAAAATAAAAAAATCCGCCTCGATACACTGCATGCCATCGAGCAGGGTGGCAACCAGGCAGCACAGATCGGCGAAGTTGTCTCAACCGCCGTGCTGCGGCGCCATCTGGAGACGATGGAGCGGCTCGACATCCGCTATGACTTTCTTCCCCGCGAGAGCGAGATACTCTCACTCCATTTCTGGGACCTGGCGTTCGACCAACTTAAAGAGAAGCGCGTTCTTTACCTTGAAGCGGAAGGAAAGAACAAGGGCTGCTGGGTGATGAAGCGCGCGGGCAGTGCTCAAGCTGGGGCCGAAGACACCGGCCCGGATGAAGACGCGAAAGTGATCGTGCGTTCGAACGGCACAGTGACCTATGTAGGCAAAGACATTGCCTACCACCTCTGGAAGTTCGGTCTGTTGGGGCGCGACTTCGGCTACCGCAAGTTCTATCGCTATCCCGATGGCAAGGATGTATGGATCTCCGCGCCATCCAGTGAACCCGGGCATCCACACTTTGGAGGCGTGGCTGCGATCTACAACGTGATCGATTCGCGGCAGGCGGATCCGCAGAACAACGTGATCGAAGCGCTGCGTGCGATGGGATACACCGACGCGGCTGAACGCTACACGCATTTTTCCTATGAGATGGTGGCGCTCACTCCCCGCTGCGCCATCGATTTGGGCTATGACGTGGCGGAGGAGGACCGGGCGCGGGCCTACATCGAGGTCTCCGGACGGAAAGGTTTTGGCGTGAAGGCCGACGACTTGCTGGACAAGCTGATCGCTTCCGCAAAACAAGAGGTGGATACACGCCATCCCGAAATAGACGAAGTCTCTCGGTCACGGACGGCAACCCAGATCGCCGTCGGCGCATTGCGATACTTCATGCTGAAGTTCACGCGCAACACCGTGATCGCTTTTGATTTTAAAGAGGCGCTGAGTTTTGAAGGTGAGACCGGACCGTACTGCCAGTACGCGGTGGTACGAGCGAGCAACATCTTCCGCAAAGGAGGGACCAACGCCGAAGCGGTCCTGCACGATCGCGTGGATTACTCGCCCCTTACGGCCGAAGACGACATTTGGGAGCTCTGGCTGCTGGCGTCCAAGTTAAGTTACACAGTCGCGCAGTGCATCGTGCAGAGCGAGCCCGCATACGTGGCGAAGTTTGCTTTTCAATTAGCGCAGGGTTTCAACAATTTCTACCACAAGCACCACATCCTGAATGAGGCTGACCCGGCGCGAAAGCAATTCCTGTTGGCGACCGCCGCTGTCGTGCGCAGGGAACTACTGCGAGCTTTGCAAGTGATGGGCGTTGAAACACCGGAGGTAATGTGAAGCACACAAGGTGAACAGCTCATTTATTTTTCCCAACCGCGCACAAATTCAACCAGGGTTCGCACCGGGGCTCCCGAGGGTCCTTTAGCGATCCAGGGTTTATTGTCCTCGATCCAAGCGATCCCGGCGATGTCCAGATGGATCCACGGCTTCTCCTCCACAAATTCTTGAAGGAACTTTGCCGCGGTCACCGCTCCGCCCCAGCGTCCGCCGGAGTTCATGATGTCGCCGATCTGCGACTTGATGATGTCACGGTAATCGTCGTCAAGGGGCAGCCGCCAGAATTTTTCTCCCGCCGACTCTTGCGCGGACTTGAAGCGATCGTAGATGGCCTCGTCATTGGCGAAGATGCCGCCATTCACGTTTCCCAGGGCGACGACGCAGGCGCCGGTCAATGTGGCAGCGTCTACAAGATGAGTAGCGCCGAGTTGCCTGGCATAGCAAAGGCCGTCCGCCAGGACGAGCCGCCCCTCCGCGTCCGTGTTAATGATCTCAATGGCTTTACCATTCATTGCGATCTGCACGTCACCGGGTTTCTGCGCTTTGCCGGAGGGCATGTTCTCAGCGGCACACACAATGGCGATCACTTTCACATTCGGCTTGAGCAGCGCGATCGCGCGCATTGCGCCGATCATGGCAGCGCCGCCCGCCATGTCGTACTTCATCTTCTCCATGCCATCCGCCGGCTTGATGGAGATGCCGCCGGTGTCGAAGGTAATGCCTTTGCCTACAAGGCCGATCACTGGATCTGCGGGGGCTCCCTTCGGCTCATACGTCATCACGATCAGCGCAGGTGGTTCCTCGGAGCCCTGGGAGACGCTCCAAAAAGCGCCCATCTTGAGTTCGTGCAATTTATCCGCGCCGAAGACCTCGCATTTCAGTCCCACCTCTTTGCACATTTTCCTGGCCCGCTCGCCCATGATGGTGGGCGTCATCTTGTTGCCGGGCTCGTTCACCAGATCTCGCGTGAAGTTTTGTGACTCGCCAAGTATCTGTCCCGTCTGCAATCCCCGCTCACACAATGTTTTGTCAGCTTTTGCAGGAGCAACGATTGTGAACTCCTGAATGCTCTGGTCTTTGCGGTCACTGGCATAGTAATTGGGAT
>JBBSFV010000053.1:0-18384 GCA_038254775.1 Terriglobales bacterium | reverse complement strand
TATGCATTCGCTTGCATATTTATACATACAGCATACAGCCCGGGCTCCGGGAATGTCAATGGAGATTGCGGGCCTAAGCGGCCCAGTCGGCCGGGGTGCGGACCCAGCGATGGTTTTTTAGTTCAGCCAGCAATGCGGGAGAGAGCGGCCCTTTGTCGCTCGCGGCGGTGTTCGCCAACACGTGCGCCGGCTTTCGCATGCCCACAATGGTGGTGCTGACCGCGGAGCAGGATACGATGAAGCGCAACGCCAGCTCCGGCATGGCCATTCCGCCAGGGATGATCTCTTTGAGCTTGTTCACCCGTTCCAACGTAGGCCCCAGGTTATCGGGGCCAAAGTACCGGGCGCGCCAATCCCCCTTGGGAAATTTGGTTTCCAATGTGAGATTGCCGGAGAGGCTCCCTTCATCAAGCGGGACCCGGGCGATCACGCCTACTTTGAGCTCACGGCAAAGCGAAAACAGATCATCTTCCGGCGATTGGTCGAAGATGTTGTAAATGACCTGCACCGCATCCACTAAGCCAGTGCGGATCGCGCGCATCCCATTTGCGGGCTCCCAACGATTCAGACTTAATCCGAAATGTGCGGCCATGCCGCTCTTTTTCAACTCGATGACGGTCCCGCGGAACTCCGGATCGTCCGCCCAACTGTCATCCCAAACGTGGTACTGCAGCAGATCAATGGTTTCTACTCCCAGCTTCTTTCGGATCTTCTCAGCGTGGGAGAGCACGTGGTCCCGTGGAAAGGTATCTTGCAGCTTGGATTTAGAGGTCGCGGGCCATTGGCGATTCTTCGGCGGGACCTTGGAAGCGGTATAGATGCGCTTTTCCGGGTTGTTTTTGATCAACTGTCCAAGTAATTTGTCGCTGTTGCCATCGCCGTATGCCCAGGCGGTGTCATAAAAGTTGCATCCGTTCTCAAGCGAGAGTTGCAGCGCGGAGAGCGACTCCTTGTCATTCGAGCCGGTCCATCCACTCATACCCCAAAGACCGTGTCCGATCTCGCTGACTTGAATGTTGGTGCGTCCTAAAGTGCGATAGCGCATAGCTGAGTCCAGTCTACTTGTTCAAGCCAAGAGCTGAAAGAATTTGCTGGTCCGGCACCCGCCGACCCGCTGAGTCCCCGGCAACCACACCGAATCCCCCACGATAGTCCCACATGGTCCAACCAATGTTGTTCTCTTCGAGCGCCATGCGGACGTCATGAAGCCAGCGCCCGCGGTCCTCCGGATCAGAGAAGCTACGATACACCCCAAACTCATTGCAGGTCAGCGAAACGCCACGACGCTTTGCCCAGGCTGCCGCAAATCCGATCTCCGCCGCGATGCGCTCTCCATCCCAGTGGTCCAGCCCATACTGCGTGAGTCTCCAGCGGGAAATGTCGTCCGTCCTGGGTTCGATGACCGCAGCCAGTGTCTTAGGTAAAGCTGGGTAAGGCACTTTTCGCAGCTCGACCCAAAAAGGTACTCCCCAGTTGGCGCCCTGGTGAGTGAAAATGTGCGGTTCATAGAAATGAAAGTTGTAGATGATGTTGCGGTCGGCAAGCGCCGGGAGCTTCAGCAGATTGTCGATGTCAGAATAGGTGGCGCCGGAAATGATCACGGTGTGCTGAGGCGCTACCGAGCGAACTTCTGCAAGCGCGGCAGCTTGTATCCCTCCCCAGCGGTAGTCATCCTCCATCTCTGGTTCGTTCAGTAGCTCAAAGAAAACGCGTTCAGGATCCGTATTGTGGAACTCGGCTGCGATGCTATGCCACAGCAAGCGAAAACGTTCGGCAGAATCGCCATTCGTCGCCAGCTTACGCTTGTACTCTGTTGTGGGATGAAGATCGATGATGACGGCGAGATCATCTGCTAGAGCCACATCCAAAAAATGATGCAACAGTTCGACCCTCTCACATTGCGACCACGGCCCGGAGCACTGGAACACAGCCGGATCGATGCTGATCCGAACGTGATCGAATCCCATTTTTCTTATGAGTGCAATGTCATCGTCATTCGTGTATGCCTTTAGCCGGGCGATGCTGTAATCATTTGACTGCGCAAACCATTCGCTCGCGTTAATGCCATGCCTCAAGTGCCGCGCCCGAGTAGCCGCAAGATCCTGAGCTGTCGCGCTCAGCGTGAAGGCGCAGATCAAGATAAAGAGCTTTATTTTCATTCCTGGCTTCTTTGCGGCACTGCAGGTGTTATGCCGGCAAGTTTAGAGATTCCTGGCAACACCATGATCAGAAGTTCACCTTTGGGTTGAGCGGCGGAATCAAACACAGGCTTCTGCTGCTGCAGCCAATCCGCTGACAGGGTGCTGCCTTTCTCTTTGGCATCGAGGGATTGAAGCCCGACGGCAGCCAGGGCGGCCAGGTCACTGGAAAGCGGCGCCACCTCCGTGATAAGGAATGATCCCCCTAGGCGCGGCTGGAGTGCAGCATTATTATTGCGCCACTTTTCCATCCACGAACGGATGGAAGCCGCATCGTCGGGGTGCGCTTTGCCCTCCATCAGCCGGTCAACTGCCGCATTAAACTCTCGGGCAATGTCGCTTTCCGGGCGTGTGGCATCCACCAGACGGTTCAGTGGAGTCTGGCTGGTGAATTTGCGCAACTGTCCGCGGCGATAACCCTTTACAGGCTCCAGCACATCCGCCAATGTTTTGAGAGCCGGCACGCCATCCGCGCCAATGATCCGTTCCAACATCGGCCGATAACTGGATTGATGCGTGGCGCCGCGGCGGCCCAGCCAATCGCTGGTTGTTGCCAGTCGACGATACATGGAGTCAATATCTTTCACGTCCTGCGACGACCATAGACGTTCCGCGATCGCCGCTGTGCGCGGCCAGACGCGGGAATCTATATTCTCCGGAGAGACGAATTCCGACCACATACACGCTTCCCCGCCCATCACCCTGCCCGCTTCCTCGGCAGTTAGATTCGCGCCATCACCGGAGAGCGGGTCCACAACATAATGCTGCGAAGCAGGTTGCATCAGGTCAATGTAATACCCGCTGGAAAGGATCCCTTTAAAACCTTGGCGGGCGGCGGCTGCCAGAGACTTCTGCCCGCGCCAGGATTGCACAATGATGTCTTTTGGCAGCTCGGGATGCAGCACCTCGTCCCAACCTTCCATGTGCTTTCCGTGCTTTTTTACAATGGTGAGCAGTCGCGTATTGAAGTATGCCTGTAGGTCGTGGTCATCTTTGAGCTGGTGCATCTTCATGAATGCCTGGATACGCGGATTGCTGTTCCACTGATTGCCATTCACTTCATCGCCGCCAACATGAAAGTAAGCGTCAGGGAAGAGCTTCGCCATCTCGCCGATGAATTTATCCAAAAACTCGTAGGTTGAATCCTTTGTTGGGTCCATTGCAGGATCGAAGATGCCCCACTTCCGCTCAATCGAATAAGGGCCGTCTCCTGACGAGAGCTGCGGATATCCCACAAACCAGCTTGTGGAGTGTCCAGGCAGGTCGAACTCGGGCACAACCCGGATGCCGCGATCATGGGCATAGGCGATCAGGTCAGTGATCTGCTGCTGGGTATAAAACTGTCCGTCAGAACCCATTTGCTGCAACTTGGGAAAGATTTTGCTTTCCACACGGAAGCCCTGATCCTCAGAAAGATGCCAGTGGAAGACGTTCATCTTGACCGCCGCCATCGAATCCAGATTGCGCTTCAGCACCTTGATGGGGATAAAGTGGCGAGAGACGTCGATCAACAGGCCACGCCAGGGAAAGCGCGGGTGATCATGGATGGTGACTGCTGGTACCACAAAACCGTTGGCGCCCGGTTTGATCAGTTGTAAAAACGTCTCCATGCCGCGAAGTACGCCGAGCGTGGTTGGAGCTTTCAGCTCCGCGCCGCTGGAGGAGACTGTTAACGTATAGCTCTCGTCCTCACCCAATTTCTGGGGTGTGTCCCCGGGTGAGTCCGCGGTGACGCTCAGTACCGCCTTTTCTGTCACCAAAGCCTGCGGGGTAAGCAATATCCCGGTCTGGGTCGTCAGGTTCTCTAGGAATCTTTCCGCAGCCGAATGCAACCGCGCGTCTGAAGAAGCATTTGCTGAGATCGTGAATGCTGGATCGATCGTCAGCTCACCATCGCCGCTCGCTACCTGTTGTGGCATCGGCATCAGAAAGTGGTCCGGCGATTGAGCAAAGGCGGGATGGACGAGCATAGAAAGCAGGAGCGCAGCCAATAATCTGTGCATAGGCATTAGGCGCATCATCATAAACGCTTATGGATAGATTTGTGGGGAATCTGGAGCTGGAGATTCTCTACGGACGCGGCTTTCCAGATTACTTTGGCCGAGCAGCGTAGGACCGGGCCGCAGTGATTCCCTTTCCCTGGGTGATAGTGACGATCTGTTCTGCTCTTATGCCGCTGACATTCTGGATCTGGCGATCAGGCCAGCGGATCTCGACGCTGACTTCTTTCGCCGAGCCGATTCCGAAATGCAGCCGGGAATCGTTTTGGCTCAGATAGCTTGAGCCCGCTTGCACTTCCTTCACCTGTTTGCGCTTATTTGCTGTGAGCGTCACGCGGGCTCCGATCGCAGCATGATTGCGCCCTTTGCCGGACAAAACCAAAGTGACGGCATTGTTAGCAGGGGAGCTTACGTTGAGTAGCACGGTGGGTGCTTCGCCAACGTTCACTATCACAACGTCAATAAAGCCATCATTATTCAGGTCACCAAAAGCTGCTCCACGGCGAGAAGCCAATGGCAATGCTGCGAGTCCGGCTTCGGCTGAGACTTCCTTAAAAGTACCATCCGCAAGGTTTCGGAAGACCAAAATCGCCTGCCTATAGCCTGTACCGGGCTTTACAGAAGTAGAAACATCTACCTGGGGATATACATGTCCATTGGCAATCAGGATGTCCGGCCATCCGTCATCATCAAAATCACTCAGCGCGGTGCCCCACCCAACATACGGCATACTCACTGAGCCGATTCGAGCCCGTTGAACTTGGTCAACAAACCCCTGGTGGCTTAGATTCCGGTAAAGGGCATTTGGCTCCTGCACAAAATTGGTGACAAAAATATCCAGACGGCCATCGCCATCGAAATCCCCGATCCCCACCCCCATGGAACCTTGCTCATTGCCGTCTTCGCTGTATGCAATACCGGCTTGGGTGCTGATATCAGTAAAAGTGCCGTCATGATTGTTGTGATAAAGATAGTTAGGGCTTGAGTCATTCGCCACAAAAAGGTCTGGCCAACCGTCATCGTCATAGTCAAACCATGAGACTCCCAGGCCGTAATACCCCGGTGCATCGTTCACGTGAGCTTTTTTGGCAACTTCGGTGAAAGTGCCATCACCGTTATTGTGGTACAGCAGATCACCTTCACCCGGCAGGCCGCGCGGTCCGCATTGAACCAGTATCCCTTTGTAGCGGCAGGTCTCCTTGCTGCCAAACTCCGGGAGCTTGTTGAGATCCACTGAGACATAGCGCGAAACGAAGAGGTCGATGTTACCGTCGCCGTCATAATCAGCCCAGGCGGATCCAGTGCTGAAACCCCCGCCATGCACCCCCGCTCTCTCCGTCACATCCTGGAACTTGCAGTTACCCAGATTGCGGTAGAGAGTGTTTCCCCCGTAACCGGTCACGAACAGGTCGATGTTGCCATCGCCATCAAAGTCCGCAGCCGTTACCCCCATGCTCCAACCTTTGCTGCTGAGTCCCGCACGCTCCGTGATGTTCTCAAAACGGGGAATATTGGCTTCTTGCGCTTTGGCTGGGCTTTGGTGATACAGCGTGACGAGCGGATCGCCTCCTTTGCGGAAACGCTCCACCGATGAACCATTCACAGTGGCAATGTCGAGGTGGCCATCGTTGTCGCAATCAAAGAGCGCCACCCCCCCGCTCATGGATTCGATGATGTAGCGTTTTTCCGGCGTCGAGAGGTGGGGGACGTTCACGCCGCTCTCTTTGCTGATGTCGCGAAAACGGATGGAGGAATCGCTAGTCTGCGCTCCCGCGGTGCAACATAAAAGAACAACAGCTAAGAGATTTTTCATTTTGCTCGTTGACTCAAAGCAGTTGCGCCTGGTCGAATCGCAGTTTCAGGAACGATCCCCTCGCCCTCAAGAATGGAATAAAATTTGTCTGGCGCAATGTTCTTCAGCGTCTCAGATCTCCCAGATGGCCAACGGATCTCAAGAGCATCCACTACCGTTGCTTTCCCGATCCCAAAGTGGACACGTAGATCATTCTGGGAAAGGTAACTGGTTCCGCTGCGAACCTCTTCTGTCTGCACTACTTTCCCCGTAGTAAGTTTCAGCCGCGTTCCAATCGCTAATCGGTTGCTCTTCTTCCCTGCGAGTTCAAACGTGATCCAGTGGTTACCATCTCCCGCATTGTTGTGCAGCACCATCGGGCCGCCGTCCAGGTCCGCTACGACAACATCCACATGACCATCGTTGTCAGGATCGCCGAATGCAGCACCTCGCGACACCCGCAACTCTTGCAATGCTGGGCCCGCATCTTTGCTGGCATCGCAGAAGCTGCCGTTCTGATTGTTCATGAAAAGCAATTTCGGCTCGCGATAACGTGCTCCATAACTCAAGGTATCCACCTGGGGATAGACGTGACCGTTCACCGAGAGAAGGTCGAGCCAGCCATCGTTATCAAGATCCAGAAAGCCTGCGCCCCAACCCACATAGGGCAGAGAGGCCGCTGCCAGCTGTGCCTGATAAGAAACGTCAGTGAAATTAAAATCTCCATCGTTGCGATAGAGCACGTTGTACTCATCGGCGAAATTGGTGGCGAAGATCCCCGGCTTGCCGGTGTGTAGATAATCCCCTACAGCAACGCCCATGCACGCCTGTTCAGCGCCATCGGCGCTTACCGCCGTGCCGGACTCAAGGCCGATCTCCGTGAACTTGTTATGGCCCTCATTGCGGTAGAAATAATTTGGCGTTGCATCGTCTGCTACGAAAAGATCGATTTTGCCGCGATCGTTGAAATCCGCCCAAGCCACACCGAGCCCGTAATAACCGCTCGGGTCGGTCATCCCTGCTTCCTTGGTCACATCAGTGAAAGTGCCATCGCCATTGTTGTGGTATAGCGAGTCACCCGCTCCTTTTAGACCGCGTGGGCCACATTGCACGTCAATGCCACGAAATCGGCAGGTGGCTGCTTTTCCGAAGCCGGGCAGATCGTTGAGCCGGAAGTCCACATAATTGCTGACGAAGAGATCGACGAACCCATCACCGTCGTAATCCGCAAATGCGGCTCCCGCGGACCAACGAGGGTCTGCGACACCCGCCTTCACCGCGACATCAGTGAAAGTCCCATCGCCGTTGTTTTTATAGAGGACATTCGCGCCAAGGCACGTGATGTACATGTCAGGCCAACCATCGTTATTAAAATCGCCGACTGCACCGCCCATCGCAAAGCACGGAAATGCCACGCCGGCTTTCTCAGTCACGTCAGTGAATGTGCCGTCATGGTTGTTGTGGTAAAGCGCGCTGCGGGCTTTTTCCTTGCGCAATGCCATGTCAACGGTCGGCGCGTTAGGAAAATAAATGTCGAGCCAGCCGTCGCGATCATAATCAATGAGTAAGACTCCGCCGCTCATGGATTCGACAATGTATTTCTTCTCCGGCGCTGACGTGTGGCGAAAGGTGATGCCGGTCTTTTTGGTTACATCTACCAGCTGCGGCACAAAGCGGTTGCTGCATTCCGTGGACTTGACTTCAGCCTTCTGGGCATGCAGCAAACAACTGATGAGGAGGATGCAGCAGGCGGATCTGCGTCTGTATTTCACGGGTCTCATTTCGGCTCGTCTGCCGCGGCTCCGTCCCCATCTTGTTGGGAATGGCGGAGTTTCTGGAAAATTGCGAGTTGCTGCCGCGCCGCCTCATCCTGTCCCAAACGCTGATACATCCTGGAAAGTTGAAAGTGGAGTTCTGGCGACCGTGGTTCCAGCTTAACAGCACGCTGCAGCAGTTCACTTGATTGTTTGATTTCGCCGGCCTCCGCGCGAAGCGTAGCCAGTGATTGCAATGCACGCACATGGCCCGGATCCGCAAGCAGTACTTTTTCCATCTTTGTCGCCGCAGCTGTAGTATCTCCAGCTTCCTTTAATAGCAGCGCTAACTGAAAGTTCGCCTCCGCATCTCCAGGGTCCAATTCACTTGCCTGCTCAAATTGCTTTCGTGCTTCACCGGAGCGGTTCTCCTGCTTGGTAAGCGCCAAGCCCAAAGCCAGATGTCCAAGTGCATCTAAAGGAACCAGCTCCGTGTACTTTGTAAGTTCCGCCTCCGCTCGGGAAAAGTCTCCCGCCTGCAATAAAGAGGCTCCAACCAAATAAGTATTCTCATTATCTGCGGGGTCCTGCTCATGCAAAGAGCGCGCATCCTCGACCGCATTACCGGTATCTCCCACCCGCATCTCCAAAGCAATAAGTGATTTACGCTCGTCCGGGAAAAGCTCACCCACCCTGAGGGCGCGAAGCCGATGTGCCGCGGTCGCCGGGTCGCCGGCGACTAAAGCAAGCTTTGCCAAAGTGAGCTGCGCTGATGCGCCGATTGCGGGGTATCGCTGAAGTATCGCTGCGGTGTGGGTTGCCGCCTTCAGATCGCCGGACGCAAGGCGGGATTCGATCAAAGATGCCAGATATTTTTGGTCGCTTCTTTGTCCATTTGGCACCGCCTCAAGGGCTGACTGCGCGGCCTTTGTGAGTTTCGCTGCACGCATCGCCTCCGAACAATCGACCGCAACCCTTAAATTTCTCGCTGCTATCACCGCGGGCAAAGTCGAGCGTAAGCGATCTACATCATGCAGTTGCGCAAATGACCTGCACGCGATGCTTAACGCAAGTGGGCTGCTTTGTTTGCTTCCTATCCACTCCAGTGCCTGCTTCGGCCGATGAGCTTTCACATTCGCCTCGGCGATCGCAAAACGCTGTTCCTGCGTGATTCTCTTATTCTCAAGCCATCCCAGTGTGCTGTCAGCATCACTGAATTTTCGCAACTGGAGTTCCACGATCGCAAGCTCTACGCCCGACTCTACTTGATTTGGGGCAAGTTTCAGAACGCGTTGGAAAAGTGCCTCTGCCTGATCAAACTTACCTTGCCTCTTGCGCATCTCGCCCAGCGATCTGATCGCGGTGGCGTCCTCAGGATGCGCAGCCACATAGTCAAGCAACTTGGATTCGACGCGCGCCGGATCGCCTTTGGACTCTGCGTCTGAGGAATGGGCTGACGGCAGGCGAGGCTGCTGCGCGGCACCCATGACGGCAAGGCCCACCGCACCCGCCAACAGCAGTGTCGATCTGAGGCTACTGATCTCCTGGCCCAACGCTCACCTGCGGTTCCATTCCACGGATGGGACGATTTCGCTGCGCCGCCTTCATTTGCTGATATAGCTTCAATTCTCTGTCCGCTTCCCCGGTCCGGCCGTCCCGCCGGTAGGCGATGCTTAATTGATAATGCGGATACTCCCGTTCTGGCTGGGTGGCTGCCGCGCTCTCAAGGTGAGGAATCGAATTCTTGAGGTCACCGTTATCAAGGAGCAATTTGCCGAGTTGATACTGCGCGTCTCCATAGGTCGGCTGCTCTTGCACCAGAGCTTCCAGGAGCGCGCGTGCCTGGTCTTTCTGCTGTGTTTCCATAAGAACGTAAGCCAAGTGATATCGGGATTGCGGGTCGACCGGATCGCGCTGTAGTTCTTTGCGAAATTCTGCTTCAGCTTCCGGCAAACGGTTTAACCGGATAAGGCATTGCCCGGCGCTGTAATGCGCTTTTGGATATGCCGGCTGCAGAGCCGAAACTTTGCGGAACAGATCCAACGCGCGGCCATAGTCGTCCGCCGCGGAAAATCCTTGGGCTGCGGAGAACTGCGCATCCGCATCTGCTGGCGCCGCCTCAGCGATACGCGTAAAGACCGCTCGCGCCTCCTGCAGCCGTTGTGATTTCGCTAAAGAATCACCGTAAGCGGAGATCACTGTCGGGTCGTCGTAAAGCTGCTCGGCGATGGGATGCAAAGTCTGCGCGGCTTTCGCGAAATCGTTTTGAATGTAATAAGACATGCCCAACATGCGCCGGATCAAAGCGTCCTCTGGCGCGGCTTTCGACGCCACTTCCAGCGCGGGCACGGCGCGGGCATAATCTTGCGCCCGGAATGCCATGATGCCAAGGTTCCGGTTCACCCCCGGAAGCGCGGGATTCCACTGGGCGGCAGTTGCGAAGTGCTCCAGCGCAGTAGAAGTTTCTCCCCTTTTCACCGCGATCACTCCAAGGTTGTTGTAGCAATCGGCAAGCGTCGCCTGCAGCTGCCTGCGCGCAGACTGGATAGAAGCTTGTTCAGCTTCCGGAAGCACCGGCGGATGGGCTAGATCGTCCGATGAATTCAGCTCCGGATCTGAATGGGCGGACCGCTCGGCGATCGCGCGTACCGCATCCGAGCTTTCCACCTTCGGATCGATTATGTCTGCGATCACCTCGCGGGCTTCGGCAAGCGAGAGCTTTTTTTGTTGCGCGGCGATCGTAAGCTCTTTCTCGCTATCCGCTTTGCGGTTGGTTCGGCTATAGATCCGGCTCAACATGAAATGCGCTCGCTGCACCTGAAACGCATTACGCGAAATATCGCTGGTGGTTCTCACCGCGCTCGATAAGCTCTTTTCCGCGGCAACAAGATCGCCTGAATCGAGCTGCGCCTGGCCCAGATACAGCCATGCATCGGGCGATCGAGGGTTGAGTGCGGTCGCTTTCAGCAATTCAGGGATCGCCGCGGCATTGTCTTTCTCCATGGCTGACATCATTCCCAGAAAGTAATGCGAATAAAAGTCCTGGGGATGGCGTCTTGCTTCCTCCGCGAACTGTTTGCGGGCCAGAGGAAAAGCTGCCATGTCATGCTCCAGCAGATAAGTCAGGCCCAGGTAGAAGTGCGCCCGTGGAGTCTCTGGATCAACGGCAATGGCGCTTTCCAACTCTTTGACCGCCGGCTCGAAATATCCGGCGTCGCGGTAAGCCCGGCCGAACAATACATGTGCAGTGGCTTTATCACTGGCGGCGGCAAGCATCTCTTCAAAGAGCAGGGATGCCCTTTCTTTATTCTTGTCGCGGAGATAAGCCATTCCTAAGGTATATGCCGCTTCAGGATCAGCTTTCAGGGCAACGCTTTTCTCCAAGTGCGCGACTGCCTCGGCATAATGGCCAGCCATATATTCCAGTTTGCCGGCAACATGCTGTGCCCTGAAATCTTTCTCATTGGCTTTCAGAGCTTCTGTGATCTGCGCAAGAGCAGGCTCGATCTTTTGCTGGCGCATAAATATGATGGCAAGGTCGGTGCGAGCACTGGGGTCGTCTTTTAACGCGATTGAGTCTTGCAGGTCTTTAGTGGCTTTCTCCGGAGCGCCTTGCAGACTTTCCAGGTTGCCCAAACGCTCCAGGGCAAGAGCGGCCGCAGCGCGATTTTCTTTTTCGGCGGCAGGCCATGCTTCCGCTATCTGGTAGGTCTGTGCCGCCTTGAGATGTTCGGAGAGCTCGTCTGTCTGAAGAGTTGGACGCGGCATCTGCGCCCGAGCAGGAACACTCCGATGTCTTTGTCTTGAGTTTTGCGCAAACAGCAAACCGGACGTGGTCGCCACTAGAAGCAGAATGCCTCGACTGAGTCGTTGCGCACTTCCGGTACTCATCACCACTGACGGGGCCCTTTTGTATGGATTGCTTCCCGATTTAAAGGCAAAAATAGACCCTGAGTCAAGTTGACTCAGGGTCTATGGTTTGGTAACGCAAGCCCCGAATGCCCTAGAAAATAAACTTTAGGGCGTATTGGATCTCACGGGCGCCACGCGTCGCACCGACGGAACCGAAGTCACCACGCTGTGTACCGGGGGCAACTGAGGTGATGGTATTACCCGCGCCCGCTGCGCCACAAGCATTGGCTCCTCCGCAGAAAGCCGTCCCGTTGCCGGTGTACAGCGCCAAATGGCTTCCCTGCAGGTTGCTGCCGTTGAAGTTGGCGTGGTTGAGGGCATTGAACAATTCCAGGCGGAGTTGGACCGTAAGGCGCTCGTGCGCCGTGAGCCAATTCTTATGGAAAGAGGTATCAATATTAGTGGTTCCAGGCCCCAGGCATGCGCCACGCCCGCCACCATTCACCACCCCGAGGGTTTGCCCCACAGCAGTGAATGCAGCCGGGTTGATGATCTGTTCCGGGTGCCCTGGCGTACTGACATGGCAAGGAACCCCGGCTACACGCAACGGACGAATGTTATTGGTGTATCCAGTCCCCCAGACACCGCCTGGAATGTTGGTGAAGCCATTACCACCCTCGAACGGGGTCATGCTGCTGCCCGACGAGAGATTGATGATGGAGGTCCATTCCCAGCCGCCCAGTGTGCTCTTCATAAATCCATTGCGGTCCTTGAAGTCCGGCAGATACCAGACGTAGTTCGCAACGAAAATGTGAGGACGATTGATTGCGGAAGGTCCGCGGTCCAAACGCGAATTCTCATTCGCGCTCACCTGGTTCCCGCTGCCTGTACCACCTGATTCATCGAGCCCGACATCAGAGATCGACTTGGACCATGTATAGGCCGCCTGCAGCTCGGATCTCTTCATGATCTTGGTACGGAAGAGCGCCTGCAGGGAGTTGTAGTTGGCGTCACCATTACGGGAGAACAGAGTGATTGTTCCAAATGGTGTTGCCGGACGGAGGGTGTTTATATTGCAAGGATTAGCGCAGGTCGCTGCCTGAAGGCGATTCGCGATCGGCACTTGATTGATGTCATTCGTCGAGGTCAAGTGCATGGTGCGATTACCCACGTAGCTCAACTCCAACTTGGAATTAGGATAAAGTTCCTGCTCCAAAGTCACATTCCATTGCCACGAGTTGGGTGTTACGCCACGCGGAGCAAGAGCAAGAGAAGGACCGCCCGCACCAAAAGTGGAGACGTTATTGGGGTCAGACTGAACCACTGTGTCCAATTCTCTGAATCCAGAGTTTACGATCGCGAAGGGCGCATTCGCCGCCAGATTCAACAGGGCGTTGATGCGCTCCCGCTGGAAGAACTGCCCCAAGCCGGCCCGGAGGACGGTTTTCCCATCCGAGAACGGCTGCCATGCGAGGCCCAATCTTGGTGCGATCAGGTGATTGTTGTTGTGGCGCAGGGAGCGGTTCACGCCCGGCGTCCCCTTCATGAATCCGCGAGAAGTGCATGGATCCGTTCCGGGCACCACCACTACACCGTTGCAAGCGTCACCACCTTTTGCGGGATCGAACAGCTTTGGATCCCACGAGGCTACGCCGTTCTTGTCATCGTAAGGCTCGCGCAGGAACGACCAGCGGAAGCCGTACTCCAAGGTCAAGTTGCGGCGGGCTTTCCAAGTGTCGCCAAAATACGTTTCAATGTTCTTGTATCGCGTATTGGCGACCGGCTCAGTGCTTTGCTCGTTAAACCCGAAGTGCTGCCCACTCGTCAGGACGTTGGCAAGTCCAGAATTATTGTTGATAAAGTTCGGTGTGCTCCCCCAGCCGGCGGTAGAGCCTCCACCCCAGAACTGCGGTGTCTCGGAGGCAGAGGAGCCGCCGGTATTTTCATTCTTTGCCGCCCATTCATCCAGGAAGCCGACCTTAAAAGTGTGATTTCCCCATACTTTCGAAAAGTCGTCGCGGGCAGAGTAGATGTCCAGATTGTTTTTCCACGGCGCGGAATTCCAAAGGTCTGCGCCGCTCACGTTGTTGCCGTAGGGCGCAATACCGCCCCAGAACACAGGGTGAGAACGGTTGCCTTTATTGAGCTTTCCAGATTCTGGGTAGAAACTGGGGATAGCAGCATCAATTTTTGAATTCAACGTGGGATCAGTGCCACCAGGGCTGATCGCGATGCTATTTGCAGAATACGAGAACTGTACCTCGTTCACTGCACTGGAGCCTAATACCGAGCTCCACTTGACCGCTGCTTGCTTGGAAGGCTGTGACCAGCTTGACTCTACGGCCGGAAAGGCATCATCGCCCCATAGGCCAGCGTTAAACAGGATGGGGTAAGGATTCTGCCAGTGATCTTGGGTGTAACGGGCAAAAATGGTGTTGCTCTTGGTAAGTTTGAAATCGACGCGGGCATTTTCTTCGCGGAAATCGAGGGACGCCGGCGTTGAAACATGCCAGTTATCACAACTGGTGGTACTACTGATATTGGGCACCGGATAGAGCTTAGCCATCAACAACCCGCCCGGACTCAGGTTTCCAGCGGGGATGACCTGCGTTGCGAATCCGGGATTTCCTGCAGCGATTGCCTGACCATTGTCGTAACCGTTGCAAAGAGTGTTCCCAACCTTCTGCACCGGCTGCGAGAAGTCACCGGAGCGCTCTGCCATCGTCGGCACACGTCCGAAACGGGTGATGCCACGGATCTCCTTATTCCACTCTTCCGAGTAGAAGAAAAATACGTGGTCCTTCCACACCGGGCCGCCGAGCGAGAAGCCGTAGTCGTTGCGGCGCAACTTGTCTTTTCCATTGTTGGGCAGAGGCTTGCCTTGAGTGGCGGCATCCACGGCGCCTCGGCGTGCAAAGTATTCCGTAGCGTTCAGCGCGTCATTGCGGCCGAAATAGAATGCACTCCCGTGGAAGTCATTGGTGCCGCCACGCGTTACCAGGTTCACCACCGCGCCGGAAGCCTGTCCGTACTCCGGACCGTAGCTGTTGCGCAGCATCTTGAATTCCTGGATGGCCTCGATCGAAGGGTAGATCAAGATCGTGCGGTTTGATCCGGTGTCATTGTCGTTCGCACCGTCAATGAGGAAGAGGTTTGAGGTGGTGGTATTGCCATTCACCGAGAAATCGACGCCGGACAGGAGTCCCTTGTTCTTGCTGTCAAAGTTGTTGGCCGGCGATACCCCAGGCTGCAACTGGGTCAACTGGACGAAACTTCGTCCGTTGAGCGGTAATTCGCGGACCTGCTGGCCATCCACCACGCCGGATACGGCGCCGGTGCTGGTTTCCACCTGGATGGAGTTAGCCTCTACGGTCACTTGCTCACCGCTGCCGCCCACTACAAGTGTGGAATTCGCGGTCGTGGCGGTAGAAACGTTCACTACCACATTGTTGGTGACAGCTTCCTTGAATCCTGCCTTCGTGACCACCACCTTGTAGGTGCCGGCTGGGACGTCAGTGATAGCGAAAGCGCCGTCATTATTAGTGTTGGCCGTACGTACGAACTCCGTGCCAGCCTGCGTGGCGGTTACAGTCGCGTCAGTCACGACCGCTCCACTCACGTCGGAGATTGTGCCTCGGATGTCGCCTGTCGATTTTTGCGCTGCCATCGGCAGAACCATCAACAGGGTAAGGAGGGAAACCAGCGAAACATTTTTCATGTACTGCCCTCAAAATTACAAAATCGATTTTGTAGCCATTCCAACGACGGTTGATTATTTGGCTACAACCCCTTCGCCTTGTCAAGAAGAAATTTCGATACCTCTTATCGTTTTTGGCAATCAGCCAGAAAATCATCTCTTTCCGTTGCCACCAGTGGTCCCTTATGCAAGACTCTCCCGATGTCCCGGAACGCTGAGAGCACGCCCGAGTCCCCTCCGCGCAAACGGATGACCCTCAAGACCCTTGCCGGGCATCTGCGGCTTTCGCCCGCCACCGTATCCATCATCCTGAATCAGGCGCCTTCTGCTAAAGCAATACCGGCGGCGACCCAGAAACGGGTTTTTGATGCCGCCCGCAAATTTGATTACCGTCCTGATTATTTTGCCAAGTCGCTACGCGAGAAACGCACCTTTACCATCGGCATCCTGGTCCAGGATATCGGCGGTGGGTACGGCTCTTTGGTGTTGAGCGGTATTGAGAAGGCATTGCTCGAGGTTGGCTACTTCTACTTCCTCGCAAGCCATCACCACAACAAAGAACTGCTCGGAA
Source organism: Terriglobales bacterium (assembly GCA_038254775.1). Classification (GTDB taxonomy): domain Bacteria; phylum Acidobacteriota; class Terriglobia; order Terriglobales; family Acidobacteriaceae; genus JBBSFV01. Next base: position 2,520 of record JBBSFV010000053.1, on the reverse strand, counting down.
AATATAACGACCTCTTGATTGACCGCGGAGTGGAGGGACTGATCGCCATTGACACGGAATTGTTGATTGAGCCTGTCTTGCCGGTCGTTGCCGTCTCCGGCCACACCAGCCTCCCTGGTGTCACCAGCGTAGTCTTGGATCATGAACATGCTGCAAGTTCTGCCTTGACGCATTTAATAGAGCTCCGCCATCGCAAAATCGCTTTCATGAAAGGCCAGCCATTCAGTTCGGATTCTGAAGATCGTTTCAATGCCATCGCGAAGGTGGCTGGGCAGCTGGGGTTGGAGATCGATCCCGATCTGATCATCCAGTTAGAGATGGACACTTCATCTCCGGAATTGGGCTATCCCGCGGTGCGCGAACTCGCGCGGAGAAGGACTGACTTCACCGCCTTGTTGGCTTTCAATGACATCTCCGCCATCGGCGCCATCCGGGCCCTGCGTGACGAGGGATTGCGGGTTCCCGAAGATGTTTCCGTGATCGGGTTTGATGATATTGAAAGCGCCGCGTTCTACAATCCCAGCCTTACCACCGTGCGCCAGCCGTTGAGGCAGATGGGCGCAATCGCAGCGCGCACATTGCTTGAAAAGATCCAGGGGGTGGCATTCCCGGCTGAGATTGCCGTGCAGCCGGAACTGATCGCGCGCGAATCCACTTGCGTAGCCTCCCCCCGCAGATGAGTTGGGTAGGGCTCTTCTCTTCGCGGCTTCAGCGTTACTACTTTGCTTTCTTTGTCATCGGATTCTTCACCGTGATGGCTGGTCCGTTGCTGCCTTGGTTCGCGGAACGCTTCAGGTTGCTGCCCTCGCAAACTGGCACGCTTTTCTTCGCGCAATTCACCGCATCCACATTGGGTGCGGTCCTTTCTGGATTCAACTCCAGGCTTGCTTCTCGCGGAGGAGTCGCGCTCATTGGCTTGGCTGTCCTGGCTATTGCGATTGGGGACTGGCCCATGATCATTGCTGGATTTGCCCTGGGCGGCTTGGGCTTCGGATTAGCAATCCCGGTCATAAACATGGCGGTGGCAAATGAGGACGGTGGCGGCCCTCGCGCTGTCAGCCTGCTCAATGCGTTTTGGGGGATCGGTGCATTCATGGCGCCGCTGGTGCTGGAAGGAACTCTCGCGAAAAAAATGGCGATGCTCACAGTAGCGGCGCTTGCCCTGCTCGCCACTGCCATGCTTCCGAAGCCGGGATTGCCCCTTTTCCGTCCCCAGGGTAAAGGCGGATTTCAACTGCTCCCCTTTGTCACTTTTTCCTGCATGATGTTTCTCTATATCGGCACGGAAAGCACCGCCGGGGGTTGGATCCCGTCATTGGCGGCCGCGTCCCTCTCTACAAGGATTCCGGCAGCATCCGCTTTCTGGGGAGCCCTGGTGATCGGCCGATTATTGGCGCCATCCGTACTCACTCGCTGGAGCGCGCGTTCCGTGATATTCGCCGGATTGGCGATCGCTGGAAGCGCACTTTTCGGATTGTGGAAAATGCCGTTGCTGCCATTGTGGCTGCCCGCTATGGTAGCCGGACTCGGTCTGGCGCCGGTTTTTCCCACGATGTTGCCGCTTTTTTTAAACCGCATCCCCGTCCAGGCTTTGGGAATCTGCTTTGCCACGGGGGGCATGGGCGGCGCCACCCTGCCATGGCTTTCGGGCTATGTTGCCACCATCTCCGGACATGTCCGCGACGCTTTCACCATCGCGCTGATGGCTACACTCGTCCTTTTTATCTTGATTTTCGTGAGTTCCCGCAACCCGCTGGTCAAGCCTGAGCTTACCGATAATTCTGGTTAGTCATGGGCCGGTGACTCTGTCAGAGCAGAATGCATTCGAACCTGGCCTGGCAATGCCGAGCGGATGATGACGTATAGCACCGGGATCACAAAGAGGTTGAGCACCGTGGAAACGATCATGCCGCCGAATACAGTCGTGCCCACGGAGTGCCGCCCCGCTGAACCCGAACCGCTGGCAAATACCAGTGGCAACACCCCTAAGATGAATGCTACCGACGTCATAAGGATGGGCCGCAGCCGCAACCGTGCCGCTTCCACCACTGCCTCGATCAGAGAGCGGCCATGGCCTCGAAGTTGCTCTGCAAACTCCACGATCAGGATCGCATTCTTGCTGGCTAACCCGATCAGCATCACCAGTCCCACTTGGCAGTAGACATCGTCCTGAAGGCCACGCAGGTACTGTGCTGCCAGCCCGCCCACCACCGCCATCGGTACCGCAAGCAGGATCACAAAGGGCAGCACGAAACTCTCATACTGCGCCGCCAGCGTGAGATAGACCACCAGCAATCCCAACCCGAAGAGCAGCACAGATTGCCCGCCCGACTCGATCTCTTCAAGCGAAAGTCCTGTCCACTCGAATGAGTATCCTGCGGGCAAAGACTCGCGGGCGGCCTCCTCCATAGCGCGTATTGACTGGCCGGAGCTGTAGCCTGGCTTTGGACTGCCGTCGATCTCAGCGGACCGGAAGAGATTATGATGGCCGATATTCGCTGCGGTCGCCACCTCCGATAC
>JBBSFV010000052.1:0-19538 GCA_038254775.1 Terriglobales bacterium | reverse complement strand
CTCGTAGTGGTAGCCGAAGACGTCCGCGTCATCTCCGTCGGTGGCGGCAATGCGTTGCTTTTCCTGCATCTGCTCCACCGTGGTGATCTGGTCGCGGTACTTTCCGGCCAGTTCGTATTGCTGGTTCAACGCCGAACCCTCCATCCGCGTGCGGAGCGAGCGGGAAAGATCGGTCTGCCGGCCGGAGAGGAAGAGTTGCACGTCGCGCACGGCTTCTGAATAGGCTTCAGGGTTCGTCAGCTCACGCACGCAAGGTCCCAGGCAACGCTTGATATAAAACTGCAAACAGGCGCGCGGGTGGAAACGAGTCAAGTCCACTTTGCATGACGGGATCATGAAGCTGCGATGGATCAGGTCCACGATGCGATGCGCCAGATTTCCGGGGAAGTACGGGCCAAAATACTGGGCGCCATCTTTTTTCAGCCGTCGGGTGACGTAGACGCGCGGGAAGCGCTCATTGGTCAGCTTGATGTAAGGATAGGTCTTGTCGTCACGCAGAAGGATGTTGAAACGCGGTTTGTGTTGCTTGATCAGATTGTTCTCAAGCGCCAGCGCTTCAGCTTCATTTGCCACCACAATGAAATCAAGATCGGCAGCCTCTCGCATCAGGGACCCTGTCTTGGCATGGCTGGTGGCGGCTTCCAGAAAATACGAGCGTACCCGGGCACGGATGCTCTTCGCCTTCCCCACGTAAATCACCTGGTTCTCCGCGTTCTTATACAGGTACACGCCGGGTTCGGTGGGGAGGATCCGAATTTTCTGGTGGAGATCCATGTTTCAGCAAAGCTTCTCTTTTGTGAATGTGGCCGAATCAGTCAACCGCGATATTGGATGAATCAGAGTTGCGGTTCGGATCAAAGTCGGCTTCTAACAGGGAAGCGGGAGTTACTTTCATGCTAACAAAGAGTCCCTCGGGAGTTATCTAAGGTAAAAATTCTACTCCGGTATGGCGGAAAGCCGTCCCAGAGCAGAGTTGCCCGCGCTGAACAAGATTTTTATGGTTACAGGTTATTGAAAACAAAGCGGATACTATTCCAGCTCTGCCTGGAGAGATTGGCATGGAGCTTGCACTGCAAAGAGATGAAATTGCTGCAGCCAGAGAGCTGCCAAGCACGCCAGGAGCCCACTTCCATGAATAAGTTTGCTATTACCCTCATCGCAGGAGCCAGCATCGCATTCAGCGCTGGCTGCGCCACCAAAAACCATGTCCGCCAGGAATTGACCCCAGTCGTGAACAAGGTCAATGAACTGGACGATCTGACCTCCCGCAACTCGCATGACATCAAAGATGTGGATAGCCGGTCGCAGCAAGGGATCCAGACCGTGAATGCAAAGGCCTCTGAGGCCGACCAGAAGGCCGCCGCTGCAGCGCAACGCGCCGGAGAGGCCCAAACCCTGGCCACTCAGGCTGCCGGCAACGTGGACAAGCTTTCAAACACGGTTGCCAATCTTGACAACTACAAGCCAGTGGCGGAAGCCGCCATCCACTTCGGATTCGGCAAAGCGAATTTGACCCGCAAAGGCAAGGCAGCTTTGGATCAACTCGCGGCGGAGATTCCGAACACCAAGGGATACATCGTGCAACTTGAAGGTGGAACGGATTCGGTCGGGTCGTCTGCCGTGAATTATGCGTTGAGCCAACGCCGCGCCGCGGTGGTGACTCAGTATCTAGCGCAGAAGTTCAGCGTCCCCGCCCACAAGATCTACGTGATCGGACTCGGCAAGGATAAGTTTGTATCGTCCAATCGCTCGGCAAAAGGGCGCGCTGAGAACCGCCGAGTGGATGTGCGCCTGATGTCGAACGTGAACGGACAGGACACGCCGAATACGACTGCAACGAACCTGCCGCAATCGCGCTAACACATACCTGACAGACCCTTGGACGGGAAAACAGGAAACTGCGGTTCATAGCCGCAATTGGAAGCAAGGCCGCTCGAATCGAGCGGCTTTTCTTCTTAAGGCCGAAACTTCCGCCAGGAAGTCCGGTCTAAAATGGAGATATGAAGTCGGCCATTCTAATGATCCTTCTTGCCAGCGGACTTGCGCTGGCGCAATCCAATTCCGGGCCTATACTCGATCCCGCGCCCACGGCCAAGAAGCCAAAGAAGAGGTCGCAACCACCCACAGACCCATCTGCGGTGAATACGCCGGTGTCTCAACCAGAAGAAGTGGCAAGGCCGGAGAGCGCGGCGGCAGCGGCGGAGAATGCGGCGAATGAGAGCTCCAGCCGCGACACCCTGCTCGACCTTTCGGTCCCAACCGACGATGCGAAGACCCATCCCGGCGCCCAGGCGGAGACTGGTATCAATGAGTTTCATGCTTACGATCCACACAAGGCGATGAAAAATATCGAAGTGGGTGACTATTATGCCAAGCGAAAGAATCTTGCTGCTGCCATCAGCCGCTATCGCGAGGCGCTTCAGTACAAGCCACATGACGCGGAAGCTACGTTCAAGCTCGCCGGCGCATTGGAACGCATGGGCGAGAATGACGAAGCCGCGGAAGGGTACTCAGATTATCTGAAAGTTCTACCGAATGGCGCATTTGCCGCGCAAGCAAAGTCCGCATTGCAGCGGCTGAACGAAAAAAGCGCGAGCAGCGCCAAGGCTGCCCCCGCTGAAAAAGTTAAACGCTGATCTATTTTTCCGCTTTGATAAAGTCTCCGGTTGAGGCGTTGATCCAGAAGACCTTAGCGTCCTGATCGGATTTTCCGAAGATCACGCGCCAGACCAGGCGGGCTTTCGGCACATCCCACATACAATCAAATTTAACCGGGACGGACCCTTCCTTTGGTACGTCCTTGCCGCCCTTTTTGCGGGCGACCTCCAGGGCCTTATCTGAATCGATCTTTAAAAATGCCGGGTCAAATGTGCGAGTGCTCACATTTGTCGCGCTGTAGACGTCCTCGTTTCCGGGAGTGATACCTGATTGGCCGGTCGCGCCACTCCAGATGAAGGGGCGCAAGCCATGGCGCGAGGCAGAAGCGAAGCTCACTCCCCATACGTCTGATTTGCCATCCTCTTTGTTCTCCGGACGAGCCTCCGACTGGATGCGGATGGGTTGTGCGTCGGCGGCCCAGAGGCGGGCTGCGGCATAGAGCCGCTGGAAGGCCGCGCGGCCTGTCTCATAGGAAAACTCCGCGGGCTTCGCCGATTTATGCTTCGTGGCTGCCTTCGGCTGTTCTTGCGGCTGCTTGTTGGAGTTGCAACCGGTCGCGCCAATAAGCAGTGCGATTGATAGAAAAGTAAGAAGTTTTATTCGCATAGTGCACCGCAATTCTGAAGTTACAATCGGCAGACATTGTAGATGCGAGGCAGGGTTATGGCGAGTGAGATGCAACAAGTCCGACAATCCATCGACCAGGCGGTGGAAGGCATGAGCGATGAGCAGCTCGATTTTCATCCGGAAGGAAAGTGGTCCACGGCGAATATCCTGGAGCATCTTGCGCTGGCTTTTAGTGGCACATCTAAAGGGCTGGAGCGCGCCTTGGAGGCAGGGAAGCCCACGGGCACCAGACGCTCACTGCGCGATATTGCGATTCAGTTCACTGTGCTTACGATCGGGTATTTTCCCCCGGGGCGCCAAGCGCCCAAGATGGTTGTGCCCACCGGCACATTGGTTGGGACGGAAGCGGTGCGGGTGATCCGGGCTGAGCTTGAGAGTATGACCGCCAAGCTGGACGAGGGGGAGAAACAATTAGGCAGTAGCGTAGCTATCCTCAACCATCCGATCCTGGGCCCGCTCACAGCGCCGCGGTGGCGCGCTTTTCACCTCCGGCATACCAGACACCACATGGAGCAGGTTGCCGCCCTGCGCGCCAAGCAGAGGGTCGCTAAAGCTGCTGCTATGTAAATGCAAAAGCCTTGCCGGAGCAAGGCTTTCATTGATCCCTTGTTGTCTACTGTAACTGGCTGGAGGGAACGCCGGCGTGGCGCGCTTCTTCCTGCAACTGCGCCAGCTTCTGCTGAGCCTGCGCTAAAGCCTGTTGCTTGCTTTGCAGTTCCGCGTCAGCCTTGCGCTGGTTTTCCATATAGTTTTTTTCATCGCGGAGCCTTGAGCCGGCGTCGCCATAATATTGTGCGGCACGCAACTTTCCTTCGCGCTGGGCAACGTCAATCTCACGCTGCAGTTGGGTGATCTCCTGTTTTTGCTGCGCTATCTTGGATCGGTATTCCTCTAATCTCTTGCCGGGGTCTTCAGCGGGAGCGGCAGCATCTGTCTTCTTTGCCACCTCGGCGGCGCCGGGCTTGGTGGAACCCGTTGCAGAGGCGGAGGCGGGGTCCTTGGGCGGCGCCGGTTCATCGCTTACCGATCTCAGACTTAGATTCTCATTCGTGAACACGTGAGCATTAGACTTAGCCGGCTTCTTGGCGCGCTCCTGGCGGGCGATATCCGCCACACTTTGAGCGTTCGCAGCAGAGAGCAGAATGGCGGAGGCGGTGAGCGCTAAGACGATACGTTTCATGGGAAGACACCTAAAAGCGAGTTGCTGGCGAGCATTTTAGCGCGATTCCTGCCATTTTTAGCCAGCGATTCGCGCTACAGGTAACTCAGAGGTACAGGCTCCAGTACCAGGCAAGCACCCTGTGTCCGAAGAACACGACTACTAGAGCCCCCGAGCCGAGAAAGACGCCGAATGGCAGCTGGTAAAAACGCAGCACATTTTGCGCGGCGGTGAAGGCCCGTGGAGCAGAGTTGTAGCGGCGCAGGCGTTTTACCCACACCGTAGCCACAATCGTCAGCCCTGCCGCGGATCCCACGATCGAGCCGAATAAGATGGTCAACAATGCCATTTTCAGGCCGACAAATGTACCGACCATTGCCATCAGTTTTACGTCGCCGAAGCCCATAGCCTCCACGCCACGGAATCGCGTCCACGCCTCACCGACGATCCAGATGAACCCTGCCACAAAAATAGCCGCTAGTACCGCGTCTGCAAAAGAGAGCAGTCGCCATTCAAAATGGGGGGCCATTCCTGTCCCCCCTTGCGGCAGCAGGATTGAAAGAAAAGGTTCCACAGGGACCAGAAGACTCAGCACCAGACCCGCGACGATACCGGGCAGAGTGAAGGCGTCCGGCAGGAGCTTCAGCTCTGCGTCCGTGAAGATGAGGCCGATCAGCAGAAAAGCGAAGATGCAATATTTCAGGGCAGTAAAGTGCACGCCGAACCGCCAATAACTCGCCAGGAACAGTAAAGCAGTCAACAGTTCGACCAGCCAATAGCGTATCGAGATCGGTGACTTGCAATATCGGCATTTCCCGCGCAACAGCAACCAACTTAGTATCGGGATGTTGTCATATGGCTTTAACGCATTTCCGCATTTCGGACATGCAGATCCCGGTTGCACAATGGACAATCCCCGGGGGAGGCGGTGGATGCAGACATTCAGGAAGCTGCCGAACGCCAAGCCAAAGATGAAGTAGGTAGCGCCATAGCGCAGTTCATCGGATGAGAGTGTGGACAAGAGTGCCAAGGAAGTGAGGAGATTATACGTCGCGCTTGAAGCGCAGGAGGTCACCTTGGAGCTGCCGCGCATTCTCAAATTGAGGCGGTAGCGCGCTTTGCCAATTCACCTTCAGACGATTTACCAGGCGCGTCTCTGCGGCGAGCGGGCTCCATGCTTCGCCAGACTCTTCACGCAAGCCCACGGAAAATGCCGCCTCTTCTTCCTGGTCCTTATGTTTCCAGTCAAAGAGGGCGGCTTCCAGTCCTTCTGAAATGCTTTCGTCCGGTTGGAGGCATAGCACCCAATCGTGCCGGCAATGCACGCTGTAGGCGCCTTCTTCGACTCCAGTAACGGCCGCGACCACGGTGGCGCCATACTGGTGCGCCACTTTCACCGTGTTATCAGCCGAGGCATGGTCCACCACAATGATCTCATCGCATGGACGCAGCGTTTCCAGCGCTCGACCCAGAGTGTGCTCGTTGTTGCAAGTATGGATGAGTGCTGAAATAGAAGGCATCTGCTCAAAGCTTACAGCACTTTGTTTTAAGATGGAGGTGATGGCCCCTGTGAAAAGCAGCATCCGTGGAATCCTGATCTCACCGTGGTGCGCCGCTGATGCCTAAGATCCGCCTGGTGCTGCTATGGCACATGCACCAACCGTTTTATAAAGATCTTATCTCCGGCGAGTACCGCCTGCCATGGGTGCGCCTGCACGCGCTGAAGGATTATTACGGCATGGTGAAGCTGCTGGATGAGTTTCCGACAGTGCACCAGACATTCAACCTTGTGCCTGCGTTGATCATTCAGATACAGGATTACGTGAACGGCACGGCGCAAGACAAATTCCTTGAAGTCGTCACTAAACCCGCGGCGGAGTTGAACGGCGAAGAGCGGCGTTTTGCGTTGCAGTACCTCTTTCAGGCGCACCCTGACAAGCAGATCGGCAGATATCAAAGATATGCGGAGCTACGGGAACAGTTCGTCGGGCTGAAACTGGATCCCGTGAAAGCTGAGATGCAATTTTCCGATCAGGATTTCGCAGATCTCCAGGTGCTTTCGCAGATCGCCTGGTTCGACGAGTTTTTTCTCGATGATCCCAAGATCGCTGCTCTCGTCAAGAAAGGGCGCAACTTCACCAGACAGGACCAGATGGTGATACTGGCTAAACAGCGCGAGATCATTGCAGCCGTGTTGCCGGCTTATCGCTCGGCGGCTGAGCGTGGACTGATTGAGATCTCCACCTCTCCTTACTATCATCCGATCCTTCCGCTGGTCTGCGACACCCACCAGGGCCGGGCCTCTTCGCCAGGCCTGCCGTTGCCGCAAAATCGTTTTCAGCATCCGGAAGATGCCCGCGAACAACTGCTGCGAGGACTGCTTTTGCATCAAGAGGTGTTCGGCAAGATGCCCAGCGGAGTATGGCCGTCAGAAGGTTCCGTTTCAGAAGAAGTGTTCAGCATTGCAAGCGAACTGGGCGTGCAATGGATGGCAAGTGATGAAGGCGTGCTGGGGCGCACCATCAATTGCTACTTTGAACGCAGCTCAGATGGGGTGCTCACCCGCGAAAGTGCAGAGACGCTGTATCGGGTTTGGCGGTTCGCGCAGGATAAGACGCGGATGCATCTTCTTTTTCGCGACCATTCACTCTCTGATCTGATCGGCTTTGTGTATGCGGGTATGCCTGCGGGAGAGGCGGCACAGCACTTCATTGACCGGATTAAGAAATCCGCGCAACACATTGTGAACGCAGGTCAAGATGCGGTTGTTCCGGTGATCCTCGATGGCGAGAATGCCTGGGAATACTTTCCTTATTCGGGCAGGGAATTCCTGCGCACGCTTTACGGGGCGCTGGCCGCGGATCCGGATTTTGAGTGCTTGACCATGTCCGAGGCGATCGCAAAAACTCCGGAGGCACAGATGGGAGCACTCGATCGATTGGTCCCGGGTTCTTGGATCAACTCCAATTTCAACGTGTGGATCGGCGCGCCGGAAGACAACAAATCCTGGGACTATCTATTTCATGCACGCGAATACTTTCAGCAGCGTTACGCCGATCCGGAATTAACGGAAGAACAAAAGAGCCTGGCGCTTGAAGAATTGTTGATCGCAGAAGGTAGTGACTGGAACTGGTGGTATGGGCCCGAGCACCACTCGGCAAACGATCCTGAGTTCGACCAGCTTTACCGCAAACATCTTTCAAACGTCTATCAGAGACTTGGAGCCCGTCCGCCGGAGTACCTGGCACAGCCGATCGCGACCGGGCGTGCGGCAGCAACATTCTCTGAGCAGACGGCATTCATCCATCCGCAGATCGATGGCGAGAATTCCGGATACTTTGATTGGCTCGGGGCGGCGCATTATGTGGCTGACCGGCGCAATTCCGCGATGCACGGCAAGCGGTTCGTCTTCCGCTCCGCCTATGCCGGCATCGATGAAGATCACTTTTATTGCCGGGTGGATTTCACGGATGAGGTTCAGCATCCTACGACGGAGTTGCTCGCTGTTAACTTTACGGTCTGTCTGAATATTGAGAGATGGGATGCCGCAGGGCAATCAGATGAGCAAAGTTATGGGATCGACGTCCAAGTAGTGGATGGGAAGCTGCACAGTTGGAAATTAAGACGCTCGGCGGCTGCGGGCGAGAACGGGACCGATGCTGCTGCAAGTGATCGATTTGAGGTACGTGTATCAAGAGTCCTGGAGTTCAAGATCGCCCTTGATTATCTACACGCCCGCATAGGGGATACGTTGCAGGTGAAGGTGAGCGCATGGGAGAACGACATTCCCGTGGATGCTTTGCCGGAACAAGGATCTATCCCGGTCCGGGTGTTGAGCGAGCGGGAACTCTCAAAAGTGGCGACGGGAGAGCATTGGAACGCATGATGCGTCCGCGGCGCCAAAGCTGCAGCGGACGCGAGTGCGTCTAGCGCCAGCTCTTAAAACGAACGGTTCAAGCCGCCATAGAGCCACATGCCGGCAATCACCAGCAACACCGCGCCGCTGGCCGCGCTTAACCACCTGACCATGGGATCGATCTTGCCGATGCGGGTTTGGAGTTCTTCCTGTTCCTTTGCCATATGTGATTCAGAGGCGCCCAGGAAGAGTTGATCGTCCTCATGATTTTCCAGCGTGCTCTTATAGATCAGTAAGACCGTGAGAATCGCTAGCAAAAGTCCTAGCAGCATCAGCAACATGTACATTGTGCTCATGGATTACCTCGACCTGTCAGATTGCCTACGAACTACCCAAGCACTCGAACCTCAATCATGTGAGATCCGGGTCCATGGGGTAGCTGGCCTCAATCGAATTATGCGCTTGTTTCGGACGCGAAATCTCATATTTTTTTACCTAACGGATGGGTGCGGTCGCTGTTTCATGGGGAAGCGGCAGCCAAGTCTCTGAATCGATGCCTGGGCATTAGCATCTAACCAACCGCGAGAGAGTTTGTTATACTTAGGACAACCGCAATCATTTCAAGGAGATAGCTTATGGCTTCCGTCACCACACCGAATGTCGAAACCAAGACCACGCCGGTCAACCTTACCGACAATGCAGTGACAAAGGTGAAAGAGATCATGGCCCAGCAAGACCCGGTTCCTGCTGGTCTGCGCATCGGCGTAGTGGGCGGCGGATGCTCAGGATTCTCATACAACATGTCTTTTGAGAACAAGCCGGGCATGATGGACAAAATTTTCAATTTTGACGGCGTGAAAGTATTTGTGGATGCCACTTCCGCCATGTATCTGAACGGCTGCGTTGTGGATTATGTTGAGACCCTTGAGGCAGCGGGATTCAAGTTTGAAAATCCTAACGTGAAGAGTACCTGCGGCTGCGGATCTTCGTTCAGCGTTTAAAAAACCAAAAGAATATCGATGTACAGAAAGCCCCGCTCGCGCGGGGCTTTTCTATTTCGGCCCGTTGCCCCCAAGGGGGCCGGGTGGCAGGATCGATGAATCGCGCGGTCCGCGGGTGGGCCGATCACCGACCAATCCGGGTGGCTGGCCGGGTACTCCGCGAGCGTTTCGGTCAAGCGTTGGGTCGTAAGTGAATTCCCATTCGTTGTAATGGTCTTTCTCATCCAATTCCTTGATGGATTCCTTGGTGCTGGTGCTGGCGACGCCGACGATGGGTCCACCGCCGATGTTTGAAGACGAGGTGCTGCCAGAAAGTGGTTTCGAGATAGCCGAGACATTTGTCCCGATATTCTGCGGCTGCTGACCTGTTGCCAAGCCTGCTCCGAGATATGCAGGCCGTTTTTTCGGCTTGGCTTGTCCCAGATGAATGACACGCCATTCATCTTTACCGGTCATGGGATCAACATAGCGTTTGCGCAGAAAACGAATGTTATTGGTGTTGCTCAACTCGTCAAGCGAAGCGGGGAAGCGACCGAATTTGCGGAAGTAGAGCTGTATTGCGCGCTCATACTGCTTCCCGCGATGGATCAACTCATCTTCTCTGCCGCGCCGGATCTCCGCAGTGATCTGCGGCACGATGGCCGCCATAGCAATGATCGCAAGCGTCACCAGCACTAAAAGAAGGAGAAGGATGTATCCCTTGTCCCTGCGGTGATGACGCGGTAAATGGTGATGCAACTTCATGAAGGTGTCCTATCCCTGGGTCAGGGGGATGGTCTGCTTATTGTTGTTCAGCACGTCTTCGATCTCCACGGAATTGGGCTGGATATGCACCACGCGATAGCGCCGGTTGACGATCTCGCCTTCTCCAGCGATGAAGACATCCTCCCCTGAAGCGAGGAAGATCTTCTTGGCGCTGCCTGCACTTGTGGCAAAGCCAAAGAACTTAAGATCGATGGGCGGTGGGCCGGGATTGACCGGCGGTTGTGGAGGAAGCGTAGGCCCCTTGGCGAGATTGCCGCAGTCCTTCGCCGAACCGTTGCAGCTTGGTTTCGGGATCACTACCTCCTCCACGTGTGGCCGGAAGATGTTCCGCTGAGTGAAGGTGTATTCACGGTCCTCGCTATTCCTCAGAAGGTCGAAACGTAGGGTGGGGTCCAGATTATGAGCGGTTTCCACTGGTTTACGCGCTCGTCCGTGCCGAGAAACCACCTGAGTTGCCGGACGCGCCGGTGCGGGTGCCACTGCCACGGATTGCGTGGAGGTGCCACCGCGCAGCCATCGCGAAGTAGTGAAGAGCGCGATCAACACCATGATCGCCAAGATGGCGATCTCCCGCGTATTTTCAGTCCCGAGTCTCACCTATGCTCCGCTCTTTTTCTTCTTCGTGACGACCGGTTCCCGCGGATCGTTCTCGCGTGCTGCCTGCGCATCTTGCGGAGCGCCGCCACGTAAGTAAGTCTGCATGTGGACTTGCAGAGTCACATTGCCGCCTTGCTGTTCCGGCGCCAGGCTTACATTATCGATCAGCAGGAACAACTTGCTACGCTCCACTGCATTGATGAACTTCACAGCGTGCGAATAGTCCCCGGTAAGATTTGCGTCGATCGCCAGCCGCTGTAGATCTGTGATGTCGGCATCCGCCTGGCTGTAATGCACATTTGAAAGCTGCACGCCGTTCTGCAATGCAAGTTTGCCGATGTCCGCTGAGATATTTGAGTAGCGGGAAGGAAGGCGGTCTATGTAGAACTGTTGAATGTCTTTCTGCGCTTTGCCGATCTTGCCGGAAATATCCATTAAAGGCGCTGTTTGCGCGATTTTTAGCTTGCGCTCTTGCGCCACTTGATTTGCTTCCCGCCATTTATCTTCCGGGGTAGGACCGATGGGCAAGACCGAATATCCGGCGGCAGCGACTGCGATAAAACCCAGGGCACCGGCAGCCCAGGTGAAACGGCGACGAAGCACGGGAATGCTCGCCATTAACGTGCACCCCTTGCCTGCAACGTGTGCGGCCTCATCACGTATAGCGTTGCAATATCGAACCGGATCGGTGGAGTGTTGGTCGCTTTTGGGTCCAGAGATTCAGAGCTGACCTGTGGACTGGCAAAACTTGGTGAATCCTCCATCCGGCGCAGCAGCTCAATCGCGTTCTCACGCTTGCTGGTAGCAACCGTCATGCGGAATTGGATCTGATGGTCCGGCGTGAGCTCTGGACGCATGGAAAGTACCTGTACCCCTGGCGGCATGATCTTTTCCAGGTCTGCGAGTACCTGGGTCCAACTGAATGACTTTCTGGCGAAAAGTGCATTCAGGAACTGCGCTTGTTCGGCGGTGCCGGAATTTTCCGGCTTTTTCAATGTCTCCTGCGCTTCCGCCCGGCGCTCATCCAGCCTTTTGATCTCTTCTTGGTCAACCGCGATCTGCTGATCGATCCTGCGAATCTCCTTATACCGGTTAAAAGCGTAGCCAGAAAGTGTAGAAGCGATCACCGCCAATATGACTAAAAATGGGATCCAGCGCTGGTAAAAACGCCGCAGGTCCTGATACGGCTCGGTAGCGAGATTGATCTCAATGCGCATCAGGCGGACAAAGCTCCAGTCACCCCGGCAAGGATGCTGCGCGTGGCCCCGTCACCCAGATTGTCTCCGGAATTGATGTAGCCCGCTACATCCGAGGTTCGAATGCCGGTCTCCGTTTGCAACGCTTCCGCTAGTTCATTCGTTGCGGACGGGGCGGACAGAAGGATCTGCTCGACCTTGGCGGCATAAGTATCCTCAAAAAAAATGACAGAAGGATGTACGGCATCGGCAATCTCACGGGCAGAGACTTGGGGCCTGCCGGGATGATCCAGAGTCCTTACTAAAACCAGCTCGCCACGGTCGGCGATGGCGATCGTGGTGGTGACGGCATCCACTTTTACCAACATCGTCGGCTGTTGACCCTCGATGAGCCCCAGCATCGCCAAGCTCGAAGGTAGCACCACGCCCGGGGAGTAACCCGCATCCCGGAATACGTTCTCATATTCATTCAGGATGGTGCGAGGCACAAGCGCGGCGACCACCCGCACGTTGCCACCGCCGCGATGGGTGGCGAAGGAAATCGCGGAGCTATCTACGTCAAAGGGGATCGATTTCCGCAAACGAAAGCGAATGATAGCGTCCGCATCCTCGCGCTTATCAGGCAGAGTGTCAAAGTCGAGCAGTAGGACGCGGGCGGCGCCATCGGGCAGGATCGCAATTACGTCCTTATTTCCGCCACCAATGCTTGTAAGGGAATCGGAAACCGCCTGTCGTACCGCGGCCGTGTCTGAAATATTGGCATGTGAGAGCGAAGGTACAACCACCCCTGGAGGCAGTTTGCGCGTGGCATAGATCTCCACGGTATTGGCGGCATTGCCGCGCGCAGCCACCACCCTGTCGGAGTGGACCTCGCACGCCAGTTGCGGCCGATCGATCTGTAAAGATTGTGCCATCAGCGAGTCGTCTCGATGAATGTGACCTTGTTGATCTCTTTCAGTGTTGTGACTCCGGCCTTTACTTTATCAAGAGCGGACTCCCGCAAAAAGTTCATCCCTTCTTCGCGAGCCGCCTTCCTGACCTCCGAAGAGGGCTTTTTTTCCAGGATCATCTCGCGGATCCTGTCCGTCAGGTCCAGCAGTTCGTGGATCGCAGTGCGGCCTCGATAACCCGTACCGGCGCATTCGATGCATCCTTGCCCTTCATAGAAGGTGACTTTGGACCATTCTTGCGGATCAAGTCCGCTGGTCTCCAGGACCTCACTGTCATATTGCACGGGCTGTTTGCAAAATTCGCAGATGAGACGAACCAACCGCTGCGCCAGTATGCAATTCAATGCAGAGACAAAGTTATAAGGCTCCACACCCATATTCAGGAAACGTCCGATGACGTCCACAACGTTGTTAGCGTGGACTGTGGTGAAGACCAGGTGTCCGGTAAGCGCCGAATTGATGGCGATCTGCGCCGTCTCCTGATCGCGGATCTCGCCGACCATGATCTTGTCCGGATCGTGCCGCAGGATGGAGCGCAGCCCTCGCGCAAAGGTCAGGCCTTTCTTCTCATTCACCGGTATCTGGGTGACGCCTTTGATCTGATATTCGACCGGGTCCTCGATGGTGATGAGCTTATCTTCGTCTGACTTGATCTCATTGAGCGCGGCGTACAAAGTGGTTGTCTTGCCGGAGCCGGTAGGTCCCGTCACCAGCACCATGCCATAGGGTTCAGCAATATAGCGCCGGAATTTCCGTAAGTCATCCTCGCCGAACCCTACAACGTCGAGCGTGAGTTGGCGAAACTTCTCGCTCATCGACTCTTTATCCAGCACGCGCAGCACGGCGTTCTCACCGTGAATGCTGGGCATCACCGAGACGCGAAAATCGATCGCGCGATTGTTGTAGCGCACCCGAAAACGTCCATCCTGCGGTACCCGCCTCTCCGCAATATCCAACTCACTCATCACCTTGATACGGGAGATGATGGTGGAATGGTGCTCCTTCGCGATGGGCTGCATGGCCTGCTGCAGCACCCCGTCAATGCGGTACTTTACCAGCACGGAATCGTCATAAGTCTCAATGTGAATGTCACTGGCGCGGCGCTGCAGTGCGCTGAAGATCGTGGTGTCTACCAGGCGGATGATGGGTGACATCTCGCCTTCACCGGTCAGCTTTTCGATGGAGATGGTCTCATCCCCGTCCTCGGTCTCGCGGATCACGTCCAGGGTGAAGCTTTCGCTGGCTTCCTGCAGTACGCGCTGAGACTGCTCAGTCTTTTTCAGGATCTCATTGATCTGTGAAAGGGTGGCAACCTTGTTGATGATCCGCCTTTGCAGATGCAGTGCGATCTCATCGATCAGCATGATCTTGCTGGGGTCGGCGATGGCGATCGCCAGGGCGCCCTCATGTTCTTCGAGTGGAACAAAGTTATAGCGGAACATCAGGTCCACGGGGATGGTGCGTAAGAGCTCATGGTTGATGTGGTAATTCTTAAGGTCAATGAACTCCGATTTATAGCGGCGCGCCATCTCACGCGCGCGCGCTTCCTCATTGCCGCTGGGTGCGATGGTGACCGTGGGTAAGCCACCGTTGTTCACAAAGATCTTTTTTTCATCAGCCATGAAAACCCTTAACGCGCCGCGCCCGCCTGGGCGCCTATAGTAAGAATGGGCACATACAGCGAGAGCAGCACAAACCCTACCACCAGACCCATCACGATCAGGATGACCGGTTCGATCAATGCCAGCGCGGCACTCAGCGCGGTCTGCACATCTTCTTCGAAGAATTCCGCCACCGAGGTCAACATCGCGGGCAACGCACCGGTCGATTCTCCTACCTCGATCATCTCAACCGCCAGTTCCGGAAATATATGTGAGTGTTCCAATCCCGCCGACAAAGGCCAGCCTTCGCGCACCATCTTCGCGGAATCGGTGACCGCTCTCGCGATCATACGGCTATCCATTGCATTCGCCGCGGTCTCCAAGGCTGATACCAGGGGAATGCCGCCGGAGAGAAGAGTGGACATGGTCCGGGAGAATGCCGCGATCTGATACTTCAGCCAAACCTCTCCCAGCAGTGGAAGCTGCAATCGCATGTGGTCGAATTGTTCGGCGCCGGTTGGGCTGCGTTTCCAGCGCCAAAACGCAAACAGCGCCGCTACCAGGCTCAAGAGCCCCACAAGCGCATACTTGTGTGATGACTGCCCCACGCTCAGCAGGAATGCCGTGGTGGGAGGCAGGTCCGCGTGCAGCTCTGAGTACAGTTCTCCGAACTTTGGCACCACGAATACGATCAGAACGATAAAGAGCGCAAGCATGGCTAAGATCAGTAGCGCGGGATAGATCAATGAAGCGATCAGCTTCTTGCGAAAGCTGATGGCAATGCGCTGGAAGGTGATGTAGCGAGTCAGTACTTCTTCCAGATTGCCTGACTTTTCTCCTGCCAACAAAGTGGTGGTGTAGATCTTTGAAGCCACATTCTCGCCTTCAAAAGCGTGCGAGAGCAGCTCCCCTGACTTCACTTTACGGCGGACATTCTCCAGCACGCTACGAAAGAAATCATTGCGCTGCCGTTTCGCCAGTAGCTCCAATGCTGTAAGGATGGGCAGGCCAGCATGTACCAGAGTGACGAATTGCTGGTTGAAGATGATGAATTGCTCGAGTTTGATCTTCTTGCGCGGACGCAAGGCGCCGGCACTTTCCAGCAGCATGCCTCGCGGACGCACGTCATACACCAGGAAGCCCTGCTGGGAGAATCGTTCGCGCAATTCCGAGGCCGATTGCGCGGATTCCACCTGTTGCAGAATGCGACCTCGTTCATCGGCCATTTTGACCAGAAATTCAGCCATATCACAGGGTTCGGGGCTCCAGCACCGCCCGTGGTCAGTCTACCATCGGCACCTTAGACGGTGATGGCTGCGCATGGGCAGCAGGTTATTGGCTGATTTCCTTGGCTTCCATCACTTCCACGCCACTGGGGGGCACGAATCGAAAGACACTGTCCGCGGTCATTAGATTTTCCATCATATTGCTAAAACGAAAATCCGTGCGGGAGCCATCCATCTCTTCGATCGTGATGCCGACAAGATGGCCGTCCGTTGTCAACTCCAACTGCACCTGCTGCACCCGGTCTTCCATGCCTTTTGGGATGCCGGCCAGGATGATATTCCCCTGGATAGAGGGATGCGCGGCGGCATCTACATGGAGCTTGGTCAATTCTTTTTCCAATCTCGACTTTCCGAGAAGGTAGCGCAGCGGCGAGCGAAGGTCGTCGAGCTTTTTCACGGCAGCGCGCCGTGCCTGGCGCTCTCCGGGAACATAGAAATATGCGGTCTTGCCATCAGAGACAAACAGCTTGCTGCGCGGCTCACGATAATCCCAGCGCATCTTTCCCGGCTTTTTCAGGGTGAGGGTCCCGGTCTCTGTTCGCGAGATCCCCGCACCAGAGTAGTTCTCTATGAACTCAGCCTTCAGCGAGCGCACCGCGTTGTAATGAGCGTCAAAGGCATTCGCCAGCTTGGAGACCTGGGAATCAGCCGCGAACGCGAAACAACTCCATAAGACGATGGCAATGATCGCTGAGATCTTCTGCATACCTATTTGATGCTCCTGCTGGGCGAGTCAATTCAATGCTTCGGTTGGACCGCCCGCGCGTCCTTTGGCCGAAGGGCTCCTGGCATGATGAATTCAGAAGACGCAGTACCGGGAGGCAGACCCTTGCGGACAAAAGGGAAACGCCTGTAGTCGTCCAACAGAACGCGCCCGTTGTTGAGGACGTATGGCTTTCGTGAAGGGTCGAGTGGAAGACCGCGCAGCATACCGGCGGAGATTATTTCTTGCCAGGAGGTCGGGGCCTTGCCGGTTTTCATCTTGAAACCGGCCACCAGTTGTTCCAATGAACTCACCTCTTCATCCACGCGCAAAGCCATCAGCCGGACCAGGGCATTCTCCTTGATGGTCCTATCTTCGGAGCTTTCGTAGATATTGGTCCAAAGGAAGCGAGAGGTTTGAAGATCGCCTCCGCGCTGCGCCATCATAGCCGCCATGATCTTCAGCCAGGGGTGGGCCCCGGGCACTGTAGAACCGCGATCAAACGCGTTTGCGGCGGCAGCATAGTCGTTGCGCTCAATGTAATGGATGAATCCGAGTTGGTAGTACAGGCGCCAGTCGGTGGGATTATTCCGGATGCCGCGCTCCACAAAATCCGCGGCCAGGTCCGGCTTGCCCGCGCCTTCCGGCGGGCGCTGTGCCAGGAAGATGGATCCCGTCTCATACGCAACCAGCAGGTGGGGATCCAGGCTGGTGGTGAGATCCAGTAAGGGTGGAAGCAGATCAAAGCGCATGGCATGTTCATGATGTTTGCTGCCAAAATATTGCACCGTCTTGGTCCAGTAGATGGAAGCGGCGAGCCCGGTAAATCCCAGAAACAAGCGCTTCACTGCTTTTGGCGATCGCAGGTATAAAACCTCTTCCAAGGTAGCCTGCGGACGGAGCCGGTCAATGGCACGCAATGAGACGATGGAGCCGGTTGCGCAAAGGAGCAAGAGGATAGCTGCAGTGGAACGAACGCTCCGCGCTTCCGTCATTTCAAATTTCGCCGCTCGAAAATAAGCACCGCCGCGCTCAGAGCCATCCCAGAATAAAAGATCGCATACAGTGTGTTGTGCAGTATGAGCGCCAAAGGAAGTCGGACACCGTGCGCCACTTGCGATGCCACATTCATGGCGGCGAAATTTGGAACAGCATACGTGAGCGCATATGCAATTTGCCTCTGTATGCCCTCCGACATGCCTGCGAATCCCCGCAGATCATCTGAGAAACTGCCCACCACGAACATAGCGAAGCTGAAGACCGCGGAGAAGATCGGGGTGCTGAAGCTTGAGAACAGGATCGCGACCGCTGTGATGATCAGAAATTCAAGCAGAATGAAATAGACGGCGATCAGGATAGGCAGGTCCGTCTGGCTGAGCGAGCGAGTGACGGACAGTAGAGCTGCGAATAAACCCACACACATAAAAAAGGTATTCACGATCAGCGTCGCTGTCAGACCCAGGTACTTGCCCAACAAGAATTCCCAACGACGCACCGGCCTTGCCAGAACGGTATAGAGGGTGCGCTTATCGATCTCTTTGGAGACCAGGCCTATCCCGATGAAGATCGAGAGCACCACCCCGAAGACCGTGATCGCGCTCAATCCCAGGTTGATCAAAACAATTCGCTCCAGGCCGATCGATATTTTCCCGACCAGTAATGCCGCTCCCACCAATAAGAGAGCGAAGGCTACCAGGTTGTAGAGCACCCGGTCGCGCACCGCCTCGCGAAAGGTATTCGCTGCTATGAATGTCAGTCGGTGGATCATGAGCGTTCCTGCAAACGAACGTCCGGAAGTTGTGAAAGGAAATACTCTTCAAGGCTGGCTTGCAGGGGATTGACCGATATCAGCTTCGCGCCGGTCTGGCGTATGGAGTCGATGCACTTATCCACCACGGAACCCGACAGAATGGCACGAACCGTCTCTCCAGCCACGCGACATTCACCGCCAAGTTGCTGGACATTCGGCATAGCCTGCTTGCCTTCAAAAACAATCTCTACCTTTCCCCCGCTTTTCGCGGTCAACTCAGCTACCACTCCTATTCCGCGCAACTCTCCCTGGTGCAACACGGCAACCCGATCACAAAGCGCCTCCGCGTCACTGAGGATATGGGTAGAAAAAAAGATGGTGCGTCCTTCGTCATTAAGAGATTGGATCAGTTCACGGACTTCACGGCGCCCGATGGGGTCGAGCCCGGACATCGGTTCATCCAGAAAAACGATCCGGGGCTCATGGATGATCGCCTGTGCAATGCCCACTCGCTGCAACATGCCCTTGGAAAACTTTCGCAATTGGGTCCCGGATGATTCACTGAGCCCTACCCGGGCGAGCATCTCTGCGACTTTTCTGCTGCGTGACTTCGCTTCCACGCCTGAAAGTTGCGCGAAGTACTCAAGCAACTCCGCAGCGGTCAAATGATCGTAGAAATAGGGCTGTTCAGGCAGGAAACCGATCTGGCGCTTGACCTCGGGATCGCCGATCTCGCGTCCTAAAATAGTGGCGCTGCCGCTGGTGGGGAAGACCAGGCCCATCAGGATCTTCAGCGTGGTGGTTTTGCCGGCGCCGTTCGCGCCAAGGCAGCCAAAAACTTCGCCCTCATGCACTTCAAGGGAAAGATCCTTTAGGCCGGATTTCAGGCTCCTATGCCAGAACCCGGTGGTGTATGTCTTTGATAATCCGGAGATTTTTATCGCCGACATGGATTTCTCAGATGAATGAGATTATATCGAACAGCAAAAAGGGAGCGGCTTGAACCGCTCCCCGTGTAGCTGATGATTCGATTACAGTGAGCTGCCGCCGGAGACGCAGGTAGCAACATCGGTCTGGCTGAACTTGATCACGCCAGACTGGTCAGAGCAGAAGTAGCGCTGCCCGGTCTGTCCCGGAGCCGTGGGCGCGCCGCCCCAGCCATAGGTGACGATGATGGTGGTGCCTGCCGCAGAGGCGCAGGTGGTGGAAGAGGCGAAGGTGTATCCGCTCTTGGTGCCGCCGGCCAGGGTCGCATCGATCAAGCCCGCGCTGCTGGATGTGGGTGTGCCTGTACCGCCGAGCGAAGCCAATGAGCAGCTGAAGCCCTGGTCAGGATAGGTGGACTGGTAGGTCACTTCAGCGGTGTTGATGGTGCGAAGTGAACCCACG
>JBBSFV010000051.1:0-19620 GCA_038254775.1 Terriglobales bacterium | reverse complement strand
TGTGGCACAGCCGCCCTCGGCTGTGCAAAAAAGAACCAGCTCCGCGCCCCAGCGCCTCCGCGGTAAAAACTCTCCCCCCAACCGCGCCGTGCAGATCGCCGCTGATCGACTCCCTCGCTGCGCTCGGGATGTTATTTCAGACCAACGACCTGCTTCTGTCTCGCTCCACGCATATACAAAAACATTCCCAGCGCGATGGCGACAAGGGTGCCCAGCACGATCTCGATAACGTAGAGCGCTTTGTCTGTCACGTCACTGGAGGGGACGAACGCCACCGCGATTGAGAGCACGGTGACTGACAAGCCGAGCAGCCCGGCGACCCACACACCGGGCATCCCTCCGGGAATGAGCGCGGCGTCCGTGCGGGTACTGCGGTCTGATCTGTATGCCAGCTTGATCACCGCCGCGTACATATAGACGAACGGTATGAAGTACACGATCGTAGTGGCATTGATCAAGATCTCATAGGCAGCGGCGATGCCCTGGCCCAGGTTGGAAACAATCAGCAGCAGCGCGGAGAGCAGCGCCTGCACGATGATGGCAACGTACGGCGTCCTCCACTTGGGATGGAGCTTGGCGAACGCGGGCGGAAGATAGCGGTCAATGCCGACGACGAAGGGAACGCGCGCCACCCCGGCGACCGTGGCTCCCACGCCACCCGCATTGCCGATGGTGACCAGGACAGCGGCGACCACGCCGAACCACGCGATGCCCATGAGCGCGGAGCCGCGGCCCACCGCCTGGAAGACCCCGTTCTGGGTGTTCACATCCGTGGCCGGCACCAGCGTGAGCACGGAGATGGTGCCCAGGATGTAGATGGCGGCGATCAGCACGGTGGAGATATAGATGGAGCGCGGGAAGGTGCGGCGCGGGTCACGCACTTCGTCACTCATGGTGCACACCAGCTCCATGCCAGTGAAGGCGAAGGCGATGCTGGACCAGAAATTCAGCGTCCCGAAATTGAGCGTGGGCTTCAGGTTGTGCCAGTTGAGCGGCACCAGCGACCCGTGCGAGAAGTTCACCACCGCCGCAATGCCCACCAGCATGAGCAGCGGAACATAGGTGGAAACGCCGCCGGCATTCTGCAGCCACTTGCCGATGTTCAGTCCGATCAGGTTCAGCCCCGCTGCGATCGCCAGCAGAAGCAGGGATGCGGGGATCAAATAGGTCCACTTCTGGTCGGCGAGGTAGGCCAGCATGGGGCCACCGATGTAGACGGACATAGCGGCGCTCGCCATCAGCAGGGCGGGAAAATAAAGGATGGTGTACATCCAGTAGAACCATCCGGCAACGAAGCCGTGGAAGTCGCCGAAGGCCTCTTTGGTCCAGATGTAGATGCCGCCTTCGTGGGGAAAGCGGGTGGAGAGTTCCACGATCACCAGCGCGGTGGGAAGAAAAAAGAAGAGCGCTGCCAGCACCCAGAGCGTGATGGAGAATTCGCCGGCATGCGCGGCGCGCGCGATCCATCGGGGGCCGAGCACGGCTGCAATGTTGAAGAGCACAACATCCATCAGGCCGAGTTCTTTGCGCAGGAGTTTCTTGCCGTCAGTGGGTGGCGTGCTCAATCCAAGTCCTCAAGGGTAGACAGATTATCAGAATGTGATGTGGGCGAGAGTGGTGCAGGGAAGACCGAAACAAAAAGCCGGGGCATGGGCGCCCCGGCTGAATCAAAGATTCAAGATCTACCTTCGTCCGTAGCGATAAGCGATCCCGCCGCTGAACGCCGCGAATCCCAACAGCGCCAGCAACGGCAATGCTGACGAACTCGCCGGTAACCGTTCGTCCAGCCCGCCGCGACCCTCTTTTGAGGGAACGTTCTCCGCCTGGGTGGAGGGGGCGGCACTCTCTGCTTCCGAGGAGATCCGCGCATACTCTGCTGCCGGATTCGCGGTGGGCGATGCGCCGGCAACTTCTTCATTCTGCGCCGCGCCATCGTGACGCTGCAGCGCTGCTTCCACCTTCGCTAAATCGTTCTGGTCCAGGACGACATTGGCGGGTGTGGCGCGGCCGTTGGAGAATTCGCCGGAGGCATTGCTTGCTTGCGGCTGGTCTGCCGTGCGAGGCACACCGAGCGTTTCGTTGGTAAATGTTTTAGCTTGCTGCGCATTGCGCGTTTTATTCAGCCGCGCCACTTCGCCCAGGCTGATGACGGATCTCGCATCCACAGGCTGCGCGCCGGCAAAGTTCTGGATGCCCAGATTCAGCGGGCGGAGCCCCGCGCTTGATGTCATGCTCGAAGACATGTTGGAAGTCACGCCGGAAGTGTTGCCCGAAGTAACGCCCAAAGTATTGCCTGCGCCGGAGACCGCTTCCGTCGCGGAAACGGTGCCGACCGCTTGGATGGGTTGAAAAACGGAGCCTTCACCACCCTTGGCGGAATTATTGACGGTCACATCCGGAGGCAATCCCGTGGCGGCCCCGCTTCCCGGCAGAGCGATGTTCGCCGGCACAATGGATTGCGGTTGCGATGAAAGCGATTGCGCGGGCGTGATCCCAGGACCGCCCAAAGTTGCTTGCCCATTGCTGGTGACGACGACCTGCGCGGACAAGGTTAACGAAGCTGACAATAGAAAAAGTGGCACATAACGGCGCATTTTTACACCCCACAACTACTCTCCCAACTTTGAGTACTAAGTAGTTAATAGGGATGCCAGGCGCCCTGCCCGGCAGCTCTGTTTTTTTCAAGGGGGGCTGATCCAGCAACTCTGGCCAGCTACTCACGCTGAAGGATTCGGGTCAGGAACCGATGAATCGCGCATACAGGCTACGGGCAATGCCGGTGTCGGTGGTGCCTTTGATGATGGCTCTGCCATCCGGAAAAAGGGTCATCTCATAATCGTCACGCCAGAATTTCAGCACAAAGTCATTGTGCTTCACCCGGCCGTGGGGTGAAAGACGTTTACTCATTTCGGCAAAAGAGACTGCCCGATGTTTTTCATGGATCTGCACTGAATTGCGTCCGCAGAGGGTGAGGTGAGGCCTGCCGATCCCCGCGAGATAGGGGAAGTCGCGCGTACCGCAAGTGGGGCAATCCGCCCGCCGCTTTGCCACGGAGATCTCCGCATGATCATTCGCCCATAGGTCATGGGAGATCATCGTCCGCCGTACCCGGTCATGCGCGCCGATCAGCAGTTTGATCGCCTCCGTGGCTTCAATGCCCGCCACCAGATTGACCACTGAGTTCAGGATGCCCGCCGTATCGCAGGTCTCCACAATGCCCTGCGGGGGCTGCGGAAACACGCAGCTTAAACATGCGGTCTCACCCGGCAGGATGTTCATGGTCACGCCATAGCTACCGACTGCGGCGGCATAGATCCAGGGCACACCATGCATCACGGAATAATCATTCACCAGATAGCGGGTCTCAAAGTTATCCGTCGCGTCCAGGATCACCTGCGCGTCGCCAAGCAATTCCTGGATGTTGTCCGGCGTGAGGTCAGCGACCCTCGCCTCGGCATGGACGTCAGAATTGAACTGCGCGATCTTCTTTGCGGCAGCAATGGCTTTCGGCATGGACTCGGCGGCATCCGCTTCATCAAAGAGCGCCTGCCGCTGAAGATTGCTGGGCTCCACGTAATCGCGGTCAATGATGCGCAGGTGCCCGACGCCGGCGCGCGCCAGCAGGCTTGCAACCGCTGACCCGGTGGCGCCACAGCCTACGATCGAGACCCGCGATGCTCGCAGCTTTTGCTGGCCTTCTTCGCCGATCCCTGGGAACAGGATTTGCCGCGAGTAGCGGTCCGCGAAGGATGCGACCTTTCTGCTGAGATCGGGTTTTATGGGAGAAGCCACAGGAAACGGGATGTACGTTTATTATAAGTGTCGCTTGCACCTTGCCCTTTGCATCGCCCGGTCGGAAGTACAACAGAGTCAAAGATTTAGAGCATCTGAACTGAGTAGCCGCTGATGCGGGTTCCTGACTCCAAGAGAAAAGGTCTGAAAAGGTTTCCTGAGTGCTGGTGACACGCGCGGCGATCATGCTGATGGGGATGGCGTTCTGGCTGCCGCCGGCAAGCGCGCAAACCGGCTCCCAGATCAGTGGCCCGAACCAGGCGATCGACCAGACCAAGCCTGCGCGAACCGGTCCCGCGCCCAACCTGGAACCGCTGAGCGCATTTTTTGGCCACACGGTCTCAAGCATTCAGTTCTCCGGGGTCTCGCAAGCAGATTCAGATCCCCTCCGCGATCTTCTTCCGCAACGGATCGGCGCGCCACTTACCAGGAAGCACCTGCATGATGCCATCCAGGCGCTCTATTCCACCGGCAAGTTTCTCGACATCGCGGTGGATGCTGAAAGCTCACCCGGCGGTGGCGTGGCGCTCACTTTTCGCTCCACGGCGAATTATTTCATCGGTTCCATCACCGTTGTGGGCGACCCCAAGCCCCCGAATGCCAACCAACTGATCAATGCTGCGCGCATGCAGCTGGGAGAGATGTTCCTCAAAGAAAATCTGGAGCGTGGCATTCAGCGCATGCAACGCCTGATGCATTCGAACGGCTACTTCCGGGCGTCCATCACTCCCACTCTTGCATTTCACGATGACACCCAGCAGGTGGACATTAACTTCCGGGTGGAGCGCGGCTCGCACGCGCGGGTGGGCCAGGTGATCGTGGAAGGTGACTCGGGTTATTCGCCCGAAGAGATCCGGCACATCGCAAAGGTCCATCCCGGCGATAAAGTCACCACCGCCCGGGTCACGCGCGCGTTGACCCGGCTGCGCAAGCGCTATCAGAAAAAGAACCGCCTGGAAGCGCAAGTCGCCATTCGTGACCGCACCTACCATCCTGAGACCGACCGCGTGGACTATACCTTGCTGGCGCAGCAGGGCACGAAGATCGACATTCATGTGGAGGGAGCCAAGCTACGCAAAAGCCAGATCAAGAAATATGTCCCGGTCTATGAAGAGAACGCCGTGGATGATGACCTTCTGAATGAGGGCCGGCGCAATTTCCGCGACTACTTCCAGACCAAAGGATATTTCGAAGTGGATATGGATGTGGTGCAGGAGGTCAAGCCTGGGGAGGACCATCGCTCCATCACCTACAAGGTCAATCTGGGCGATCGCCACAAGCTGGTATCCCTGGTGATCAAGGGAAACAAATACTTTGATGTAGAGACCCTTCGCGAGCGCATGCAGGTACAGCCTGCAAGCCTGCTGCTCTATTACGGCCGTTTCAGCCAGACCATCCTTACCCGCGACCTTGAAGCCATTGAGCAGCTCTATAAGGCGAACGGCTTTGAGCAGGTGAAGGTCAGCCAGAAAGTGATCGACGATCTGAATGGCGAAAAAGGCAAGATGGGGGTTGAAGTCATCATCGACGAAGGCGCTCAGACCCGCGTGTCCTCGTTAAAGTTTGAAGGCAACTCCAGTTTCACGGAAGAACGTTTGCGTGACCTGGTCAGCACCGTGGAGGGCCAGCCTTTTTCCGATGTCAACGTTGCGGCGGACCGCGATTCCATCGTCAGCTTTTATTTCAACCGCGGTTTTCCTGACGTAAGTTTAGAAGCTTTCGCCGAGCCCCTACCCGGCAAGCCCACGGAGATGAATGTTCGCTACCAGATCAAAGAGGGCGAACAGATATTCGTTGACCGCGTATTGGTCTCAGGGCTGCACTTTACCCGGCCCTATATTGTGGATCGCGAGCTGCGCATCCACGATGGCGACCCGCTCAGCCAGAGTGACATGCTGGAGAGCCAGCGCAATCTTTATGACCTTGGGATCTTCAACCAGGTGAACCTTGCGGTGCAGAATCCCACCGGAGCCCTCACCCGGAAGAACGTCCTGCTCCAGGCAGAGGAAGCCAAACGATACACCTTCAATTATGGATTGGGCATCGAGGTGCAGACCGGGGATCCGCTGAGCTGCAAGAACCCCAGCAAAGCGCCGCAGAATGTCCTGGCATGCCAGGCCCAGGGACGCACCGGGGTCAGCCCCCGCGTCTCTTTTGACGTGACCCGGCTGAACTTCCTGGGGCGTGACCACACCGTTCTGCTGAAGACCCGCTTAGGTCGACTGCAACAGCGAGGCCTGGTGAGCTATGAAGCGCCGCGCTTCATGAATCGCCGGAACTTTACCCTCACCTTCACTACTTTTTTTGACAAGACGCGGGACGTGCGCACCTTTACCGCGGAGCGGCTGGAAGGTTCCGCCCAACTCCAGCAGGAGGTGAACAAAGGCACGCAGCTTCTCTATCGCCTGGTATACCGCCGGGTGCAGGTCGATCCCAAATCATTGCAAGTGGATATTAATCTGGTGCCACTGCTGTCAAAGCCGGTGCGCGTTGCCATTCCCAGCATCACCTACGTTCGCGATACGCGCGACGACCCCACTGACTCCCATCGCGGCATCTTTACCAGCGCGGATTTCGGCGTGGCCAGCGCGGCCATTGGCGGAGAAAGTAACTTCACCCGCTTTCTGGTACAGAACAGCAGCTATCACACCTTCCACAAAAAGCGTTGGGTCTTTGCTCGCAATACCCGCATCGGGTATGAAGAACCTTTCGGGATCCTGCGCCAAGCGTTCGTCCCTTTGCCGGAACGCTTCTTCGCCGGAGGAGGGAATTCCCATCGTGGCTTCGCGATCAATCAGGCCGGCCCCCGCGATCTTCAGACCGGATATCCCATCGGTGGCAATGCTCTCTTCATCAACAATCTTGAAGTCCGCACCCCGCCCATCGCGCTGCCCATTGTGGAAGAGAACCTGAGCGCCGTCTTTTTTCACGATGCCGGCAATGTCTTCAGCAGCGGGGGTGACATCCTGCCCAGCCTGATCCGCTTCTCGCAAAAGAACGCGGCAGATTGCCGCGCCCTGCAACTGACGGCTGATAATAAATGCAGTTTCAACTATGTTTCACATGCCGTGGGCGCGGGCTTGCGCTACCGGACCCCCATTGGCCCAGTGCGTGTAGACTTTGGCTACAACTTGAATCCTCCGGCGTTCGCGGTGCGTGTTCCCGCCGTTCAGGCGCATCCTGAGCTGGGAAAGCGCTTCAACTTCTTCTTCAGCATCGGACAGACCTTCTAATGCCCAGCCCCCTTGCACTCCTTCGGCAGCTCGCAGCGATCCTGGCGATCAGCGGGGCGGGGTTTGCCGGCACCCAGCAAGTCGACCGCATGGTCGCGGTGGTGGACCGCCGCGTGATCACCCAGAGCGAATGGTGGGCGGAGGAGAGCTTTGTTGCCTTCATTGAGGGAAAAGGCCAGCAGGCCATCCTGCTTGACCAGGCATCCTTAGATCGATTGATCGATCGCGAACTCATCTTGCAGCAGATCCAGAACGTGAATTTCACCCGCGCCACCCCCGAGGAGATTGGGAAGCAAGTGCACACGTTGCGCCAACAGGCCAGTGCTCTCGACGATGCGGCATGGTCAACAAAACTCTCCGAGTACGGGCTGGATGCGGAAGAATTCAATGACTTTGTTGGCCAGCAGATGGACGTGCTGCATTTCATTGAAAACCGCTTCCGCTCCAACGCCCGGGTGGCGCCGGACAAGGTGCAGACCTATTACCAGCAGACATTCATTCCTGAGTTGCTCAAGGCCGGCACCGCGCCGCAGTCCGTGCCGCCTCTCAGGCAGGTGCAGGACAAGATCACGCAAGTGCTGGTGGAACAACGGGTGGATGAGATGCTCGCTGCCTGGCTGGAGAGCCTGCGCAACCAGGCACGTATACGGCGCGTCCTAGACCTTGGCGGCAGTGGCTCTGCCGCTAAAAATCTTCACGGACTGGAAGACCGGTAACGGACCGCATGGCCGAGGCTCCCACCAATCCGCCCCAGCGCAAGACCGCACTCGGGGCGGTCATCGGCATAGCAGTGCTGCTGCTTTTCATCGGCGCGGCCCTCTACCTCAGTAGTAATGGTTTCAAGAATTCCATTCGCGATAAAGTTGTAGCCGAATTGGAGCGGGTGACCGGTGGACGCGTCGAGCTTCGGCGATTCCGCTGGAACCTCTCCAAGCTTGAATTTGACGCCGACGACCTGACCATCCATGGATTGGAGCCGGCGGACGCCATCCCCTATGCGCACCTGGACCACATGAAGGTTCGCGTGAAGATCTACTCTCTGCTGTCAAAGCAGTTCGGATTGCGAGAGCTGATCATCGACCGCCCGGTGCTGCACATTATCGTCAACAAAGATGGCACCACCAACCAGCCCACGCCGAAGATAAAGCAACAAAGCAATCGCGACCCGGTGGATGTGCTCTTTGACCTGGCCATTGGCCAGCTCGATGTGAACAACGGCGTGCTGCTGTGGAATGACCAGAAGACGCCGCTTGATTTTTCCGCGCAGAATGTTGCCGTGCAAATGACTTATACCCTCTTGCAGCGCAGGTATGAAGGCATTATCTCGATCGGATCTTCCACCGCCACGTACAAAGACTTCAAGCCGCTGGCCGCGAATGCCGAGCTGCGCTTCTCCATGACGCCGCAGGGGATCGAGGTCCGTTCGCTCAAATGGGCTTCAGCCGGCTCGCGGATTGAGGCTAGTGGCCGCATCCAGGACCTGCACAATCCGCGGATCGAACTCACATACAACGCATCCCTGGACGCAGCCGAGGTAGGTGCGGTCACCAGGATGCCGGAATTGCGCCGCGGACGCTTCGACCTGAATGGCAGCGGCAACCTGGGCACCAACGGCACCTTCACTTCCACCGGAAGACTCCTTCTCCACGACTTTGAATATCGCAGTGCATCCACGCGGCTCGCCGGAGTCGAGGGCTCATCCCAGTTCTCGATCGATCAGGACAAGCTCGCGCTTAATAACCTGTTTCTTCGCTTGTTTGGCGGGACCGTTCGCGGCACCGGCTTGATACGGAATTATGCTGCGCCGCCCGGCGCCACTTCTGAGCAGCAGATGCAACACGGAAGTTTTGCCTTGCAGCTTGCCGGAGTGCAGGTACGCAGCCTTGCTGCCGCGCTTTCTACCCGGTCTCTGCCGCTGGAAAAGATCAATCCCGAAGGCGTGGCCAGCGGCAAGGTAGGTCTTACCTGGCGAGGCTCGCCCAGCAATGCTGATGCTCAACTCGCACTGCAAGTGTCTCCACCCGCGCATTCAAAGGACGGCGGATTACCCATCACCGCTGACATTCGCGGCACCTACCGCGTTTCCACAGGAGCGCTGGCGCTCACGCAATTGAATATTGCCACTCCCGGCGCGCACATTACTGCGGTGGGCGGCCTGGGGAGCGGCAATTCCCAATTGAAAGTCTCGTTTGAGACGCGAAATCTAAATGAATTGAAGCCCCTGCTCTCCGCCGTGGGCGCCTCGCCGCCGCCGATCGATCTAAAGGGTAAAGCCGCATTCAACGGTGTGATCTCCGGCTCACTAAAAGCGTCTGCCGTCCGGGGACGGGTTCAGATCTCTGACTTCGATACTCTGATCCCCCTTGGTTCTGTGAGTCCTGGTTCTATGAGTCCTGGTTCTGTGAGTCCTGGTTCCGTGAGTCCTCGGAGTTCAGCCGCTCCGCCGACCAGCGCTCCGCCGACCAGCGCTCCGCCTACTGGCGCTCCGAAGGCCCGGAACGTCTCCTCCTTCGCAGCGCTGCCCGAAGCGGTTAAGCGCGTGCATTGGGACTCTCTGGTGGCGGATGTCCAATACTCCCCGCGCGGGGTCTCCGTCCAGAATGGGGTATTGCAGCGAGGCGCCGCTCAAATCACTTTTGCCGGTGATACCGCGCTCACCCAAGGTAAGTTCACTGACTTCAACCTGTTTCACGCGCGGCTGAGCGTTTCCAATGCCACGCTCCAGGACATCCAAAGCATCGCGGGAACCGATTACCCGGTCACCGGAACCGTGAATGCCACGGCAGATGTAAGTGGGACCATGAAGGATCTTCATGGTGACGGCAAGGTAAAGCTTGCCGAAGGCGCCGCCTATGGAGAGCCTTATAAGTTTCTTCGCACTGACGTCCACTTTGCCGGCCAGGAAGCTCAACTCAACAACCTGGTGTTCTCCCAGAATGGCGCGCAGGTCACGGGCACCGCTGCGTACAACCTTACCGCCAAGTCCTTCCGCTTTGATCTGCGCGGAAACAATATCGAGCTGGCGCACCTTCAAAAGCTGCAAACTCCGCGGTTCACCCTGGCGGGTGCCGCAACCTTCCATGCCACCGGCTCCGGCACCGTGGCACAGCCCATTATCAATGCCAACCTGCGGGTGCAAGGGCTCACCATGAACGGCGAGAAAATGGGCGACCTGGCTGCCGATGCAAATACCCAGGGCCGCGAATTGCAATTGAAGGTGCGCTCCAATTTTGCGGGCGCTGAACTCTCCGCCGATGGGCACGCGCAACTGGCGGGTACCTTTCCCGGTGACATCTCCCTCAAGATGCAGCATGTGGACTTCGATCCACTGTTGCACATGTTCGTTCCCGCTGCGCAGATCAGTGGCCATTCTGCGATCAATGGCACCGTCCGCGTGACCGGCCCGCTGAAAGATTGGAAAGCACTCACCATCGCCGCGAACTTCGATGAGGTCTCCGCCGAGGTGCAGAAGATCGCCATCCGCAGTGATGGCCCCATCGTCATCCGGGTGCAGAACCAGGTGGTGACCCTGGAAAGATTCCACGTCAAAGGCGATGGCACGGACTTGAATGCATCCGGCACGGCGCAACTCGCTGGCGCCAGAATATTGGATATCCGCGCCGATGGCCGCGCCAATCTCAAGCTCCTCCAGAGCGTGATGCCGGATGTCCTCGCTTACGGCTTTACCAGCTTGGCCATGACAGTGGGTGGCACCATGAATAGACCGGCGCTCTCCGGCACGGTCAAGATCGAGAAAGCTGGTGTCTCCTTTGTGGACTTGCCCAACGGCCTGGCAGACATCAACGGCACCATGGTTTTGACGGAAGATCGGCTGATGATCCAGACATTGACCGCAAAGACCGGAGGCGGTGGGCTGAATCTGGGCGGCTATGTCCAATACAAGAACGGGTTATTTTTTGATCTGACCGCGGATGGCCGCGAGATCCGGCTGCGCTATCCGCCGGGCATCAGCGCGCTGGCCAACACCGAGCTGCGCTTCTCCGGCACTCCCCAGCGCTCGCTGCTCTCAGGCGATGTGGTGGTCACGCGCTTTGGCGTGAATCCGCGCTTTGATTTTGCCCTCTATCTGGCCCGCAGCAAAGTGCCCCCCACCGCGCCAAAGCCCAATACCATGCTCGATAACATGCGCTTGGACGTGCGTGTGACCACCACGCCGGAGCTGACGGTTGAGACCTCGCTCGCTAAGATCTCCGGTGATGCGGACCTGCGTATCCGTGGCACCGGCACCCGGCCCGCCGTGCTCGGCAGGGTCAACGTATCTGAAGGTGACATCTTCTTTAATGGGACCAAATATCGACTGGAACGCGGGGACGTGACTTTTACCAATCCCGTGCGCATCGAGCCGGTGCTCAATATGGAAGCCTCCGCCCGGGTGCGCGAATATGACATCACCATCGGATTCCACGGGTCGGTGGACAAGCTTTCAACAACGTATCGCTCGGAGCCGCCGCTGCCCAGCGCAGACATCATCGCCCTGCTCGCCCTCGGCCGCACCCGTGAAGATGCGGTGCTGAATCAATCGCAGCAGCCGAGCTCTAGTTTTGTCGATACCGCTTCCAACGCCGTGCTTGGCGAGGCCCTGAACGCCGCCATCAGCAGCCGGGTACAGAAGATCTTCGGCGTGAGCCGCATCAAGATCGATCCCCAGGTCGGCGGCCCGGAGAACAATCCCAACGCGCGCGTCACCGTGGAGCAGCAGGTCAATAACAACATCACGCTGACCTTTATCACCAACCTGGCCCAGTCCGCGCAACAGGTCATCCAACTGGAGTACAACGTGACCCGGGATATCTCGATTGTGGCCTTGCGCGACCAGTATGGTGTGGTCGGCTTCGATATCCGCGTGCGCCAGCGCAAACGCTGATTTTCTCGTTTGCCTGAAGAACATTCCAGTAATCCAAGATGAGGCACAGGGGCACCGGACTTTAGCCTTGGAATCCTTCTTCACCGACCAGCGGCACAAAGCGGCAGCCATACAGCCGCTGTTCGGTCACGCTGCCTTCCGTTTTTCGCACCACGTGCAGGACCTGGTCATCGCGGCTGCCCACCGGGATCACTAATCGTCCGCCCTCGCGCAGTTGAAGCACTAAAGGTTGCGGAACCCGTGGAGACGCGGCGGAGACGATGATCGCATCATAGGGTGCGGCCGCCGCGTACCCCGCGCTGCCGTCTGCAACCACGATCACGATCTGCGTGTAACTCAACTTCGCCAGTGTGCGTTGTGCCGCTTCTGCAAGTGAAGGGAAGCGCTCGATACTGAAGACCTCCGCGGCCAGCTCGGCAAGCAGCGTCGTCTGGTATCCGGAGCCGGTGCCGATCTCAAGCACAACATCTGTGGGCTTGATCTCCGCGGCTTCAAGCATGCTGGCCACCATATAGGGTTGGGAGATGGTCTGGCCTTCACCGATCTCGAGCGGACGATCTTCATAAGCATGCTCAGCGAGTTTAGGCGAGACGAAGGCCTCGCGGGGCACACGCGCGAACGCTTCGAGCACGCGAGGATCGGTGATCTTCCGCGCGCGAAGCTGCTGCTCGATCATTTGGGCGCGAGTCATGGCAAGCCGGGGCTAAAGCCCTTCCTCATTATGTATTCGAGCGGCGGCTTCCACAAAAAAGGCACAGGCTTTCGCCTGTGCCGTCTTGCCCAAAAAGAGACTTACCTCACTCTGGCGGTCTCACTGTTACCCACTTGCAGCTTGTTCTCCACGCTGAAGACTCCCGGGACTTCTTTCGCTCTGATCCCGGCAACGTTCTTGTCCATTTGCGTATCCACCGAGCCGAAGAGCGTCACATGTCCGTTCTCCACCACGATCCGGATCGGCGCCTGCGGGTCCGTCGCATAACGCGAGAGCGTCGAATCGCCGTAGATCGCATCCGCCATGGCTACCCGGATGTCATCGTCCTGGATGCTGGTAGGCAGCACGTCAATGTTATCGAACACGCCTTTCACTCCCGGCTGGTTCTCAACGATTGCCAACGCGGAGCCCTTGTCCGGCTCAGTGCGGACCTTTCCACTCACCGTGACCATCCCGTTCTGCACATTGAGCGCCAGAGCGTTGTACAGGATGCCGTATCCCACGCGGTCATAGCGCAGCTTCTTTGAAAGCTTCTGCTGCAGCACCGCATCGGAAACAGTCGGCCCCGCAACCTCGATCTGGTTGCGCACGCCTTCCACCTTGCTCACATTGTGCGCGCGGCGGTCTGCATCTTCTTTGTCCGCGTACTTCTCCACCGTTCCGGTAAGCGTGATGAACTGGTCATCTACCTCAGATTTCACGTTCTTGAAGCGGTCTTTCTTGTTCAGTTCTTTCGTGATCTTGGTCTGGATATCAGAGTCATACGGACTGCCTTTACCGGTGCGCGCAGGATTGGCTTGTTGGGCCATTGCGCCTGTTACCAGGGATAAAGCCAGCCCCGCCAAAGCTAGATTTTTATGCAACATACTGGGAACCCTCTTCCTCTTAACTGTTTGGATTAGTTAGATGAAACGTCGCGGCGAAAGATGCGGTTTTCGGCTGCTTATTGCCATGACTGCTGCTCTGCTCGAGGCCTTAGGAGCGCAGTTCAGTGCCGAAATTTCGCCGCCTGCTTCGTGGACCGTCCACCGCGCCAGCCGCTATGTTGTAATGGAAATAGTCACTCGCATGTCGCAGATTTCGCCTACATTCCGTCACCGTCTCAAGATCGCGCGGCGCCGCGCCCGTGAGCTTTCGATGATCGGCAAGGCGCTGGCGGACACCAATCACCCGGTGTTGGCGCATATCGTTCCCATCCGCCGCTGCAACTTGAGCTGCGCTTATTGCAATGAGTATGACGACTTCTCAGACCCCGTTCCCCTGGACACAATGTTCGAGCGCATCGACCACCTGGGGCGGCTGGGCACCACCATCATCACCATCAGCGGTGGCGAGCCGCTCCTGCATCCCGAACTCGACCAGATCATCTCGCGCATCCGCTCCAACGGCGCCATCGCCGGCATGATCACCAATGGATATCTGCTGATGCCGGACCGCATCCAGCGCTTGAACCTTGCTGGCCTCGATCATCTGCAGATCTCCATCGACAACCTGATGCCGGACGATGTCAGCAAGAAGAGCCTCAAAGTCCTCGACAAAAAACTCGAGATGCTTGCCGAACATGCCACCTTTCACGTGAACATTAATTCCGTGGTCGGTGGCGGCATCCACAATCCTCAGGACGCGCTCACCATCAGCAACCGCGCCCTGGCGCTGGGATTCACCTCGACCGTGGGCATCATCCATGACGGTGACGGCCAGTTGCGTCCGCTGCGCGATGAAGAGATCTCCGTCTATGAAGAGATCATGAAGCATGAGAAGAAGAACTACTCCCAGTTCAACCATTTCCAGAAGAACATCGCTTACGGCAAGCCCAATGACTGGCGATGCCGCGCCGGCGCCCGCTACCTTTACATCTGTGAGAACGGCTTGGTGCATTACTGCTCGCAGCAGCGCGGATTCCCCGGCACGCCGCTAGCGGGTTACACCAAAGCGGACATCAAGCGTGAGTTCTATACCGAGAAGTCCTGCGCTCCGCACTGCACCGTGAGCTGCGTCCACCAGATCTCATACATCGACCACTGGCGCGCTCCCCAGCACGCCGGCTCTGCATTGCATCATCCAGACACCGCTCCGCAAAAGAGCGAAGAACTGGTCCAGATCGGCAAGAACTAGTCGTCGCTGCCTCCGGGACAGGATTCTGCCTATCCCACTAAAGTGGTACTCCCGCATTCCACCTGCCGTTACTAGTACGTTACGAACGTTATTTGCCGCCCCCGCTTCGTCAGATTATTCTTCCTCTCGTAGGCAGTACCTGGGGGAGGGCTGCCGAGAGCGGTCCGTAGCGCGAGCTGCGGGCCGCTCTTCTTTTTGCCCTGCAACGATCCGCTCCAACAACTCCCATCTGCTCTGTATAATCACCTGTTTTGCCCAAGGCGCTCACGGCGCACCCTGCGGAGGACCTGTTTTGGATTTCCAGCTCTCGGAAGAACAGCTTCAACTGAAAAAGTCTGTACGCGAATTCGCCCAGAGTGAGATCCTGCCCAACGTGATGAAGTGGGACGAGGCCTCTGAATTTCCGCTCGCCACCGTGAAAGAACTCGGCAAGATGGGCCTCATGGGCGTCATCTTCCCGCAGGAGTACGGCGGCTCCGGGCTCGGCTATGTTGAGTATGTGATCGCCGTGGAAGAGCTTTCCCGCGTGGACGGCTCCGTCGGCATCATCGTCGCCGCGCACAATTCTCTTTGTTCGAATCACATTTTTCTCGCCGGCAATGAAGAGCAGAAGCGCAAGTACATGCCCAAGCTGGCGAGTGGTGAATTCATCGGCGCCTGGGGGCTGACCGAGCCCGGCGCCGGTTCAGACGCCGGCAGCGCGCGCATGACCGCGGTGAAAAAAGGAAAGAGCTGGGTGCTCAACGGTACCAAGACCTTCATCACCAACGGACACTACGCTGACGTGATCGTAGCCATTGCCGTGACCGACAAGACCGCGCACACGCATGGCCTCTCCGCGTTCATCGTGGACAAAGATACCAAGGGTTTCCTTCCCGGCAAGAAGGAGAACAAGCTCGGACTGCGCGCCAGTGATACCGCCGAACTGATCTTTGAAGACTGCGTGATCCCGGAAGAAAATCTGCTGGGCAAAGAAGGCAACGGCTTCATTGATTCCATGCGCGTGCTCGATGGCGGCCGCATCTCCATTGCCGCGCTGTCATTGGGCATCGGCCAGGGCGCGTATGACTGCGCCCTGAGCTATTCCAAAGAGCGCAAGCAGTTCGGCAAAACCATCGGCGAATTCCAGGCGATACAGTGGAAGCTTGCCGACATGGCGACCGAACTCGATGCCGCTCGTCTGCTCACCATGCGCGCCGCCGACATGAAGGATAAAGGCATGAAGACCACCCAGGAGTCGTCCATGGCCAAGCTTTACGCCAGTGAGGTGGCGGTGCGTTGCGCCAATGAAAGCGTGCAGATCCACGGTGGCTACGGCTTCATAAAAGATTATCCGGCGGAGAAGTTCTACCGCGACGTGAAGCTCTGCACCATCGGCGAAGGTACCAGCGAGATCCAGCGGCTGGTCATCGCAAGACAGTTGTTGAAAGACTAGTCTTTGTGACGCAAGCAATCCAAACCTGGGTCTCCCGCATTCGCTCCGGCGACATTCGCTCACTCGCGCGGGCTATCAGCGCCATTGAAGATGGTATTCCCGAATCCCTGGACCTGCTCCGCGCGCTCTTTCCCCATAGCGGACGCGCGCATGTCATCGGCCTTACCGGGTCGCCGGGAGCAGGGAAGAGCACCTTGGTGGATCAGCTCGCGCGCGAATATCGCCAGCAGCAGAAGACGGTCGGCATCGTCGCCGTGGATCCAACCAGCCCATATACCGGCGGCGCGATCCTGGGCGACCGCATCCGCATGCAGGCCCACCACGCGGACACGGGAATCTATATCCGCAGCATGGCTACGCGCGGCTTTCTCGGCGGGCTGGCGCGCACCACCGCAGATGTTGCCACCGTGCTCGACGCCAGCGGTAAAGATATTGTCCTCATTGAGACCGTTGGGGTCGGCCAGGATGAGATTGATATCGTCCGCCTGGCTGATGTGACCGTCGTGATGCTTGTGCCCGGCATGGGCGACGATGTTCAATCCATCAAGGCCGGCATCATGGAGATCGCCGACATTTTTGTGATCAACAAAAGTGACCGAGAGGGCGCCGATCGGGTGGAAAAAGAGATTCGCGCCATGCAATCGCTGGCCATGCGGCCGGACCATTGGACGCCCAGCATCGTGCGCACCGTGGCCACTGAAGGCAAGGGCACCGCGGAGCTTGCCGCCGCGATCGCGCAATATGAGAAGCATTTGGAAAAAGAGGGGCTGCGCCTCAAGAAGCAGACCGCGAACTGGCAGGAGCGGCTGGTGGAAATGCTCCGAGACCGCTTGCTGCAACGCGCCCTGCGCGAGAAGATGAGTGGCGCCACGCTGGCACAACTCGCCGCGGAGATCGCCGAACACAAAAAGGATCCCTACACGGTCGTGGACGAGATCGTGCGCAGTTTTGGAAATTAGTTTTGTGAACTGTCATCCTGAGCGAAGGCCCACCGGGCCGCAGTCGAAGGATCTATGCATTTGGTTTTTCTGGCGACTGGCTGCTGACGACTCGGCAAACGACTATGGACGAGATCGTGCGCAGCTTTGGAAATTAGTTTGTAATTGTCATCCTGAGCGAAGGCGCACCGCGCCGAAGTCGAAGGATCTATGTATTTGGTTTTCCAGCGACTGGCTACTGGATTTTCGGCAAACGACTATGGACGAGATCGTGCGCAGCTTTGGAAATTAGTTTGTAATTGTCATCCTGAGCGAAGGCGCACCGCGCCGGAGTCGAAGGATCTATGCATTTGGTTTTCCAGTGACTGGCTACTGGATTTTCGGCAAACGACTAGCGACGAATGACTAACGACCCATTATGACCATTGACCATCTCGGAATCGCGGTTAAATCACTTGCCGAAGCGCGCAAGATCTACGAACAGCTAGGCTTGCACGTGACCGCCGAAGACACCGTTGCGCACGAGAAAGTCCGCGTCGCCATCATCCCTATCGGAGAATCGCGCATCGAGCTTCTCGAAGCCACCGCCGACGATTCTCCCATCGCCAAATTCATCGCCAAGCGCGGTGAGGGCATCCACCACATCGCCATCCACGTGCCCAGCGTGGACGAGGCGGTAAAAGAACTGAAGAAGTCCGGCACGCGCTTCGTCTCAGAGGAGCTTAAGATCGGCGCCGGTGGCCACCTCTACGTCTTCATCCATCCTTCCTCGAGCGGCGGCGTGCTCATCGAACTGGTGCAGGACAGCCCCTCGGCGGTCTGATGCTGCTGCTCGCCATCGACTCATCGCATCGGCAAGGAAGCATCTCGCTTGCGCGCGGCGAAGCCGAGCAGTGCCAGATACTCGCAACTTCGGCGATCGAAGATGGTAATTTTTCCGCGCATTTCATCCCGCAGCTCTCGCGCATGTTGCGCGACGCGAACATCGCCAAAGAGCACATCGATTGCTTCGCCTGCGCCACCGGGCCGGGATCATTCACCGGTTTGCGCGTCGGGCTGGCGGCGATAAAAGCGCTGGCGGAAGTCTTGCAGAAACCAATCGTCGGCGTCTCGGTGTTGGAATGTATTGCCAGCGCTGGCGGCGATCTGCATGAGTTCGTGATCCCCGCGCTGGATGCGGGACGCGGTGAGAGTTATGTGGGCGAATATCACCGTTCTCGCGACGGGCAATGGGAAGGCAAGCGCGAATTCCTCGCCACTAAAGAAGAGCTTGCAGCGTTCCTGCGTGGCTTCGACGTTCCGCCACCGCTGCTCACGCCGGAGGAATCGATTGCCGAGGCGGCGCGGCTCGCTGGAGCGCTAGAGACGCAGATTGTTGCGAAGTCGTCGAGCGAGACAGTCGCGAGGTTGGCGTTCCCGAAGTTCGCAGCCGGAGAAACCGTCACCGTGGATGCCCTTGAAGCGAATTACGTCCGCCGCGATCAGTCGCTCTACAAGTAGGATCACAAAACATCCCGAGCGCAGCGAGGGAGCCCTATGCACCAGATCGTAGTGGCTCACCTTTAAAACTGCGCTTGGTAAATTGCTGAAATAAAAAAAGGCGCTGCCTTCGCCGCGCCCTCTCTAGGTACCAGGTACTGGGTACTGGCTACTGGTTCTTAGCAATGCACGATCTTCTCTGAAACGATCCCCTTCGTCGCGTTCCGGGTATCCACCACCAGCTTGGAATCTTTCACGATCTGCGCATAGTCGTAATCCGAGTGGTCGGTCACGATCAGCACGCAATCAAACTCTTTGATCTTCTCAAGCGGCGTGCACGTCATATTCAGGTTGTACTTGCGGCCGTGTCCCACGGTGGGGAAGTAGGGATCGTTGTACTCCACCAGCGCGCCATCTTTCTGCAACTGCTCAATGATCGTCAGTGAAGGCGACTCGCGCAGGTCATCAATATCTCGCTTATATGCCATGCCCAGTACCAGCACCCGCGAACCGTTCAGCGACTTCTTGTGCTTGTTCAGCGCTCCCGCCACCGATGCCACCACGTGGTACGGCATGTTGCTGTTGATCTCGCCCGCCAGTTCGATGAACCGCGTCTGGAAGTCCCACTCCTTCGCCTTCCATGAGAGATAGAACGGGTCCACCGGGATGCAGTGTCCGCCGAGTCCCGGACCCGGATAAAAAGGATGGAATCCGAACGGCTTGGTTGCCGCGGCATTGATCACTTCCCAGATATCGATGCCCATGCGCAATGAGAGCAACTTCAACTCATTCACCAGCGCGATGTTCACGCAGCGATATATGTTTTCCAGCAACTTGGTCATCTCTGCCGCGGCCGGCGATGAGACCGGCACGGTCCGGCGGAAGATGGTTCCATACAGCGCCGCCGAAAGCTCTGATGCCGTCGCATCCATCCCCCCGATCACTTTTGGAATGTCATGCCGTGCCACTTTGTCATTGCCGGGATCTTCGCGCTCCGGTGAGAATGCCACATAGAAAGTCTTCGCCGGGTC
>JBBSFV010000050.1:0-19645 GCA_038254775.1 Terriglobales bacterium | reverse complement strand
TGCGCCAGGTATTTTATGTTGTCGATATCTTTTGCAACGCCACCACCCGCGTGAAAACGGACCAGCGTTTTCTTCAGCCAATCGGTGCCCTCGCGGCAGGGAATACACCATCCACAACTCTCGTGCTGGTAAAACTTCATCACCCGCAGAGCGAATTTGACCATGCAAGTCTGATCGTCGAGGACGACCACGCCGCCCGATCCTAAAAATTCTCCCCGCTTGGAGAAGGAGTCAAAGTCCATGTTCATCTGGTCCGCTTCTTCCGCGGTTAGAACGAATGTAGATGAGCCGCCAGGTACAACCGCTTTCAGCTTGCGTCCGTTGGGAATGCCGCCGCCCACCTCGTAGATCATCTTATGCAGCGGATACCCCAGCGGCAGCTCGTACACGCCGGGCTTATTCACGTGTCCTGAGAGACAGAATAGCCGGGTGCCGCCATTCTTCGGAGGACCGTAATCCGCGAACTTCTGCCCGCCCGAGAGAATGATGTGCGGCACTGAGGCCAGTGTCTCTACATTATTGATGACCGTGGGGCCGCCCCATAGCCCAACCACCGCAGGGAAGGGAGGACGGATCCGCGGAATGCCACGTTTGCCTTCCAGGGATTCCATGAGCGCGGATTCCTCACCCACTTCATAAGCGCCGGCGCCGGTGTGCCAGTAAACATCAAACTTTTTGCCGCTGCCGAAGATGTTGTCGCCACAGAATCCTTTGGCGTATGCCTCTTCGATGGCCTTGCGCATAATGTCTACAAGGTAGCGATACTCGCCACGGATGTAGATGTAACCCTTCTGCGCGCCAACCGCGAGACCAGCAATGATCACACCTTCGATCACCGCATGGGGATCATGCTCCAGTATCAAACGGTCTTTACAGGTGCCGGGCTCGGATTCATCGCCGTTCACCAAGACATATTTCGGTTTGGCGGATTCCTTGGGCACAAAAGACCACTTCATGCCGGTAGAGAAGCCCGCGCCACCCCGCCCGCGCAGTGCGGATATCTTTACTTCATTGGTGATCGCATCGGGCTGCATTTGCAGCGCCTTCTGCACGGCTTTGTAGCCGTCCAGTTCCAGGTAGCGATTGATGTCCGCCGCGCCTTTGCCAAAGCGGCTGGAGACCACGCGAATCTCGTCGGGATGGAATACCAGATCAGCCATTGCTCAATTTCTAATTTCTAATTTCTGATTTGCAATTTGAAACCGTTACTAGCCTTTTTTTGTGCTTTGTCGCGTTGCTGTGAATATCGCAGTCAGCTCCTTTGATTCACGCATTAAATCTGCCAGTTTTTTGGCGGTTACGGCTCCGGTCTCTAGTAGCAACTCTAACCAATATCCTGTCTCATCGGCCTCTTCCACCACAATGCCGATTCTGGCGATAAACTCGGCCCGCGACCTGGCTCTGCATGCCGCCCGGTAATTCGCTCCCACAGAAGTACCGCATCGA
Organism: Terriglobales bacterium; assembly: GCA_038254775.1. Classification (GTDB taxonomy): domain Bacteria; phylum Acidobacteriota; class Terriglobia; order Terriglobales; family Acidobacteriaceae; genus JBBSFV01. The sequence continues at coordinate 18,199 of JBBSFV010000050.1, read as the reverse complement.
AGAAGTTGCTTACCTATTACTTGGGCGTCCGTGCTTCCCGGCAACGATCGATACAACTTTACGATCCGAATGGCGAAATGCTTTGTTCGCTCCCGCATTTGCTCCGGGCTTTGGCTCATAGAATCAATTGCAAATTAGAAATCACAAATTACAAATCTTTCTCACTTTTTTCCATACTGTTGCAACACCTCATCCATCTTTGCCGCCGTCAGATTTTCGTGAAAGTCATAGTTCACCTGGATCGCGGGCGCCCAACTGCACGCCCCGATGCATTCCACCTCTTCCAATGAGAACTGTCCGTCGGAGGTGACTTGTTTATGCCCAATGCCCAGCCGCTGTTCGCAATGTTCCAATATCTCTTCGCCGCCGCGAAGCATGCAGCTTATGTTGGTGCAGACCTGGACGTGGTATTTTCCCAGTGGCTTGGTGCGCAGCATTGAATAGTAAGAGATCACGTTTCGCACTTCGAGCTCGGTGAGGTCCACCTTCTTTGCCAGGTGCGCAATCGCTTCTTCAGGGAGATATCCGAGCTCATCCTGGGTGTAGAGCAGCATGGGCACCAAAAATGAGCGCCTGGTGGGATACTGCTGCATCTTTTCGTCGAAAAACTTGTCGAGTTTGTCGGAAATGATCATTAGCGGTCGATCTCTCCGAGCACGATATCAATGCTGCCGATGGCAGCCACAACGTCCGCCAGCAACTCTCCCGTGCACATGCTTTCCAGCAACTGAAGATTGGCGAACGATGGAGCACGCATGTGAACTCGATAGGGCTTCGGAGTGCCATCACTCACCACGTAGTAGCCCATCTCGCCACGGGGCGACTCCACCGCGTGATACACCTCGCCGGCAGGAACGGTAAAGCCTTCGGTCACGATCTTAAAGTGGTAGATGAGCGCTTCCATCTGCGTCTTCATCTTCTCGCGGTCCGGCAGGATCACTTTTGGCGAATCAGCTTTGATCGGGCCGCTGGGCATCCCTTCCAAAGCCTGCCTGGCAATGGCATGCGATTGCCGCATCTCCTGGATGCGCAATAGATACCGGGTCCATACGTCTCCGCCGGTTCCTACCGGCACTTTGAACTGGAAGTTCTCATAGCCGGAGTAGGGCATGTCACGGCGCAGGTCCCAATCCACACCACTGGCGCGCAGGGTTGGACCCGTCGCCCCAAGAGCGATCGCATCTTCTTTGCTCAAGCGGGCCACATCTTTGGTGCGTCCCATGAATATGCTATTTCCGGAAAGCAGATTCTCATAGTCGTCCACTCTTCCGGGAAATATCTCCAGAAAATTACGGACACGCTCGAAGAAATCGAGTGGTGGCTCCAGCGCTAATCCTCCAATGCGGAAGTAGGAGGTCATCATGCGCTGCCCGCTCACGTTCTCGAAAATGCGCAGCAGATCTTCGCGCTCGCGGAAGCAGTACAGGAACACGGACATTGCGCCCAGATCCAGCGCGTGCGTCCCCAGCCAAACCAGGTGTGATGAGATCCGGGTCAGTTCCGAAAGAAGGACTCGCATCCACTGGGCGCGCGGCGGGATCTCCAGCCCAAGAAGTTTTTCAACCGCCAGGCAATAAGCAAGGTTGTTGATCAGCGGGCATAAATAGTCGATTCGGTCCGTGAGCGGAACAACTTGCTGATAGAACTTGGCTTCGCAAGTCTTCTCGATCCCGGTATGAAGAAAGCCTATATCCGGCACCATCTTGACCACCGTCTCTCCATCCACCTCAAGCAACAGCCGGAGCACGCCATGAGTAGACGGGTGCTGTGGGCCCATGTTGAGGATCATGGTCTGGTCGCGGAACTCGGCGGAGGCGGTGTTGCTGGTCTGGGTCGGCATCTAGCGGTAACCCTCGACCGGATAATCTTTACGCAAAGGGTGGCCTTCCCAATCATCTGGCATCAACATGCGCTGCAGCTTTGGATGGCCTGTGAACCGAATGCCGAAGAGGTCAAAGATCTCGCGCTCGAAATAATTTGCTCCCGGCCAGATCGCCACGATCGAATCCATGACCGCATCATCCCCGCGAAGAGCCACCTTCAGGCGAACACGTTCTTTGCGCGCATGCGAAAGCAGGTGATAAGCCACATGGAACCGGGGCTCATTGGGAAACCAGTCCACGCAAGTCACATCGGAAAAAAAATTGAAATCCGGCTTCAACAATCCGCAGGCATCTTTCAATACCGAGCGATCCACATATATGGATAGCTCATTGCAGTCGAATTTCACGCTTTGCACAGAGTTTGCGTTCCACTGCAGCAACTGGGCCAAGGCGTACCGGTCTTTCAACTGATCGATGTCTGTGATCGCGGGCGAGGGGTTAGACATGCTCAGCCTCACCGGGCGGTTCTTCCTTATTCCAGTCCAGTACGCCCTTCTTCCAGATATAGAAATAACCCACCAGGACGATGCCGATATAAACCAGCATCTCGTAAAAACCGAACATCCCGTAATCTTTGATCAGGTCACGGTAGATGACCGCCCAGGGAATCAGGAAGATCGCTTCCACGTCGAACAGGATGAAGAGCATGGCGACCAGGTAGAACTTGACGGAGAACCGGTGTAGCGCGTCTCCCTGTGGGGTCATGCCGCATTCGTATGCCTGCATCTTCGCGCGGGACCACTTCCGCTTACCCAAAAGCGCGGAGAGGATGACCATGCCCGTGGCGATGCCGCCCGCGACCAGCAACTGCATCAGCAACGGTACGTACGGCAGAAGGGGATTGGGATGATTGTCAGGCATTTGTATGCTGTAATGGTGCGGCGAAACAGTGGGTGTGAACCTTTGAATATAATTTTCCATTCTTCTGAGTGTCAAGTTTTGCGCATCTCCGGTTCATAACGGCAACTCTGCTTCGGCGCTTTGCCGGAAGAATATGACTATTTTTGGCTTTAATACCGATGTGAAAGCCGGCGAAGTCGTCTACCACGTGCAGAGTGAGGCGCGGGTGAATGATCTGCTGTTGCAGACCCAGGTCTTTATGAAAGGCCAATGCATCGGCAAACGAGCATCTTCCTATGCGGAGCGTACCGTGCAACCGCAGTTTTCCACGGAGGAGATGCACGAACTCTTAAAAGCGCAGCACAAGCTGATGCTGGATGCCGTGCGCGAGGGCCGCGCCCAATCCATGTTCCTCGCCGATGGCGAGGTGCAGGATGTGAATGGCCAAGGATTAGCCGTGAAGTGGCTGAACTCGGATGGCGTTTTCAGCGGGACGGATACGCGGCTCAAGTTGAAAGTGATGGACCAGAGCCAGCCGGCAGACGGTGCTCTGGTGACCGCTCGATTATCTGTGACCGCAGATACGCCTATTCATTCGCAAACCGCCACTGAAGCCGATGGCATCGCGGAACTGGAGCTCACCTTGCCGGAAGGATCTGCTGAAACGCCGGTGCTGGTGCGCGCCATTTTCGCAGACAAATCCGTCACTCGAAAGTTCCGGCTCAAACGCAGTTAAAATCCTGCGGCGAGCAGTTTTTCCAGCGTGACCCCTGATGCGGATCGCGCCCCCCGCCCCTTCTCCGCATACTTGGCCAGAACATCTACCTCAACATTGACCGGATCCCCCGGCTTCAGCGTCTGCAAATTCGTGGCGCAGTAGGTATGCGGGATGATCGCGATGGACACCATCCGGTCCTGGATCGCCGCTACCGTGAGCGAGATACCCTCGATCGCTATCGACCCTTGTGTTACCACGTAATCCTCAACCTCTGCCGGCAACTCGATCTGCATTCGCCAATCTTCGCGGCCCGGGATTCGCTCAAAGATTACGACCTTCCCAGTCCCGTCCACGTGTCCCTGCACCACATGGCCACCCATTGGAGTGCCCGCCGGAGTCGGCAGCTCAAGATTCACCAGAGTGTTTGCTGTGAGCCTTGTAAGGGCGGTGCGTTCGACCGTCTCTTGGGCGAGATCAGCGGTAAACGTCTCAGGCGTGATATCGAGCGCGGTCAGGCAGACGCCGTTCACCGCAACGCTATCCCCGTTCTTGAGTCGCGATGCGATCTGCGGCGCGGAGATGACGATCCTTCGCGGCCCGCCGGAGTTCGTTAAATGCTTGATCTTTCCCAGGCTCTCTATCAATCCTGTGAACATTTAAACCCCTATATAGATATCGCTGCCGCTCTGCGGCGTCTCTTTGGAGCTGCTGCGGCTTTGTCCAGTCGTGGCCTGTACCTGGTAGGGATCGCGCAGATACCCCTCCACGGCAAAATCTTCAGCAAAGCGGTGGATCGTTATGTCCTTCACCTGAGCGGCTTCCGTGATGTGTTGAAAGCCCTCACCGCCCGCAAAAGGAATCGCGCCGATGCCGCCAAGTATCTTTGGAGCGTAATAAAGAAAGACCTTGTCCACGATTCCGACCGAGAGTGCAGCCCAATTCACCGCTGCTCCGCCTTCAATCAGCAAGCTGATGATCTCCAACTCTCCCAGCCGCTTCAGCATATGTCCCAGATCGGCCTGGCCGTTCGCCGAAGGCGGAAGCCGCTCGATGCGTACTCCCCGGGATCTTAATTCGCGCTCCCGTGTGGCATCACCTGCAACACAAAAGACCATCAGGTCATCCTTGGCACTTTTAACCACGTTCGAATCAAGTGGCAACCGAAGATGCGAATCCAGGATCACTCGAAGCAATGGACGTCGCCGGGCTTCGCCACTCCGGTCGGTGAGTTTGGGATCGTCGGCGATCACGGTACCAAGACCCACCAGGATGGCGTCAGATGCATGCCGCAAATCTTGCACGTGCGCACGCGCCTCCTCGCTGGTGATCCATCCCCGGGCTGCCGTAGAAGTCCCCAGTGCGGTCGGGTTTCCCGGCGCCACTCCTTTTGCGGGCGCCAGTTTTCCATCCAGCGTCATCCCCGCTTTCAGAGTCACGAACGGGGCGTGCGTGGTGATGAACTTCGCGAAAGCCTCATTCAACTTCATCGCTTGCTCCGCACGTGCTCCCGTCTCCACCACCACTCCCGCTCCGCGCAACTTCTGAAAGCCGCGCCCCGCCACTGCGGGATTAGGGTCAGGCATAGAGGCCACCACCCGCTTGATGCCGGATGCGATCACGGCGTCCACACAGGGATCAGTGCGTCCATAGTGGGAGCACGGCTCCAGATTCAGATAGAGAGTTCCGCCACCTGCTTTCTCACCCGCTGACTCAAGCGCTAAAATCTCAGCATGCTTCTTGCCGGTATATGTATGCCAACCTTCGCCCACCACTTCCCCGGAGCCACTCACCACCACCGCCCCCACGCACGGATTCGGTGAGGCGAGTCCTACCCCCTTCCGCGCCAGTTCGAGCGCGCGGTCTATGGAACGGTCGTCCTGGCTCCGATCATTCATCGAATCATTCATCTAATCATTCATCTAATCATTCATCTAACTGAACAATCCATCCACAAAAAGTCTGGCATTGAAAGGAATCAGGTCACCAATCTTTTCTCCCACTCCCACATAGCGGACCGGGATGCCCAACTCCCGGGAGATAGCGAAGACGACCCCGCCTTTCGCAGTCCCATCCAGCTTTGTCAGAACGATCCCTGTCACTCCCGCTGCCTGGGTGAATTGCCGGGCCTGTTGCAGGCCGTTCTGCCCGGTCGTGGCGTCCATCACCAAAAGAGTTTCGTGGGGTGCACTGGGCACTACCTTCTGCGCCGTGCGCCGCATCTTCTCCAACTCTTGCATCAGGTTTGATTTGGTGTGCAGCCGGCCCGCGGTATCAACAATCACATAATCCACGCCTCGGGCTTTCGCCGCGTTGAGCCCGTCAAACAAGACGGCAGATGGGTCTCCACCCGGCCTGGTCTTGATGACCTCGATCTGCGCGCGATGGCCCCACACCTCAAGTTGCTCGATAGCGGCGGCGCGAAAGGTGTCAGCCGCGCAAAGTAGAACGCTGAACCCATCGCGCTTCAAACCCGCCGCCAATTTTCCGATGGTGGTGGTCTTTCCGGTACCGTTCACTCCAACCACCAGCACCACTTCCGGCTCCCCTGGTTCGGGACTTCCAGCTTCAACCGTCGCACTGTTTAAGATAGTTAGAAGCTCTTCCTTCAACAGGCGCTTTAACTCTTCGGCGTTGTTGATTTCCTTCCGTGCAACCTTCAACCTGATCTGTTCCAGCACCTCTGAAGTGGTGGAGCTTCCCAAGTCGGCAGCCAGCAGTGTGGCTTCTAAATCGTCGAGAGTATCGCGATCGATCTCTTTGCCCACTGATACGATCTCGTCGATCCGCTCGTTCAGATTGTCGCGCGTGCGGGTGACCGCCTGGCGCATGCGGTCGAGCAAACTTTCACGCGGCGCTTCGTCTTCGCCGAACCCGGTGTCCGGCAGGATGACTGCCTCCGGTGGCGGAGGCAGCGGGGTAACGGGCTCGACTGCGACCTGGGAAGAGCTCTCCTGCGGGCTACTCTCCGCAAAAAGATCCGCGGTCATCACATCCTTGATACGGTCAAAGATGCCCCGCTTAGGCTCCTTTTTTTCTTCCTTGTCGGGATCGGTATAACCAAAAAGGGATTTGATCATGATGAAGGCGGCATGGCCGGCACCGATCGTGCCTCAACTCTCCACGCTACCTTCTGATTATATCGGCAGGGAACTAAGCCGAGCCCGAAGCGGCAACCGCACTTGTTGGCTCAGGGGACTGCTCGACTGTCACCACGCCTGCGCGATGGACACGGAGACCGCCGCGCTCGAACACTGCGGTCATCGCCGCCACCACGCGCGGGTCGAATTTCGTGTTCGCCAGTGAATTGATGATGCGGATCACATACTCGGGATCCATCGCCGCCTGATAGGGGCGGTTCGTCGTCATGGCATCAAAGGTGTCTGCGACCATAATGATGCGGGGCATGAGCGGAATATCATCGCCCTTCAAGGCATACGGATAGCCGCGGCCATCCAGAGACTCATGATGCAACTCAATCCCCGGAATCATCTCTTTCAACATTTCAACCGGCCGCAGGATGGTGCCACCCTTCACGGTATGGGTTTTCATGATCTCGAATTCGTCGGGGGTAAGCGCGCCCGGCTTCTTCAAGATACGGTCTTCGATCCCGATCTTGCCTACGTCATGTAATTGTGCGGAAATGCGCACTTTTTCGATCTCTTCAGTGATCAACCCAAGTTCTTTCGCCAGCACCACGGAGTAGCGGGTCACGCGGTCGGAATGGCCCTTGGTATAAGGGTCCTTTTCGTCCACTGCGCCGGCAAGCATTTGGATGGAACTCATGAACAGGGACCTGTTCTCTTCCGCAGCCCGCTTCAAGTCAAAAACGAAGCGCTCAAGATCATCGGTCATGCTGTTGAAGGTATCGGCCAACTCGCCGATCTCCGTCCGGCTCTTCAATTGGACGCGCTGGGAAAAATCTCCGCGGGCAATAGCGCGGCTGCTTTCGGTGAGCGTTTGTAGAGGATCCGTGATGCGCCGCGCGGCATAGATTGAAACCATCAGTGAGAGCAATACGGCTAATATTGCGAGCATTTGAGCGGTGCGTTGCATCTCCGTGATGCTGCGGTACGCCTCCGCCTGGGTCTTCTGCGCGATCACTCCCCATTCCAGGGATGGTACCGGGCTGTAAGTGCCGAGCATGGGGATCTTGTTTCTGTTCTCTCCCATCACGAATTCATGAGTCACGCCGCCCAACTGGCTCTTTGCGCCCTGGTCCACAAAGTTTTTTACCAGCTCGATGCGAGACATATCCTGGCCGGTGAAATAGTTGGTATCGGCGGAGGCGATTAGTCGTCCGCGTCCGTCCACTACATACGTCTCAAGTCCGCCCTGGTTGGCATCCTTAAGGCGGTCCACCAGGTAACTGAGGTCCACCACAGCGCCGAACATGCCTACGAAACTCCCATTTGCCATGACCGGCGCGCTGATCAGCCGGATGATCTTCGCGGTCTTGCCCGCGCCCATACTGAGAGGCTGTCCGTTATACGTGCGTCCTTCTCGCGCCGCCTGAAAGGCATGTTCCAGTTCGCGCTGCATGAAAGGATCCGGAGCGATCCTGCCTGCGGTGACTCCTTTGGCCTCCGTGTTCAGCAACGTGGCATACGCCACCGTCTCATTCTTTTGCACAAAGGTATCCAGGATCGCCCGCAGCTCGGGGGTATTGATGTGTTCACCGGTCAGATTGCCCCCACTGGCGATCAGCACCGATGAGGAGACACTTTCCAGGCTGGCGGTGAGATTTCCCTGCCGCTGAGAGATACCATCTGCTAATGACCGGGTGACGGTATTCTGCAGCAGGCGCTCGTTCGTCTTGAGCCGCTCACGGTTGATGGCGACTACCTGCGTGCCGTAGAAATACAGCGGTACCACCGCCACGGCGATCAGCACGCCCAGGATCAGGTACAGGATGGGGATTCGATGAGGGAGGATGTCGCCCTTGGTCATAGGTTTTTGGCGGGGGGAGTGGCTGATTTTAACCCGACTTTCAAGAGAACTTGCAGGAAATTGCAGGTTACTTTCGGGCTGCGACTACTCCACCTTGCCGGGCCGAGCCATTAACTCCCGGATAGCCGCCTGCGGAGATTTACCGTCGTGCAGGATAGCGTACATCAGCTCGGTGATCGGCATCTCTACCTGCATCTTCCGCGCAAGACCCATGGCGGCATGGGTGGTCAAAACGCCTTCCGCCACCATGCCGTGCATGCCGGCAATGATCTCTGAAAGATTGCTTCCGCGCCCCAGTTCGACGCCCACGCTGCGATTTCTGGAGAGACCCCCGGTGCAGGTGAGAACCAGGTCTCCCATACCGGCAAGTCCGGAGAGGGTCTGCTGGCGCGCGCCACACGCCACTGCCAGCCGCGTGATCTCGGAGAGTCCCCGGGTGATGAGCGCCGCTACGCTGTTGTGTCCCAGGCCAAGTCCGTCGCAAACACCCGCCGCAATAGCGATGACATTCTTGAGCGCGCCGCCATATTCCACTCCGGCGATGTCCTCATTCATATAGACGCGGAAGCCAGGATCGCTGAACTCACTCATTACAGTGTGGCAAAGGTCGTCGTCAGATGAAGCGATCACGATCGCCGTGGGATCGCCCTGCGCCACCTCTTTGGCGAAAGTAGGTCCGCTCAGCGCGCCCACTCGTGGAGAAAAGCCATTTTTTGAGCGGACGACCTCGAAAATGATCTCGGACATCCGCAGCAGGGAATCATTCTCAATGCCCTTGGTCGCGCTTACAAAGAGCATGCTCTCCCTGAGATGCGGCGCCATGGCGGTGAACACTCGCCGGCAATGATGCGATGGCATTACGCTGACTACGATGTCCGCGCCCGTGAGTGCCTCCGCCAGATCATTCGTGATCTGGACCTTTTCAGGGACTTTATTGCTGGGAAGAAAGAGCGAATTCACCCGGGTGTCGCGAATGCTCTCCACTACCTCTTTTTCGAACGCCCACATGCGGATCTCGTGTTTGTGTTGCGAGTGGTTGCGTGCCAGCACGATGGCCAGCGCCGTTCCCCATGCGCCCCCACCTATCACCGCGATGCGGCTCATAGCGAGCGCTCCACGTCAATGAGGTGCTTCTTCTTGGCGCCAAACTTGTTTTCAGTCCCTGCGATCAGCCGGTGGATGTTGGAGTGATGCTTGGCGATGATCACACAGCAGGCGAGCGCCATCAGCAATGACGTAGCAATGTTTCTGTGAGCGGGGTAGAAAAAATAAGCAGCCACGGGATAAACAGCAGCGGCCAAGATTGAACCCAGCGAAACATATTTAGAGAGTGCGAAGACCACAATGAAGATGGCCACTGCGACCAGAACAGCTTTTGGCGCGAGTACCGCAAATACACCCACGCCAGTAGCGACTCCCTTGCCCCCTCTTAACTTCAGCCAGACAGGGAAGCAGTGGCCCAGGATCGCAAAAAGAGAGGCAAGCGCCGCCAACTGCCAAGTCCATTTCGGATCGTGCATCAGGGCCCGGGAAAAAAACCATAAATTGATTAAAACCGCTGCTGCCCCTTTGCCCGCATCCAGCAGCAGCGTGGCGATCGCCAACCCTTTTTTCCCTGACCGCGCTACATTGGTCGCACCTATGTTCCCGCTCCCGGTCTGCCGAATGTCCTGTTTCAAGAAAAGTTTCACCAGCAAGTAGCCAAAGGGGATCGAACCCAGTAGATAGGCGACCGCCGCAACAAGAATGTAAGTCTTCGCCATGGGCTGGATGTCAGGGCTTCAGTTCGTACCGTTCCAGCTTGTGGTAACGCGCGCCTTGCGGTGAGAGCTGGCTCTGGTACAAAAAGAATTCTTTGGCGAGCATTGTACCGAACTCCGGCTGAGGCTCTTTCGCCAACCGATCTCGCAGCGCGGCGAGTCCAGAGTTGCCACGTCCTCTTTCATGTGGACTGCCGGTGCCGCTTCTTGCCAGCGTAAGGTGAGGCTTAAAAATATTCTCCTCGCGATGGATGCCAACCGCAGCAGTGGCTTCGTCTATTTGCTTCGCCAGGCGCGGCATGATGTCACTCGCGTGTACACCTGCCCAGAACACTCGCGGCTGTGAAGGGGTGAAGAAGCCAGATCCACGAAACTCAACCTCAAATCTTGGGATCCGGACAATCTTGAGAGCCTCTCGAATCTCTTCTGCGCGCTGCGTCTCTCCAATGAATTTCAACGTGACATGCCATGTCTCCGGCTGGACCCAGCGCACCCCAGAGGCCTCTCGCTGCATTCTGGCTACATATTCCGCGATGCGTCTTTGAACATCTTCCGCAATGTCCATACCTGCGAAGAGCCGCATCAGCTAAGCATGCGCCGGATCATATCCAGCGCCAACTGGGTGGCGAATTGGCGGATGCGTTCGCGGTCACCCAGGAATTTCCGCTCCACCACATTCGGTTTTTGCCCGTCGCTCACAGCGATGTATACCAGCCCGACCGGCTTCTCCGGAGTGCCGCCCCCGGGGCCGGCGATACCGGTGATGCCCACCCCGATATTCGATTTGCACCGTTTGCGGATGCCGTCAGCAAGTGCGACCGCTACTTCCCTGCTGACCGCGCCATGTTCTGCGAAGAGCAGCCGCGGCACATCTGCGAATGCGGTCTTCATGTCATTGTCATAGACCACGGCGCCGCCCAGATAGTAGCGAGAGCTGCCGGGCACGGAGGTGATGCGTTGCGCAAGCATCCCGCCGGTGCATGATTCAGCGGTCGCCAGCGTTGCATTGCGCATCTGCAGAAAATATCCAACGATCTGCTCCAGGTCCTCTCCGCGGGTGGAGTAGATCCTCTCCTCTAACTCATCTTCAAGCTCCTCGGCAAGCTCATCCACCAGACGCTGCGCCTCATCCATCGTCTCTGCTTCGGCTTTCAAATGAAGCTGCACTTCACCGGCATGCGCCAGGATCGTCGTCTGCACCGCGTTGTGCTCTTTATAGATCGGCGAGATCCGCGCATCGCACTCGCTCTCCGGCATCATCGCCACCTTCAGCACACGAGTCGCGATCGCTCTTGCGGGAAGCTTTGCGCGCAGCCTTTGGACGCATTGTTCAGCGAACATGGGCTTCAATTCATACGGCGGGCCCGGAAGCAGGATCACTACCCGGTCCTTGCTCTCATACATGCCTTCCAGATATTGCCCCGGGGCGGTCCCATTACCGTTTCGCAGGACTGCGGCTCCGGTAAGCACATCCGCTTGCCGCAGATTATTTTCCGGCATCTTGATGCGGCGGGCCGCAAAGCGGGCGTAGAGTTCGGCGACGATGTCCGCGTCACGCCGCAAGGGCAACATCATTGCTTCGGAGACCGCCTCGCGGGTGAGGTCATCTTCCGTCGGGCCCAATCCGCCCATGAAGATCACAATGTCTGCTCGATTCAGCGCAATGCGAGCAACGGAGACAAGTTGGGCCCGGTTATCGCCCACAACCGTCTTAAAGCCCACCTCAACGCCCAGTTCGTTCAAGCGCTCCGTAAGGAATAGGGAATTGGTGTCCTGGCGAAAAGGGGTGAGCAGCTCGGAGCCGATTGCGATGATCTCAGTGATCATTATTTGTCTGGGATGATTCGATCAGCCGAACAGAGGCATACCTTCAATGCCCCAATCCAAGTAATGGAGTGCGGTCGTGGTAGCGATCACTGCGGCTTTACCCGGCAAAAACGCCAGCCCTACAATGTTGTGTCCGGAGACCGCCAGAGACGCTGCACCGGTTGGATCGATCCGGACGATCCCGCGCTGGCCCTTTAACGACGCCGCAACGTATAGATTGCCCGCACTATCGAACGCCATTCCCTGCGGCCGCCCTAGTCCGCGATAGAAATCGCTGACCTCTCCTTTTTCGTTGATCCGATAAACAGCGTCAAAGCTGGATGTGGTTGGCCCAGTGACGTATAGACCGCCTTCGGGGCTAAAAGCCAGATGATAGGCGCTCACGCTGGGTTCCAGTGTGGCGTACACAAAGATGTCGCGCTGGCTGCTCACTTTGAAGATCGTTCCGCTGCGGTCGCCTACAAAAAGATTCCCGTCTTCATCGAATGCCAAGCCGGTTGCCACGCCCATGCTTTCAGCGTACGTGATCATGGTGCCGTTGGGTGCCACGCGATAGACCGCTCCGTCATACCGCGAGCTTACAAATAGATGGCCGTGCTCATCGAATGCCAGGCCGGTCGCATTCATGATGTCGCTGAGGAAAGGCTTTACCGCATAGTCAGCGTCAACCTTATATACCGAGACCGGGACCTTTTGACCGCGGCTTCCGGAGACCGTAGTGAAGATATTCCCATTCGGATCGACTGCCGGATCGGCTACCGGATGCATGTTCTCCGCGATCCCAATCCCAACGCTCACTTCATGAGTGTTGCTGTTCTGTCCACCAACGCTGACCTGGATCACTCCCGTGCTGGCTTCCTCCGGGATGCGAGCGATCACTAGATCATCTGAGCTGATCACCACATTCGCAAGTGCTTCCCCAACGTGCACGCGCGGGCGAGACAGATCATTTGGGGCCAGATGCGACCCGTGAATCCGGATCTCTCCGCCGGCGAGTGCCGCTGCCGGCGTGATGGATTGAATGTGCGGTTTCCCGTTCACGCTCACGTTCTGTCCCAGGATCCTGTCCCTGATTCCCATAAACAAATCCGGTTAAAGAACGCGGAAAAAATGCAGCAGCAGGACGACAAGCAGCGCATAGATCCCTGCCGCAATATCGTCCAGCATAATGCCTGTGCCACCGGACAAAGCTTCCAGTTGCCGGACCGGGGGTGGCTTCACAATATCAAAGCCTCGAAAAAGTATAAAAGCCGCCAACATATATTTCCAAGTTGGCGCCGCCACGCACAACGGCACCAGCTGTCCAGCTACTTCGTCGATCACCACTTGGCCCGGGTCCTTCTTGCCCAACTCCCGGGCAACAATGCTGCCTGCCGGGATGCCGATCAAAGTCACCACAGCCGCTGCCGCAATCGTCCCCAGCATGGAAAGATGCAAACCCGAGACCGCCAGCCACCACAGCCCAACCGTTACGCCGGAAGCGATCGTGCCTCCGCCCTTCGGTACCAGCCAGCCGATCCCAAAGAACGTTCCCACGGTCCACGCCCAGGGCGTTCGTGTCTTTCCTGGAGCAGCGGAGGCGTTCAAGAGGGTTTTCGCTCATCATCATCGTCAACCTGGCGAACATTGCCATCGCTGACCTGCTCCAGAACCTCAGGGTCGAGGATGGGGCTGGAGATCTTGTATGCGCCACTTGCCCACTTTCCCAGGTCTATCAACCGGCAACGGTCTGAGCAAAAAGGGAAGTATTCGTCACTCATCAGGACGATCGTCCCGCAGGCGGGGCAGCGCAGGGATTTGAGCTTCTTTGCAGCCATGGATTATTGGATGACACGTGCCACCAGGTCATAATCATGCGCCTCCGTCACCTCACAGCGCACCATTTGCCCTCGCGTAAGTTCGTTGAACGGACCAAAGTCATTGATGAATAATTTGCCGTCGATCTCGGGCGCCTGCATCTCCGTCCGCCCCTCCCACAAAAGGTCGGTCTCCTCAGAGGGGCCGGTCACCAACACATCGAATTCGCGGCCGATCAACTGCTGTTTTTTCTTGCGGCTGATGCGCTGCTGGATCTGCATCAATTTTTTGCGGCGGCGTTCGATCTCTCGCGGCGCTACTTTGTCGTCAAGGGTGAAGGCCTTCGCGCCATCCTCATCGGAGTAGCTGAATACGCCCAGCCAATCAAACTGCGCTGCCTCCACAAACCGGCAGAGTTCATCAAATTCCTCGATCGTCTCCCCCGGAAATCCCACGATGAATGACGTGCGCAGCGTGAGATTCGGGATGGTGGCGCGCATCTTCTCGATCGATGCCAAAAAGATCCCGGCATTTGCGCCGCGCTTCATGCGCTTAAGCACGTTTGCCGAAGCATGTTGCAGCGGAACATCGATGTAGGAACAGATCTTCGGGTTCGATGCGATGGTCTCCAGCAGTGTGCCGGTGATCTTGTTGGGATATGCATACAAGAAACGCACCCAATCCAGATCATCGATCTCCGCCAGGCGCGCCAGCAAAAGCGCCAGGCCGTCCTTTAATCCAAAGTCTTCTCCATAGCAGGTAGTGTCCTGCCCAATAAGGATGACCTCGCGGACTCCGGAGCGCCCCAATTGCTCTGCTTCCGCGATCACAGACTCAAAGCGGCGCGAGCGAAACTTGCCTCGCAATTGCGGGATGATGCAGAAGCTGCACGGATGATCACAGCCTTCAGCGATCTTCAAATATGCTGAATATCTTCCCGTTGCCAGGACCCGTGGCGTGTGCTCCGTCATCAGATAATTCGGCAGATCAGCGATCGCGCCTTCCCATGATTCACGGCTGAAACGTCCGCCGGCATCACGGGCATCGCCTTCAGCGCGGGAAGTGGACACAGGCAGTGTGCCTTCCGTCGCCTTCTGCAGCGCGGAGCTTGCGGTGTGCACGGTAGCGGAATTTAGGATCACGAATGGAGAGCCGGCAGGTTGCGGACGCTTTTGCGGGGTGATGCCGCTGGCGGCAAGAATCGCTTCCAACTCCCCGGTCCCCACCACCGCATCCACTTCTGGGATGTTGCTTTGGATCTCGCTGCGATATCGTTCCACCAAACACCCGGCCACGATCAATTTGCGGGCCGTGCCCCCAGCCGAGAGCTTGTGTTGCGCCATCTCGAGGATGGTGTTCACCGATTCCTGCTTGGCGCTATCGATAAAGCTGCAGGTATTCACCACGATCACGTCAGCGTCTTCCGCGCGTTGTGTCAGCTCCGCTCCCGCGTTGGCAAGGATTCCCATCATCACTTCGCTGTCCACAAGGTTTTTTGGGCAGCCGAGGCTCACAAACCCCACTTTTACCGGCTTCTCACCGGTATCCGAAGGTGTGGCAGTCTGCTCACTGGCAATTAAAGTGGAATGGCTGGAGGGCATGGAATCTTTCTATTTTACCATCTAGTTACGCGGGTCCCCGCGGCGGAGGCGCCTGGTCTTAAATGCTTACTATCGTTCTGCTCACCATCTCAAATATCTTCATGACATTCGCCTGGTACGGCCACTTGAAGCACCGCAGCGCGCCGCTTTTTTTGACCATCCTTGCCAGTTGGGGCATCGCCTTCTTTGAATATTGTTTCCAGGTTCCAGCGAATCGCTGGGGCTATGGTGAATTCAATGCCGCACAGTTGAAGACCATCCAGGAGGTCATCACCCTGGTGGTCTTCAGCGTCTTCTCCATCACTTATCTCAAAGAAGAAATGAAGTGGAATTACTTGGTCGGCTTTGGGCTGATGGTGCTGGCGGTCTTCGTTATCTTCAAAAAATGGTAAGTGTCATTTCACATTCAACTGCCAGAATAAGAAAGTGAATATGTCAGTCCATTCATCGATCTTTTTACTCACCGGCTTACCGGCGCCATGGCCTGCCTTCGGCTCGATGCGCAGCAAGATCGGGCGGTCTGGGCCATTGGCGGCCTCGGCCTGCATCAGGGCAGTCATCTTCTTGGCGTGCAGCGGATCCACCCGGGTGTCGCCCGCTGAAGCAAAGAAGAAAGTGGCGGGGTACAGCGTCTTCGGCTTCACATGGTGATAGGGGGAATAAGCGTAGAGCCAATCGAATTGCTTCGGATCTTCAGCCGACCCATATTCCGGGATCCAGAGCTTCGCGATCTGGAATCTTTGATAACGCAGCATGTCCAGCAATGGCACTCCGCAAACCACGGCCCGGAAGAGCTCGGGACGCTGCGTCAACGCCGCTCCGGTGAGCAGGCCTCCATTACTGCGGCCGTAGATGGCAAGGTGGTCTTTGCTGGTGTACTTCTGCGCGATCAAATATTCGGCCGCCGCTATGTAGTCGTCGAACACATTCTGTTTTTTCTCCAGCATGCCCGCGCGATGCCACTCTTCGCCGTATTCACTGCCTCCGCGTAGATTAGCGTCTGCAAGGACTCCGCCGTGTTCCAGCCAGATGTTTGCCCAATCGAAGAACGTTGGGGTCCTGCTGATATTGAAGCCGCCGTATCCGGTAAGGATCGTCGGATTCTTGCCATCAAGCCGCAGTCCTTTTTTCGCCACGATGAACATAGGGATCTTGGTTCCGTCCTTTGACGGATAGAACACCTGCCTCACCTGGTAGTTATCTGAGTCGATGTCTGACTTCACCCGGCCCCATTCGCTGGTCTTGCCGGAAGCGAGATCGTAACGAAACACCGTATCCGGCGAGGTGTAGCTCTGGAAGCCGATGAATGCCTCCTTGCTCTCCCAATCTCCTCCGATATCTTCGATGGTCCCGAGTGCAGGCAACTTTATTTCGGAGAGATGCTTGCCATCCAGGTCAAAGATGTGAAGCCGTGAGGTGGCGTCTTTTTCGTAGAGAATGAAAAGCTTTCCGCCAACCACCTGCGCGGATTTGATCACCGCATCCGATTGCGGAATGATCTCCTTCCAGTTCTCTCGCTCGGGTTTTTCCGCCGCCACTTTATACACGCGAAAACGCGGCGATCCCTCATTGGTAAGAATGAAGAGTTCGCCTTTGAATGCCTCTCCCGAATACAACGACTCCTTGCCCACCGCGACCGGCATGATCTTCCCGTTGGAGGTATCCATCAGGTGCAGCTCGCTCTTCGCCCAGCCCTGCTCGGCGGTGATCACCAGCCATCGTCCATCATCGGACCCGGAGATCTGGGGCCATTCTTGCGGATCGCGGCCCTGTCCGAAGATCAGCTCGTCCTTCGATCCATCCGGATCGGTTCCCAGCTTATGCACGAAGACGTGCCGGTTGTAGAGCTCCTGGCCTTTTTCTACTTCGCCCGGACGTGGATACTTTGTGTAATAAAATCCTGAGTCATCTTTGAACCAGACCACGCTGGCTGCGCGTGCGCGGTCGATCATGTCCGGCAACAGCTTGCCGCTCGCGGTTTCGATCACATGCAGCATGCTGATCTCTGAACCGCCGGGAGAGGTCCCGTACACCACATATTTGCCGCTGTGGGAGGCATGCCACCAATCCAATGCCACGGTCCCATCCGCCGCCAGTTTGTTCACGTCCACCAGGGTGCGGTCGCTACCGTTCACGCCTTCACGAACGTACAGGATCGGCTGGTTCTGAGTCCCCTCGCGGCGCGTGTAGAAATAAAGCTTTCCCGCCGGCTGCGGCGCGCCCAGGCTGCCGATGGTCAGCAACTCAGACAATCGTTTGTGGATCGCCTCTCGTTGCGGCTGTTTATCAAGCAGCGCATGCATATAAGCGAGCTGGTCCCGAGTGAACTGTTGCGTGGCGGGATCGTCTGCGTTTTCCAGCCAACGATATTCATCCACGATCTTGTGCCCATGCATCATCTCCACCACCGGCTCTTGTTTCGCTTTCGGCGGCGCCTGCAACGGCGCGCCTGCCTTGTCACCGGCTAAAGCGATCCCAGCCACCGAGACAAAAAACGCGCAAAGGATAAACCCGCGGATCAGACCAACCATGGAATACAGCCTCATATTTCGTATTTGTGGATATTTGATCTCAAATGCCCAACGCTTGCGAGTACAAAAGATGAAAATGATGGACGCCGCGCTCTTGTTTCGCGCTGTATCGACCGCGGTCATAGCTGCGCGAGCGCAGGTTGCGCTGCACCGCTTCACAGATCGCGCCATCTTCCGCTTGGATCTCGTCACTGAAGGCGACCGCCTTCTGCGGAGCGTCCGTGCTCATCGCGGCCTCCGGAAAATACCATTCGAAGACCGCCACGCACTTCTCCGGCCCCAGGGGTAGAACGAT
>JBBSFV010000049.1:0-20461 GCA_038254775.1 Terriglobales bacterium | reverse complement strand
CGTAACGAACATTGTTATAGAAAAAACTCGAAAGTCGAAGACCCGGAAGGTCAGTATAGGTGCCTTCAGCACGAAAATCGGCTTTCGGAAGCCAGGGTAATCGCGAAATGTAAATCCCATTAGTCATCGCCGAGCGCCGCGGATAGCCGATCGGCGATATCTCATCTTCAGCCATCGAGTCATGGTAAAACAGCAGCCTCCGACCCAACATCGGAAGACGATATACCAAAGTGAATGCGGACCGCCGATCACCTGGATCAGCGGAACCGAAGACGTTACCAACGGAAAATAGCGCACTACCCAATCGCTTTGCATTAAGAGGAAATCCGGGACCGCCAAAGATTCCCGTTCTGGAAACGGATAACTCGAGATTTGGGGTTGGCTTGAACGCAAAGGTCTGGCCGAAGATCAAGGGTTGCCGACTTAATAGGGCGTCATAACTCCCGACCAATCCATTCTCCGTGTTCACAAAAGTATGACCCCGCAACTGCCCAATAAAAAATTCTGAATTCACCGGTCCAAGCCAATGCAGGAAGCCGGGCAGTAATGCTGGAGTGACGTGATCTACACGAAACATATTTATCGGCTCGGCATTCGAACTCATCAGTAGGGGTCCCCCCTTCGATGGCCCCCACCAGAGACTCTGCTTGCCCATAGTCATTTGCCATCCTGCTATGCGCCACATGGCATAGGCCTCGACGGGATCGAACCGGTCTTGCTGTGGGATTGCCCGGTGAGGCGGCAGGTTTATCACCCTGAAATCATCGGCAGGCACCGTGGACGCCGGAAGCTCGATTGGATTCGCGTCCCCGGGGGCGTGCTGTGATTCTCCACGAAAGAAAAAGCCGATCCGGCCAAGTGTGCCTCTGGCGATGAAACCGGAAATGAGGTTCTCACCCTGGCGATAAGGTCTGCCGGAATCATTGATCAATGTTTCACCAAAATGATAGCCGTCTGTTAATGGGGTTCCGGCGATGGTCGTACTGCGGACATATAGGCTATCAACAACGATGGCGCGATTGTCACCGCCACCCATCTCCGCTAATTCAACCGCGAATTCTTTCGCCAATTCACGGTAAATGTCCTGCACTGCGTCCAATCCATCGACCCCCATCGCGCCTTCCTCCACCTCTTGCGTCAATCGCGCGCATTCCATCCGTGTCCATGGCCGGGTTGCCAAAAATGCCGAAGGTGCATACCCCCCCGCTTGCAAACGGTCAAACGCGGGGTACACCCAAGAGTCCAACGGGACATAAGAGGAAGCCATGGACGAACTATCGAGACTAAGAGTGGCATCTCTGCGCGGTCGGAGGTAACCATCTTTTGCAGCGGCGCGATTTAACACTACCCGTCCGGCAGCGTACCCGAGCGCGGCGCCCACCAGCACGTCAGAAGGATTATGCTGCCGGCCTACAAGACGCGCCATGCTCACCGCTGCAGCCGAGCCATACAGCAGCGTGCTTGAAACACGTCCGGGATATTGATGGGCGAGGACAGTAGCGATCGACCACACCGCTGCCGAGTGTTCCGACGGGAATGAGTCGCCGCCGGCAAAAAACTTGCCTCCGGCAATAGGCCTTTGACGTTGGGTGGAGTATTTAACGAGGTAGTCCATCGCGGCAGCGTTAACCGCCGCTTCCCCTGCAAGCCATCCCGATTGGCGTGCATGATCGCTATGGAAAAACTTGCCGTATAGATAAATGGAGCCGGCCAAACCGACCAACGAGAATGCACCATAATCCGACATGTTAACGGCCCGTTTTTGCAATGCAGGATCTTGCGGAAGACCAGCCAAAATACTCGTATCGCTGCGCACGACCCCGGCGAAGATACCGACCGCCGGTATTAGCCACTGCGCATCTTTCAGTCGAGTCCGCATAGGCGAAGTGATAAGCGTTGATTGGTCTGCCCAAAAATCCCTGATAGCGTCCTTTTCAATGGCAGGTGGCCGCGTGACTTCAAGCGAAGTATTTTCCGTATCCTTATTGTTCTGCGCAGCTGCTACTTCATTCAACCCAAATAGCAATACGACAACAGTCATACGGAAAAAGGGCCGAAAACGCTTGGGAAAAAACACTACAGCCTCAGCGCGACGCTGACCGCGAGGGCAAGCGATGAAACGATCTGTGCTGTCTCCGACAGTCCTCTCAAGGTCGTTCCACCCATGTTGATCAACTTTTCTGGCACCACAACCACGTCGCCGCGACCGAGACTTGTATCCAGCGGATCTTGATTCCAGAAACCAGTCCCGCTTCCCTTGCCTATAACACTGCCGTCGGCGCGGATCACGAAGATCGCTTTGCTGTTTCCTAACTCCGTAGCGCCGCCCGCCTGACGCAAGTACCAACGCGCCGATTTGCCGGGCCTATAAGTGATAGCTGTTGGGTTGTAGACCTGTCCGGTGACCATGATGAAGGTCGATTGCTTCGGGATGGTGATCACATCTCCGGCGCGAAGCTCGACGTCATTCGAGGTCCCTTCCCACGAACTGATCTTTCCGGAAATCTTCACCACCAAACGGCCGACTGCGGGAACACTCTTCAATTGGTTGAGAATAGTTGCTTGCTGCTGCACAAACGCGACTCGCAAAGTCGATTGGTCCTGAGGTTGTGCGGTAGGAGAGACTTGGAAAGTCCGTTGCTCGTTATCGAGCCTCCTGATCAAGTCCCGCCGGTTCTTCTCTTCAAGATCGCGCAATTGCGCGCGCTCGATCACGATACCCTGAGCGTAGGCATTCGGAGTGAATCCACCTGCGCGTTTCAACAGAGTGCTAAGCCTCTCACCCTGGCGCAAGCCATAGGTGCTGGGCTGGGAAACCTCGCCGCGCAGTATTACGGACGCGCCCAACTCCTCGAAACCCGCACGTTGCTTGATCGAGACGGTGTCGCCATCTTCCAGATAAGCCACTTCAGCGGAGCCATCCGAGAGAGGGATCCGGCGGATCTCGCCGCGCCCGTCATTCAAATAGTTCGCGACCTCCGCGTATTCACGCTCTGCGCTCCGCGACAGCCCGCCGGAAAGTTGGACCAACTGCGCGAGCGTCATCTTCTCGCCCAGCGGATATTTACCCGGAGTGACCACGGCCCCGCCGATGAAGACTGCAGGAGGACTTGTGCGGGCATCTGTGCGATGGATGATCAGACGATCGCGGTTCTCGAGGGTGATGTTCTCCACTGTGTCGCCAGAAAGCGCCTTGGCTAAATTAACGCTCAGCACCTTGAGCTTGCTGCCTGCGGTCTTGCGGTATATCTGCGCGGAGTCAAGGGAAGCGTCGGGAGTAAGCCCACCCGCAAGGTACACCGCGTCAGAAAGCCTAAGCACGCCATTAGTGCGGTGTTCGCCCGGACGGCGAACTTCTCCGGACACATCGACCAGAGGCGGATCTTCGAAATCGAAGCGAGAATATATCCGCACCGTATCAAAAGGCTGCAGGGCAAGGTTGGCCTCAGTCTTCCCAGCTAATGCATCGCGCAGATTGAAGGAGATGATCGTAGGACGGTAATCCGGAGCCGCAAGCCGGATGATCTCAGCGTTCTGCAAGTATGGTTCCGGCAGAAGTTCCTGGTATGACTTCACGATGTCCGTAAGGTGCATTCCAGGGGTGAATGCATATTTGCCTGGGCGAAACACATGTCCATCCAGGAAAACCGTGTTGTTACGGAAGGGCAGGATGGAATAGACGCGGACTCGATCACCTTCTTGCACCGCGAAGCCAGTCAGTACCTTATTCACTTCCGCATCCGTGCGGCCCTGGAGATCCAGCTTTACCATGCTGCTGGATTCGTGAGGCTTCATGCGTTCCACTTCGATGTTGCGCAGGGAACCTGTCGGCAGTATCCCACCCGCTAGATTCATCGCATCCATCAGGTTCTTTTCGCCCTTTAATTCGTAGAGTGCTGGGCGACGCACCATTCCTTCCAGCGCGATCTCAGGACCTAGCGGTGGGACCAAAATGGTGTCACCGGGCTCAAGGGGCAAGATGGTGTCGTGGACTCCGCGCAGAAGCAGATCATAGATATCCACTTCCTGGATCATTTCCTTGGCCCTGAAGTGCTTTACCGTGCGAAGTGAACCTCGGGCGGTGGGCCCGCCGGCTGTCAAAACCGCATTCAGCGGCGTCGAAAGGGCGCTGATGTCGTAAGCGCCAGGTCGTTGCACGTCACCAACCACATACACTCTCACGCTGCGCAGGCGTCCCAGTGAAACATCCGCATTCACATCCCTGAATTCAGTTCGCAGCAGCGTCTGTACTTCTTCCTGTACTTTTCCCAAGGTCTTGCCCGCCACCAAAAGAGCACCCACTTCAGGCAATGAGAGCCTTCCCTGGCGGTCAACGATCCGCTGAACGCGTCGCGAGACGGCGCCAGTCAATTCCACACGCAATCCGTCTCCAGGACCCACAACATATTCGGGTCCGACGGGGAGATCAATCGGCAAGTCATTCACGTTGCCGCTTCCGCGGGCGAATATATCCGCGGCGAATCTTTGCTTGGCATCACGTTTTGAGGATTGTCCGTAAAGATCATAGAGCGAAGGTACATCCGCATAGGGAACCAGCTTATGGTCAACAAGCGGTGCTTCTGCCCGGGGAAGTCTTTCCCGCGGCATCCGCGCATTCGCGCTCAGCTGCGTGTTTCGGGATGATCTCTGCGTGTCCCAATTCGGGTCATTATCCGCAAGCGTAGAAGCGGCGTCCGCCATGCCGGACATTGCCGCCAGTCCAGCAAGGCCGCTACCTGAAACATCGCGCCCTGACAGTTGGCCAAATCCGGAGGGGTTAAGACCAGTGTCGGAAGCCGCGCCGGTATCTGATGTCCCAAAACCGGGTGAGGAACTGCGGGACGTTCTCAATAATGCCGGTAGTTCGTCGGGAGAAACTCTTGGCATCTCCTGTGAAGGTTGAGTGTTCCGGTTGGGCAGCAGCGGTTCATCATCAGAAGAAGTGCGCCACAAACGTTCTTCTCTGGATGTGTTTTGGGTTGGAGAAGCATTCCCCGAAGGGGCGGTATCTTCCCAATAGTCAGATTCGGAAAATTCGTCTTCTTTGTTTGTTTGCTTTCCCGTGTTTTCAAGACTTGTGCTCTTAGTTTTAGGGCGCCGGGAGAGCGAGTCTTCGGGCGAGGGCAATGCTTGAACATAGCGGCGCTTTAACACCTCGCTGGTAGCAAGCACACGGATGTTGGCATCCTGTTGAAGGAGGCGGAAGACCGCTTCGTCCGAAAGGTCCTTTAGATCAAGGATTCGGCCTTCCTGATAGGCCTTGCGTGCCAAAGCTCGCTTTACCTGGAGCAACAACCCGTTCTCACGCCGCAACATGTCAATGAGCCGGTCGGCGGACATCTCAATTGATTGGTCGATCTCTGCTTCGCCAAAACCACTCTGCCGAGTGCTTCGCGTTTCGGAAGTCCTGGGTGCGGCGTCTTGAGCGAACGCAGCAGGGCTTATGAGCGAGGAGGTAGCAAAGGAGATAATGAGCGCGCACGCAATCGAGCGAGTTCGCTCAAATGCAAAAAAGGGATACAGGGGGTTACTCATTTACCAATCCTGAAAGGCTTTTTTGCCCTTCGATGAATGCTGATGGTTGATAGACTTTGGGCAATGTTAACACGCCTTGCCGCGATTTCCGCGCTTTAGACGCAGCTCATTGACAGGGCTAGTGTGAACGCCTGAGCCGCTCGGACCTTCTGGCGATCAAATTCACATCCATCGATACCGAACGGGTTACGCCATCCAAGATTGCGGTGAATGTTACACGGTGCGACCCTGCCAGCTTTTGCCTAGAACGCGAGGTCATGGCGGACAAGACCAGCGGCACCGTCTGATGAGTGGAAGAGAGAACCGTTGATCCGGGGACGTCGCAACGGAGTTGTGGGTGGTCAGTGGTGCACGAAAGTTGGATACTGGCTCCATCTGCGACGCTGGAGTTCACCGAAGCTTGCAGCGTCTGGCTACCACCTATTTGAAATGCGCTGGAAGTGAAGGAACTGGAACGGGAAGGCCTGTCTGGCCGGACGAAGCTCACGTTAAGGTCCCGACCAACACCATTCAGGTTGATGACCTTCGGACTTGCCGGATCATTCGAAGTAACAGTGAGCGTACCCGTCAGAGATCCTAACGATGATGGTGAAAATGTGATTCCGAGATTGCAGGAACTAGCGATAGAAGTACCACAGTTATTACTGCTGATCGCAAAATTCCCGGTAGCACTTACAGTCACGCCGGTCAGCGAACCATTTTTGGCAGTCAAAGTCAGCGTCTGTTGCGCGCTCGTAGTTCCAACCATCTGAGACGCAAAATACACGTTCGGAAGAACATTCAGAGTCGCGACTGAAGCTACGGTGGGCACATTCAAATCCCACATGCTGCGCCCATGGGTGGCGGCGCGCAGCGTGCGCGATCCGCGATGCAGTTCCAGGCCGAAGACCGCCACTCGAGGCAGGCCCGTGCCCAGCAGCGACCAGTTCGTTCCACCGTTGGAGGTCTTGAAGACCCCGATATCGGTCCCGATATAAAGAGTGTTCGCCAGATCAGGATCGACAACAATGTCATTGACCGGGGTGTTGGGAAGGTCACCCGAGATGTTCGTCCAAGCCGTAGAAGATCCCGTCGCCTTGAAAACATGGTTCCCGGCGCTGAAGCCAGGCATCACCACATAAACCGTCCCGCCGGTCGCATCCGCGGGATCGACGGCGAGGGCATTGATCCGGGTGGTCGGCAATCCGGTCCCGGTTATATCCGTGAAGGTAGCTAAAGTGGTTGAATTGCCGGAGGTAGCATTCGTGGACTTTTGCACTTTCCCGTTATTGGTGCCGACATACAAAATGTCTTTGTTCGCGGGCGCGATCGCCATGTTGGTGATGGTTGCTTTATTTTGGACGTCCGATGTCAAATCCCCAGAGATTGGATTCCAGGTGGCACCGGCATCTGCGGTCATCCACATGCGGAAGGTCCCAAAGTACACGCGCGTGGGATTGCTGAGAGCACCGTCACCAATAAGGGCGGGGATAAATTGCACCCGAGAGGTGTCAGTGATGGGACTACTTATGCTATTAAAGTCGAACAGGCTGGGATTCCCAGTGGTGCTTTTGCGAATATCCACATTCTGGCAATTTGCGTAAACAGTCGTGGGCGTATTGCCGTCGATGACCGCGCCGGCGCCGTCCCCGCAAGTCACGTCGTCCCAGATGAGAGTGTTGCTGAACTTCTGCGTGCCGTTGTCCTGCGCGCCTGCATAGGTTACTGAGGGATCAGAGGACTGGATCACAAAATCGGTATAGAACTGGGTAATGCCGATGTTGGTGTTCAAGTTCGCCCATGCCGGGGACTGCGAAGTCACACCATTCGTGGCGGTGGTACTGTACACGCCGCCGTCGCTGCCCCAGTAGAGTTTTGCGCCATTTGCGCTGAAGGCAGCCGCGTGGTGATCCACGTGGATCTCAGTGCCCGCATTGCAACCGAAGTTTGCAACACAGCCTTTCGATGCCCAGGTGGCCCCGCCATCACCGGAATAGAGAATGGCATTGCGTCCGGCTGTTCCCGCGGCTGATCCGCCGAAAAAGACCTTGGTCTCGTCCAGGGGATTCACCGCGACCACCTGGTCATACCAACACTGCTGAGCGCAAAAATCGGTGAAACCAGGGTTTGGCGCAACGCCATTTATTGGAGCCACACCGTCAAATTTTGTCCACGTCAAGCCGCCATTAATCGACTTATAGGCGCCAGCCAAAGTATTACCGCCTGTTGCACTGTTTGACAGCGTTGCATACACGACATTCACGTTATGTGGTGACGCACCCACCATGGTGCGTTGAGTACTGGCGGTCGCAACAACTCCACCGCTGCCGTTCCCATTCGCCGGATTCCAGGTCACGCCGCCATCAGTCGATTTGTAAACGCCATTCGCATAGATTCCCGCATACGCCACGGTATTCGAAACATAGACGACCGAGTTTGCTGACTGGGTGGAGGGCATACCCGTCGCCTTCGCCCAACTGGCTCCTCCGTCCTGCGATACATAGATCCCCCCACTGCCGGTGAATGTCTTGACGGCAGCCAGGACGATGGGCGTGCCGGATGCAACGCCTGGCTGCACCGCCATGGCTCCGATGGAGGGAAATCCGCCTAAGCCTTTTCCTTGTGATCCATCAAAAATCGCCGTGCTCTGGCTGGAGAGCAGCGTCCAACTGGTGCCACCATCCGTCGATTTCAGGATCCCAGCGCCGTAATAGCTGTCTCCGCTAAAGTTCTGCTCGCCAGTGCCGGCATAAATGATGTTGTGATTATTGGGATCGATTGCCAGCGATCCGATCGCCAAAGAAGCCTGGTCATCGGTCAGAGGAAGCCAATTGGCGCCCCCGTCAATGCTCTTCCACACTCCGCCCTGCGCGCCGCCGGCATAGACCACATTGGCATCGGTGGGGTCCACCGCCAACGCGCTTACCCGTCCGGAGGTATTGCCGTAGAAATTGCCTTGCGTGACCTGCGGACCAATGAATGTCCAGGAAGACGCGTTGGAAGCGATGCTGGTTTCCGGGCTGGCGCTCGCGCTGCTGGACCCGGTGTACTGGCCGGCGGCCGAGCTTTGGCGGAAGTTCTGGCCATCACGCTCCAGCATGCGGTCCAATTGTTGCAACGCCTTTACGCGGGCGCCCGCCGGCGCCGGGCCGCCGCGTTTCTGGAGCAGATATTCTTCACGCGCCCGCGGATCGTCTTTTTCCGGAGAGTCATTGCGCTCTTGCGCAGAACAAAAAGTGGAGACCGCCGCAGTGAATAGAATGGCCGCCGCCGTGTAAACCTTGATCTTTGGTGCAAATGCCATGGACTTCCTCATGAAGAAATAAACGCGCGCGCGCCTGCCGGATACGATTGCTTTTTAACGCAAAAGTGGGCGGTGGGGGAAGTATGGCCGCGCTCCTGCAGGGGTGACGGGCAAAACTGTAACATCCAATCCAGCAACTTTCACTAGATTCTTTATCGTATTTCAACCGTAAGCGTCCTAAAACGGACCAAAGTACCTATCCTCGCGGTTACTGTTACCGGAAATATTCCGCCACGGGCCCTGTTGCCGGCTGCGGCGAACCGTGCTGCCCTGTGGACGGTCACCGGAGTGATCTGTAGGGTCGCCGTCCCAGAAGCTTCCATGACCGATCGATCCAGAACGCACCGCAAAGCGCGCACGGTCTTGCAGGAGAATGCGGCGGTCACGCCCGCCGGCAAATCTCCTGATGCCCTCAAGGTAAACGGGACGGAGACCGATGCTCCTGAGGTCAGCACAATATCAGCGGAGCCGCGCCGGGGGCGTGCCGGCCGCGAAAG
Organism: Terriglobales bacterium; assembly: GCA_038254775.1. GTDB lineage: Bacteria > Acidobacteriota > Terriglobia > Terriglobales > Acidobacteriaceae > JBBSFV01. Next base: position 11,146 of record JBBSFV010000049.1, on the reverse strand, counting down.
AATAAGCGCGAAGTCCACGCCGGTCCCGATCAATGAAGCGCTATGCGCGGTAGAAGAATCATCCGCCAGGATCTGCAATGTGCCGCTCCTGCTGCCCACCGCCTGCGGGCTGAAGTGGAGAGAGACGCTGCATGCTCCTCCCCCGGGAATGGTCCCGGTGCAGCTATTAGCGGTGATCGGGAATTCAGAGCTACTGGTCACAGAAGCGATCGCAAGCGCCGTACTGCGATTATTTCCCAGCACCACCGTCTGCTCTGCCGTAGCAAACCCCGGCACCGCATTGGAAAAGTTGATGCCGCTGGGATTGAGATTGACGCCGGTCGTCGGCAGCGCCGTTTCAAACAAGCCCCGCCCATAGGTCGCCACCCGCAGCTTTGCGGATCCATTTGCCAGGAATGCCTCCAGCCGCACCGCGGGCACACTCGGCAACCCGCTTCCCAAAACCTCCCAGGAAGTTCCGCCGTCAAAGCTGCTGAAGACTCCTACATCGTTGCCCACATAAATCTGGTTGGCGAAGCGTGGATCCACGATCACACTGTTGGCTGGGGCATCGGGCAGTCCTACTGAGATATCAGTCCAATTTGCGCCAAAGTCCGTAGTCTTCCAGACGTGCCCGCCACCGCCGGTAAATCCCATCACAGTCACGAAGGCTGTACCTCCGGTCAGGTCATGCGGATCTGCAAAGATGTTTGAGATATCGAAGCCGGCGGGGTTGATGCCGGCCGTTCGGTCGGCCCAGGTGGGGGCGGCTCCCGCAGCGTTCGTGCTCACAAATACATGGCCCGCAACCGGCAGAACTCGGCTTACCATCCCCGCATAGATCACCTGGGAGTTGCTATTGAGTGATGGTCCCCCGGCGGTCACCGCACGAATCTTTGTACTGCCACTGAAGGTGTCGCCGCTGCACGGAGTGGAATCGCCGCTACTGAAGTTAGGACTCAGCGCATCGGCGCCGGTTCCATCCCCGCCCACCCGCCATATCCGGCAGGTCCCGAGCAACAGCTTGGTAGCATTCGCTGGATCCAGCAAAAAAGGCATGTAGAACGCGGAGGTATCGGAGCCGAGGGTCGAGCTGAGCACTACATCTGAGAACATGGATGGCAGGCAGCTCGCGCCCGCGGTGCAGCGTTGAATGCTTACGCCAAAGGTTGAGGTATACCAGTTGTTCGACGAGACCGGATCGATCGCGTTATATCCGCCGTCCCCAGTGTTCACAGTTTGCCAGGTTGCTCCGCCTGCTGCTGAGTGTGACGGTGAGCCATTGTCCTGCAATCCACCCAGCACGATATTCATATCCGCCGGGTCCTGGGAGAAATCCACGAATTGGCTGAACGATTCGAGCGCAGCATTCAGATTGTCAAACAAGTCGGGCGCGGTGCAGGAAGAGCTGCTCAGCATGTCTGCTGACAAGGAGCGGTTGACTCCACCATCATTGCCGAAGAACGCGAAGTAATGGTCTGCCGCAATGGAGATAGCCATTGCGTGTTGGTCAGGATGAACATGCCCAGGAGAACCAAAGGTTCCGTTCGCCGCACAGCCGTAGGCATGGGTCAGGTTCTTCCATGCTCCCGGCGTGCTGCAGGTGTTGTCACCGGCTGGATCCAAATGGCATTTGAAGATGTTCACCGCGCCCATGTAGAGATCCGTTCCCGTGCCGCTTGGGACGGCTCGAACGTAGAGGTTGTAGACCCCTTGTTCTGTGCCGCAGCCGCCACCGGCATCGCCGCAGGCGTCAATACCAGCCTGGCCCAGTACCGTCCAGGAAGGCGTCCCTGCATTGACTGTCAGCCGGAAGATCCCGCCTGCCGCGCCGGTGTTCCCCGCGCTATCCACAAACACCGTGTACAGTTCGCCAGAATCCTGCTTCACGGTGAGGCTGCCGCGATAGATGGGGCAGGTGATGAAGTTTGCGCCGGCACCGCAGTTCGCGGCCGCAAGATCAGCCGTTGGCTGTGCCTCCAGCCGCGTCCAACTGGCGCCATCCGTCGAATAGTAATAGCCATGCCCGCGGATGACCGCATAAAAACGCTGTTGCACGCGGTTGTAAATCACGTCGGTGGCAGAACCGGTGTCGCCGCTCAGGCCGCTGACCGCCGCCGACTGCCACGTTGCCCCGGTATCCGTTGAGTAGTACAAACCGCGCATGGCGCCCGGCTGTTCCGCTCCGCTGATCTGTCCGTTGGTGGTTCCTACAGATGCAACCACAACATTCGGTGAATCCTGATTGAAGGCGATGGCGCTGAAGCCCAATCCAGCAAAGGGGTGGGTGTGGTTGTCGGCGTCGCGTATCAGGGTCCAGGAGTTGCCGCCATCCCCCGAGCGCAGGATCCCCATGCCGTAATAAGAGAACGCCGAGCTGTTCGGCTCACCTGTGCCGATCAGGATGACGTTTTGCGTGGGATGGAGCGCGATCGCGCCCACGGCCAGCGTTGGTTGGTCTTCAATCAATGGCTGAAAAAGGACGCTCGATGGATTTGCTGTCGCAGCATTCGTAGAGCGCCAGACACCTCCGTACGCCGCACCCACATAAATGGTGTTGCCGGTGGCGTCCTTGGGATCGACCTCTAAAGCGGTGACCCTTCCAGTCACCGCCCCATAATCGGGATAGATCGTGGGACTGGGACCCAGAGGGGTCCAGCTTTGAGCGCTTAAGGCTGCCGCTCCTGTTTGCTGTGCCCCGGCCTGCTGAGCAGCCGATTGCAGTTGGGCTGCTTGCATCTTTTGCTTTTGACGGTAGGCGCGATTCAGAAGTGCCGCGGCATTCTCCCCATGAACCGCCCTGCCCGCCTGAAACCATGCTTCACGTTCTTGTACGTGGTCTTCCCCGCGCGCAATGGAACCCTCCACCCCATTGCTGTGTAAAGCCGGGTGCGCCCGCTGGGCTTGGGCGCTGAAAGCTATCGCCAGCGCGCAGAAGCACCCCAGTACGCGGATTGTCGCCGATTGCACCAAAAGGAATTCAGGAAGTATGTCGCGGGGATAATAGCGGGTCAAGAGCAATGCGCCTTAACCTGGCCCTGGCGTTCGCCTTAATACCTAGCTGCTGGACAGGCTTGGAAAGCCTTTTGTTGTCCTTAGGATCTCGGGGCAGACTTGGTCTTGCTGTGCGATGCTGGTTGCACCGCGGCGCGACCGATACTGTAGTACTGGAACCCAAGTTCCGCCATCTTCTCTGGCTGATAGAGATTGCGGCCATCGATCACGATCGGATAATTCAACTCGCCGCGCACACGGGCAAAATCAATTTCCTCAAACTCTTCCCAATCCGAAAGCACCAGAAGGGCATCCGCTTGGGAGCAAGCTTCGTATACGGAATCGGCGTAGCGAACGTCTTTCGGCAAAATCTCCTTGGCATGGGGCATGGCGGCAGGGTCATGAGCTACGATCGTTGCGCCTTCCTTCAACAGCAGCTGGACCAGAGCAATGGCGGGCGACTCCCGGATATCGTCGGTGCCGCCTTTGAAGGCAAGACCGGCCACTGCTAGTCGTTTTCCCCTGACCGTCCAAAGCGCGCCGCGGACTTTCCGCATAAAACGTTCAAGTTGTTCATTGTTGACCCGCATGACCTCGTCCAGCAGGCGGAAGTCACATCCGCTATCGCGCGCCACCGATCGGAAGGCCATGATGTCTTTCGGAAAACATGAACCGCCATAGCCGATCCCCGGATTCAAGAAGCGATCACCGATGCGAGAGTCAGACCCGATGCCGTCACAGACCTGCTGCACATTCGCGCCCACAGATTCACAAATGTTCGCCACGGCATTGATGAATGAGATCTTCATCGCCAGGAAAGCGTTTGACGCATGCTTGATCAGCTCCGCGCTCTTGGCGCTGGTCACAATCAATTTCGCCTTAGCCGGGCTATTGCCAGGCCCCGGGATCGCGTCCTTCTGCGCGGCATAAGCACCGCTCGCTAATGGCTCGTAAATCTTCCGCAGCAATATCGCAGCTCGCTCCGTATCCGCGCCGATCACTACCCGGTCGGGATAAAGAAAATCCGTGACCGCACTGCCTTCGCGCAGGAACTCGGGGTTGGATACAACGTCGAACATCTCCGCGGGCGCGCCATTCTGCAGCATGACTTTCCGCACCCACTCGCTGGTGTAAACGGGCACGGTACTCTTTTCCACGATCACCTTGTAACTGTCGACATGTTTTGCGATCTCGCGCGCTACATCTTCCACGTGTGAAAGATCGGCTTCGCCGTTGTGCAAAGGCGGGGTGCCAACCGCAATAAAGATGACTTCGCTTTTTGCCACCGCGTCTGCAAGGCTCTCACTGATGGCGAGCCGTCCCCCCAGATGGCGGGAGAGCAGTTCCGGAAGGAATATTTCATGGATGGGGATCGCTCCCCGGCGCAGGTCCTGCACTTTGTTCGAATCGTTATCCACCAAGACGACTGTGTGCCCGAGTTCGGCAAAGCACGCGCCAGCCACCAACCCCACGTAACCCGAGCCGATGACCGTTATCTGCATACTTTTCCCCAGTAGCGAAGGTTCGTTGCCGGTTCGCGCAAAATGTTCGATGAGTGTTGATTCATTGTTCTTTCGCACCATACCTGGCACGGTACAACTTTAGCAGCAACAGCCGCCCGTAGCCTGAGGATTACAACTTAAGAGTATTGATGTCTGCACCTTACCAAAGTGTCTCCTGTTCGGGCGGGGCATCTTGTGAAGCGCCCCGGGCGGTGCCGGACACCTGCGAGATATAGGATTCCACATTGAATTTCTTTGCCGCCGCCTTGGCTGACATATTAAGCGGCGCGCAGAATGCGCGTTTGCTTGGACGAGTGGTTAAGCGGCAGCTTCATTATTGGTGTGGTGGATTGCGCACGAGTTTTCCGTATAAGCGAAATGCCCATACGGAGATTAGGAGCGAGCCCAAACGAGGTCACAACGAATACCGCACCCATCGCGACGTGCAACCCGCCAGAACAATCTGTGCCACGTGAGCAAGGAACAGCAATACGCAGGCGATGCCTGTCACCAATAGGTAAATCTTCATGTCTAGCCCTATCGCTACTGCGGTTTTCCAATCTCCCAGTGATGCCCATAAGGGTCGGATACGCGACCGACCCGCCAGCCATGTTGATCTTGAACCGGCGAAACAATCGCTGCGCCTGCTTTGATAGCGCGAAGAAACATGGCATCTGGATCACTCACCACAAGCACCATCCTGGCCGTCGAGCCTTTCAAGGACTCTGGACTGTAATTGGCATGCTCTGGTGATTCATCTGCGACCCAGAACTCTGCGCCCTGAATCGCAAGCTTGGCAACAATAGCGCCGGAACCATCATCAAGGCGAAAGAGGACGTCAGCGCCGAAGGCCAACTGATAAAATTCAACGGCGGTTGATCCTCGGCGGACGGAAAGCATGGCTGCCAGTGACGTAATCATTTGCGCCTCCAAGAGTTGCTTCTGCCGCCTCTAGCCCGAAAAATTCACGAAGCGGTCCGATTTCGGTAGGGACAAAGACGCCTCCGCATGGTAGAAAGCCGTTGCCACACGAAGAGGAGCTTCTCCGGATCGCATTCGATGGTTACGACCATGGCCGTGAAAGATAATCCGTCAACACCAGCACAAAGAGTATCCCCAGCCAAAAGATGCCAGCCAAAACAGTGACCTTGGTCAGCCGGTTGGAATCCTTAATGTGCATGAAAAACAGCCCTACCAGGATCGCCTTGATCCCGGCGATTCCCAGCGCCACCGGCGCGTTAAATATTCCGAGGTTTTGAAATGCGGCAAAAACGGTGAGCCCCGTACCGACGAGCAGTGCGAAGAAGACCAGGTAGTAGGTCTTCCGCGCACCTTCATGAGAGTGTGCAGACATATCAGTGATGTCCTAGGTGGCGGTTAATCAGATACAGGAGCGGGAACAAGTAGATCCAGATGATGTCGACAAAGTGCCAATAAAGTCCAAAGTTCTCCACCGGCGTGAAGTACTCCGCTGTATAGAGCCCTCGATAAGCGTTCCAAAGCAGCCACAGCAATAATCCCATGCCGATGATCATGTGCAGCGCGTGCATCCCGGTCATGGCGAAATAAAGTGAAAAATAGATCTCTGCTCCGGGCATGGACCGTTCGCGTGGGCTGCCGGCTGCTGCTTGAATGTCACCGTGCTCCCCCGGCTGCTGCCCAGCCGAAGCCGTCAGGGTCTCACCCGGCGCGGGAGCGGTTTCCGGGGTCGCTTGCTGCATTGAGTGATTTTCAGCTTTGCCCGCTGAGTGCTCTTCCTCATCTGCCGCACAAGGTGGGCCTGCAGTGGCGTGGAAGCAGAACGGCTGTATCTTGATGATGCCAAGATCCGCGCCTGATCCGGGGATGTGCGCTTCAGTGTACTTATCGTGGTACTCGATGACCTTCACGCCCAGGAATATCGTGCCCAGCACCATTGTGGCGACCAGGAACAACATCAGCAGGAATCTGCGCCCAAGCTGCGCGGCATTCACCGCCAGCGCCATGGTGAGCGAACTCATGATCAGCACTACGGTGTTGAACGCGCCCAACTTGATGCTGAGCGTGCTGCTGGCTTCACCAAAAGCGTTGTAATAGGTATGCCGATAGACCAGATACGCGACGAAAAGCCCGCCAAAGAACATGATTTCCTGGATCAGGAATACCCACATGCCGAACGAGGAGGAGCTGTATTGCTGCTCCATGGTGTCGAAATGATGCTGTTGCATCGGATGATGCGAGTGCCCGTGCTCGTGGCCCGGAGCCTCATCCAAAACAATGGGGCGGTTAGCCAAGCGTGACCTCGCCTTCCTTCGGTCCGTAGGAGTAGGCCTCAGTGGTGACTACCGGCGTGTGTTCAAAGTTGTGCGTCGGCGGAGGTGACGAGGTTTCCCACTCCAGCCCGTATGCCTGCCATGGATTGGGACCGGCAACCTTGCCATATTTTAACGACCAGATCAGGTAGATCATCGGCAGCAGGAAAGCCACTGCCAGCACCGATGCTCCAGCCGATGAGAGCACGTTGAATACTTGGAACTCTTCCGGGTAAGCGTGATAGCGGCGTGGCATTCCCAGATACCCAAGTATGAATTGCGGAAAGAAAGTGAGATTGAACCCTACGAAGACCAGTATCGCCGCCAATCTCGCGGGGAACTCGGGATAGATGCGCCCGGTGATCTTGGGCCACCAGAAATGGATGCCGCACAGATAAGCGACCACCATCCCGCCAACCATCACATAGTGAAAATGTGCGACGACAAAATATGTGTCGGTCACGTGTACATCGATCCCTAGAGCAGCCAGGAACAATCCGGTAAGCCCCCCGATGGTGAACAGGCCCAGGAACGCGAAGGCGTAAAGCATCGGCGTATCAAAGCGGATGGAGCCTTTGTAGAGAGTCGCCGACCAGTTGAACACTTTGATCGCCGAAGGAATGGCCACCAGGAAACTCACAAATGAGAACACAAGGGCGGCGTAGATGGAAATTCCCGCCACAAAAAGATGGTGTGCCCACACCAGGAAGCCGAATACTGCGATGGCAAGCGATGAGAACGCGACGGCTTTGTATCCGAAGATCCGTTTGTGTGAAAAAGCCGGGATCACCTCGCTGATCACACCCATGCCCGGCAGGATCATGATGTAAACCGCTGGATGGGAGTAGAACCAGAACATGTGCTGGAAAAGGACCGGATCACCGCCCAGCTTGGGATCAAAGATACCAATGTGCAGCGCGCGCTCCAGCACCACCAAAACCATGGTGATGGCGATCACTGGCGTGCCCAAGATCATGATCAGGCTGGTGGCATAGTGTGACCATACGAACAATGGCATGCGCATCCAAGTCATGCCTGGGGCGCGCATGCGATGCGTGGTCACAATAAAGTTCAAGCCGGTAAGAATGGAGGCGAATCCCGCCACGAAGATGCCCAGGCCCACCGTGATCACATTGGTATTGCTGTAGGTGGTGCTGAATGGTGTATAGAAGGTCCAGCCTGTGTCCAGGCCGCCGGTGATCATTCCGTACAGTGCAAAGGTTCCGCCGATCACGAATAGATACCAACTCAGCAGATTAATGCGGGGAAATGCCAGGTCCTTGCAGCCCAACATCATGGGCAACAGAAAATTTCCCAACGTCGCTGGGATCGAAGGCACCAGGAAAAAGAAGACCATCATCACGCCGTGCAGGGTGAATGCCTTGTTATAAGAATCCGATTGCAGCAGATCACCCGCGGGCGTAAGCAATTCCAACCGCACTAACGTTGCCATTGCACCGCCCACAAAGAAGAACACGGTGATAGTGAGCATGTAGAGGATGGCGATCCTCTTGTGGTCAATAGTCAACAGCCAGCTCTTCAGGCTGTGGTCGGCATTCAGGTAATGGACCTCTGGCATTACCTCTGCTTCTTTATGGATGATGTGCGAGGTGACGGTACTCATTGTCTACTCCCCGGATTCTGCCCTGCTGGTGTTCCACGCGCGGTTCCCGTTCCGCGCGAAGGGCTGCCGGCCGCGGTCGGCGCCTGCCCGGGCGCGGCCTGTAATGATTTTATGTAGGCGACAAGTTGTATGAGGGACTCTTCGCTCACCTGCCCGGAGAATGTTGGCATGATCGGCCCAAAGCCGGCGACTATGTCTTTCTGCGGATTCAATATAGAGGTGCGAATGTAATTATCATCGGCAACGACTGTTGCGCCGGTAGAAAGTTTCTGCGGCTGGCCATAGACACCGGACAGGTTCGGGCCGCGCGCTCCGGATTGCCCCGAGTGGCAGGTGATGCATCCCAGGCTGCTGAACAATTTCTCGCCGCCGGATGCGAGATTGCCGCCCTCCGATCCCCCACTCAACCAAATTTGATACTGTACCGGCTCCATCACGATCACTTCGCCGATCATCCCCGAATGCTTGGTGCCGCAATACTCAGCGCAGAAAATGTGGTAAGTGCCGGTCTTGGTCGCCTCAAACCATGTATAGGTATACCGCCCGGGCAGCACGTCCTGCTTGGTGCGGAACTCCGGAACATAGAAACTGTGGATCACATCCTGGGAGATCATGGTCAAGCGCACTGGGGTGTGTACCGGAATGTGCAGTTGATTGATCTCGCGCGGGCCAGACGGATGCTGCAACTTCCACATCCACTGTTTGCCCACTACATATACGTCCATCGCCTGACGAGGCGCGCGTTGCAGGTGGAAATAAAGCACTGCGCCCCACACGAAGATCACCATCGCAATGCCCAACGGCACTACCGACCAAAATACTTCGAGCGCTATGGAGCCCTCGATCTGAGTGGCGATAGGGTGTATCCCTTTGCGGTACTTGATGGAGAAAGTGACCACCATGGCAACGATCACCACGGTGAAAAAAATGGCCATCAGGATAAGGAATATATAAAGCGCGTCCACGTGTCCTGCCACGGTGGAGGCTTGGTCCGGCCATAATGGGAAATACTTTTGCAGCATATCTTTTTATTGTTGCCTCAAACTCCTGGGCCTTCTCTACGGATCGAAAACACCACAAACGTTCCCAGCAGCAGCACGGTTGCGATACCGCCCAGCCGCATTATGCGCATTGCGATCGCGCCATATTTTCCCGTCGACGGGTCATAGTGGTAGCAGTACAGGATCAATTGGTCCACCGGATTGCCTATCTTTTCCTGGGAAGCCTCAATGATGCCGAGCCGCATGTCTTTCGGTGAGTACTCAATGCCGTAGTAGTACTGGGCGATCTTTCCTTCGGGCGTCAGCAACAGCAGCGCGCTCGAATGCGCAAACTGGCTGGTGCGCGCGTCCCAGACGTAGTGGAATCCCACGCTCTTGGTGACCGCGTCGATCGCATCCTGCTTGCCAGTAAGGAAATGGAACGCCTGCTCCGCGCCCGGCCGTTTATAGCGGCCCAAGTAGGTCTTCTTCTTTTCGGCGGCCACCTCCGGTGTGTCGCGGGTATCGAAGCTCAACGCGACCACGTCAAATTCTTTTCCCGCATTGAAGCGCAACACATTCAGGGCACTGGTCATGCCGTTCAACACCTGATCGCACAACATGGTGCAGTCGAAATAGACCAGAGCCAGGATCACCGGGCGCTTATGTCCAAAGTAATCAGCGAGCCGGACGTCGCGACCCTGTTCGTCCTTGAAATGCGCATCCAGCGAAAGTTGCGCGCCGAGATCCTGGTCAATACCCACTTTTTCAAAGATGGAAGGCTGCGTATTCTGCTGCGCGTCCTTCAAGGGGCGCATATCTCCAGAGAGCTTGCCTTGCGCCGCCGACGCGGCGCATAAGGATAGCCACAGGATCCCGCCTGCTGTCACCTTCCGCATTGCGCTTGCTGACTTCACGATTCTCCTTCTTTACTTCGGTGAGCGCACCGGCGGCTGCGCCTGCTGATTTGCCGATGTCTGACTAGCCGGAGCCTTCGGCACCGGCGAGGTGCCGAAATTCGGCAGACCCCGTTCTACGACCAACTCCATCGCCCGATCCACCGGCAGGCTTACTTTTCCTGAATTCTTGTCCATCCACACATAATTGTTCAGCCGCATATTCTCTGACTGCCGGAACTCATCCATGTCGCGAACATCGTCCACCTGCAGCCGGGGCTGCGGGAAAGTAGCGACCATCCGGTTCAATACCTTCTGCTCTTTTGAATCGATCTTGCTGCCTTCCTGTTCGAAGCTCTGCTTCATCGGGTTCGGGGCTGCTTGCGCCTTGTCGTAATACGCTTCCATGCCATTGAAGAAGCCCCAGAGCACCAGATGAACGATGATTCCTGAAACGGCGAGAAACAGTCCGAAGCCCAGGATCGCGCGGACGTTTACGTCACTCTCTTCGTGGGAGTGTTCGCGGTCCGTGGTGTATTGGCCTTCGTTCGGGGATTTAATGTGTTCCATGCGACTGCTCCAGCACCTCTGGCAATAACAGGTGATACAGCGGCAACAATGGCCGCCGGCCTAATTGATAAAAGAATGCGGCGAACCACAATGAAGCCATGGCAAAGGGCACCACAACGTCCATCCAGTGGATGGTGTTCATGTGCAGGCCTCCACCCATGATTGCATTCATATCGCGGAAGTTCGGCATGATGTGCCAGTACAGGTCGAGCATTCGCATAAATATGAGAACGCTCGCTACCGCAGCCAGCCGCGGCCCATGCTTCTTAAGATTGCGGTTCAATAGGATCAGGAACGGCACGGCAAAATG
>JBBSFV010000048.1:0-20526 GCA_038254775.1 Terriglobales bacterium | reverse complement strand
GATCGCGCCCCCTGGAGCCACGCCTGGATTCACGATATACACCACGTTGCTTGGCGCGGAAGAACTTGGCATCCCGGTAGGCGCCGTCACGGGGCTGGCGGACCCAGGCCGCAGGCGTTCGCGACCCTCTTCCAGCCCCGCCATGGAACCGAAATAGGCGGTCTGGGCATCACGATAATTCATGTTCACCGCGGTTTCCGTGTCCGCCATGAACATCATGCCGGTAGCGATCGCCGAAAGGATCAATAGCGCGAATAGCGCGATGAAAAGCGCGATCCCGCGTTCCTTATTGTTGCTCCGTTTGATCTTCTTCGCTGCTGCCATAAAGGTTCCTTAGTTGTTCAACTGCCCGGAGGCTGAGAGGAATACCACCGGTCTCCCCGAGCTGCCGATATCGAACTGCGGCGAGCGCACCACCATATTGATTCGGATGGTCCCCACTTTGTTGATCGCCTCGATCGTGTCCCACGGGTCCCATGACGTCCGCGTCAGAGGCAGCGTGGTCGTGCTCGAAGTCAATGCTCCGTTCTTGTTGTAAGGCACAAAGACCTTCAACATCCCGGAACCGCCATTCGGAACAATGATGTTCTCAAGCTCGGTCTGAAAATCCGTGGGCATCGCCGTCGGCAGGTCGGACCCCGTCTTCGCTACCTGGCTGCGCTTCAGTGTGCATGGGCAATTCCCATCATTGGTATTCGAAAAAAGCTGATAGGTCACACTGTCCACCACACCGTCATAATCCACATCGCCCTCAAAGACCACTTTGGTGTCACTCACATAGACCAGTCCCACCGCGTTGTATTGGTTTTGCGCCGCGGTGGTGCTGTTGATGGGCGCCCCAAATACTTGCGGCTTATAGACATGGGCGTTCGGAAAACCGGAGTTGTGGATGTCGCGGACCATCTGGTCCATGAACTCGCGTGCGCCCTGGAAGATGTCCAGCTTATTCTCTTCCGAGCGGTAGCGCTTCTGCACCAGGTCGATCTGCTGGAACACTGATCCCATGATCACCAGCAGGACCGCCATCACGATCATGAGTTCGATCAGCGAGAAGCCCTGCTGCCTGCCGCATTTGATTCGTCTGTTCAGCTTCATGATTTACGGTCCAGAGACGGTTCTAAGAGTCACAGGTGGAGCGAAAAGGCGCAAGTTACTAGTGGACGCGCCATTGTTCAGGATGGTAACCGCTACGTGCCGGGCAGCTACCGTGATCTGCCGGGTCTGCCCCGCTACGATGTTCGCCACTCGCCAGCGCACGTCATAGGTTGTTCCACCGCACGTCTTGTACAGCATGTTGTACCCGTTGCCCCGATAGAACGGGTATGGAGGCCCGCTGGTGCTGCTTGAGACCGCCTGCGTGTAATCAATGGCGCCGTCCAGCCGCGTGCTGGTCCCTGACACCACGGTCGCCATCGTGACCGGCCCCGCCGGCGTGGTGAGCGAGGTCAGCGTACTGCCGTCCACAATGTTCAGCGCGAATAAATTGTTTCCCGTCGTCGCCCCCGGATCCCCGGACTGGCAATCGTTGATCGTCATCTGTGTCTGAATGTCCCGCGTCGATTGCGCGTTGATCTCTTCCAGCACCATCTGCGCCAGCATGGTTCCGGTGGTGTCCACCTTCGCCTTGGTGTTCGATTGGATCCCGATGATCATCATCATCAGGCTGCCCATCATCCCCACCACCAGCACGAAACCGGCGAACATCAGTTCGATCATCGTCAGCCCGGACTCGCCATCACGTTTTGAGGTCCTGCGTTTCCAATTCATAGCTATTTCCAGTCTCGACCGTCATACACCCAGGATCGGATACGTCCCGCGGGGGTCACGGAGATAGCGCCGTAGGAAGGGTTCGCCATCGCATCCATCCGGAAGAAATAAAAATATGGCGTGCCCGCGCCTGTCGTGCACGAACTGGGCGAACTGGTGCTGTTCGGCGTGCACGGGATACCCCGCGCATTGAATGCGATGGCGAAAGTTCCCCCGTTGCTCGATCCGGAGATTGCATAGCCCAGATTGCTCGTGGGGAAAGCATTGATGCCCGCCGGCAGGGTAGCGATCACCTGCGCCGTTCGGAACGGCTGCACCAGGTTCTCATTGCTGTCCAACACGTTGTTGTAGGGCGGCAGGTCCACGTATGCCACCGGCGCGCCGCCCGCGCTCGCCGTGCGCACGATCAGGAACCGGTTCGACCGCACCGCGCTGATCCGGCCCTGCTGCAGCAAGCTGGCAATACTGGTCAGCGATGAGCGCAGGCGCAGGTTGGCAAGCGCCCCCATCAGGTTCGGCACCGCCATTGCAGCCACTACCATGATGATGGCCAACACCACCATCAGCTCGATCAGCGAAAAGCCCCGATGGGCCCCGCTTTTTGTTTTCTTGGATTTCATGCGATTGCCGCGAATGTTAGCACCATCGCAACCAGAGTTCCACACCCGAATGGTTACTTATGTGTTTATCTGGCAGTGACTTAAGTGAAAGACCTGCACTGCACTCGGGTAACCCCTGAGGCCGGAATCAATCCCCATTCGCCCGCACCCGCATCCCGCGCCGATTGCAAAACAAGTTGTGTGGCACAGCCGCCCTCGGCTGTGCGAGCCGCGCAGCGGCGATTGAATTGCAGCCCACGACGAAGTCGTGGGTAACAGCGCAAAGATCCTCCAAGTCCCGTAGGGACGATTGAACCCGCAATACAAGGGCACCCGACTTCAGTCGGGTGAATGCTCCCTAGAAATACTGGGGCTTTAGCCCCGGCTACCGCATCGGCACGCCCGACCAGGCCTGCAACGCATACCCTTTTTTCTGCTGCTGCCAAACACTCATCACCCGCATCGCGGACGCCGCCAACCGATGCCCGCCCGCCGTTCCCTTCAGCATCAGGGTGTAGGTCACGATGGCATCATTGCCTGCCTCGGTCACCTGCACCTCGCCGATCGACACATCTGAGATCTCCATCGACCGCAAATGCTGCATCGTCTCCTCTTTGTTCATCACTCCTTCCGGCATGCTGGCGACAAAGGTCGAAGCCATGCGGCTCTCCACCGCCTGCCAGTCTTTCTCCTGGACGGATTGCCAGAAGAGTCGCTCGAACTGCTCCGCGCCGGTGGCGTTCGTCCAGCTCACCCGCTTAGGCACCGCCCACAACGTACAACCGGAGAGCGCAAGCATGCACGCGCAAACACCAACCACAACGGAGCGACGAAACAGTTTAGCAATCATGCGCGGAATTGTACTTGCTTTGTGATTCCAAAAAAACCGCCGCTCCATGAAGAAGCGGCGGCGAGGTTACAGCGGGGATAAAACTAGTCGCCCATCACCGGCTCTTCTTTTTTCGGAGCAGCAGGAGCAGGGGCCGCTGCCGGCTTGGACGCCGTCAACATATCGATGCTCACAAAGTTCTCCTTGGGCTGCTCTTTAAGGATGTGCTCGCGATACAGCTTCGCCATCTGCGCGTTTTCAGCGTCCTGCTTCATCTTGGTATCGCGGGCGCGCGTCTTTTCTTCCCGCGCGTTCTTGGCGATGCCCAGCTTGTCCAGGTCATCCTGCGCCGCGGCGTTCACGTGGTCGGTATTCAGGTTCAGGTTCAGCTTGACCGCATCCTGGCTGATGCTGACCTTCTTGCCGCCGGCAAAGATCTCATGGCGGCCATGCTCTTCATACCACTTGGTAAGCGTGGCGGTCATGTGCATCTTCTCAATGATGTTGCGCCAGCCCACGCCGGTGTTGTACGCGCAGAAGCTGATCTCGCCTTCCTGCGTGGCGTACGGGATGATGCATTGCTCGGTGCGCCGGAAATCATAATTAAACAGGTCCTGGAACCACATGCCGGCGATGAACAGGAAATTCCAGCGGTCACTGCGCCGCCGCTCAATGTCTTCGATGGTGCGGTCGCTCGTGGTCTTGCCGTACTTTCCGGTCTCTGCCGATTTGGTGGCGCCAAAACTCTTGTCAAATTTGGTCAGCAGGTCGGTCAGCTTGAAGTGCGTGGGTGACTTGAAGGGATCGTAATTTCGCATCACTGAGAGCGCCATGCCTACCACGGAGAGGAACCGTCCGCGGCCGGCATCGGTCACGCGGGCAACGTCCGTCGCCAGTCGATCGCCACGCAGGAACGCCGTGACCGGGACCGCTTCCTTGGTTTCTTTGTCGATCATCACCGCCATGCCAATGCCGCAATTCGGATGGCAGCCGCAGCTCAGGTGTCCCCACTCCGCCGCCGGGCCATGCACCAGGTCAGCCCAGTCAGAGAACGTGCTCATGAAGCTGATGGGAAACCAGTCGCGCACCGGCTCGCCCAATCCGGTCTGGTTCTTCACGTCATGCGCCAGATGGCTCAGGGTGTAGCGCTGCGCCTCGCGGCGCTCGTCGGTCACTTCCTCATCGCGGCCGGTGAATGAGACCGGCTGGAATGAAAGAAAGCTGATGATCTTGGGATTGTCCAGCGCGAACTGGATGATGTGTCCCACCTGCTCGTTGTTGATGCCGTTCACGATGGTGGTAACGGGAACGATCTCCACGCCCGCCGCATGCAGGTTCTGGATGGCGCGCAACTTCACGTCAAACAGATTGCCCACCTTGCGATGTTCATTCGCAGCATTGCCGATTCCATCAAACTGGAGATAGACGTAACGCAAACCGGCTTCCTGCGCCTGCTTGCAGAACTCAGGGCTCTTGGCAAACTCAATACCGTTGGTGGCAGCCTGTACCGAGTTGTATCCCACCTGGCGCGAGTAGCGCACCGCGTCCAGAAAATATGGCGAAAGCGTTGGCTCGCCGCCGGAGAACTGCACGGACATCTGGCGACGCGGCTTGATCTGGATCGCGTTGTCCAGCACCGTCTTGATCTCTTCCCACGTCAGCTCATGCACAAAGCCGACCTGGTTCGCGTCCATGAAGCAGGGGTCGCACATCATGTTGCAGCGGTTGGTAAGGTCCACCGTCAGCACCGAACCGCGGCCAAACTTCACCGTCGAGGTGCCGTGGTTGTGCAACTTCTCATCATTGTGGGCGCGGATGTCGCGGCCCGGGAAGACTTGTTCAAGATGCGCGAAGAACTCAGTGTCGATCGCCATCACGTCTTCAAAGTAGCCGTGCTTGGGGCAAGTCTTGGTCATCAGGATCTTGCCGTCGCGCTCGATGATCTGCGCTTTGATCTCGCCCACTTTTTCATTAAGCAGGATCTCGTGCGGCAGCTTGCCGTCCAGGATCTGGTTGCGGATCTCCGGCACGCAGCGCGGGCACAGTGAATCGGTGCTGCGCGGCCAGCCCAGCGGCGGCTTGGACTTCTCGTACGATTTAAGGAGCGGTTTATCAGACCACTTCGGCGTGAAAGACGGGCGCTGGTTCAACTGATTCAGCGCGTCGAACATTGCCCACGCACCCTTCGCAGCCACGGTCACGGCTTTCTCAACGTACTTGATTGGTTTGTGCATTCTTTCTTACCAGCTCCTAAAATGTGTGCAGCGTTCTCTTGGCGTTCTCTAGCTTGGACCACCGGATTGCTCTTTACTTGAACGTCCTGATTGCAGAAGTTCGAGATAGAGTAACGCAAATCTATGGTAATAGGGCAGTTAGGGTATCTGAACCGATAATAGTTGAACGGCTGGAAATGCACCTTGAACGGTGAGAAGTGGCAGTGAGCGGGCGGGCTAGTTGCGCGGCCCGATCTTGGTTCTTGGTTCTTCGCCGTACTTAGCACTCGCTATGTCGCTTTGTCGATACGTCGCTATGTCACTGTGTCGCTGGTCGCTAGTCCAGACCCAACAAGTTGCAATTGTCATTCTGAGCGCAGCGAAGAATCCCTTTTAAAACTTTAACGAGTCGCTGTGCTGCGTTCTTGGCTCTTGGTTCTTGGCTCTTGGTTCTTGGTTCTTGGCTCTTGGCCGTTCGTAGCAGTCGCTATGTCACTCGCTAGTCACTATGTCGCTAGTCGCTAGTCGCTATGTCGCTAGTCGCTAAAAACATCCCGAGCGCAGCGAGGGAGCACTACGGATACTTAACGAGTCGCTGTGCTGCGTTCTTGGCTCTTGGTTCTTGGCTCTTCGCCGTTCGTAGCAGTCGCTAGTCGCTATGTCGCTAGTCGCTATGTCGCTAGTCGCTAGTCGCGCCTACCCCTGCGCTGTCATCCCGAGCGAGCCGGCTTCAGCCGGCGACGAGGGACAATGCCTTTGCTCTTTTCACCCACCGGGGCTAGAAGCCCCCACCTCTTTCCCGCTTGCTTTCACCCGACTAAAGTCTCGTGTTCCCACATAGCACGATCAGCCGGCGGTACCGATTTCAGGAGCCGCGCTGCTGGTCGGGGGCGAGGGTTGTTTCTTGCCCGCTCGATTGGCAATCATTTCTTTCGCGAAGTCGCGCACGGCGGCCTTCACCATCGCCTGGGGAAAATCGGAGAGCGGCAGCGCTTTAAATCCGACCGGCACCTGCTGCTCTTTGTATCCCGGCTGGACGCGCACATTGGGCGCGTTCATCACCGCGATCTGGAGCGCATAGAGGATGCGGCTGGCGGCTTCGGGCGCGGAGATCACCGCGTCCTCAAGCGAGATGTGCTCCGGAGTCAGCTGCTTGATCGCAAGCTGGCGATACTCCGATAGCATCGCGGTGGGTAAAGGATAGGGCGATTCCGATCCCCGCCAGCCCAAGGACAACTCTTTGCCGTGTGATCCCGACACGCACAGTGTGGGATACGTTCGAGCGATGCAACAGTTCTGCTCAAACGTGCAAGAGGAAGACTTTAGGTGACAGCAGTAATTTCTCTGAGAAATACTCGCAAGATTTCCTCGACAGTTTCTAAGGGAGGATATTTTTGTAAGTGGGCCTTGATGTCACTTATCACTCTGTTCACGGAGCGAGCATCTTTCATCTGCAAATCTCGATGTGCCCAATCTCTTCCCGGATGCAGAGTATCCCATGGAGAACGAAGGTTTGCTCGTGTGGTAGGACTGTCGCCGTGCTTTCCAAACCCATAACAGATATTCACTTCAGCGTTCCAAATCGGTTTGAAAATGTGGATTAAGTAGTTCTCTGCAGAAATCTGCCAACCGGACTGCACGACCAAAGCGCGATACTGAAAGTCTTCGATACTCAGAGTGCTTCGCGCTTTTTGAATATTTTTCTGGTGATCAAGAAGCCGTCTGGCGAGGCGGTCGCCCTGTTCGTATGCTGTCTTGCTACTTGCTAATGCCGGGTCAGCCTTGCCGACATACAACGGATTTTCTCGGTTAGAAATCGCGCTGTATGGCTCAAATTTTCCCGTGTAATAGAGGGCATACACTCCAGATCCATAGAAACGGTCGATGTTTTTTAGCGGCTTTCTCGGTTGAGCAATCATGGTGATTGCTACGAAACGCCCTACAATACTCGGATTCGAAGGATCAAATACAAATCCCGGATGTTTGATTGGATCAAGGTTATCAATTACCGCGCGAAGTTTTTCATAGGCCTCATTGATGACTGTACGTATCTTTTTAGCCTGTGCCGTCGGCAAATCCGACGTGTTTTCTCCGGACAATTTCTCTGAGACGGCTTTCAACTGCGCCGCCATTTTCTCCAGTTCGCCCGGCTTTACTGACACTTAGGCGGTTCTCCATTGCGTTGCAGCGACTGTCGGATAGAGCCCGCTATCACTTCTGCAAGAGTTACTGGTACAGCATTTCCAAGTTGTCGCATAGCTTCTGTCCAAGATCCCCTGAAAACATAATCGTCAGGGAAACATTGCAATCTCGCAGCTTCCCGGACTGTGAAGTAGCGCACAGAACCATCCTCACGAACAACCATATTTTCACCTCCAGGCACACCGTGATCTCCGGCTTTGAGAGTCTTCGCGGGTTCATCCAACGGACTTCCGGTATGGCCTGGGTAGATCCTCGCTCCCGGCATGAATCTGTGATTGCTTACCGTATTCCGGATGCTCCTCTCTGGATCCGGAAGACCAGCTATTGCGTCGCGAACTGTTCGCCATGGTGACTTGCCCGACTTTCCATCGAGACCGAGTTTTCTTAATCGCGTAATGGTGCCTTCAGGCGGTTTTGAACGGTATTTCATCGAGACAGAATGTTCCTGCCAATATTTTCCAGTCACCCACTTCGAATACATTAGTGAGTCTTCGGAATGCGTTGCGTGAGGGAAACCCCAATCGACAGCCAAGTCAGAACGGAAACCGACCAAGAAGACTCGCTCTCGTCGCTGAGGCACGCCGTAATCTGCTGCATTTAAGAGTCGAAATAAAACGTTGTACTCAGCGCAAGTAGTCTTTGCGGTATGGTGTTTTTCGAGACGATATCTATGATCCTGCCATTTTTCTTTCGCCCGTCGAATCAAACTTGGGTGGGTGAGCTGAAGGTATATATATTCGAAGTAAGACGAAAAACTTTGCCTGAGTAATCCTTTTACATTTTCAAAAATAAAAGCTTTTGGACGTAATGTCCGAACAGCGCGTACTGCCTCGGGGAACATATCGCGGTCATCTTTGCAACCCCCGTGTTTCCCTCCAAGCGAGAACGGTTGGCACGGAGGACCTCCCGAGATGACCGCAACATCCGAAATCTGTTTGAAATCAAACTTCCGAACATCCGTCTCGATCAATGGCCATTCGGAAATAGCACTAAAAAGATGATTACTGTTCTCGCGAAATGTTTCGCACGCATCATGATTCCATTCGAGAACAGCCGCGTGGTGAAACCCGGCCTTTGACATCCCCATCGCTAAGCCGCCTGCTCCCGCAAATAGTTCCACACTACGCATCTAGAAACCTCCTCAATCGCGAGAATAAATCAGCTTTGCTGACTTGACACTCCCAAATCGTAAGAATTTGCCATCCCTTACGCCTTAACGCTCTGGCCGTTCGTATATCACGATGCTTGTTGCCTTCAAGTTTCGGAAGCCAAAATGACAGGCGCGACTTAGGTAGTCGAGCTAGTTTGCATCTGCCATGACGGTGCCAAAAACAACCATGAACGAGAATGATTTTGCGACGTCCAGGGAACACTAGGTCCGGACACCCCGGAAGGTTCTTGCGATGCAGCCGGAAACGATATCCCATTGAAAATGCTTTTTTGCGCACGGCAATTTCAGCCTTGGAATCTTTTGATTTAACCAAGGACATAACGTGTGATCGCCTCGCACGGGAAACTGAGTCCGTCAAAACCGACCCCCTAAACACCAGCTATATATAATCGCACATTTCGCTTTACATTCGCCTTTTCCTCTGCTACTCTCCTCTTGTCAGCTATTACTAATAGCTAATTGTTATACAGATTTTAAAGCCCAAGACATAGTTTTCCACAGATATCCCGGGGATATCCCCCCACCTAAGTCACTGATTTCAGGCATATCGATAGGGGGGGAGGGGGATATATACCACCAATTTGTGGAAAAACCTAAAAGAAGGAGAGACTCAAATGCCCATCCACCCACACGCCTACCGCTGCACCCACGTCAAGGCCAACGGGATCCAGTGCGGCTCACCCGCCCTCACCGACGGTGACTACTGCTACTTCCACAACCACATGCGCAAGCCCAATCCCGGATGCGTACTTCCCTTGATCGAAGATGCCAACGGCGTCCAGATGGCGATCATGGAAGTCCTCCGCGGCGCAATGGAAGGCCTCATCGAGCCCAAGCTCGCCTACACCCTTTTATTTGGTCTGCAGATCGCTTCCAACAATGCCAAGCGCGCCCGCTTCAACCTCTTTCCAAGCGAATTCCAGGAGCTGGCCATGGAAGATCCCAACCGCGTGAAATCACTCCAGCCGCGTACCCGCGCCGAGCACCCCGTCCACGCCACGCTTGACCGCGCGATCGCCGCAGCCGCAGCGGGAAAGAAACCCGTTTCTCCCGCAGCCAAGACCCTGATGGATTCCATCCGCCCAACGCAAAATCATTAGCGGCGAAAGTGAAGCCTTCAGCCCCGCGCTGCCGTATCCACCGATCTCCGGCTTTGGTCTTGAAAAGATTGTCGCCCGGCGACATATCGCGGCCGCATACCACTTTAGTGCAATTACTGAAGTAAATTGAATCGCCCCATCTTTTGTCCTATAACCAGATGGTTATGAATACCGTGCGCTTGCCAAACTGGACCGGGGTCCGCAGATTCAAGCGGCAATCCGCGGACAATCGTATCCAGCTGCGCTGCGGCGACCTTTGTTTTCGGGGATGGGCGATCGACATCAGCGAAGGCGGGATCGCGGTGAATGTTCTTTGCGATTTTGTTGTGGGCGATGAAGTCCACTGCCTGATCGATTTTGCGGAAGACAATCAGCTCATCGTGAAAGCCGTGGTCAAACGCACCGATGGTTTTCATTGCGCTCTGGAATTTTTGCCGATGAGCGCCATGCAGCAACAGCAATTCGTTCATGCGCTTGCCCAGAGAGGCGTGGAGGAGGAAGCCACTCAAGCCGTGAAACAACGGGCACCCATCCGGGCGCCCAGCTTGGATTCACCGGATTTCGTGATCTGATTTCGTCATCTGAAAACCGGCGGGAACGCTGGATCGGTTACGGGTTCCGCTTGCGCCGCCTGTTACGGTTTCCGCTTGCGCCGCCTGTTACGGTTTCCGCTTGCGCCGCCTGTTACGGGTTCCGCTTGCGCCGCCTGTTACGGTTTCCGCTTGCGCCGCCTGTTACGGGTTCCGCTGGCGCCGCCTGTTACGGTTCGGCTGGCGCCGCCTTCTACGGGTTCGGCTGGTTCCGCTGGCGCCGCATGGAACCGCGCACGTCTGGCCAGAACTCTTTGAATATGTTGACCGCGGCATCCAGCCCGATGCGGGCCAGCCCGCGTTCAACCGTGGTTGTGGCATCGCGGTCACGCTCTTCGTAATAGGCATTCACCAGCCCGGCGGCGGCGAAGTTGCCAAAGACTTCAGAGAAGTTAAAGCGGGATCTGCCTGAGTCCATGCGCGTGACCACGACCCGGGAGAGGGCGTAACCAAAGCGATTGCGTCCGGCCGCGGGGCCCAGGCGGAAATAGCGCGGATCTTCGCGGAAGATCGACGGGAACATGTACTGCTTGAAAAAATTGCTGGCGACTTTGTCCGCCACTGCAACGCCGTAGCGCTTAGCATAGGCTTCCCCGCCCTGCCCGTATCCCTCCGGCGTATTGGTTGCCTGATTGATGGCGGCATCAAAGGCAGCGCTGATGGGGGTGAATCGGTCAAAGGTGCTGGTGGTAAAGAGGCGAAACTTTTCCCGCGAACTCAGCGGGGGAATATCTTTGCTCAGGTTCAGCACGTCATAGTCCGGGATGATGCCCAGGATGTGGCGAGTGGGGGGCGGCGCCGAGGGGGCGTCCGGCAAAGTGGTCTGCGCTACGCAAACAGCGGTGCAGAGCAGCAGGGTGAGGACCAGAAGATGTGATTTCATGTGCGAAGAGTTTAGCAAAGCCAACAGCTTTCACCACAGAGGACACGGAGGCCACAGAGGTTTTTGGTGGTTAGTGGTTCGTAAAACCAGGTGACCAGGTTTCATTCAAGGTTCATGCCGTCAAGCAATGATTGCAGCGTGAGCTGCGCGACAGCATAATGAATCCTGGGTTGATACTGAGGCGGAGTGATTCGTTGATAAGAGGGCAATACATATATGTGACGGTGGCGCTGGCGGCGACGATGGTGGTTGCCGGCTGCGGAGATAAAAAACCGCGGGTGGCTCATCTTCCACCTCCGCCAACATTGCCGCAACCTGCGAGTCCTGCTGCGGGACGAAAGACTGTGCCGACTCCGCCGCCCGCGATTGCGATCGAGCAGGACGCATATGAGCACGTGAAACCCATCTACGTGGAGACCGGCACTGCGAGCTGGTACGGGCCTCCGTACCACAATCGCAAGGCGGCGACCGGTGAGGTCTTTGACATGAATCTGCTTTCAGCGGCGCACAAGACTTTACCGCTGAACTCGATCGTGCGGGTCACGAACCTGGCGAATGGGAAGAAGATCGTGCTGCGCATCAATGATCGCGGGCCGTTCATCGGCGACCGCATCCTGGACCTTTCACTAGGCGCGGCGAAAGCCATTGATGTATGGCGGTCGGGGTTGGCGAAGGTCAAAGTGGAAGTCCTGGAAACGCCATCGCCGATCGAGACCGGCGGCCGGTGGTGTGTGCAGATCGGCGCGTTCACCGATGGAGCCGAGGCTGCGATGCTAAAAGACAAACTGATGCGGACGTATCGCACGGCGAAGGTGATCCAGTTCACCGGGCCTACCGGCGATTGGGTACGGATCCGTCCGCTGAACGACGATCGCCGAAAAGCGGAAGAGGTGGCGCGGGTCACGCGGGTGAATAAAGGTGGCGTGTTTCTGGTAAGGCTGGACTGATAGACGGTCGTTAGTCGCTGGTCGTTGGTTAGTTAAATGCAGATTCTTCGCTGCGCTCAGAATGACAATTGCGGGTGGTGTGCTGGTGCTAATGGTGTGGTGCTGGGTTTGCACAGCCGAGGGCGGCTGTGCCACAGGGTTATTTGTATCGGTAGGGATTCTTCGCTGCGCTCAGAATGACAAGTTGCAACGGGTTTGGTCGATGCCAGCGATCGTGGTTTCGGTAGGGATTCTTCGCTGCGCTCAGAATGTAAAAGTTCTATTCGACTTGGATGAAGCCCATCTGGGCGACCGCGATGCTGTCGCGGGAGGCGTTCTTGACGCTGTACATCATCTCATCGGCCTGGCGGATGATCTCATGGGCGCTCTTGGCATCTTCCGGGAAAGTTGCCACGCCGATGCTGGCGCGGATGGGCAGCGCGAGATCGTCGATCACGAAATCGTCTTTGCGAATGACGTCGCGGATACGCTTTGCCACCACCAGAGATTGCTCCTTGCTGGTCTGTGGCAGCAGAATGACGAACTCGTCGCCGCCATAGCGGAAGGCGTAATCGATCAGGCGCAGGTGGGACTTGATGCGATATCCAAAGTCATTCAATAAGCGGCTGCCCACCAGGTGCCCGTGCTTGTCATTCACCTGCTTGAAGTGGTCAAGGTCAAGGAAGATCACAGTAAAGTTGTAACCGAAGCGCTGCGAACGATAGACCTCGGACTCAAGGGTCTTATAGAGATGGCGGGCGTTGTAGAGCCCGGTGCAATCGTCGGTGATGGTGAGTTCCTGGATCTTCTCCACGGCGCGGGCGTTATCAATGGCGATAGCGGCATAATCGCAGAGGGCATGCAGGAAGAACATCTCGCCTTCACCAAAGCTTTCAACCGAGCAGTTGATGAGCTGGATCACGGCGAGCACGCGGTGCTTGGATTTCAGGGGCACGGAGATGATGGAGCGGGTCTTCCACTTGGTCATCTCGTCCACGCGCTTGGCAAAGCGGGGATCGGTATAGACGTCAGGGACAATCAGCGATTCGCCGTGTTTGGCGACCCAACCGGCGATGCCTTCGCCGACCTTCAGGCGCAGCGTTTTCAGCGTTTCCGAAGCGGGACCAACAGCAATGGCGAAGTAAAGCTCATCGCGCTGTTCGTCCACCATGAGCAAGGACCAGGTGTCGGGGCGAAAGAACTCCGCCATCTTGTCCATGATGGTCTGGAGGATGGCGTCAAGATCCAGCGAAGATGTAAGCGCTTTGGCAACATCATGGAAGATGCTGATCTCTTCCATCCGCCGCCGGTCGCTGGATGCAAATTCCGTCATAGACAGGGCAATCCTGAAGCTGCTGGGGGTGAGCTGATGGGGCATTATAAGCCCCTTCACAATAGCGATTCAATCAAAGCCGGTGAGGGGAAACCAAAGCGCCAATCAGAGCGCCAGTCAGGGTGCCAGTCCGGACTGGTACGGAAGGACAAGGTAACCAAGCGGTTTACTCGTCTTTGGCACCTGGTATTAAGGTTTGACAGTAGGGCGATATAAACCTATTATTTGCCTCATTTCCACTGGTTTTCCACAAACGCATGGCGGAACAGATAAATCAGGCGACGCTCTGGCCTGAAGAGAAGATCGAAGGAATGGAGAGGAGGCCGGCAATGGGAGCTTTTGGCGAACGCATGCAGCGCGAACGCGAGATGCGAAACATCACGCTGGATGAGATCGCGACCTCCTCAAAGATCAGCGCACGCATGTTGCGCGCGCTGGAAGAAGAAGACTTCGACAAACTGCCGGGCGGGATCTTCAACAAAGGATTTGTGCGGTCGTACGCTCGTTACTTAGGGATCGATGAGGAGCAGGCACTCACCGATTATGTGGTTGCGCTGAAGACGCGGCAGCAAAGCGCAACCCCTGGAGCGACGGCGAACGAACCGGAGCTGCTGCCTGCGATCTATGCGGCGAAGAAGCGGCAGCAAGCCGCACCGGAGCGGGACCAAGCTGCGGGCTTCATGGCGGCGGCGGTGATCCTGGTAGTTTTGCTGGGAGTAGGCGGCTTCGTTTACAGATTCTTCGATGCCAGGGGTTCCGCGGCGAACGCGGCGGAAAGCGCGCAGCCGAGTGAGGCAGCAGTCGCGAAAGCCGCGTCGCGACCGGTGATGGCAGAGGCTATCCAGGATGCGGTGCAGTCACCAACAGTGACGCCGAGTGTGACCGGCGGACCAACCACGAACGCAGGCCAAGCCACCGCTTCCCCGGAGATAGCCACAAACAGGAACGATGCAGCGGCGAGTCAGGCTCCGGTAGCGAAAGAAACAGCGGGAGCAGAGATCCCGATCCGGGTGACGCTGCACGCTAAAGAGAGCTCGTGGGTGCAGATCACCAGCGATGGCAAAGTGATGCTGGAAGGCAATCTCGCGGCGGAGACGCAGAAATCTTTCCGCGCAGCAAAAGAATTAGTGGTAAGACTGGGCAACGCCGGCGGAGTGGAGATCTCATACAACGGAAAGCCGATGTCACCGTTCGGTCCCGAAGTTAAGATGAAGACGCTGACATTCACGCCAGAGAGCACGAAGCCATAGCCAGACCCGCGGACCCACATGCCTGAAAAGCCATTTGACTGGCTGATAAATCCTTTTATTTTTCGCTTTGAATGGTCAGTGCTGCTAAGCGCTGTCCTGATCAGCCTGATTGCCTGGCACTACCGGCCTTTTCGCGCATTGAATCTCCGGGCGAAGGAATTTTCCCGCGATCGCAGAGCGGCGATCATTTCTGTGATGCTGCTGGCGGGAGTGGGTCGCTTACTTCTGATGCCATTGCTTGGATTCCCAAAAGCGGGGATCGCGGATGAGTTCGGGTATCTGCTTTCAGCGGACACATTTCTGCACGGCAGGCTGACTAATCCCACGCATTCGATGTGGATCCACTTTGAGACTTTCAACGTCTTCCACATTCCAACGTACCAATCACAGTATCCGTTCGGATCTTCCGCTGTGCTGGCGTTGGCGAAGTTGGCATTGGGGCATTGCTGGTGGGGAGTCTTCCTGATCACCGTGCTGCTCTGCGGCGCGGTGGTTTGGGCGTTGCAGGCGTGGGTGCCGCCGTATTGGGCGTGGGTCGCAGGAATCTTTGTGGCGCTGCGCATCGGACTTTTTCATTATTGGATGAACAGTTATTGGGGAGGATCACTGGCGGCGCTGGGCGGCGTGATGGTGATGGGGAGCTTGCCGCGGCTGGCGGGCTTCGGCAGGAAGGACGCATGGCAGCCGCGCCACGTGTGGCGCAATGCGTATTGCGCTGCTCTCGGGCTGGCTATTTTGGCGTGCACACGGCCTTTCGAGGGCTTGCTCCTCTCACTGCCACTGGGGACCGCGCTGCTCTGGAGATTATGGAAAGCCAGCGAACGGCGCACCATGCGGCGTGTGCTGGCGGCGACTGCGACGGTCCTGGTGCCGCTCTTCGCGTTCACTCTGTATTACCAGTGGCGGGTGACAGGAAAGGCGTTTAAGTCTCCGTATGCGGTGACCATTGAACAGTATTACGTTTCTCAACCCTTCATTTGGCAGCAGCCGTTGCCGGTGCCCAAGTATCGGCACTTGGAGTTGCGACGCAACCTGGTGAATTTTCAAACTCAGAAGAGCGAGCGCAATAAGTATCTTCTTGGCTATTTTGAGGCGACACAGGAAAGATTCGTCATCTATTGGGCGTGCTTTGTGGGGCCGTTGCTGTCTCTGGTATTTCTGTTCGGTTATCGGGCGCTGCTGCAGCGAAAGATGCAACTGTTATGGGCGGCGGGCTGGGCGCTGATTGCGGGATTAGCAGTACAAAACTGGATCCAGGCACATTATCTGGCACCGGGATTCCTGCTGATCGTGTTGTTCCTGCTGCAAGGAGGTCGTTACCTGCGGGCATTGCGCTGGCATCGGCTTGGGCAAAAGATCACGCGACCCATGCTGGTTGCAGCGGTAGTGCTGGTGATCGCACGGGCGGCATTCTTCAATCGCGAAGTGGATTTCGGCCCGTGGCCACCATCATGGGCTTTCCGCACCATGAACGTGCGTCAAAGAGACCGATTCGAGGAGAAGATCGCGCCTCGGCCGGGAAAGCAGTTGGTGATCGTTCATTACAATCCGGCCTTCCACGTCACACATGATGAGTGGGTCTTCAACATGGCTGACCTGGACAACGAAAAAATAGTGTGGGCGCGGAGTATGGACGCCAAGAATAACTGCGAACTGGCGCACTACTACCGCGGGCGGGAGATATGGCTGGTGAAGGAAGCGGGTGCGGTGGTGGAAAGCCAAATCGTGCCGGAAGAAGAGATCTGCGATCTGCGGCTCGATATTTACAAGCCGGCGAAGCCGGCGTCGGTGTTATTCCCTGAAGCTTTTAAAAAAACGAAGTAGCCGCAAGCGCTGCGCTCTCCGGATCACTCAGCAGCGTGGGTGCTGGCCGGTCGAGCGGGATCGCTGATCTGCAGGTGCGCGATGAAGTGCAAGCGGCGATCAAAAAAGATCGAAGCAGGCCAGGGATAAAGCGCAAGGCGGGAGAGCCGGCGAACAGGCGTGAGGCAGACCTGGCGGAAGGCCTGGTCCCACTGCTGCTGGTCCCAGTAGTTGTAGGGCAAGGCAACGCCGGTGTAAGAGTTGCCGAACCAATCCATCAGCCTCAAGGTGAGGTTCGCAGCGACGCCCTGACGCAGGTGGTCTTTGATAATGACCGCGTGACGGGCGACGCGGGAGGCTTCGCGGAGAAGAGCGACGCCGTCCTGAGTGTGATGGATCACATCCGCAAGGAGGACGGCATCGAATGATGCATCCGGGAATGGGATGTTGCTGCCGTTGAACTGTTGCACAGGCATGAAGGTCTTTGGCCGGACGAGGGTGTCAACGCCGGAGACGGTGAGCCGGGGATTGCGCTCCATGAGCTGCGCGCCGAGCATGCCGTCTCCACAGCCGAGGTCCAGCACCGTGAAATAAGGCAGAGTGATCTCACTGATCAGATCCAGCAGGCGGTTGACGCGGCGGGTGTGGACGAAGCGGGCATGCAGCCAGGCGACGGGATTCATTTGCGGTTCATGCCGAGCACGCTCAGGAAAAAACTGGAGAATACGGTCTGAAAGCCCAGGGTGATGGCGAGCGCCGCGGGGATGACCAACCGCATGGTGCTGGAATAATCGAGGCCCTGGTAGCCGTGCAGCCTCCAGATCCAGACCGCATAGCCGGAGAGCAGCAAGCCCGCAAGTGTCATGAAGGCCCCGGCAATGAGACCGGTCTCAAGGCGAACATATTCGAATAGAAGCTCCATCCGTTTGTCCTGGGGGAGCAATCCTTCCGCGATGGCGAATACTTTTGTATATACGGCGAAGGTAATAAGTTGATATCCGACGAAGACCGCATTCGCGGCATAGAGCATGGTGTGGACATCAAGATGGAAGCGGCCGATGACACGGGCGTGCGGCAGTAGCAGGCCGAGAGTCAACAAACCCGCCCACATAAGGAGCACGCCGGGCGCCAGGAAAAGCCAGCGCGGACTGTAAAGCAAAAGGAAACGCAGATGGCGCCATCCGTCACGCCAGGTGCGGAGATGGGGTGCGCGGGTGCGGCCATCGGGCGAGAGCGTGGTGGGAACCTCAGTAACGTTCAAGCCGAGCAAGGTTGCCTTCACCACCATCTCACTGGCGAATTCCATGCCGGTAGTGCGAAGCTGCATGCGCTCATAGGCGAGTTTGCTGAAGCCGCGCATGCCGCAGTGGAAGTCGCCGCAATTTGATTTAAAGAAAAGCCTGCCGATAAATGTGAGCACGGGATTGCCGAGATATCTGTGCAGGAAGGGCATCGCCTTGGGCTGGACGCCGCCGCGGAATCGGTTGCCCATGACCAGGTCCGCGCCGGAGCGAAGGCGCTCGACGAAGCGGTCCACGTGGGAGAAGTCATAGCTGTCGTCAGCGTCCGCCATGACGACATACAGGGATCGAGCGGCTTGAATGCCACCCATGATCGCCGCGCCGTATCCTTTGCTGGGAACGTTCACCAAGCGCGCGCCGCAGGATGTGGCAATGGCTTGGGAGCCGTCTGTGCTGCCGTTGTCGGCGATGATGACTTCGCCATTGATGCCGGCGTTGCGCATCGCGCTCTGCGCTTTGCGGATGCAGACCTCGAGGGTCTCCGCCTCATTCAGGCAGGGCATGACCACCGCAAGTTCGAACTCCGGGGCGGTGGAAGATTCGCGGGTAAGTGCTGGTGAGGCTGCGCTCATAGTCATTTTTCAGGGGAGTGGCAGGGATAGTAGCAGAGTTCTGGCGGTGCGGCGATAAGGGATTTGCCTGCTACAATCAGCCGACTTCCACGGCAAAATGTTCCGCGAATCGCTCTCCTTCCTGCAATCGGACTCGGCCACAACACTTCTACTATTGGAGGCGCTGCTGTGGATGGCGCTGCTGGGGTCGGCGTTCTGGCTTGCGCGATTCAAGCGAGGCGCGCGGGTGCATTGGTGGCGCGGTTTGGCGAAGCGCCATTCAGCCGCAAACCGGGAGCGGACTGCGATCTTTTTTACCGGCGCTGCCGCCGTGCTGCTGCGACTGGCATTACTGCCGGTGATGCCGGTGCCGACACCGACCATCCATGATGAGTTCAGCTACCTGCTGGGTGCAGACACGTTTGCGCATGGGAGGCTGACCAATCCGCCGCATCCGCTGGCAACGCATTTTGAATCAGTCCACATCAATGTACGGCCAACGTATCAATCGATGTATCCGCCGGCGCAGTCAATGGTAATGGCGGCTGGGCAGGTGTTGTTCGGATCACCGTGGATGGGCGTGCTGTTAAGCGTTGCCGCGCTATGCATGGCGGTGACGTGGATGCTGCAAGGGTGGATGCCTGCGCGATGGGCGCTGCTGGGTGGGGCGTTTTGCGTGCTGCGATTCGCGACATTCAGCTACACCGTGAACACATATATGGGCGGAGCGGTGGCAGGGACCGGCGGCGCATTGGTGCTGGGAGCGGCGGGACGGATGCGGCGGGGATGCGATGCAAGCCAGGCGATGCTGATGGCGCTGGGCCTGGGCATCCTGGCGAACTCGCGTCCGTTCGAGGGCGCGATGCTGGCGCTGCCGGCGGTGGGATGCGTGCTGTGGCGGCTTCGCGATAAAGGCTGGAGCGGACTCCGGGTGATACTGCCGGGAGTGCTGTTGATGGGCGCGATAGGTGGATGGATGTTGTATTACAACTGGCGCGGCACCGGGCATCCGCTGCTGATGCCGTATCAGTCGAACTGGGAGCAGTACCACATCACGCGTCCATTCATCTGGCAGGCGGCGCGGGCGATCCCGCACTATGCGCATGCGTCACTGCGCTGGGTGTACGTGTTGTGGGAGTATCCGGTCTATTTGCAAACGCGCACCGCGGCAGGGTTGTGGGATTGGACGATGCAGAAGCTGGCACTGTATCACCGGTTTTATCTCTTCCCCATGTTGCCGGCATTCGTTTTCGGCGCAACCCACGCGCTGCGCAAACGCCAACTACGATTGCTGGGTGTAACCCTGATCTGGTTCGCCGCGGGATTGCTGGTGGTGGCCTGGAGGCCGCAGCCGCATTATGCGGCCCCGGCGATATCGCTGGTGATCGCGCTGATGTTGTATGGGCTGCGAGTGTTGCGGGCGCGCATGCGCGCCCCGGTTGCCGGAGTTGCAGCCGTGATGGTAACGGGGATGATCCTCTGGCAGCTTGGCACGCGAGTGATGCAGCCGTATGACCTTGTTTATCAATACCGGATGGAGCTGGAGCGGCCTCGGGTCTTGCACCAACTGGAAGCGATGGGGGGCAAGCACGTGGTGCTGGTGCATTACGTTGTGGGACACGATCCCAACGAGGAATGGGTGTACAACAGCGCGGACATTGATGGGCAGCAAGTGATATGGGCGCGGGACATGGGCGGGGCGGCCAATGCGGAGTTGCTGCGCTATTATGCCGGTCGAACGGTCTGGATGTTGCAGCCGGATGAGGGCGTCTCGCCTGGTGCACAACATTTTCCGGGTGGTAGCGAATAGATACGTTTCTTGATTGCGTGTCGCGCCTACGGCGCTTTTTCTCTTAATCGGCCGCATACCCAGCGCTCACGCGCTGGGCTAACGAATGTCGCCGCTACGCGGCTGTGGTGCTCGGGTTTGCACAGCCGAGGGCGGCTGTGGTGCTCGGGTTTGCACAGCCGAGGGCGGCTGTGGTGCTCGGGTTTGCACAGCCGAGGG
>JBBSFV010000047.1:0-21780 GCA_038254775.1 Terriglobales bacterium | reverse complement strand
CATCTGTGACTAACTTCGCCTGCAAGCTATGGACATAGATGGGCCGATCAGTGCGGTTCTGCACCTGCAACTCAGCCAGTACCAGAACGCGGTCACCGGTCTGCTGCTCAACCACCGCGAGTTTACTGATTCGGCCCGAGGCAGGCGTATTGGAGCGGTGGGTATGCGCATTCCAATACAACAGTCCGCCGATCACCACTGCTGCGATCAGTACCGGAATCGCCGGCGGAAGCGAGCGTCCGGGGCTGTCCATTTCCTGTGACATATCCGGAACGCGATCAGGATTTCCAGGGGGTGCGGTAAAAGGATTGCTGGGTTGCTCAGCCATGATGGATCCTTTCAGCAATAACTTGGATGCAGGAACTCTGGACCGCATCCGGTTAGATAGATTGAACCGGGATATGCACTGGATGCAGCTCCTGATACCAGGCCGCATGTTTTTCACAAAATGAAAGTGAGCTACCGCCTAAAAAACCGATGTGTAACGATTGCATCCGCGCATTTTGAAAAATACGCGCTTTCAATTCCGTCGAATACACATTGCCAGAATACCTACGTTTCAGATTTCCGATAACTCACGACGACTCGCCTCCGCGAGGGCGAGTTCTTCACGAAGTCGTTCAGCTTCGGAATGCAAATCCTCGCACACAGCTTGCATTTTCATAAGTTTTCCCAACCCTTTCCAAAATGCCGCTTGCGTAGTGCATTGACTGTTCCAGGTCCACCCATGTCATCGCCAAACATCGTCACAAACCCGACATGCTCCTTTGGTGAAGGCGGAACGAAGTCCGATACTCTGCTGCCATACTTGTTGATCAAACAATCCAACACTGTGAGGTAAATGCTGTAGTCCTCCCAGTACGCCTGTTCCCTCAGTATCTCTCTCTCGTCAAGCATCAATAACCACTTTTCGCCCGGTCGCTCATCTCCGTACAGGAGTCTCCAACTGAACGTCAACGAGTCCCCATCAAGCTCTGGAAGAGAGCTCTTCACTCGTTCCAACCGCTCCGCGTCCTGTTTTCTCACTCTCGCCGCTATTGGATCAACGAAATCCTCTTCCGCCAGCATGTCACGGATAATCCCAGCTAGAATCTGGCTGGAAATAATCCGACCCCCTGAACTCGCAGGGGAATGGTGGAATCGTTCAATAATCGCTGAAGTGTTACGAGTAACGAAGTCAGTCACAATAGCTTGGGTAGCTGAATCAGGTGAAAAATACTCTAAAAGTTCAGGGTCTTGCAGGTTAGGGTCAAACGCGTCATCTAAAGGATTATCCAATCCGACTTCTCCTATTCCTGATACTCCGCTCATCTGAAATTCGATAGACCATCGACTAGTCGATCAAAAGTTGATACAACTTCCACGACAATGGCGAGATGGATTCTCAATAACCCAAACCCGCAGAGCCCGCAGCTTGCTTACACAATTGTCGCAAGCTGGTTGCCTTGGAGATACTACTCAGTTCAAACTCTGGCGATCTTGTACCATTCATCGGATGACACAATGTCAAAGATGCTGAGATCCGCAGACCCAATGATCAAAGACGAATATGTCACCATCGTGCTGACCGCTGATCGCTATGGATTTCCGACAAATCACAATCCTCTATACAAACGCGAATACTTTCATATTGAAGAAGCTCGAGCGGGACACATCGAAACTGTAAAACGACTAAGCAAAGGAAAATTGAAGCTGAAAAGAATCTACTTGTTTGAGTTTTAGCTTTCTTCGAAATTCTTGTCCCCTCCTATCACTGCTTCTTCATCGCTTTTGCAAATTTCTCTACCGAAAGCGTGTTCAGCACATCGTTCCTGGTCAACCAGGCCCGACGCGCCTGCAGGATCCCATACTTGATCTTTTCCATATGCGACGTGTGATGCGCGTCCGTATTGATCACGATCTTCACCCCGCGCTCCCTCGCCATTCGCATATGAAGGTCGCAAAGATCCAAGCGGTCAGGATATGCATTATGCTCCATCGCCACCTTGTTCTTCGCCGCCAGCTTAAGCACCGCGTCCATGTCATAGGTGTAAGCGTCGCGGCGCAGCAACAGCCTGCCCGTCGGATGCCCCAGCACTGACAGATTTTTATTGGACAGCGCGCGCAGCAGGCGTTCGGTCATCTTTGCCGGCTCCTGCTGAAAGTGCGAATGGACGCTGCCGATCACGATATCCATCTGTTCCAGCACTGAGTCTGAGAGATCAAGCTCGCCATCACCGAGGATATCCACCTCAATGCCGGCGAAAATCTTGATCCCGCCCATTTTCTTGTCCGCCGCATGGATCTTCTTGATGTGCTCCTCGGCGCGCTTATCGTCCAACCCATTCGCGAATGCCAGGTTCTTGGAGTGGTCAGTGATCGCCATGTATTTATAACCACGATCGCGCGCAGCCTCCGCCATCTCTTCGATGGTGCAGCGTCCGTCGGTTGCCACGGTATGCATGTGCACATCGCCTTGAATGTCTTCCTGCTGCAACAGTTCAGGAAGCATGCCCTGGGCGGCGGCATCGATCTCACCGCAATTTTCGCGCAACTCCGGCTCGATGTACTCGAGACCAAGCATCTTGTATATCTCCTGCTCAGTTTTGCCGGCGACGATCTTGTTATGGTCCAACCGGGCAAGGCCATATTCGTTCAGCGTATAGCCCATCTTCAGCGCTCGCTGGCGGAGCGTTACGTTATGCGACTTCGAGCCCGTGAAGTACTGCATCGCCGCTCCGAATGACTCCGCGGGGAGCAAGCGCACGTCCACCTGCATCCCGCTGCGAAGCTTAAAACTGATCTTGTTCTCGCCTTGGGCAAGCACTTCCGTGATTCCGGGAAAAGCAAGCACGCGCTCCGTCACGGCCTCGCGCTTGCTGGTATTCACGCTCTTGCCGGTGATCAGAAAGTCGAGGTCGCCCACTGTCTCCCGCCCGCGACGAAGCGACCCGGCCGGAGTGATCTTATCCACGCCCGAAGCACCCTGCATATGCTCAATGAATTTCTCCGCGGTGCGGTCAGCATCGTCCAGCATGAACCGCCCGCTCATGCTGCGGAAGACTTCGATCCCCTTAAGGATTTTCTGGACTTGCTTATCACCGATGCGAGGCAAGGTCTGTAACTTGCCTTCCTTGGCCAGCTTCTCAACCCCGGCGACATCGCTGACCTGGAATGCGTCATAGATGAGCGCAATCGTCTTCGGCCCCAGGCCTTGGATCTTCAACAGGTCGAGCATCGAAGGGTGATATTTCTTTAAGAGCTGCTTGTGCAGGCGCAACTCACCTTCAGCAAACATCTCTTTGATGTTCGCCGCCATGCCTTTCCCGATCCCGGGGATGGCGAGCAATTGTTTGTCGTCCGCCACGATGCTCGCGATCTGTTGCGGCTGCGCCTCTACTGCTTCAGCGGCCCGGCGGTAAGAACGTACGCGGAAAGAGTCTTCATTCGCCACCTCGAGCAGATCGGCGGTCTCGTAAAGCACGTTCGCGATGGTCTTGTTATCCATCAGCGTGATTCTATTTCAACAAAAACAAAAACCCAGTCAGGGAGCTGGGTTTTGAGAGACCAATATTCAGAAGTTAGGTAGCGCGGGTGACGTTTTCAGCCTGAGGACCCTTCTGGCCCGTGCCGATATCAAACTCTACTTCATCGCCCTCTTGCAGGCTTTTGTAACCCTCATTCTGGATGGCGCTGTAGTGCACGAAAACATCCGGTCCGTCATCACGGCCGATGAATCCGAAGCCCTTCGCGTTGTTGAACCACTTCACTTTTCCTTTGACTCGAGACATCTAGCGTCCCTCCGTACTGCTTTCTTTTCCGGGAAGGCATATGGGACTACCTGGGCCCTTGATTTAGCCCAACCAGGTTTGCAGGACGACACAACCTGGCAGTACCTTGGGAAGCTGCCTGAAACGGCGTCTGGGGAACATGGAAAGGGCGGATTGGGGCTATTCTGACACTCTCTTTATTGTGTTGTCAAACTAGTACACAGTTAAAGAGTGCGCCGAAAAGCGACAGAAAAAACGGCCCTCGCAGCCCGGTTGCCCCACGTCCCGCTCGCGCAGCGAGCTGACGTGGGCATAGCAAAAGATTCTTCACTAAATGCTAAGTGCTAAATGCTTTCCGACTCACCCACAACACTCCCGCCATCGTCTTCGCATCCATGATCTTGTTCTTCATCACCATCTCCACCGCCAGGGCCAGCGGAAAGAACCGCATCTCGATCTGTTCATCTTCCTCCGGCTGCGCCTCGCCTTGCATCAAATCGCGCGCCAGAAAAACGTCCATGGTCTCATCCAAAAATCCTGGAGATGCCCAGAATCGAAAGGCGTGTTTCCACTTTTTCGCCGTGATGCCTGTCTCTTCCAGCAGCTCGCGTTTGGCGCCCGGCAGCATCTTCTCTCCCGGATCGATCCTCCCCGCGGGCAGCTCCCACAGATGTTTCTTCGCCGGGTGCCGATACTGCCGCACCAGCAAGATCTCCGGCTGCTTGCCGCGCTTCTCGCGGAGTGCCAGCACCACGATCGATCCGCTGTGGCGAATCACATCCCTTCGGCCGGTGTACTCGCCTTCACGCACCTGGTCGGTAAAGACCTGGAAGACAGGCCCCTGGTAAACCAGCTTGGAGCTGATCACTTCAACATTCTTGGCGCGAACGCTTTTGCTTTTTATCCGCACGGATTTCTTTTTCGCCATGCCAAGCATGATAATGGTCGCCCACAGATGAAAGCCCGCAAGCGAACCCCGTTACCTTGTATTGCCATCATCGGCGCTGGAAATCTCGGACGCGTCCTCGCGCTCGCGCTTAGAGATGCCGGCTACCGCATCACCGAACTCATATCGCGACCCGGCGCGGCATCGCAGCGCCATGCCATGGCTTTAGCGAAAAAGGTGGACGCACGCGCCGCCACGCTCGACTCCGCAAAGTTTGATTGCGAAGTGGTATGGCTCACTGTTCCCGACGACGCAATCGCCGAATGGGCAGCCGGCCTCGCCGCCGCACGCAGTTGGCGCGGCAAGTCAGTGATTCACTGCAGTGGCGCGCTGCCCGCCGCCGAACTGTTGCCACTCAAGCGGCGCGGTGCCGCCATCGCTTCCGCGCATCCCATGAATTCCTTCGTTGCTAAATCGAAGCCGGATTTCACCGCCGTCCCCTTCGCACTCGAAGGCGATAAATCAGCCCTACGCATCGCCAGGCAGATGATCACCGCCATTGGCGCCGACGCCTTCAATATTCGCGCAGCGGACAAGGTCCTTTACCACGCCTTCGGCGCCTTTTCCTCCCCACTGCTGATCGCCTTGCTAGAAGCGGGCGAACAGGTAGGACGCGCCGCCGGCGTGAAGGACCCCCGGCGGGTGAACGCCAAGATCCTGCAGCAGAGCCTCAACAACTATCTGACCACCGGGCCCGCGGATGCATTCAGCGGCCCGCTCAAACGCGGAGATTCCGAGACCATCCGCCGGCATCTCGCCGCGCTAAAGCGCCTGCCCGAGGCCCGCGATGCCTACCTCGCTCTCGCTCGCTCCGCATTGCGTGGTCTGCCGGTCAAGAGCCCGGAGACGCTTTGGCAGGTACTGAAATAAGCATTACTCGAGCTCCAAGGCTCTAACTGCTGAAGCAGAGAATAATCATGACGGGCCACGTAAACAACTCGCGACGTGCCCTTTTACGGATAGCTCCCGCTGTCACAATAGGTTACTAGCGTCGCTTTTACTTATTGCTGCCATCGAAATTTCTGATTTCCCATCTCCTCCCGCCCAAAGTAGAAACAGGGAGTCGTCTCGCTGTGGAGGACTCCCTTGGAACAGAACATCTTTCTGCTTTGGATACTCACGATGGGAAGCCTCATTTTCCTGATGCAGGCTGGTTTTTTTCTACTGGAAGGCGGGCAGGTGCGCTCGCGCGACGTTTCTAATGTGCTCATGAAGATGACCGGGCATGTGGGCATCGGCATTGTTGTGTTCCTCATATTCGGCTTCGCCATCAAGCAATACGCGTGGCCACTGGCGGCACTGCCGAGCGGTAGCCATGTCCCCTGGAGTTTTACCTCCAACGGACAGCAATCGCTTGGCTTTTTCATGTCACTCATGTTTGCTCTGGTCTCTTGCGCCATCCCCAGCGGATGCTTCTCCGGACGCATGAAGTTCAGCACCTACCTTATCTTTTCCGCGGCTTATATAGGGCTGGTGTATCCGGTGTTTGCTTTCGTCTTATGGAACGGAGCGTTGGCGCGGTTAGGCGTTCAGGATTACGCCGGGTCGCTTGGCGTCCACGCTATCGGTGGCATCATGGGACTGGTGGGCGCAAAGTTTCTGGGCACGCGAAAACTTCGCACGGTCCCTCACGACGTGCCCATGATGGGCTTCGGCGCGCTCCTGCTCATGTTCTGCTGGTTCGGATTCAACCTGGGTTCGGTCCCCTCCTACGCGAACATGGCAGCGGACCTGCCAGTGGTAGCGATCAACACCCTGGCGGCGATCGCCGGCGGCATTCTGGGATCGCTCTTCGTTTCCAATTGGCTGCAGGGAAAATCGAACCCCGTGGTCACTCCCAACGGCGGACTCGCAGGCGCGGTCGCCATCTGCTCCGGGGTGCATCTTTTCCATCCACTCATGGCAATCGCATTGGGCATAGTCGCAGGTGCACAGATACCGTTCACCTCAAAATTTCTCTATGAAAAACTCGGCATTGATGACCCCTGTGACGTGGGACCCGTACACGCCATCCCGGGCCTTCTCGGCGGCGCTCTTTGCGGGTTGGCATTTATCGGTATGCCACGCGGATTTCACGGATACACGGTGGCGATCGGCGCTCAACTGATCGCAACAGCGGCGGCGGTCGTCTATGGGCTGCTGAGTGCATCAGCGCTTTTCTTGATCCTGAAACACACCATCGGCTTGCGCGTGAGTGAAGAGTCTGAGTTACACGGTCTTGATTTCTCCCAGCACGGCATGGCGGCTTATCCTGAGATCCTGGCGGCGATGACAAATTCGCATGTCGCAGCATCAGCATTAAGCAATCCTTTACATGTACTCTCCGGCGTCCAAGTTCGGGAAGTCATGGCAGACGTGCCCCCAGTCCTCGCCGACGATCTACTCAGCGTGGCGCAGGAGCTGATGGCGGAACATCAGGTTTTCTCGCTGCCGGTCATGGATTTTGATGGCTTCCTGTGCGGGGTGGTATCGATCAGTGATGTCACCAAGATCATCGCCGAGGAGCGTGGCTGTGTGCGCGTCTCGTCGGTCTATACGCGCGACGCTAAATTCGCCTTCCCGGACGAGACTGTTCACGAAGTGGTGGAGCGCATGGCAAAGCAACGATTGGCGAATATGCCGGTGGTCTCCCGCAACAATCAGCGAGAGCTCCTGGGCATGATGTCGAAATCAGAGATTGTGCGCGCGTACCGCCACGCGGTGCTGAGTACGGCGTAGGCGCAGTCTGAGGGTTTATCTCTTTAAGCCCCCGCCCCTCTCACCATCTTCTTGCCTGTCTTGATCGCCTGCCAACTGAGCACGATGCTCGGCAAGAACGCCGCCGCGAACACCGTGGTCCACACGGTCTGGATGATGCCTGACATTCCCATACGCTCGATCGCGGGGACCGCCAGCAGCACACGCGTCACGACGAAGACCATGGCAAAGGGATAACTTCGCACCATCCACTGCCTGTGCTGTTGCACATTTCCGCTGCGAATGCAGTAGAGGGCGATCAAAGTGGTGATGACCCATCCTGACGCTTGCATGGACGCCGCCATCACCAGCTCAGGCGGGCCTTGGATCTTTGCGATTGGGATAGCAAATGGCGCCGCCACCAGGACCGCGCCTACGTACACGCGCCCCGCGATCCGATGCATCCGCAGATACCGTTGCCTTAAAGAGTTGGAGAATTGCATTGGAGCCAGCAACAACGCCGCCGCCCCCGCAATTCCATGCGGAAGCAGCCACCAGCGGACGTTTGGACCAAAGTGCTGCCAGATCGGCGAATGCTTATCCATGAACGGAACTTCGTACCGGTAGATGACGAAGAGTGTCATCATCGCGAAGGCAAGAAAGAAGAGACGTTTCCGTCCAAGATCTAGAAAGCGACCCGCAGGGAGCGAAGTGGCGGACATGGTTAGCCTTCCGGGGGAATACTCGGTGAGGCAGACTACATCAGGCTGTGCATCAATACAACGTTGGCTTTGAACGTATACAGGGAAAGAATGGCGATTGCATCAAAGTCAGTGATAGTTTTGTGAGATATTAGGTACAACGTTGTGGTTATGCCCAAAATCTCTCCATCTCAAGGTCGCGAGCCTTCCAACCAAGACTTCAAGGCGCTTGCGGAATCTATCCCCAACCTGGCTTGGATGGCGGATGCCGATGGGTGGCTCTTTTGGTACAACCCGCGTTGGTATGAATACACCGGAAAAACACCCAAAGAGATGGAAGGCTGGGGATGGCAGTCCGTCCATGACCCTAAACTATTGCCGGCTGTTCTCGAGCGCTGGGAAGCGTCGATCGCCACGGGCAGGTCTTTTGACATGGAGTTCCCTCTTCGCAGCGCCGCAGGCGAGTTGCGATGGTTTTTGACGCGAGTGATGCCGTTCAGAGACGAACGAGGCCGGGTCATCCGATGGTTTGGCACCAATACTGACATTCATGAACTCCGCCGCACCCAGGATGCATTGCGCGAGAGCGAACGTCGGCTATTGTTGAATGAGGAACGCTTTCGCTTCACCCAGCGCGCAGCCAAGATCGCGTCATGGGAATTGGACCTTGACCAGGACATTTACATCTTCACTCCAGAGGTCTTCGAACTTCTCGGCCAGGACCGGTCGACGTTCAATCCTACGCAGGCGAATCTGCTTTCACTCATGTTCATCTCCAGCGACCGCGATAACGTGCGGGGCGCGCTGAAAAAAGCCATGATCAGGAAGAAGGAATATAGCGCGCAGTTCCGAATCCGCCGGCCTGACGGGGACGTCCGCTGGGTAGCCGCAAAAGGAACCACCTTTTTCAATCAGGGGAAAAACCTTCTGTTGGGCGTTTTCATTGACATTACGGAAGCGCAACAGGCGCTGCTGAGCCAAAACAATCTTGCGACTGAGTATGCCAGCCGCAGAAAGTAACGGGATTCCTGGCAGCGATCACACTAAAGTGGTATTGAAAAATCCCACCCTCGGGCGATTGCCAATCTTAGCAAGAAGATTTCTTCTAATGCAGTGCCAGACTGCGGTGCTGAAGATGGGGTATTACGGAGAAATCGGGGGGATGGATTCGGATAGCATCCTTGGCATCCGCACTGGCATGTAGTCAGATTTGCCCTGCGCTGGCGGAGCCATCCGCATCCGGAGGCGCCCGAAGCACCTCGGCAACCACCTCGGCGACCCTTTACATCGAAGCCTACCTGGTGACCAATCAACTCATCGCTCAGCCCATGCCCACGCAATCGGCGACGCTGCCAGGACGGGCGGGGCGATTGCTGATGCCACAAGCAGGGCCCAGCCGTTCGACACAAGTGCGGCAAATCTCTGATTGTTCGGCGTGGGGTGATTCAGGCACATGTCAACTGGTGACGTCAACGTTCGTTCCCGCCGAACATTAAACCGGATACAACCATTGATCCGGATACAGAAGATCAGCTGATCCAGCCACCGCCAACAACTTCATCTCCGTCATAAAAAACTGCGGCTTGGCCCGGGGTAATGGCACGCTGAGGCTCGTCGAAGAGCACCCGCACAACACCGTCACCATGCATCTCAATATTCGCTGGCGCGGGCTCGTGGCGATGGCGGATCTTTACCTGCACCCGCATCGGCTGCGCAAGCTCGGGGACCGAGACCCAATTGACCTGCTTGACCCGCATCTCGCGCGAGAGCAATTCATCGGGCGTGCCCACCACCACCTGCTTCTTGTCGCCCCGCAGTTCCAGTACGTACAGCGGGCTTCCCGTGGCAATGCCGAGTCCCTTGCGCTGGCCCACGGTAAAGTTATGGATCCCGTGGTGGTGGCCTACCACTTCGCCGCTGGTCGTGACCAGCTCTCCGGAAGTGTCGGGCATTTGCTCGCCTTGCTCGGCAAGGTATGCGTCGAGAAACTTCTTGTAATCGCCGCCCGGGACAAAGCAGATCTCCTGCGAATCCGGCTTCTCCGCCAGTACATTCAGGCCGTAGTCGCGCGCGCGCTCCCGCACCTGCGGCTTGCGCATGCCGCCGAGTGGGAACATCGTCCGGCTTAGCTGCTCCTGGGTCAATCCGAAGAGGAAATACGTTTGGTCCTTGGCGTGATCTGCGGGACGCTTCAATACCCAACGGCCGCGCCGCTCGCAATACTCATTGCGGGCATAGTGGCCGGTGGCGATCTTCTCTGCCCCGATCTGCTGCGCGGTGATCAGCAACTGATCGAACTTCAGATGGTTATTGCATAGGCTGCACGGGATGGGAGTACGCCCGGAAAGATACTCGTCCACAAAAGGACGCACCACGTCGCGCTCGAAGCGGTCCTGCTGATTCACCACGTAGTATGGGATGTCCAGGATCTCAGCTACGCGGCGCGCGTCATAGACGTCATCGATCGAGCAGCAGCGTCCTTGCACCTGCTCTGGCATCCCCTCATGCCCAGCCAGGCGGCGCTGGTTCCATAGCTGCATGGTCAACCCGACCACGCTATGGCCCTGCGAACGCAGCATTGCCGCGACGGTGGAAGAGTCCACACCGCCCGACATGGCGACCGCGATGGTTTGAGTCTGCTCCATAAACATCTTCGGAAAACACGTTCGGCGAGGTCCCCCTCGCCAGCATAGCTGAGTACCTTTTTATTTTACCCGCAGACGCGGGAGATCGCCCTTTTGCGGCCCCGCGCAGAAATCCCAGAATATC
Organism: Terriglobales bacterium; assembly: GCA_038254775.1. Classification (GTDB taxonomy): domain Bacteria; phylum Acidobacteriota; class Terriglobia; order Terriglobales; family Acidobacteriaceae; genus JBBSFV01. Next base: position 10,939 of record JBBSFV010000047.1, on the reverse strand, counting down.
TGGCTGAATCAGCGAAGACTCTCTCGTATAATCTGGGGTTCGCACGGTTTTTACGAAAAAAGCGAATACTTTGGAAGGTTGCCGCGCGTCTAAAGAAGCAGCCCAGCCTACATCTCTGACCAGGAGCGAAGCATGCCGATCCAGCCCACCGAAAGAATCTGGCACAACGGGAAATTGATTCCCTGGGACGATGCCAGGATCCACATCATGTCGCACGTGGTGAACTATGGCTCCTCGGTATTTGAAGGCGTACGCTGCTATGCTCCGCCGAGCGGGCCAGCCATCTTCCGCGCCAAAGAACACGCCCAGCGCCTGCTGGATTCGGCGAAGATCTATCGCATCGAGCATCCGTTCAGCGCCAACGACATCATCCAGGGGATGACGGATGTGGTCGGCTCGAACAACATTTGGCCCTGCTACATCCGCCCACTGATCTTCCGCGGCTATGGAGAAGTGGGGGTGAACCCGGCAGGCTCCCCTACTGAGGTCTACATCGCCAATTATTCCTGGGGCAAATACCTGGGCAAAGGAAACGTGGAAGACGGCGTGGACGTGTGCGTCTCATCCTGGAATCGGCTTGCGCCCAACACCATGCCCACCATGGCGAAGGCGGGGGCGAATTACATGAATTCGCAGCTCATCAAGATGGAAGCCATTGCCAATGGCTTTGTGGAAGGCATTGGACTGGACGTGAACGGCTACGTGAGCGAAGGCTCCGGCGAGAACCTGTTCATCGTAAAAGGCGACACGTTGCTGACCGCGCCGCTCGGCAACTCTGTGCTGCCCGGCATCACCCGGGATTCTGTGTTGCAGTTGGCGCGCGACCTCGGCATCAGCATCCGCGAACAGATGATTCCACGTGAATTCCTCTACCTTGCGGACGAAGTTTTCTTCACCGGGACCGCGGCGGAGATCACACCCATCGGCTCAGTGGACCGCATCGCAGTAGGCAACGGCAAAGCCGGACCGATCACCAAAAAGCTGCAAGCCGAGTTCTACGGCATTGTGAACGGCAAGGTGGAAGACCGGCACGGCTGGTTCACTCCGGTGCCGGTAAAAAAACCGAGTTTCGCGCTCAGCACATAGTCGGGAATCACCTGTCCACTGCGCCCGTTCCTGTTTCTCCGTGTTTATTTCTTTCGTAACAAGGGATCAATCCTTGTCAGTAATGAGCCCCGCGCCGCGGTGGAATGCAAAGTAAGACCACGCCCACTCCAGCATCACGAAGAAGCGGTTGCGGAAGCCAATGAGGAAGAAGATATGGATACTGAGCCATGCAAGCCAGGCGACGTATCCTTTTAGGTTCAATCCCAGGGCATAGCCTACCGCTTTGTTGCGACCGATGGTGGCGAGGCTTCCTTTGTCCCAATAATGGAATGTCGTGCGCGACTCGCGGTCCAGATCTCTTTTGATATTTTCCGCAGCGAACCTACCCATCTGGATTGCCGCTGGCGCAACTCCCGGCACCGGTTGCCCATTCTCATCCGCATAGCTGGCAAGATCTCCGACAACAAAAATATTGGGATGGTCAGGGATGGATAAATCCCCGCCGACGAAGACCCGCCCCGCCCGATCAGTCTTTGCGCCAAGTATTTTTCCCAAGGGCGAAGCCGCCACACCCGCAGCCCAGATCGTCACCGACGAAGGCAATGTTTCCTCCCCGATGCGGACGATCCCGGGCTCGATCCCCGTGACCTTGGTATGGGTGCGAACAATCACATTCAAATCATGCAACTGCTTCTCCGCGCTGGCGGAGAGATCATCGTCATAAGCGGGCAGTACTCGCGGACCTCCCTCAAGCAGATAGACCTTCGCTTGCCTGGGATCGATATTGCGAAAATCTTTTGCCAAGTAACGGTATGCAATATCAGAGATGGCGCCTGCGAGTTCGACACCGGTCGGACCCGCGCCAACAACAATGAAATTTAGCGGCTGGTGCGTTCCGCTGCCGGCGGCCTTCCTCTCGGCGTCTTCAAAGGCAATCAATACCCGGCGACGGATCTCCAGCGCATCTTCAATGGTCTTTAAACCGGGCGCTATCGGCGCCCATTCTTCGTGTCCGAAATACGTGTGGCCGGCACCTGCGGCGAGGATCAGGTAATCGAACGAGATCTCCTGCTCGGATTGCGTGATGCGAAGCGTTTTGGCTTGGGGATTGATGCTGACCACGTCACCCAGAATGACTTCCGCATTCTTCTGCTTGCGCAAGATGCTGCGGATAGGAGAAGCGATCTCCGCAGGCGAGAGCACCGCAAGCGCGACCTGATAGAGCAGCGGTTGAAAGGTGTGATGGTTCTTGCGGTCGATGACCGTGATCTTGACAGCAGCGGAGGCGAGAGCAAAGGCGGCATTCAGCCCGGCGAACCCGGCGCCGACGATCACGACATTCGGACGGTCACTCATGTTTGCTCGTGGACATCGGGAATTGGATTCGGTTCGAGGATAGCATCTGGAACGACACCCGGGCCGGAACTGATTGCACTGGCGCTGGCGCGCATTCGCCATTACATTAGTCCATTCTGAATCACCGTTCAGTGAGGTCGATTATCAGCGTTCGGCATTCCAAAGCGACGGTGCGGCGCCGTGCCCACTTGTTGAAAGCGCACTGTCTTCTGAGAAGCATCAGCGGATCCTGCTGGCGGCCATTGAGGTGGACGTGATCTTGACCGGTATGGAGATGCGCGCCTCATGATCCAGCCCAAGACCATCCTCGACATCTTTTATTCTGGCGTGGAGGCTGACCGTCCCCGCGCCATGAGCTATCGCGAGAATGGAGTATGGAAGCATTTCTCCGCACAGGATGTCTATCAGCGAACTGTCAACCTGGCGCGGGCGCTGCGGAGTTGGGGTGTCAAGAAAGGCGACCGTACCGCGATCCTGAGCGAAAACCGCCCGGGATGGGCGATCGCGGATTTTGCCACGCTGATGATCGGAGCGGTCGATGTACCTATTTATCCCACTCTCACCAACGATCAGACGGAATACATACTCCGCGATTCGGGCGCGATCGTCGCTTTCGTCTCTTCACCTGAACAATTGCGCAAGGTTGTAGCCGTTCAGGAGCGCACGGCAGTCAAATACATCGTTGCAATCGAGGACATCCATGATCGCGCTGCAATCAACATGCGCGATGTGATGTTGAGCTCGCCCTATGCCCGGGATGAGGAACTCGATGCTTTGGCAACTGCCACTGTCGCGGCCGACCTGGCGACGATCATCTATACCTCAGGGACCACCGGCACACCCAAAGGCGTGAAGCTGACACACGGCAACATCGCTTCCAATGTTGCGGGAAGCAGATCGGTATTCGATTGGTCTCGTGGAGAAGGCTATGTATCTTTTCTGCCGCTTTCGCACATCACCGCCCGTCATGTGGATTACGTGATGTGGGCCTATGGCATCGGCATCTCTTACTGCCCGTCTTTTGACGATCTTCCCATGGTGCTCAAAGAGGTAAAGCCCCACAATTTTGTGAGCGTGCCGCGGGTCTACGAGAAGATCCGCCAAGAGGCTGAACGCCGGGCGCAATTCGGCATGAAGCGTCGGATCTTCGACTGGGCTTTGCGAGTAGGTAAAGAACATCGCGCGGAGGTGCAGCTCGGGAAGATGCCAAATTCCCTCTCCTGGCGCATTGCGCGCAGGCTGGTATTCAACAAGATCGCCGCTGCGCTCGGGGGGAATGCTGAAGTATGCATCTCTGGCGGAGCGCCGCTGGGGGTTGAGGTTGGGGAGTGGTTTGCGGATGTCGGCATCCGTATCTTTGAAGGATATGGTCTGACCGAGACTTCCCCGGTGATCGCGATCAATCGTAAGAATAAATATCGGCTGGGAACGGTGGGGCCACCGCTGGACAATATCGAATGTCGTATTGCGGACGATGGCGAGTTGCTGGTACGGGGGCCCTCCGTCACCAGCGGATATTGGAATTTGCCCGAAGAGACTCAGAGCGCTTTCGAAGCCGGGTGGTTCAAGACCGGCGACATCGCTGCGCTGACAGATGGCTTCCTCAAGATCACCGACCGGAAGAAGGATCTGATCAAGACCTCAGGCGGAAAATTCATTGCGCCGCAACCGATCGAGAATGCGTTGAAATCGAATGTGCTGGTTGCGCATGCTGCTGTGATTGGAGATCGTAGAAAATTCCCATCGGTGCTCATCGCACCTCATTTTCCACTGCTGGAGGATTGGGCGCGCGCCAATGAAGTGTCGTATGGCTCCCACGCGGAGCTGATCGCAGACGTTAAGGTGCGCTCGCTTTTTGAAGGGATTGTGGCGGAACTGAATAAAGACCTGGCGCAGTTTGAACGCTTAAAACGTGTGGTGCTTGTGCCGGACGAATTAAGTATCGATTCAGGATAAATCACACCCAGCCTGAAATTGAAGCGCCGGGTGGTGGAGCAGAAATATGCTGGGCTGATCGAAGGAATGTATTCGCACGCGGAACATAGCTCTTGATCCCTGAATGTTTCGATTGCGACTTGGACAACGGACTTTGGCGGCAACCCAGGCAAAACAAAAGGGCCGGATGACTCCGGCCCCTCGCTTCTAATGTTTTGTGGTTGCTGTTGATTATTTAGTCTCGGCCTTAGCGTCAACGAAAACGTGACGGACCGTTGACAAGAAGTTTGCAGCACCTGCGGGAGCCGTAGTGTTCCCAGCCAGCAAAGTGCGGAAGTTCATGTTGCGTCCATAGAAACCTTTCGTGGAATCATCATCCGGACGAACGCTTGCTCCGCTCAATTCCAGACCAGCAAAAAGTCCTTTGGTGCGCGAGTAGGAAAGGATCTCGGACTGCAACTTTATGTCCGTTGAAGCCTGCGCCGAGCGTCCCACCGGGCCGGCGGCCACAGAAGCATCTGCGCCCAGTTTGACGTTATCGTTCAACAGGGTTTGCACTCCTTTGTCATTCATGAAGAGAAGGACGAGATCGACGGTCTCAACACCGATCTGAGCACCCCAACTTCCGCCACTCAGCGTTAAGAAAGCCGGCGCGGACCATCCATGGGCGGTGCGGCAGGTCACAACACCACGACCGTGACGTCCACCGACGATGAAGCCGCCTTTGATCATGTCAGGGACAACGGCAACGCATTTTGCGTTGGCGAGAATAGATTCTGGGACAGCATCGTCGGGTGCACCCATCAGTTCAGTGAGCACTTTTGCCGAATCATTCAGACGATCGGCGGCCTCAGGACGAGCAGCAGTAGCCTCACTGCCGGATTGCGATGCCGTTGTCTGTTTGGGACTGTTGTGTCTCTGAGAACAGCCAACAACGAGAAAAGACCCAAGCAGCATGGAAACAAGAACTTTTTTCATATTTTTTGTAGTACCTTTCTGAAAATTCGCGTGTGACCGCCAAAAACGCCGGTTCTTTTCACAATCACACTTGTTGGTTGGATTACGAGGAGGTCTCCGGGGCTGCCCCTGGCTTATCGATTACCCCGTAACTGATACTTAGTTACGGGGTTAAGGTTTATCGGCAAAAGCCAGCTTGGTGTCAAGGTATGGTGTCAGGTATGGCGTCAAGGTCTAGAGTAAAATCTCATCCGTGTCCCGGTATTCCCCAATCGAAGAGAAGAGTTATCAATATCTTCTACAGTCGTCCGTGCGAGAGCCGGAAGTAGCCAGGCGCCTACGGGGAGAGACGCAACTGCTTGAGAATGCGCGTATGCAGATCGGCCCAGACCAAGGTCAATTCATGCAACTTCTGGTCCAGTTATTGCGCGCTCGAAAGACCCTTGAGGTGGGCGTATTCACCGGATACAGCGCTCTCTGGGTAGCCCTGGGCCTGCCGGAAGATGGCCGCATCATTGCGTGTGATGTGAGCGAGGAATACACCGCGGTTGCGATGCGCTACTGGAAGCTCGCCGGCATCAGTGAAAAAATTGACCTGCGACTCGCCCCGGCATTAGAGACTTTGGATCGCTTGATCGCCGCCGATGAGACTGAGACCTTCGACTTCGCGTTCATTGATGCCGACAAGATCAATTATGACAATTATTACGAACGAGCGTTGAAGCTGCTGCGCGTGGGCGGCCTGATCGCGATCGACAATACCATCTGGTCCGGCAAGGTTGCTGATGAAAAAGAGCAGGAGGCGGATACCATCGCTATCCGCAAGCTGAACGCGAAGCTCAAAGACGATCAGCGAATCACTCTTAGTATGCTAACGGTGGGCGATGGCTTATCACTCGCCATGAAGCGGGATACCGTTTCTGCTTGATTAGCTCAACCGTTGTGTCAGCCGTTGCCCGCCTTATATTTGAAGAAAGTCACTTCCCGATCGAAAACTCGGCACTGTTTTCTGTCTGCGAGTCAGGTCCGACCCACACCGTTACGATCCCTGGCTCAACGATCTGACGCATGTCGATGTTCCAGAAGCGAAGTTGTTCTTTACCTACCGTGAACTCGACTTGCTTTGATTCTCCTGCCTTCAGCGCGACGCGTTGAAAGCCTTTCAACTCGCGCACCGGCCGTGAGATCGATGTGCCGCGTTCACCAAGATAAAGTTCAGCAACTTCCACTCCATCGCGCTCTCCCGTATTTTTTACATCCACACTCACCTTCAGGGATTGGGAATCCGCATTCAGAGATTCAGAGCTCAGAGATTTAGCACTGATGCTCACCCGCGAATAATCGAACTTGGTATAAGAGAGACCATAGCCGAAGGGGAATAATGGCGCATTCAACTCATCGATGTAGCGCGAGACATACTTTTCATCGCCGTTGGTGGGCGGATGGGTAAGGTCCACTTTCAAGTGCGGGCGCCCGGTGTTCAACGCGTTGTAGTAAAGCGGGAGTTGACCGACTGCTCTCGGCATGGACACCGTCAATTTGCCGCTAAAATTCGCCTGGCCGGAGAGTACGCGCCACAGCGCCGGACCAGCTTGAATACCGGGATGCCACGCCTGCACCACGGCATTCACTTTGTCCACTACGGGCGTGAGCGTCAGCGGGCGTCCGCTGAAAACAATCAATACAGTGGGCTTTCCCGCCGCAGCCACAGCTTCCAAAAGCTTCGTCTGCAGCCCTGGCAGATCGATCACTGTGCGTGAAGCTGCTTCACCTGTCATATCGCCTGCAGATTCGCCAACCGCCAATAGGACCACATCTGCTTGTCGCGCGGCGTTCACCGCAGCAGGGATACCAGCATCTGTGCCTCCCCGAATCTCGGTTCCCTTTTCATGCAACAGGCGCATGTGGTGTTTATCAGCAAAGTCCTGCAAGGAAGCCTGCAGAGTGATCACATTTTTAGCATCGCCCTTTCCACCCCATGCACCAAGCATGGCGTCGGCATCATCAGCCAGCGGACCGATCACAGCAATGGTCTTCGCCGCCGCCGAAAGTGGCAGTACTCCCTTCTCATTCTTCAGCAAGACAAAAGATTGCTCCGCCGCAGTGCGGGCAAGGTCCACATGGGCTGCGTCAAGATTGGCCGGTAGTACTTTTTCGTTAGCGTAAGGATTGTCGAAGAGTCCCAGCGCGAATTTGACCCGCAAGATGCGGCGCACAGCATCATCGATAACGCTTACCGGTACGGCGCCTGACTTCACCTGTGCGGCAAGCGTGCTTATGTAAAGTTCACCTTCCATATCCATATCCACGCCGGCGAGGACTGCCTTTCGCGCTGCGGTGGGACCATCATTGGCGATCCCATGGGCGATCACTTCTTTGATAGATGTCCAGTCACTCACGACAAAGCCGCGGAATCCCCATTCTTTCTTGAGTATTTGCTTGATGGTGAAGGGATTGGCGCTGGCGGGAACGTCATTCAGGTCATTGAACGCGCTCATGAGCGTTGCGGCACCAGCATTCACCGCAGCGTTGAAGGGAGCCAGATAGACTTCACGAAGAAGGCGTTCAGGGATCTGAGTGGTGTTGTACTCGCGTCCTGCCTCCGCGGCGCCATAGCCCACAAAGTGCTTGGCACATGCGGCGATCGAACCAGGGTCACTCAATCTCGCGCCTTGATAGCCCATCACATAGGCACGCGCCATTGCCGAACCCAGAAACGGATCTTCACCGGCTCCCTCAATGATCCTGCCCCAGCGGGCGTCTCTGGAAATGTCGATCATGGGGGAGAAGGTCCAGCGCACCCCTTCAGCCGCAGCTTCATGCGCGGCAGCAGAAGCGGTCTGTTGCACTAACTCGGGATTCCAAGTGGCTGCGAGTGCGAGAGGGATGGGAAACGTAGTGCGATACCCATGGATCACATCCAAACCGAAGATGATCGGTATCTTCAGGCGTGACTTCGTCATTGCCGCGCGCTGGAGTTGATTTGTCTCTTTAGCTCCCGTGAGGTTGAAGACCGACCCCAACTTCCCCGCCGCGATCATCTCACCGTACTCGCTTCGACTGGTGCCGGGCCCGGTGGGCGCGCCAAAGGAAAATTGGTTCATCTGCCCAATCTTTTCATCCAACGTCATCTGCTTCAGCAGCGCTTCTATCTTGCGTTCGACCGCTGGATCCTTCAGCTGTGAGGCCGGAGCGCCCTGCGCTGCGGACTGCCGATTCACACGCGGTAATGCTTTCGACTTTGTCTGCGCGAAAGCGTCGGCGCTGGTAGATAGCAGTAAAAAAAGAACGGCTATTAAAAAGAACGGAGCGCGGTCAAGAGTTCTCTTCACAAATCTTCCTTCCGGTGAACAGCTTTTGAGATTTTAATCTTGTTGGAAGTCAATCGCTGAAGGACTTAAGCTGAGCGAAAGTGACATCAGGAACGTCATCCAGACCGCCACCAGTTACTCCAACCGGTAATCGATCCAAACTGCGCCCGCTTTTCTGAGGAGCTCCGGCCTAAGGCCGGGATTCGGCAGAGCGGCGCCGATTCTGAAGGTGACGGATGATTGCATCGACGATCCGCACCGCTGCTTTCCCGTCCCACAGTGGCGGAATTCCGCGCGGAGCTTTTCCAATCGCAAGAGCGCCTTGTATCTCGTCCGCAAGCATTTCTGGCCTATTTCCGATCAGTTTGTTCGTGCCTACTTCAATCGTGGAAGGCCGCTCCGTATTTTGACGATACGTTAGGCACGGGACGCCCAGGTATGTGGTTTCTTCCTGGACCCCGCCCGAATCCGTCACCACTAGTGCAGCCGAGTCCATGAGGGCAACAAAATCTCTGTAAGGGGCTGGATCGAGCGCCCATATCCCGGAGCTCCCTATTCTTCCATCAGCATTGAGCGAATGAAGCGCTATGCCGGAATTGCGCATCTGGCTTGCCGTCCGAGGATGCACCGGGAAGACAATCGGAATAGTGGCTGCCACTTCCGCCAGCGCGTCCATGGTCTTTCTCAGGTGCTCTGAAACATCCACATTCGCTGGGCGATGCAGCGTCAAAAGGATATATCCGCCGGCGCCAAGCCCCAGCCGACCGACGGTGCCCGCATTCCGCGCCGGTCCCAACATTCGGCGGAGTGAGTCAATCATTACGTTACCCGTGAATACCACCCGGTCATCCGGCACCCCTTCGCGGCGAAGATTGTCGATGCCACTTTGCTCGGTCACAAGCAGCAGATCGGAGATTGAATCTGTCACGATCCGATTGATCTCTTCCGGCATGGATCGGTCATTGCTGCGGAGACCGGATTCGACATGCACCAGTGGAATCCTCTCTTTTGCTGCCACTAATCCGCAGGCTAAAGTGGCGTTCACATCCCCGACCACCACTACGCAGTCTGGGCGGTTCTGCTGCACCAGTTCTCCAAATTTCTTGACCACTTCGCCGGTCTGGAAGTGGTGGGTTCCGCCTCCGACCTCCAGATTGAAATGCGGCTCAGGAAGATCCAATTGCTCAAAGAACACCTTTGACATGGAATAGTCATAGTGCTGACCGGTATGGACCAGCAAAGGAAGGGCTTCCGGCCGGGTCATCATCTCGAGGATGATGGGCGCTACCTTCATCATGTTTGGGCGCGCAGCCACAACATGCAGGATGCGCAGCTTGGAATGGTCCGTCGCCGATTGCTTCATTTCGGTGACCGGAGTCAAAAAGATTTTCGATTGCATGGGTAGCAGGATTTTAAAGGGAAATCGGCGAGCCGGATTGGATTCTGCTGGGAAAATGAACCACGGACTCTTCTTCCTTCCCGTGGTTCCAATCACTTCCTGCAAGGCGTTTATCGGCGATATTGTTCCGCCGTGACCTGTTCCATCCAGTCGACGACCTTGCCGTCCTTTTTTTCTTGAACGGCGATGTGCGTCATTGCAGTGGATGGCGTGGCACCGTGCCAGTGCTTCTCACCCGGAGAGAACCAGACCACGTCCCCGGGGCGGATCTCTTCGATGGGGCCGCCTTCCCGCTGGGCCCATCCCATGCCGGAGGTGGCGATCAGTGTCTGGCCCAGAGGATGGGTATGCCACGCGGTCCTGGCGCCGGGTTCGAAGGTCACGCTGGCACCCTGGACAAACGCCGGATCCGGCGCCTGAAAAAGCGGATCGATGCGAACCGTGCCGGTGAACCATTCAGCCGGACCCTTGGCGGAAGCTTGCGAACCAGCTCTCTTGATCTCCATTGCATCACCTTTCTCTATTTAAACCATTTAAACCGCTCGGGACTTTTTACCAGCTTACGTTTTTGCATAGTTGCTCCCTCGAACATTCTCTCAATGAAGGTTAGAGTCGCGCGGACGGGAAGGGATTTCAAAAAGTGGCAAAGCCTTACTGCGCCGGCATTACGCAGCCCGGTACGGAAGTCCCGGGAATAATCTTGACATACGAACAAAAAGCGAATACAGTTACTCCAAAGTTTTCCCGGGTCGCATGGCATACAAGCAACAAACGTTTTCCACCGAGACCCCCGCGCCACCGTTGCTGAAAACAACGCACTTGGCGAGTTTTCCACCATGATCTCTGGATACCTTAAACCCCTAAGATACTGATTTTGAACAACTTGAACGAATGACCGTGGGGGAGGGGGAGGGGGGATCACTGTGGAAAACTT
>JBBSFV010000046.1:0-22532 GCA_038254775.1 Terriglobales bacterium | reverse complement strand
GGTCGGCGCGGATCTCGCCTCGTTGCTGCAAGTCAGTGATCAAGCCATCCACCAACGTGACCAGGTGGAGATAGTGTTCCGTCATCGAGATCAAGTGAGATTTGCCGCTATCTTTTCGTACGCGGCGGGACTCCAGCATCATCAGCTCTTTCAGCTCGGGATCCCGCTCCAGCGCGGAAAGCATCACATGCAATAGTCCCGACAAGTGGTCTCTTCCGCTCCGCAAATGAGAGACTGCGGCGATCCCGCGATTGATCTCCTGCCAGCCTCGATCGAATACCGCGGCAAGCAATCCTTCCTTGCTGGTGAAATGCTTGACCAGTTGTGATTCGCTGGTCCCGGCAGCCCGCGCTATCGCCGCCGTGCTTGTTGCCTCGTACCCCTGGATCGCGAAAAGGCGTTTCGCAGCCCTCAGGAGCCGGTCATGCGAAGACAGCGGCAGGGGATGGGTTCCGGGTTCGCTTCTGAGGGAGGAGGAAGCCATTTCGGTAATATTACTACTACTTTCTAAACATCCTTCGCGCCCGGATTTCAAGCTTTTCAAATCCGGATGGAACTCCTTGACAGGCAGTAGCGACACTACTAGCATGTACTCCGCGTTGTTCACCTAACGAGGTTTCCCAAATGTCTGTTCCAAAGTGTCGCGCACTTGCCGTCCTGGCTCTCGTGATTTTCCTGCTGGGCTCTTTTACAGCCTTCGCTGCTACCCCGTCGAGTGGAACCCTTTCTCCCACCAGCGGACCGATCACTTTCAGTGGCGGTCCTTTTTTTGTGGCGAACGCGACTGGCCTCTCCGGCAGCAATGTCTGCGGACCTCAGTTATGTGACGATTACACCCTCACCGTGAACGCTCCTCCCGAGTATCAAGGGCAATATAGCGTCAAGATAGAGACTGGATGGCCACTGAGCACAGCAGACTTTGACATGTACATCCTGGACTCCGCGGGAAATGCGGTGACTCAATCTGCCTCCTCCAGTGACCCTGAAGTCGTGGTTTTGCCTCCGGTGAATGCCACCTACACCATTCGCATCGTGCCGTTTGCTCCTTTAGCGCAGTCGTATACCACTCGGATCTCGTTCTATTCCGCGCCGATGCAACCGCCGCCGGCTACTGGGATTGCGCCGCGTTATCAGAATTACGTACCTACCGGCGGTCTCGGCGCAGACGCAGGTGAGCCCAGCGTCGGCGTGAATTGGAAGTCCGGCAACCTGCTCTACAAAGCCAGCTTGCAGACGCTGCGCACCTCATTCGACGACAGCACTTCGCCGGCGCGCACCAATTGGCAGGATGTTTCGGCTCCCACCTCGGTCACCAGCGCTGACACGATCTTGTTCACTGATCCTGAGACGGGACGAACCTTCGCAAGCGAACTCGTCTCTGCATGCAGCTTGATGTCCTACTCAGATGATGATGGCGATACCTGGACGCCGAGCCAAGGTTGCGGTATCGGTTCCGTGGCGGACCATCAGACCATCGGCGGAGGAAGGTTTGCCACCGGCACCATCGGTCCGCTGAGCAGTTACGCTCATTCCGTTTACTACTGCCTCCAGGCGGATGCGGAATCCAACTGCGCTTTCAGCCTAGATGGCGGCCAGACCTTTGGCGCCGCCATTCCGATGTATAACCTGACCGAGTGCGGCAATCTTCACGGACATGTGAAGGTGTCACCTAAAGACGGCTCCGTCTATGTGCCGAACAAGCACTGCTTTACCAGCCAGGGGGTGATCGTCTCGGAAGACAACGGACTTTCCTGGCAGGTTCGCCCTGTGACCGACAGCATTCCGAATGGCTTTCTGGTGGATCCTTCGGTAGGTCTGGCGACAGACGGAACCCTCTATTTCGGATATTCGAATGGGGATGGACACCCCCGCATCTCCGTCTCCCACGACAACGGGAAGACCTGGGGAAATGACCAGGACGTGGGCATTGCTTTCAACATCCAAAATTCAACCTTCCCCGAGGTTGTTGCCGGCGATCCTGACCGCGCTGCATTCGCATTCCTGGGAAGCTCTACCAGCGGCAACTACACGGACCCGCTGACCTTCAGGGGCGATTGGTATCTGTATGTAGCCTCTACCTTTGACGGCGGCAAGACCTGGATCACCACCAACGCTACCCCCAATGACCCCGTCCAGCGCGGTTCCATCTGCAACCTGGGCACAACTGACTGCCAGACTAATGCGGTGCTGGGCAAAGACCGCAACCTGCTGGATTTCATGGATGCCAGCGTCGATAAAGAAGGCCGCGCGGTGGTCGCATATCCGGACGGTTGCATCGGCGCATGTGTGATCGCCGGGCCCAATACCTACAGCTCACAGGCAACGGTCGCCCGCCAATCGGGCGGCAAGCGCTTGTTTGCGGCTTATGATCCAGTGGAACCGGCAACTCCTGCGGCACCGTATCTGACCGCAACCCGTGACACCATGACCCATCTCGCATGGCAGGCGCCGGACAATGGCGGCTCTGACATTACGAGTTACAACATTTATCGCGGCACCGCCAGCGGACAAGAGACATTATTTGCCAGGATTCCGCCGGCAAAGACCACCTATGACGATCTGACCGCGATCGGCAGCACCGCTTATTTCTACAAGGTGAACGCGGTGAATGCGATCGGCCAGGGGAAGCTGAGCAATGAAGTCTCGCCCGCCGCCGGAAGTTCGGTTGCGGAAAGCCCTTGCACGCCTCCTGGTGTGACCGTCCTCACAGACGCCAGCGGAGATCAACTCGGAAGCCCTGCAAACTCTCAGCTCGATATCCAGACCGTAAAGATCTCTGAGCCGTTCACCTCAGCGGGGGTGAATCGTCTGGTCTTTGAGATCACTGCCAACAATCTCAACCCCATGCCGCAGCCGAATGGCACTTGGAAGGTCTACTTCAACACGCCAGATGGAGTCCAACGCTTCGTGGAGATGAACACCTTCTCCGGCACTCCCGTTTTCAACTATGGCCATGTCACCATCCTTGCAACCGGGACCCACCAGAACACAAAAGACGGCACTGCCGATCCCGCCAGTGGTTACTCAGTCGATGGCCGCATCACCATCGTGATGGATCCGGCAAAAATTGGGCTCACCGCGGGAAACAGCATCAGCGCAGTCTATTCGCAGACCCAGCTTCTAGTGGGCGCCACCGCCGGATTGCTGGAGACGGTGGATACAACCGGCAACGGCAGTTATACCCTCGTCGGCAGCTACTATTGCCGTCCTAACAATGCTCCCACCGCGGCGCTGACCGCGAATCCCCTGGGCGGAGAAGCTCCACTTACCGTCACTCTGGATGGTTCCGCATCCAGCGATCCAGATATCGGCGACACCATCACCACGTACGTCTTTGATTTCGGTGATGGCAGCACCATCGTTACCCAATCTTCGCCAACGGTCACGCACACCTACACCACGCCTTCGGATTACAAGGCGACGTTGAAGGTGCGGGATTCGCGAGGTAAAGTAAGCGACAATACGGCTGTGGTCACCATCAACGTAGTGGCCCCAAACCAGCCACCCAATGCCGCATTGTCAGCTTCACCTACATCTGGACCGGCGCCGCTGAACGTGAACCTGGATGCTTCGGCTTCAAGCGATCCGGATGCCGGGGACACTATCGCCAGTTACACATTCAACTATGGCGATGGATCTGCCGCTGTGACCCAGTCAGGCCCCAGCAGTTCGCACAACTACAGCGCGGCTGGAACTTACGTGGCGTCTGTCACTGTGACCGACTCTCGAGGCAAGGCAAGCACCAACTCCGCCCAGGTCGCTATCACGGTGCAGCAGCCGCAGCCGTCGAACACCGCTCCCACTGCCAACCTGGCTGCTACCCCAACCTCCGGAACAGTGCCCCTGAATGTGAACTTCAGTGGCGGGGGATCTTCTGATCCGGACCAGGGCGATAGCATCGCTTCCTACTCGTTCAACTTCGGAGATGGTTCGGGGATCGTGACCCAATCCGCTCCCGCATTGAGCCACACCTATAACCGCGCCGGCACTTACACCGCGAGCTTGGTGGTCACCGACTCGCATGGGAAGAGCAGCACGAACACGGCGTCTGTCTCCATCACTGCGAATCCTCAACCTCCGAGCACCGTGAGCGGCTCCGGCTTCCTGGACGCGGCGGCGAAGATCAGCTTCGGGCTTAAGGTTCAATCGAACCTTACCGGCAGCGTCTCCTACAAGGACAATGCCAACAACGTGGCGTTCGACACCAATATGATCTCCTGGTACTGGTTGAGCGGAAACTGTGCCACCTTCAGCGGTGCCGCAACGCTCAAGAGCAATGGCGCCGCTGTCACCTATACCATCACCGCTTGCGATAACGGTTCATCCGGCTCAACCGATACTTTCTCCGTGCAACTAACGGGCGGGGCTGCATACCAGCAGTCTGGTACGTTGCGCGCGGGGAATATAAAGATCACCCGCTAGTCGCTTGCAAAAACAAGACGCCCCACCGCATGGTGGGGCGTTTTTATTTCAGAGAGGATCTTTGGAGAGCCTTTGTAGGGCTTTAGCCGCGAGAATATCTCAAGCCACACTCGCAACCGCGAGCAGTGGTGCCAGCGATTTGGCCGTGTTCCCACCTTCCGATTGCGCGGACTCAAGAGCGTTCTCCGCCCGATTGATCACTTCCGTGACCACATCAATAGCTTCAAAATGCTGCTGCATCACTGCTTCGGCGATCCCCACCGTGATCTGCACCGGATACTCGGTCCCGGCCACGCGGTAAGATGTCAGCGCTTTGCGCATCTTGTCCACGACGAAGAATGAATTTTTGTCAGTCGTATCGGGAAGAATCAAAGCAATGCTTGCCAGATCGTAGCGTACGGCAACATCATTCTGCCGGATCTGCGCGCACACCGTCTGGCCGATCTGTTGCATCATGCTCTCCACGCCCGGCTCGCCAAGCTCTTTCACCAGCATGGAGGTCTTGCCGAACTTCAATAACAATACCGACATCGTCGAGTTCTGCGAGAACGCGCGTTTGGTCTCAGACTGCAGCACATCCAGGTAGGAAGAGCGTTTCAACAGTCCGGATTTTTCATCGGTGACGGCAAGGTTCTTCATCAGGCTGCGCAGCTTTGCGTTGTTGACGGCGAGCACCATCTGGTCAGCAATGGTCTTTAAGACGACTGAATCCGCCTGCCGCCATTGCCGGGATTGGTCACATTGTTCGAGAAGCAGGATCCCGACATGTTCATCATTCGCGGAATCCAGGAGCGGCGCCGCCAGCAGTGACTGGATGCCCAAGGTCTCTATGGAAGTTCGGATCGCCCCCAGTTCAGAAGAACCAGCCGCATCCTGGGCGGCGAAGATCCCGGCGTGCATCGTCGCTTCTTGCGCAGCCCCGAGCAGTTTTACGATGTGTTGCACCTCGGACTGCTTGATCCCCGGCGCGCAGTACTCCAGGGCAGCGGACGGCTGATTGCCCGGCGAGATCAATCCCGCCACGCAGCGGCTGGCGTTGAAGTGCCTTCCCACATCGTTCACGGCGGTGAAGAGCACGCCTTTCACCGCAGACTGGCGATAAATATTGCGCGTGATCTCCGTGACCCGCGCAAAATTATCCACCGCACTCTCGTCGTTCAATACACTCGGCTGAGCCATTGCATTGCTATTGCCGGCATTGCTTCCGTAAGAAGGGGCTTGCCCAAAGGCGG
The DNA here is from genome assembly GCA_038254775.1 of Terriglobales bacterium. GTDB lineage: Bacteria > Acidobacteriota > Terriglobia > Terriglobales > Acidobacteriaceae > JBBSFV01. The sequence goes on along the minus strand of JBBSFV010000046.1, from coordinate 16,878 downwards.
AAGCAGGCGAAGGAGCAGGGGACACCGCGCCCGCGCCTGCATACTTGGGCACGAAGCCGGCGTTGTTGAAGAGTGCGCGCAATTTCTCATTGCGTTCTTCCTCATGGGCGAACAGCTTATTGATGCGCTCCAGCCGCTCCACCGCCTTCGAGCGCATGGAATATTGCAGGAAGATCTCCGCCTGCAGCATGAAATCCTCTAGGACTGTGGGTTCCTTGTCTTCAGCCTCCGCCGGCGATTGCGTCTCGTCCGACGCGCCGACGGTGCCAAGCCGGTTTGCGATCGCCGCATGGCGGTTGCCCTCGATCTTGCCCTGCAACATGGCCAGGCGTTTGTGGTTCCCCTCTTCATAGGGGTCAACCTCACAGACGCGGTCGAGCGCATCCGCCGCGCGCAGAAAGTTGCCGGCGGCATAATGCAATTCAAAGAGTTTGGTCAGCGTCTCGCAGTAGTCGTGTTCACGGTTCGCGGAGTTGTAAAGCTCAACCAGATACTCCAGAAAATCAATGCTGGGCTGGTGCGGGTCAGAGACTTCCTTCAACAAGCTGATGAACTCACGGCGCTTGCCATGCTTTGCCATGGCAGCTTCCAAGCGTCGCGCCAGCGCGAAGGCGCGCTCGCTGTCATCGTGATTCAGCAAGAGCCCCAGCAACCCGGCGATCTCCGTTGTGTGGTCGGGCTCCTGCTCAAACAACTGCCAGACGATCGGCTCTGCCTGGTCCAGGTTCTTGCAAGCCAGAAGCGCCTGCGCGTGGCAGCGCTTCAATTCCACGGAAGCTTCCGCTGCGATTGCCGCCGGTTTGATCACTCGCACCGCATCTTCATTTTTGCCGTCGTCGAGCAGCGAACGTGCGTGCGCTAATGCGATCGCGGGATTGCCGGCGTCCAGCTTATAGGCGCGCTCGGTGTGCTGCGCCGCCTTGTCTTTCTCAAGTTCACTTAGCCGCAGGTATGCGTTCGCTGCGGTCTTGGGATCTCCCGCGGCTTCGGCTGCCTTCGCCTGCGACTGGTAATTCGCGGCCGAGCCATCGAGGGCGACCACGTGCGCCCAGGCTGACGCTGCTTCCGGCTTGCGCATCCCTTTTTCGAACGCTATCGCCGTGCTGAGAAATGCCTCCAGAGCGGCTTTTTTGTCCGTCTTCTCAATGAATTGCGCGTAGCGGAAGGTCTGCTCTACTGTGGCTGTTCCTAATCGCAGCAGCTTCTTGTAACTGGCAACGGCTTTAGCTTGGTCGCCGATGGCGGCTTGCTTTTCGAATAGAGTCTCCAACAGGGATGCGGCTTCGCTGTTGTGCCCCAGTGTGATGGCAAGATCGGCGGCCGTTTGCCGCACGCCATCCTGGCTGGGATCGTCCTGCAAAATCTCCAAATACACTTCCAGGGCATCTTGTTGTTTGCCCTTTTGGAGATATTTCTCCGCCTTTTCGAGACGTTTTTGCAGGTCAGCCATGGGATGAGGTTGTTCCGGGGGTGTGCGTATTGTAAGCGCAAGCGCAAGCCCCAGCAATTAGGGAAAGACCCTGAGCCCGCAGTAGAATTTAGCCATGACGGTTGGCGCCATGGAATCTGAGCTGTTGCATTACCGCAGCGAGTTTCCCATCCTGGGAAAAACCACCTATCTGATCAGCAATTCTCTCGGCGCCATGCCCCGTGGCGTGCAGGATGCAATGCAGGATTACGTTGACATCTGGTCCACCCGCGGAGTCCGTGCCTGGGAAGAGAAGTGGTGGATGCTGGCGATGGAGGTCGGCAACCAGATCGGCGGAATCATGAAAGCGCCCAAGGATTCCATAAGCTGCCACCAGAATGTGACCCAATGCCAGCAGGTGATCGCCTCCTGCGTTGATTTCAAGGGAAAACGCAACAAAGTGGTTTATGACGACCTGAACTTTCCTAGTGTCATGTATTTGTGGAATGGACAGCGCGATCGGGGGGCCCGCATCCACATGGTCAAGACCGATGACGGCATCCATGTGCCCATCGAACGGCTGCTGGACGCAATCGATGAAGAGACTGCGATCGTTCCCATCTCGCACGTGATCTTCCGGAGTTCATATCTGCAGGATGCAAAAGCCATCATCGAAAAAGCCCATAAAGTGGGAGCAATGGTGCTGCTGGATACCTTTCAATCACTCGGTTGTGTGCCCGTGGATGTGCAGGCGCTGCAGGTTGACTTTGCTACCGGAGGCGTTCTGAAGTGGCTCTGCGGTGGCCCGGGCACAGCGTATTTGTATGTCCGCCCGGATCTGGGAAAAAAGCTGGAGCCGGGATTTACCGGATGGTCCGCCCATGAGGACCCATTTGCTTTTCAGATCGGCGCCCAGAAGTATGCGCCCGCGCCGTACCGTTTTATGAACGGAACGCCTAACATTCCCGCGCTCTATGCCGCTCAACCCGGATTGAAGATCATTGGTGAAGTAGGCGTGGACCGCATCCGCGCCAAGTCCCAGCGGCAAACCACGCTGCTGATGGAGTTGGCAAAAGACCGTGGGTGGAAGGTGAATACGCCCTCTGATCCTGAGCATCGCGGCGGAACTGTCTCGATCGAGATGCCCAACTCCAAGCAGGTTTGCATGGAACTGCTCAAGCGGGAGATCCTGGTGGATTGGCGTCCCCAGGCCGGCGTCCGCATGGCGCCACACTTTTACACGCAAGATGAAGAATTGCACTCCGCCATCGCTGCTGTAGAGGAGATCCTTGCGGGAGAGAGATGCGACGCATCCTCGCCGCAACCGGCGGTGAGTTCGTAGCCGGAGCACACGGCTTAGGCCGCGCTCTCTTAGATCGCACTCACTTTGAGAACAATCGAATCCGGATGTGACACTTCGGGCGCAGGGGCAATAAACGCAGGTGGCAATAAACAACGAAAAAAGGCGGCTCGCGCCGCCGATTTCTTCGATGTACAAAAGCCTTTAGATCCCTGTGCCTGTTCGGACGGACGGATCGCTGAAATTACTTCCTTGCGCGCCGGTATTCCGCAGATTGCCAACCTTGTTGCGCACGTTATCGAACTGGTCGCGCGCCTTGTCCGCCAAGTCACTTGCGCGGTTGGTGATCTCGTCGCGGATCTCATTGCCGCTGCGCGGAGCGAAGAGGAGTGCCAGTCCAGCACCTACTCCCAAGCCGATGGCGAATGCACCTGCGCTGAAACCTGCGTTGCCAAGATTACGGTAAGGGGTTTCCAGATTGCTGTATCGGGTGTCTGTCATGTGTTATTTTCCTCCACCGCTATTGTCCCGCGTATCCAGAGCTGGATACAGGAATTCGAGAGTCACTCCCGCAAAAGGCACGGCATTTGCCGTGCCTTCGGCGCATCTTCGCCTTTTATTTTTGGCGGGCGGCAGTGACCTCGATTTGCGTGGTGCGTGTGCTGTTCACGTCGTCTAAAATCGCCAAAATCGTAGGTTTCTCCGGATGGATAAGGCTATGAAAATCCTGCCGCGATTGTCTGAGGATGGGTTGGCCTGACGGGTTATTTTGCTCGTTTGGTAGCACACTGCTTATCTCTACTATGCCATTCAAATTCAACCAATCGCCCTCTCCAGGGCTGAGACGCGCTTCAATGTTTACGCCTACGTCAAGATACTGCATTTGAGTGATCGGCTTATCTGATGACGTGCCTGCATAAGAGCCAGTTATGATCGGCACTCGGGAGCCGCTCTTTAGCTTCGTCCCCCCAAACCTCTCATCGTCATTGAGGATCGTGACATAGGTTCTCTGATTGATCTTCTTGCCATCCTGCAACTCTGAGATAACAAAGGTCAGCTTGTAGGGGATATTGGTTTTTACAGGTCTCGCTTCTTTGTTCTCTTGCGCTAATGCGCACAGAGATAGAAGCAGCAAGCTTGCGGTCGTCATCCATCTCATGAACTTCATCATTGCTTCCTCATTTCGTATCTACGGTTTTTCTGATTGCTGGATCCAGGGGTCCCAGTTCGTTCATTTCTTTTAGCGGCGGCTCATCCGGCTGGCTCTGCGCCAGAATCTCCTGGCGCGGGGTGCGCCGTAGATAGGCCAACAGCAGACGTTCTGAGCTGCTCGGGGGAAGGGCTGCGGGAAAGGTAGCGAGCTTCGCCGGTTTAGTCGAAACCGCCGCTATGGCCGGCTGTGTTTTGGTCGTGGTGGTGACTCGCCGCGGGATCATCGCTTTTCGCCGCTGCGTGTCCCTACCCGTCTCCCTACCCGTGTCCCTACCAACGTGCGCCAACTTTGGTGCGGGCGGTGCGCTGGTGGCCAGTTGATGCGCAGTCAACGGCGCCCGAGGCGAGTCAAGAATAAAGGCCGCCAGCACAAAAGCCGCGATGCTTCCCGAGGCAAATATCGCCCAGCGCCACCAAATGAATCGCCGTTTCGCCGCGGCCTCCCGCAAAGTAGCTAGAACCCGTGATTCCAGTCCTGACCGCGGCTCGACTTTGGCGTACCGTGTTAGCGCCTGCTCTAGCTTTTCGTCCAGCATCGCGTCGATCTTTTCTTGGTCGTTCATACTCTGTTCACCTGCGCCTGAGCGCCGCTGCAAACTTTTCTCTCAATAACTGGCGCGCACGCATCTGGCGCGTTCGTACCGTTGCTTCCGGAATTCCTAACACCGCACCGATCTCCCGTGAATTCAACTCCTGCACCGTGGAAAGCGTGATCACCTCCCGCAAGTCACGTTCTAATCCGTCAATGAAACCGGCGAGCATCCCTTGCATCTGCTCATCACCCAGCGCCGCTATCACTGATGCTGCCTGCGATGGAATGTTCTCCAGCATCTCTGCGCCTTCCGCCTGTATCCGCGCACCGCGCCTTTCTACTGCCACTCGCCACGCGATCCGCGCCAGCCAGCTCTTGCGGTTATCAACCTTCGCCAGCTGTTTGCGATGGCGCAGCACCCTCAAGAACACCTCCTGAGCGGCGTCTTCCGCATCGTGATGATTTCGCAGCGCCGAATACGCAATGCGAAAAACCAGTACCGTGTGCTCAAGCACCAGGTCTTCCACCATGTGCAACGTGCTCTCGTCGGTATTCGCTGGCGTCGCGGCGATCAGGATTGCCTCACGAGTGCTCACGATTGTCACTTCTTGAAAGCCCCAACTATAAAGACCGGAGGGCCACTGAAAGTGTTCGCGAGATCGCGTTAGCAACAGAAAAAGTGCAACATTTTTGTTGACATTCGCCATTTATTCGCCCAAAATGATGTGCGAGAACAACTTATGGCACTTACAAAACGTCAACGCGAGATTTACGATTTCATCGCCGGCTTCGTCAAAAAGAAGGGGTATTCCCCTTCGTTTGAAGAGATTGGCCAGGGCATGGGCCTGAGTTCTCTGGCGACTGTGCACAAACATGTGAGCAATCTGGAGCAAAAGGGCTTGTTGCGGAGGGATTACAACCGCAGCCGCTCGATCGATGTGTTGCCCATCCGTCCACTGCGGGCCGCAAAGATCCAGAACGTTAGTCCGGAGATGTTGCTCGCGCAAAGTGGAGCGCTGCCGCTGCTTGGGCGGATCGCCGCCGGCCGTCCGGTGGAGACCCTGCAGAATCCGGAGATGATCTCCCTCAATGACATTACCCGCTCCAAGGATGTGTTTGTTCTTGAAGTAAGCGGTGAGTCCATGCAGGACGAGCACATCGTGGATGGCGACTATGTGATGGTGGAGCGCACTAAGATCGCGCGCAATGGCGACATTGTTGTCGCTTTGGTGGATGGCTCAGACACCACGCTCAAGCGCTTCTATCACGAGGGGGAAAGCATTCGGCTACAACCGTCGAATGCCACCATGCCTCCCATCGTGGTCGCATCCGCCGCTGTGCAGATCCAAGGCAGGGTCATAGGCGTCCTGCGCAAATACTAGAACGTTACCCTGGCAAGCAAAAAGCCCCGCTTCTCGCGGGGCTTTTTGCTTGTGATTCTATTAAACGGTTATTACATGCTTCTTCAAAGCGTTCTCGATCGCTTCCTTCGCCACATACCCAACGATCTGCTCTTTCACCTGCCCGCCTTTGAACACCAGCAGCGTTGGGATGCCGCGCACGTTGTAACGCATGGGAGTCGCGCTGTTTTTATCCACGTCCATCTTAAAGACGCGTACCTTGCCTTCGTAGGAGGCTGCTAATTCGTCCACCAGTGGAGCAATCGCTTTGCACGGACCACACCATGCCGCCCAGAAATCCACCAGGACCGGCTGCTCGGACTTCAATACTTCCTGATCAAAATTCGCATCGGTTGCTTCCAACACTGACTGACTTGCCATTCAAAGTTCTCCTGACTCGGTGACTCATACTACCATTCGGATTTGATTCTGCCGGGGAGCGTAACGACACACACGAATATCGTGGGAAGTTATCCAAGGCAGCTTCGAAACATAACCTTTTACTTAGATGCTCGGCAGAGCTAAAAGTATCAGGTGCGTGGCGGAATCCACCTACGCCATGAAGACTTGCGCCGTACAATGGTGACTCGCGGTTGACTTGCGCGATCGCATTAACGAGCCTGCCGGGTTTTATTGGCCTGGCAGGCACAATTCATCGCAGGGGCTGTTGAGTGCCGAACGACATTCGCATTCTGCTGGTTGAGGACACACCGGAAAAGGTTCGCGAAGGCATTGCAGCACTCGCTGAACTCGGAATCACGCAGGTGGAGGTGCCTCAGAGCATCGCCCATGCCATTGAATCTTTGCGCCTGGTGGATGAATCCGGAGCTGCGGCGCCCGATCTCGTCTTACTGGACCTTAATTTCAACCGCGAAAGCGGCTTTGAACTACTGCGCGACTGGCGCGGCAATCCCAGGCTCCGGCAGATCCCCATCATCGTTTGGACTGAGGTCAGCACTGAGTTGGAACGGAATATCTGCAAGTACTTCGGTGTGAACCAGGTGGTCTCTAAGCAAGATGGCCCGGAATTCTTGAAGAACGCCGTTCAGGCACTTCTGTCCCCAAAATAAGCGCGGTCCAACCGGCTTGAAGAGTAGGCGCCGCAATATACCGAAAGTTCTTAGGTAAAACTACTTCTTCGCCGACTGCGTGGAAGCTGTGATCCTGTCCTTCACGCGGTTGTAGTCTGACTGTGACATCAGTCCCTTGCTCACCAACTCCCGGGTGGAATTGTATGGGCGGGAAGCCATGATCAACTGCGCCTTGTGCATGGTCATGCCAGGCAGAGACTGCAGCGACTTGGAGTCAGCGGAATTAATGTCAACCATTTCATTCGTACCGTCACCGCGTTTACTCCAGCCTTGCCGTACACCCTGGGCGGTTGCGGCGGTGCGGTCGCCAAGCGTGAGTGCTCCGCGTTTCAGCTTTTCTGCGGCACTCGCAGTCTCTCGGGCAAGCTTTTCCCGTTCAGGGCGCGTCCGCTCTTCCAGGTCCCGTGCCTTCTCCCCAAGCTTCACCCCATTGTCCCGCGCGTGTTGTTGCGCCGCGGGATTGGCATTTGCTGCAGATTGCGGGTCCTCAGGATGGTTGGCGGCTCGCTCTTGCGAACAGCCAGACAGGATCAGAGTCAGGGCCAAGAAAAAGGAAGAGAGCAACAACAGGCGTTTCATGTTTTATTGGATGCGCCGGGTTGGGTCGCGTTTTGCCCGCCTAAGTACTCCCGCTTCTGAATATGCACTTGGCGAAGCGAGCACTTCCCCTTACCCTATGCAGGATGACTCATGCGGCAATGATAAAAAAGGCTGTGGAATGGTTGCGGCGGGAATATCGCTGCGGTATCGTGCTCTCCGAACAATGTTGCGTCAGCGGTGAGACCCCAGACGTGATCGCGTGGAAAGGCAAGTGCCGCTCCGTGGTGGTGGAGTGCAAGATCTCCCGCGCGGATTTCCTCGCCGACCGGGACAAGCCGTGGCGTAAGGACCCCGCTCTGGCTTTAGGTTGCGAGCGGATCTATATGGCTCCCGCCGGCTTGATCCGCGTCAAGGAGCTGCCCACCCAATGGGGGCTGCTGGAGATCAAAGGCAACCGTGTCGGTCTGGTGGTAAAACCCGCCCGCAACAGCCAGCGCACTGCGGAAGGGCTGATGAACGAGATGAACCTGCTGCTCGCCAGCTTGCGCCGGGTTGAAGTTCGCATTGACCCGCAGTCCATCACAGATTTCCTCAAATGGAAGAACCGGATGGCTCACTATAACGGTGGCATGCTGCCTGCCGGCATCACCGCCGAAGAGGCTGAAGAAAACTTGCATCTTATGATGTGATCCCGCCTGTCCCTTGCGGGTTTTACCGCTTGCAGTGACAATGGCATGCACTTTCTTTCGAAGCGAACCGGATTGGCACAACTTACAAGAGCGGAATCGGCTGGCCTGCGGACGGTCGCAGTCTTTGAAGCCGTGAAAGGCCTGCTCGGCATTGCGGCCGCGTTCGCGCTGCTCGCGCTTCGCCACAAGGATTTTTTTGACGTGGGCATTCGCATTGTGAATGCTCTGCGCTTAGGTCCGGGTTCGCGCCTCGCCGGATTGATCTACGAGCTGGCATCCCGTGCCAGCGCCAAGAATGTGGGATTGTTCGCATTCTTCGCGTTTTTATATACCGCCATCCGCTTCACTGAGGCTTATGGCTTGTGGAAGGCCCGTGCCTGGGCAGAGTGGTTTGCCATCATCTCCGGATGCCTTTATTTGCCGATTGAGATCATCGAACTGTTGCGCCACGCTAATTGGATCAAGTGGGGCGCCCTGATCGTGAACATCCTGATCGTGCTCTACATGGGCTGGATACGGTGGGAGTCGACCAAGCGAAACAAACGCGGGCGCGCAGTCGAACTCTCTCCCGGGTGAATGTTTGAGCGGGTGAATGTTTGAGCCACCCCTTTCGCCCTACTCAACCACCTGCTTCGCTTTGTATCCTTCACGCGCCACGATCTGGTACTTGATCGGCTTTCCCTTTTCATTCACCACCCGAAGGGGACCGCCTTTATCGTCCACTAGTTCGATCTTCAGTTTTCGATAGCTGCCGTCCTGCTTGGTGTTCGACGGGTGATAGGCAATGGTGTATTGGTTCCGGATGGTCTGAGCGATATCGGAAAAGATTCCCGGCATCTCCCCCTGGAAGCGGGGAAAGTATGCCTTGCCGCCCGTCATGCGCGCGAATGTATTCATTTGATTATCGGCTTGCAGAAAATCCATGCGGACAGCGGCTTCACTGAAATTCGCGCCGGTACAGGGAAGATAGCCGGTCAAGCCATGGCTCTCCGCGTATAGGCGCAGTGCCTGTCCCGTGCCCACCGTATAAATGGTGGTTTCCTTCGTGTTTTTCACCTTGGCAAGGATCTTGTCATAAGTGAGTTTGCTGAAAGAATCGCAGCCGGTCGAGATGAGAACGATGTATTTTCGTCCTTCGATGTTCTCCACCCGGTCGATGGTATCGAACAGTGCGTCAAAGAGATTGGTCTCACGGAAGCCCGGCATGCGCAGCGAATTCAAGCCGGCGGCTACCTGCCTCTTGTCCTGGGTAAAGTCCACCACGATCTCCGGCTTCATGTCATAGCTCACCACTGCTATGTAATCTTCCGGCTTGAGGGATGCGGTGAAGGTATAAGCCGCGCTCATCATGTCATTCAGAAAGCTGTAGTTCGTGCTGGCGAATTCCAGCAGCAGCACGGCGGTGATGGGAGCTTCACTTTGATTGAATCCCGTGATGGCTTGCGGCGCGCCATCTTCTAAGACCCGAAAATTCTCTTTCTTCAGCCCCGGGATGAACTGTCCATCCCTGGTAAGCACGCTCACATCCACATTCACCAGCGGCACATTCACGCTGAGCGAGTAATCAGGCATACCTTCAGGGTTTTTGAGCCTGGGGGTACGTTCCGGCGGCTTCTCGTTTTCCTTCTTCTTGGGCACCGCAATAGAGCCGGTGTCACCTTGTGGTCCGCCTGCAGCGGGCACGCTTTGGTCTGGTGGCTTGGATGAGCTTTGCCCCGAGCTCTGGGTTTGTGCCATACCCATCGGCGAGGCAACAAGGGTGAACGTCAATAAAGAAATAAGGGCGGATCGCAGCAGCGCATGGGGGAGAGAATTAACACTCATATAGGCTTAAACGCTTACTCTTTTCAAGAGTTGCAGATGCTAGTATAGATGCACGAATTCACGTTTTTACTTCTGTTTTCTTGGGTTTAGCCGCTGGTGCCAGAGCATGAACGGGAGGTTGAGCACCATGAAGTTCACTATATCCCGCCACATCACCTGTTTTTCACTGGCAGTAGCCCTCACCGGTTCCACTGGTTTCTCCCAGCAAAAACCTAAGACAACCTCCGCCGATAAGCCTTCCCGCCCAGCGATCCTTACCGTTTCAGAGATCAAGCCTGGAATGCGTGGCGTGGCTTACACCGTTTTCGAAGGGGTGAAGCCGGAGGCAATGGAGGTAGAGATCCTGGGCGTGCTCAAGAACATGAATGGGCCCAAGAGTGACCTTATCCTCGCCCGGCTGAAGGGCACAAAGCCTGAATACACCGGCGTGGTTGCCGGCATGAGCGGCAGTCCGGTGTACATCGACGGAAAACTGATTGGCGCTCTCTCCTACCGCATTGGGCAGTTCTCAAAAGAGCCGATCGCCGGCATTACTCCGATCGCTGACATGCTTGAGATCAATGAGATGGACAGCGCACCTACGCAGCAATCCATCTTCACGCCAACGCGTCCGCAGATGGATAACTCCGCCGCGCAGCCAGGTCCGCAGGTGTCTAAGACCAGCAGTGCGGGAGATGCCGCTGCATCGGGATGGGAAGCCATCGCCAGGTACATGACGCCGATCGCCGCTCCGCTTGTTTTCAGCGGATTCAGTGAAGAGACGCTGAAACGATTCGGCTCCGCCTTTCAAGCCGCGGGCGTCATGCCGGTGATGGGTGCCGGTTCTTCCAGCGATGACAAGCAGCCCGAACCCATTGAGCCCGGCTCCGCGGTCAGCGCCATGCTGGTGCGGGGTGACATGAATATCGCCGCCACTTGCACCGTCACCTATGCCGATGCGGATCGACTGCTCGCTTGCGGACATCCGCTCATGCAGTTCGGCAGGGTCGAGATGCCCATGACCAAAGCGCGTGTGATCGCAACCCTGCCCTCGCCGCTGAATGCTTTCAAGATCGTGAATACCACGGAGACCATCGGCTCCTTCATGCAGGACCGCCACACCGGCATTATGGGCCGCTTTGATAAGAGCGCCACCATGATCCCGGTGATGCTGACGGTGCATGGCGCCGCCGGCCGCAGGCAATATCACTATGAAGTCTTGAACAATGCCCGCCTCACGCCCGTGGCCATGATGGCAACCGTCTATAACGTGTTGAACGGCATGAACGATTATGGCGAGGAGTTGAGCTTCCGCCTGAATGGCCACATCAAAGTGAACGGCTATGCGGACGTGGACATGCAGAACATGTTTGCGCCGAGCGAAAAACAGCCTACCGCTCTGGGTGTGGCATTGAACGTGGGCGAGCGCTTTGGCCGCATCTTCGATAACTCTTATGAGACCCCGGAGATCCAGGGCGTGGATCTGGATCTGGATCTTGTCCCCGAGCGCCGCTCCGCGACATTAGAAGCTGCTCGCACGGATGTCACCGAGGCCCGGCCAGGGGATGAGGTTGTGATCGAGGCAGTACTGAAGCCTTATCGCGGAGACCGTATCATCCGCCGCATCCCGGTGCGTGTCCCCTCGTCCACGCCGAAAGGCACGTTGCGTATCCTGGTAAGCGATGGCGATACGCTGGACCGCGCCCGCCATATGAATCCGGCTTACGCGCACAAGCTTGATCTGCACGCCACCATCGCCGCACTGAACCAGGAGCGCGTGAACAGCCGCCTCTATACCTCGTTGCTGGAGCCGAATCCTCAGGCCATGGTCGAAGACAAAGTGCTGCCCACTTTGCCGCTTTCGGTCATGAACGTGATGGATGGCATGCGCGGCACGCAGGATATGGTGGTCATCGGCGAGTCCGCGGTGAACGAGTCATCTACGCCGCTCGATTTCGTTGTGACCGGCGCGCAGATCATCAGCATCTCCGTCAAGTAGACGGTCTGGCTTCTGCGGCTCACCCATCGGCTTGAATGCGACAATAGCTCAAGACCAACATCTCATGCAAAAAATCGTTCGCTCATTTCTCGTCCTTGCCGTCATCCTCACCTCATCGTTCGGCTTCGCTCAAGGAACGCAGAGCTGGCAACAGACCTCCTACGAGGACTTCTCAAAGGGCACAGCCAAAGGCGTAGCCGTTGCCAGCACCGGGCACCTTGAGAATGCGCCCGGCTTCAGGCAGCTCTTCACCTCGCCTTCCACTTATATTTGGTCGATGGTGGCGGACGCGAAGGGCGTGGTTTACATCGGTGCGGGCTCTCCCGCGCGCGTCTATCGCGTGACCCCGGATGGCAGGTCCGCCATCATCTTCGCGCCAAAAGAACTCCAGGTGCAGGCTCTCGCATTGGGCGCAGACGGCGCCGTCTATGCCGCAACTTCTCCCGATGGCAAGGTGTACCGCCTGGCGAGCGGCATGCTCCGGACCGCGAACTCCGCGGCGGATCCAACCAAAGATAAGTTGGGAGACGCCGCCGGCGTTCCCGTGGATCTCGCGGTTGACTCGACGGTCTTCTTCGACCCAAAGACAAAGTACATCTGGGCACTTGCTTTCGATAAAGAGGACCGGCTGTACGTTGCCACCGGGGACCGTGGTGAGATTCATCGGGTGAACAAAGACGGCTCCGGAAATGTCTTCTTCAAGAGCGATGAAGCCCACATCCGCAGCATGGTTTTTGATCATGATGGCAACCTCATCGCCGGCTCGGATGGCAGCGGACTCGTTTATCGCATCTCGCCTAAGGGCGAAGGTTTCGTTATTTATAGTGCGCCAAAAAAAGAGATCACGGCGCTTGCCATCGATGCCGCTGGAAACATCTATGCCGCCGGAGTGGGTGAAAAGCGCAACACCGCATCTGTGGTCACCTCGCCATTCATTTTGCCGTCACAGTCAGGGAATATCAGTATCCCCCTTGTCGGCATCACTCCTCAGAATGTCATCGGAGGTTCTGAGGTTTACCGCATCGCGCAGGACGGTTCTCCTAAGCGTCTTTGGGGCGCAAAGGATGACATTGTTTACGCTCTCGGTTTTGATGCCAATGGTCGCCTGCTGGCGGGGACCGGGAACAAGGGAAGGCTGGTCGCGATCGAGCAGAATGGCGATTTTACTGACCTGCTCAGGGCCAGCGCCAACCAACTCACCGCTTTTGCTTCCGCGCCTGGCGGGATGTATGTCGCCACCAGTAACCTCGGTAAATTGTTTTTGTTCTCGGCAAAGCCGGCGGACGATGGCACCTTCGAGAGCGAGGTCTTTGACGCTCACATCTTCTCCAAATGGGGTCGTACTGAGGTTCGCGGCAGTGGAGACTTCGACCTCTTCACCCGCAGCGGCAACGTGGACAACCCCGACCGAAATTGGAGCAACTGGCAGAAGATCGATCAGAAACGGTCGGCGGAGATCTCCGCGCCCGCCGCGCGGTTCCTCCAGTGGCGTGTGGTTATGCACCCGGATTCATTGGCGCGGCTGGAGAGCGTAAAGATCTTCTACCTTTCAAAGAATGTTGCGCCCGAGGTCGAGGATGTGGTGGTGCAAGCCGGCGCGCGCTTCAATAACCCCAATCAGCCGCGATCCTCGGGTGAGACCGTGATGGTCAGCGTGGGCCAGCAGAACAGCCCTTTCGCCACTATGACTCCGCACGTAGTTGGCCCCATGCCCGCGTTGCGCGACCGCGATTCGGTGGCAGTGCGCTGGGCGGTGCACGATGAGAATGATGATGACCTGACTTATTCCATCTATTACCGGGGAGACGGCGAGTCCCGATGGAAGCTTCTCAAAGACAAGATCACGGAAAAGTTTTATTCCTGGGATGCGGGGCTTTTTCCCGATGGCGGTTATACCATTCGCGTGCTCGCCAGTGATTCTCCGTCGCACACACCCGAAGAGGCGCTCACCGACCATCGCGATAGCACCCGCTTTGAGATCGACAACACTCCACCGCGGGTGGATGGGCTGAGCGCTCAGCGCGAGGGCGACCAACTGCATGTGACCTTCAGCGCCAGCGATACCTTCTCGCCCATCAAGCGGGCTGAGTTCTCGCTCGATGCCGGGGAATGGCAGTTCGTTGAGCCTGTGGGTCGCATTTCGGATGCAGTGATCGAAAACTATGATTTCAGCGTTTCCGCTCTAAATGTCGGCAGCAGCTCTGATTCGCCTGCATCGCAAACCTCCGGTCGCGCGAAAAAGAGAATCAGGAATAAGACCGCGAAGATGGAAGCTGCCTCTGGTCCTGCACAGATCAACCAGCCCGAGCAGCCACCGATCTCGGATGAACATGTGATCGTTGTCCGCGTCTATGACCGCTTTGATAATGTTGGCACCGCGAAGGTCATCGCGAAATGACTTTTCGCGTGGTACTGAAACAAACCCGACTTGGTGCAAGGAATTATCTACTCGGTACCAGCCGCATCCGCATCCCATGCCTGGGCCGCATCGTGATCAGCGGCTGAGGTTCAACCCGATGCCCGTCCACCAGGCGCAGCTTCCACTTCTGTGCCAGAGTTGCCATCACCAGGACTAATTCCGTCCATGCGAAGGACTCGCCGATGCACTGTCGAGTGCCGCCGCCAAACGGGAAGTAAGCAAACCGCGGTCGTGCCGCCTTGCGCTCCGCGGTAAATCGTTCCGGATCGAAGCGCAGTGGGTCCGGCCACCATCTCTCATCTCTATGCACAAAATACTGGCTCATGAAAACGCTGGTGCGCGCCGGTAAGCGATAACCGTCGAGTTCGAAGGTTTCGCTCGCCCGGCGCCCCATCGCCCATGCCGGCGGGAACAAGCGCATCGCCTCGGCAATGCACATCTCGGTGTAACGCAATCGCGGAACGTCCTCGAATCGCGGTGCCCGGCCCTCCAGCACGAAAGCTAATTCCTGGTGCAGTTTTGTCTCAGCCGCCGGATTCTGAGACAGCAGATACCAGGTCCACGTCAGTGCATTGGCCGTCGTCTCATAGCCTGCGAGAAAGATGGTCATCACCTCATCCCGAAGTTGCAGGTCACTCATGGCGCCGCCATCTTCATAGCGTGCCGCCATCAGCATGGAAAGCAGATCGCCTTGGTCTCCGGCTTTGTGATGCTCCTTGATCATGCGATAAACGGTCTCGTCCAGCCGGGCGCGCGCGCGCCGGAAGCGGCGTAATCCCGGGATCGGATATTGCAGCATCTTCTCAGCATGCGGCAGGGTGACCAGGAAGTTATAAAGGGACATGATCGCATTCACCTCTGAGGCGATCTCTTTCACCTCTGATTCCACATCGCTGTTGAACAAAGTCTTGCCCACGATGGACAGTGCAAGGTGCATCATCTCCAGCGCCACATCGATCGCTTCGCCGGATTCAGCCGCGCGCTGCCAGGAATCGCGGGTGCGCAGGGAGAATTCCACCATCGCCTCCGCATAGCCCGCGATCCGCTGCCGATGGAACGCCGGCTGCGCCAGGTGCCGCTGCTTCAGATGGTATTTGCCTTCGCTGGTGATCAGGCCTTCGCCGATCAGGATCTTCATCCGCTGTTGCGTGCGTTCTTTGGTGAAGTTCTGGTGCTGATTGATGAGTACTTCGCGGATCAGCTCCGGATGGTTGATGAACACGATGTGCTCTCGCCCGATCTTGTAATGCGCAATGTCCCCATACGTCTCGGCCAGGTATTGAAAAAATCCGATGGGATCGCCGGGACGGAATTGTCGCGAAAGAAAGTACCAGGCCAGATTGCGCGGAAGGCCGGGAGGAAAAAGCGATTCGGCCAGGGAGATCTGCTGTGTACCCATTAGCGGTAAGTTTTGGCCCCCAACAGCCGGGCCTGAACCGCGCTCATGATCTGGTCGTGGATATTCGCGATGGAGCCCGCCGCATTCACCCGCACCACTCGTTCCTGCTCGCGCTCCGCGATCGTCAGATACGCCTCTCTCACGCGCTCGAAGAATCCAGAGGCCTCAGACTCGAAGCGGCCTTCATCCTGCCCCTCGGCGTTTGCGTTGCGGTTGCGCGCCCGCGCCACGCTGGATCTCACCTCTGAATCCAAGAGGATGGTCAGGTCCGGCTGCAGGTTCCCGCAAATGATCTGGTGCAGTTCCAGCACCACGGTTGAGCCAAGCTGCCGTCCGCCCCCTTGATATGCCTCTGAAGAATCGGTGAAGCGGTCGCAGAGTACCCACTTGCCGGCTCGGACCGCGGGCAGGATCACTTCCTGGATCTGCTGTGCCCTTGAGGCGAACATCAATGCTAGCTCCGCCATCGGCGCCACTCCGGCAGTACGCGAATCCAGCAGGACCGCGCGTATTTTTTCTCCGGTCGCGGTTCCCCCCGGTTCACGCGTTACCACCACATTGAGTTGCTGTCCGCGCAGGAATTCCGCCAGCTTTTCCAACTGCGTGCTTTTGCCGCAGCCGTCCAGCCCTTCAAAGGTGATGAATTTTCCTGGCTTCGCCATCGCTTCCATTCTAGATCAGCAAGCACTTTGATAAGCTTCCTCCCCGATAGGCCAGGAAGTGCCTTATCATTCGCATATGGCATTCCGCGTCGGCGACTACATTGATGATTATTGCTCGCGCTGCAAGTTTTCATCCGACCACACCATCGAGTCTTTGGTGGGGGAAGAGGTCAAGAAGGTGCGGTGCCGCACCTGCATGGCGGAACACAACTACCGCGGCAATAAAGGCCCGCGTGAAGAAACCGCCAAAGACGTGTGGGACAGGATGATCGCCGGCGTCTCCGGGTCGCCCGTTGTAGAGCAGGCTACCAGGAAGAAATCGCGCAGTAAGTCTCCCTCAAAGAAGTAGCGGGCTCTGCCGTCACGTTTTACAACCAGAGGTTCGTACCAAGGCCCGGTTGGATGGGGAATGGTCCAACCGGCG
>JBBSFV010000045.1:0-22694 GCA_038254775.1 Terriglobales bacterium | reverse complement strand
CGCGTTTGTCTTTGATGTCCATCATGAACGCAGATCAGCGCAATTTTAAAGTGGTCAGCGCGAAAAGCGCGAATACGAGCGAAGCGATCCAGAATCGCGCGATCACCTTCGATTCCGACCATCCCATCAATTCAAAGTGATGATGGATGGGCGCCATCTTGAAGATACGCTTGCCGCGCAATTTGAACGAGCCTACCTGCAGGATGACCGAGAGCGCTTCGATGACGAAGACGCCACCGATAAACGGCAGCAGCAATTCCTGCTTAATGATGACCGCGACGGTGCCGATGGCGCCGCCCAGCGCCAGCGATCCCACATCTCCCATGAAGATCTCCGCGGGATGCGCATTATACCAGAGGAACCCAATACTTGCTCCGACCATGGATCCGCAGAAGATGGTGAGTTCACCCACCTGGGGATTGCGGGGCATCTCCAGGTATCCGGCAAAGATGGCGTGGCCGCTGACATAGGTAAGCACAGTCAATGCCCCGGCGGCGATCACGGTGCAGCCGATAGCAAGGCCATCCAGGCCGTCCGTAAGGTTGACGGCATTACTGGAGAACACGATCACCAGCGAGGTAAAGATAATGAACGGCGAAAATGCGAGCAGCCAGGTGTAATGACTCCCCATCAAGCCGCTGATGGCGAGATCGGGAGTAAAGCGCTTAAAAAAAGGGACCACCAGGTGAGTGCTGTAGTCGCCCTTGGCGGTCAGCAGCACCAGTACCACGGTGACGGAGATCGCGACCGCGAATTGCCACATCAGCTTGCTCTTTCCGGTGAGGCCAAGATTGCGATGATGGACAACTTTGGTGTAGTCATCGGCAAATCCGATGGCGCCAAAGGCCAGGGTGGCGAGCACTGTGAGCCAGACAAACTTGTTAGCCAGGTCAGACCATAAAAGCGTGGGAATGACGATGGCGATGAGGATGAGCACGCCGCCCATGGTGGGGGTGCCGGCTTTTTTCTGGTGGGCCTTGGGACCTTCGTCGCGGATGTATTGGCCGATCTGGAATTCGCGGAGCTTGTCGATCACCCAGGGACCCACGATCAGGGCAATGAATAACGCGGTGAGGCTGGCAAAGACGGTCCGGAACGTGAGATAGCGAAAGATCCTGAAGGGGCTGAAGTGCGGGTAGAATTTTTGGTAGAGCAGCCAGTAAAGCAAACGTCCTCCGCGAGTCTCAGCCTAGTCTTTGTTTTACTATTTCCAACGCCCGCTCTAACTTGACACCGCGCGAAGCTTTAAAGAGTACAGCGTCGCCGGCGCGCAATTCTTTTGCAATGATCTCTCCCGCTTCTTCCGGTGTTTCGGCAAAGGTGGCGCTCAGGCCGTGAGCCATTGCAGCTTCCACCATCGGCAGCGCGAGCCCGCGCACGCCGATCAAACGATCTGCCCTGCCGGCTATATGTTGCCCTGCTTGGCGATGAAGCTTCTCTCCCGTGGGGCCGAGCTCCAACATCTCTCCGGCAACCACGATATGACGTTGTGCGGGTAGCTTTGCGAGCGCATCCACCATAGTCTTGAGAGCCGTTGGATTCGAATTGTAGCAATCATTAATGATGGTGGCTCCTGCCAGCGTGAAGCGCTCACCACGCTTGTCACCGGGGGTCAATTCGCCCAGGGCAGCTGCGCACTCCGGCAGCGAGATGCCATAGGCCACAGCGGTGGCAGTGGCAGCCAGCGCATTCAGAATGTTGTGCCGGCCAAGCAGCCGCAATCCCGTGGGTTGACGAAGCTGTTGGTACACAAGGTCGAATCGGGAGCCTTCCGGGGTATCTTCGATATTCTGCGCGGAGACGTCCGCGCCCGGTCTGGAACCGAAAAAGATGACTTTCCCGTGGAAGTCACGGCCGAACTGAGAGACATATTCATCATCGCAATTCAGCACCGCCGTGCCGCCTGCGGCTACTTTTTGTATCAGTTCGAATTTCGCGCGGGCTATCTCCGCGACAGAAGCGAAACTCTCAAGATGTGCGGTCCCCACGCAGGTGACGACCCCGCAATCCGGTTTAGCCAGTTCAGCAAGCGCGCTGATCTCGCCGGCGTGAGACATGCCCATCTCAATCACGGCGACATCATGTTGCGGCTGGAGTTTGAGTAACTGTAGGGGCATACCAAAGTGGTTGTTCAGATTTCCCTGCGATTTCAGCACACTGTACTTACGGGAGAGGAGATGAGCGATGGCATCCTTGGTTGATGTCTTTCCGGCGGAACCTGTCACCCCGATCAGCTTTTTGCCCCATTTGCGGCGTACCGCAGTGCCGAGCTTCTGAAGCGCGGGCAGCGCATCCATCTCGTCCACAATCAGCAGGCGATCCTGCGCCGCAAAGCCGCCCATCCGGTGACGGCCCACGACCGCGGCGACCGCGCCGGCTTGCAGCGCCGCATCCACGTAGTGGTGGCCATCCAGATTCTCTCCACGCACGGCAAAGAAAAGATCGCCGGGATGGATGGAGCGGGAGTCGATGGAGTAGCCGGTGGCCTCCGATTCGCGATCAAAACCTCCGGCAGCGCTTATGAATTCCGCAATGCGACCGAGGGCTAGATTCATGGAATTGCCTGAGGGCCGGAAACGGTCCTGCGCTGTGAGTTAGCCGGGTATCCGACGGCGATCAGCGCCTGACGCGCGACTTCTACATCGTCGAAGGTAAAGACGCCGTCGCGAGTGGTTTGGGTCTTTTCGTGGCCTTTGCCGGCGATGAGCACGATGTCTCCTGGCTTTGCCAGCCGGATCGCGAGACTGATCGCCCTTCTGCGGTCGGGCTCGAGGGTGTAATCGGAGCGCAGATCACGGATGCCGGCAAGAGCATCATGGATGATGAGCAGTGGGTCCTCACTTCGCGGATTGTCAGAGGTAAGGACGATGAAGTCGCTGTTCTGGGCGGCGGCCCGCGCCATCCTGGGGCGTTTGTCCCGGTCGCGATCCCCACCGCAGCCGAAGACGGTGATCACGCGGGCATGGGCGACCCCGCTTTTTGCGACAAATTCGCGGGCGACGGATGTGAGATTACGGAGAGCATCATCCGTGTGGGCGTAATCGACCACGACGGTGAATGGCTGCCCGCAATCGATACGCTGGAAGCGTCCGGGAACGAATCTTAGATCAAGGACCGCGCTCGCTATCTGTTTGAGAGTGCAGTCGCGGGCATGAGCGGCCGCTGCGGCAGCGAGCACGTTATAGACGTTCACCTTGCCCACCAGCGGCGTGAAGATCGCGATCTTGCCGGCGGGTGTGACCATGTCAAAGCGGCTACCGTTGGGAGCGATGTCAAGGTTCTCGGGATAAAAGTCAGCTTTACCTAGTCCATACGTCCATACAGTGCTTCCTTGCTTGCGGGAAAAATCAATCAACTGGCGCCCGTATTCGTCATCGGCATTGATGATCGCAACGCGTGGAGCTGCAACGCCGCTGCCTGCGAACAAAATCTGCTTGGCGGCAAAGTAGCTTTCCATGTTTGAGTGATAGTCAAGGTGGTCTTGAGTCAGGTTAGTGAAGACCGCCACGTCATAGAAGATGCCAAAGGTGCGCTCCTGATGCAATGCGTGCGAGGAGACTTCCATGACTGCATCGGTGGCGCCTGCGCGCACTGCTTGCGCAAAAAATTCATTCAATTCAAGCGATTCCGGAGTGGTATGCGGCGCGGGAACCACCTTTCCGGCGATGCGATATTCAATGGTGCCGATCAGAGCGGATTTGCGACCGGCGATCTCCAGGACCTTCTCGATCAGAAAAGTAGTTGTGGTCTTGCCATTGGTGCCAGTAACGCCGACGATTCCCAATCGCTCGGCAGGCTTGCCATAAAAGTTTGCGCTTGCGCGGGCCATGGCGCGGCGTCCATGAGGCACCCGGGCCCATGCGACGGTTGAGGGAAACTCATGGGTGGTGGAGTCAGAGATCAGCGCCCGCGCCCCCGCTTGGATCGCGGCGGAAATGTAAAGGTTCCCGTCCGTGGTTTCTCCCTGGATGGCGATGAAGCAGTCGCCGGGGTGAACCTTCCGCGAGTCATACTGGATGCCCGTGATCTCGGCATCACCGGCGGTGGAGAGCACTTCGACGCCATCAAGAAGGCTGGAAAACTTCATGGTTGATCACGATTATATGCGACTAAAAATGGCGGACCCGATGTGGAAAAGCCTGTCGTTAGCGAGTGAATCGAACCACGACTCGAGTGCCTGGAGGTACAGGTTGCCCCGGGGGCGGAGACTGCGTTCGTGCGATGCCACTGCCAATCGCTTCCACTTCAACGCCGGATTCCTGCGCGCTTTCGAGCGCGGCTCGGACGGTCTTGCCCAAAAGCGCCGGCGCTAAAGGTCCGCTGCCAACATCAAGGATCACCGTTCCCCTGGTGCTGGGCGGAGTGCTGGGCGGAACGATCTGCGCATGGGAGGGAGCAGAAGCGATGGTTGCAAAAGGAGTTTGCGAGGGCTGCGGCGCGGGAGTGAACGATGCGTTCATCAGCTTGGCACGCTTTGCTGCCGCCGGAGTGATCTTAACGGGGACGACCGGGGTTTCGATTGCGGGAGTCTCCGCAGCCTCCGTTGCGCCGGCGAGCCTGTCAGGGGATCCTTCTGAAACATCACTTGCCTTGGCCGATGCGCGAAGCATGAGCCGTTGAGGATCCTTTACGTCAGCATCGTGCGGAACGTTCATATATGCCAACACCTGTTCCGCGACTCGTGAGAAGAGCGGGGCGGAGACCATGCCACCCTGATGTGGCCCCTGCGGGGAATCCAACATCACGGAGATGGTGATGGCCGGTTCTTTCACGGGAGCAAATCCCGCGAATGATGCGATGTATTTCGTTGCACTGTATCTTCCGGTCCTGGGATCCACCTTCTGCGCCGTCCCGGTCTTTCCACCGGAGGTATAGCCATCCAGGATGGCTTTTTTCCCAGTCCCGAAGAGGACAGTGTTCTCCAGCATCAATCTCATCTGCGTGGCTGTGAGGGGAGAGACCACGCGACGCTGGTTCACGGGCTTGAAGAGGACCGTTTGCGGAGTTCCTCTGGTCTCAATGCTGCCCGCAACAATGCGTGGCGCGGTGTAGATCCCATCATTCGCGATGGTGGAAACCATGGATACGAGTTGTACCGCGGAAACGCCGATCTCCTGACCCATGGAGATGGCGCCGATACTGACTTTGGACCAACGCGTGACCGGCTTGGCCATACCGCGGGTCTCGCCGGGCACTTCTACGCCGGTCTGCGAGCCGAAGCCGAAGGCGCGGATGTAATGGTCAAGCCGCTGCTCGCCCAAACGCATGCCAAGCTTGATGGCGCCCACGTCACTGGAGTTCTGCAGGACCTGTGACGTAGTGAGCATGCCATACGCCTTATGGTCATGGATGGTGTGGCCGAAGATGGTGATCGAACCCATCTGGCAATCGATGAGTTCCTCAGGGGTGGTGAGTTTTTCTTCGAGCGCGGCGCTAAGAGTGATGATCTTGAAAGTAGAGCCGGGTTCGTAGATATCACTGACAGCCCGATTTTTCAGCGCGCTCGCTGACACATTGTTAAACGTGTTGGGATTGAAGGTGGGGCGGCTCGCGAGCGCTAAAATCTCTCCGGTCTTGGGATTCTGGACAACCACGGTGCCGGCTTCGGCATGGGTCTCCTCGATGGAACGCTCGAGCTCGCGTTCCGCAATGTACTGGATCTTCTCGTCAATGGTCAGGACAATGTTGTCCCCGGGCTCAGGCTGCTTTTCAACGCGGCCGAGGGAACGCTGGCGCGCGTCCACCGAAATAAGCATTTTGCCGGGACGTCCGCGCAATCTCTCGTCGAAGGAACGCTCCACGCCGCCGAGGCCCTCGTCGTCCATACCTACATAGCCGAGCACCTGCGCGGCGAGTTCACGCTTGGGATAAAAGCGCTTGGACTCCTTTTGAAAATAGATCCCTTTGAGATTCAGCGCACGAATACGGCCGGCGCTTTCGGCATCCATGCGGCGCGCGAGCCAGGTAAAGCTGCGGGAGCTTTCAAGTTTGTTGAGTATCTCGCGGGGATCGGCACGCAGGATCCGGGCAAGGAGTGTTGCGGTATTGGCCTGATCAGGGATCTCAGAAGGGATGGCGAAGACGGAATCCACGTTGATAGACATCGCCAGCTCGTGGCCGTTGCGGTCATAGATCACGCCGCGCTTGGGGGCGACCTCTATCGTCCGCTGTTGCTGCCGGGCGGCACGCTGCGTGAACTCGCCATAGCGGACTACCTGCAGCAGGACCAGCCGCCCCAGGATCACGCCCAGCCAGATGAAAATAAAAACGGCCAGCAGGTAGAGCCGCGCCTTAGGAGAGGCTTTCGACTTTGCTGTCCGTGAGGTCTTGGTTTCCGCCATTTTTATTTGTTCTGACGCGCTTCCCGTAAAAACGAAGAAGCAGATGGCGGGTTGGTTTTCCCGCCATCTGTCTTCACCTTAACCGCCAAAAGAAACGGTTACTGCGCCACTGTCACCACAGCCACATCTGAGATCCGCGCCATTTCCGGCCCGGCGCTCTCGGTGGTATTTTCCAGCCGCACAACTTGACCGGCGCGCGGAGTGCCCAGGCCCATCTGGCGCGCCAGAACATCGATCCGTTCAGGGTCCCGCAGGGACGCATCTTCCAGGCGCAAGGCGCGGTTCGCTTCCACCAGTTCCTCACGCTGCTTCTTCTGCGCCTCGATCTTGTAGCCATACTCGACCGCACTGAAGTGCTGCCACGCATAGACCATCACAAAGAAAAATAGGCACAGCACCGCCATGGTGAACTGCTTGATCTCACGCGTACGGCGCGCGTCCGTGATCTTTACCAGGCGGGAGTTATCGATACTCTTGGCAAAGTAGATCTCAGGCGTGCCCATCCAGGCGCTGCCGGAGCGCTTGACACCCACTCCGGGGGCCGGAGGGACGGGCGAATAAACACCCTGCACTCGCGCGGGCATGTTGCCCATGCTATTCCCGAATTCCGCGAACCATTGCGCCGTAGCCATTACCGAACCTCTATTTGATCTTGAGCGGGAGTGAATTCATACAGGTAATTGACGTAACCGCGCATGGGTTCCGACTCCTGGACCGCAGGCACGGCCCGCTGTTCCACCAGCTCTACGCTGGACATCAATTCTTCGATCACGCTTCCTTGGTGCATCGCAGCCACCTGCCTTGTTTCTTCGGGGGAAAATTTTGTCCGGGGCAGCACCATAACGGTGGGATATGTTTGAAGTGCTTCGCCTTTTTTGTTAGAGAGGACGATGCCACCCCGGAACTTTTGGCCCATGCTGTGCCATCCCACTCAGCCCAGCAGCCTTAAACTTTTTCAGCCGCGCGCAATTTTGCACTTCTGGCACGCGGATTACGATCGACTTCATCCAGCCCGGCAGTCACCGGCTTCCTGGTCAGAATCCTGCACCAGGGCTTTTTCCCTTTGCTGCCCTCGCGGACCGCGTCTTTCACGATCCGGTCTTCAAGAGAGTGGAAGCTGATGACCACCAGCCTTCCACCCGGCTTGAGGACGCCGCGCGCGGAACCCAGCAGCGCCTGTACGTCCTCCAGTTCATGGTTCACGAATATTCGGATTGCCTGGAAAGACAGTGTCGCAGGATGAATACGCTCTGATTTCATTGCCGGGGCAGCGGCCGATATTATTTTTGCTAGATGAGCGGTCGAACGTACCGGCCGCGCCCTGACAATGGCTCTGGCGATTCTCCGCGACCTCCTTTCCTCACCGAATTCGTAAATCACATTCGCGAGATCTTCTTCGTTCATGTGATTTACCACTTGTTCGGCGGTGCGCTCTCCGTGAGGGTCCATCCTCATGTCGAGCGGCCCTTCCGCCTGAAAACTAAACCCTCTTGCGGCGTCTTCGAGCTGCATGCTGCTGATGCCAAGGTCGGCGAGCAGTCCATCAATACTTGCGGGGGGAACCCGCCCGCCTACCTCGGCAAAACTTGCGTGCAGCAAAGTGATTCGCGGCCACTGGTCTTGAAACTCCGGTGGCGGCCCACTCAAACGCCTTCTTGCTGACTCCAGCGCGCGGGTGTCCTTATCGAAGGCGATCAAATGACCCTGTGGGCCGAGGAGCTTTGCGATCTCGTAACTGTGCCCCGCCAACCCGAGGGTCGCGTCGATATAGGTTCCGCCGCGCCGTACGGCTAAAAAGTCGATCGCTTCTTTTAAAAGAACGGGAACATGGCTGAATCTTTTTCTGCCACCATGCACTGCTCCCTGGGGAGCCACTTCCGTGTTGCTGAACTCTTCGTGTTTCTCGTCCGCCACTAAATTCCCAGTTCGTCGAGAGTTTTCGCATCCTCAGCCGTGAACGGGTTCTCCTGCATTTCTTTCCGGAACACTTCCATGTTCCGTACTTCGAGATACGTTAGATTTCCCAGCACCGCGACTTCACCCTTCAGCTCCGCTGTGTCCCTCAATAAAGAGGGCAACAGCACGCGGCCCTGGGCATCAATCTCTACAACCTGGCCGTAATAATTCGTTCGGGCGAGAAACTTCTTCTTCGCCTCATTAAAGTTGGAAACCTTGGCAAGCTTCTCTTCGATCCGCTGCCACTCTTCCATGGGATACAACTCGGCAACCCTCCCGTCGCGGCTGGTTATGTAAAACTGATTGCCGTAGCGCTCGTCCACCAGACGCTTGAACTCGGCCGGCACCTTCAGCCTGCCTTTGTCGTCCACGCGAGTTGGGTGATTGCCGCGAAACATTTGTCTTTACCGGCCCTGCCGGGTGTTTTACAAATCTCTTGGCCGCGACTGCCGCGGCGGAAACGGTTAATAAGGAGGTAAGAACGGTCAAAACTTCAGGTATCTCGGGGACTTGCACATCGTTTTTTGCGATTTCCAGCTTCATTTGCTCCTGGGCCGCTTAAGGCCCCACTTTTGCCCCGAGACCTTCTAGTTCTTTCCACTTCTTACCACTTCAATCCACATGCTACGCCTAAACCTTTTTGTGTCAACAATTAGTTTCTGAAGATGTCTGTGGAAAAGCAGTTCATCCGATTTTGGAATATCGGTTGTGGTGTATCCAGAGACTCACCACAACCTGTTGAGTTGACTCATAAGGTGCTGCCCTGCCGGATTGCGAACCGGCCACTTCGGCCCCAGAGGCAAATCATCCCCACAGACTGAACAACTGCGTATCCCTTGCAGTGCATCTCTCCATTTGGGCCTCTTCTCACATCTGAATAGTTGTTTCGCGCGGGTTCGCCCGGCGCGCAGGAGATCACGTGAAATTTTTCTCGAACGCATTCCTTGCGCTCACGCTTGGCGGTTTCGCCATGGCGCAGAGCACAACACCAGACACCAGCACCAATGCCACACCGCTCAGCAGCACCAGCAGCCAAAGCACCGCAATGGAACAAAACGGAAATGGTGCGCCCACGGACCAATTGCCTACATTCAAAGTCAACGTGGTGGGGCGCACTACCAAGGCGGTGAACTATCACTTCCGCAGTGGCGCCACCAAGGTGAATCTCACCGGGACGTCGATCGCCCCACAGGCCCATGGCTCAGCGAAAGTGGAGAGCCATTTAGGCCGCATCAGCATTGAACTGGATGTAAGTGGACTGCCCAAGCCGCAGAGCTTCGGTAGTGAGTACCTCACTTATGTAGCGTTTGCCATCACGCCAGAAGGCCGCGCGCAGAATCTAGGCGAGATCGTGCTGGACGGCGGGAAGAAGATCACGGTCACAACCGACCTGCAGGCATTCGGCATCATCGTTACGGCTGAACCTTACTTTGGTGTGACCCGTCCAAGCGATGTGGTGGTGATGGAGAATACGGTCCGCCCGGACACAGTGGGCGCGACGGAATACATCAACGCGCGCTTTGATCTGCTGGGCAAGGGTTCTTATATACCAACTCGGGCCGCATGGGAGCCGCAAACTATAGACCCGAAGGTCCCGCTGGCTTTGCATGAGGCACGCAATGCGGTGCGCATCGCGCAGATCGCAGGCGCGGATAAATATGCGACCCAGAGTTTTGACCGCGCGGTGCAACTGCTGAAGCAGGCAGACGAGTACCAGGCGCGCAAGCATCCCGAGAACAATCCGATCAACACGGTAGCGCGCCAAGCGGTACAGCAGGCGGAAGACTCCCGCGTGATCGCGCTTCGCCATCAGGGCGAAGAGCGACTGACACGTGAACGCCAGGCCTCAGCAGCACGCGAGAGCGCGGCGAACGAGCAGGCGACTGAAGAATCACGCCGCCGTGCGGAAGCGGAGCAGACCGCGCAAGAGGAACAAAAGCGCAGCGCCGAAGCTCAGGCGGAAAGCGAGACGGCGAACCGGCAGCGCCAGGAAGCAGAAGCTGCCTCAAAGCAGGCGGCCCAGGCCCAAGCCGCGGCGGAACAGGCACAGCAGGCTGCTTTGCAGCAGCAGCAGCAGGCGCAAGCCGAGACCGAGCGCGCTCGCCAGGCGGCACAACAGTCTGACCAGCAGCGCCTGCAAGCGGAACGGGAGCGCGAGGAGCTGCGCGCGCGTTTATTGCAGCAATTCAATCTCATCCTGGAGACTCGAGATACCGCGCGCGGGCTCATCGTGAACATGTCAGACGTACTCTTTGACAGCGGCAAGTGGACGCTGCGTCCGCTCGCCCGTGAGAAGCTGGCAAAGCTCTCCGGCATTGTGCTCGCCTATCCGGGATTGAAGTTACAGGTGGAAGGGCACACGGACAGCGTTGGGGGCGAAGCCTTCAACCAAACCCTCTCAGAGAAGCGGGCAGACGGAGTACGTGACTACCTGACCGGACAAGGCATTGGGAGCGAAAATGTCTCGGCGCGGGGCTTCGGCAAGACGCAACCAATCGCGTCGAACGCGACGGCAAGAGGGCGACAGCAGAATCGGCGAGTGGAGATCGTGGTGTCCGGTGAAGTGATCGGAACACAGATCGGCGGAGTAAAGAATGCGGCCCCAGCGAACACGCCGGTGAATCCGCAGCAGATGCCGGCGCAGCCACGGCCGGAGGATGTTCCACCGCCGAAGGGGTGAAGACCAGGGGCTAAAGCCCCTGATCTTTTCTCCACCTTCGGCACGGCTGAAGCCGTGCCCTGACTGAGTCTGGTGTCGTGCAACTGTGCGCGGTGAGTTGGGGAGGAACGAGATGCAGATTCCTCGCTCCGTTCGGAATGACAAGGAATAAGAAAAGCCCGCGCATTTGCGCGGGCTTTCTGCATTGCTGACTGCTAGTCCCGTTCGCCGCGAAAGAGATGTTCCACTTCCGTGGTGGATGAGGAGGCAGCGCCGGTGTTATCGGAGCTGCTGTTCTTCTTGTCCCAATCCGCTTTGCTGATGACCGTGATGGGCTGAAGGTTCTTCTTCTGCAAAGAAGAATTCACGGCGGCAAGGTCTTTCTTGGTGAGTGTTTCAAACTGCGCGATCACCTCTGAAAGGTCCTTGTCGAGCGCGCCGGCTCGCTCGATCTGCGACTCGGTCGGCTTGCCTTCATACCCGTTCACATTTCCGTAAAGGCCTGCCATGTCCTCGCGGATGCGTTCTTCCCCGGTAATGGCGCCGCCTTCTTTGGTGGCAACGATCTTGCCGCGGAGGGTGTCCACGTTTTTGCCAAATGTCTCTATCTGTTTGCGAGCAGCATCATTCGCCGGCAGCTTGGATGCGCGATCGTTCGCCTGATTGCGAACGTCCGTGATCTGATCAACGGCGAATGTCATGCGTCCGAGAATGGCATAGAGTTTCATGGCCAGATCAAACTGTTGCCGGCGATCTTCGGCAGTATGTTTCGCGCGAGGATCCTGGATAACGTCGAACTTGGTGGTGTAAGTCTCCTTTCCCTTGGTCATCTTCACGGTGTAGGTGCCGGGCACCATACGGGGACCCTCCGCGGCAGCGAATGCAGCGCTGGCAGCCGGCGGGACCCTGGGCGCCTTCATGCGCATGGACCATTGGATCCGGCTGAGACCGCGCCGTTTGTTACCTGCGAGAGTCGAGACCAGATCGCCCTTGGGATCAAATATCTCGAACTTCAGGTCGCCAAAGATGTGGCGCTTCTTCTGGTAATAGGTGATGAATGCCATATCCGGGCGGCTTCGTCCAACGAAGTCAGAGTCGCCGCTGAACCATGAATCGCTTCCCTCGATGGACTGCACTGCGTTTCGCGCAGGCAAGAAAGCGGCGTCCGCGGACAGAACCTCCGGGGTAAGCGAACGCAGCGGAGTAATGTCATCAATGATCCAGATGCCGCGACCGTGGGTGGCGAGGATGACATCATTGTCACGGGGATGGATGGCGATATCCCGCACCGCGACATTCGGCATGTTGCCACCTTTGAACTGGGCCCATTGCTTGCCGCCATCGAGCGAGATAAAGAGGCCGTGCTCCGTTCCCACAAACAGCAGGTTCGGATCCACGGTGTCCTCTTTCACCACATGCGCATAGCCGGTGATCTCCGGGGTCACAAGCGGCTGCCACGTTTTGCCGAGATCGCCGGTCTTGAAGACATACGTCTTCAGGTCGCCCGCGGTGTGATTGTCAAAGGTTACATAGGCGGTGTTCTGGTCAAAGCGGCTGGCTTCGACGGTTGAGACCCAGGCATTGGCGGGTAGTCCGGGCACGTTCTTCACTACATTCGTCCAGCTCTTCGCACCGTCGCGAGTCACCTGCAGATTGCCATCATCGGTGCCGACCCAAACGATGCTCGCGTTCTTCGGGGACTCGCTGATGGTGTAGATGGTGGTGTTCATCTCCGCGGCAGAATTATCAATGGTGACGCCACCAGACTCTTCCTGCTTTTGCTTCAGGGGATCATTGGTAGTCAGATCGGGAGAGATACGCTGCCAGGATTGTCCATGATCCCGCGTGCGGAACAGGAACTGCGTGCCGTAATATAGTGTGTTTTTGTCATTGGGACTCACCTGGATGGGAGTGTTCCAATTGTTGCGGAACTTCTTCTCACCGGCGTTGGGATAGGGCTTCACGTCACGCTCTTCGTGGGTCTTCTTGTTGATGCGGCCGATCTCACCTCCCTGCGCTTCCGCGTAGGCATAGTCGGGATCGCTGGGATCTTCCCAGGTCCAGAAGCCATCGCCACCGTAGAGATTGGTCCAATTCTTGTTTGCTATGCCGCCGGCATTGTTTGAAGGCCCCATCCATGAGCTGTTGTCCTGCAGGCCGCCATAGACGTTGTAGGGCGTCTGCATGTCATAACTTACGTGATAAAACTGCGCCACCGGCAGGTTCGCCATGAATCGCCAAGAGGCTCCGCGATCCTCTGAAGCGTAAAGGCCCCCATCGTTGCCGACAAAAAGTTGGTCAGGGTTGTTGGGATTGATCCACATGGCGTGAATATCACTGTGGACACTGCCCGCGATGCTGCTGAAAGTCTTGGCGCCATCTTCACTGATTGTGAGTTGCAAGCCGGGCTTGTACACACGATCAACATTTTTAGGATCAAGAAACAGATTGGCGAAATAGAACGGACGCCAGATGAGGCTGGCACCCGCATACCCCGCTGTCCAGGTCTCTCCGGCATCGTTCGAGCGATACATCCCGGTACCTTTTTGCGCTTCTACGAATGCGTAAACCACTTTCGGATCTGCGGGAGAGACGGCGACTGCGATGCGCCCCATCTCCGACTGCGGCAGGCCTTTGGTCAGCTTGTTCCAATGCGCTCCGCCGTCCGTAGTTTTGAACATAGCGCTTCCGGCACCGCCGGATTTGAAGTCCCAAGCAGTACGGCGGAACTGCCACATTCCCGCATAGAGAGTGCCGGGGCTCTGCGGATCCATGGCAAGCGAGGCACAGCCGGTGTCATTGTTCACGGCGAGTACCTGTGCCCAGGTCTTGCCGCCATCGGTGGTCTTGTAGACGCCGCGTTCAGCGTTCGCGTTCCATAGATGTCCAGTGGCGCAGACGTAAACTGTG
This sequence comes from Terriglobales bacterium, assembly GCA_038254775.1. Classification (GTDB taxonomy): domain Bacteria; phylum Acidobacteriota; class Terriglobia; order Terriglobales; family Acidobacteriaceae; genus JBBSFV01. Next base: position 8,828 of record JBBSFV010000045.1, on the reverse strand, counting down.
TCTGGAGTGGTGGGATCCACCAGTATCTTGGCGATGCGCTCGGAATCTTTCAGTCCGACGTTCGTCCAGTTGTCACCTCCATCGGTGGACTTATAAACGCCATCACCCACGGAGACGCTGTTGCGCACCCAGCTCTCACCGGTGCCGACCCAAACCGTCCTGGGATTCCTGGGATCGATGGTGACGGCGCCGATGGCCTGCACCGGCTGCTTATCAAACACGGGCTTGAAGGTGGTACCACCATTAAAAGACTTCCAGACACCGCCGGTTGCGGCGCCGACATAGATCGTGAGCCGCCCCTTTTCAATGGCAGCATCCATCGCTGCAATACGTCCACTCATGACTGCCGGGCCGATGTTGCGGGCTTCGAGCCCGGAGATAGTGTCTGAATCTACTTTGACTGCGGATGGCGAATGAGCCGGGACGGCGTTTTGTGCGGGCTCCTGGGCAAACACGGGCAGCGCGATGGCGGACAACATGAGCGCGAACTTGCGCGCCCCAACTTTCCAAAACATGCGGTGATCCTCTCTGATAACCACGGGATGCTAAAAAAACGCGGCCGGAGCCGCGTCGTCAAAAAGAACTAGTCCTTATCTTTTTTCGGTTCGACCGGCTTTTTGTCGTCTTTCGCTGGCGCTTTTTTATCAGCGGCAGCAGGCGGAGCGGGAGCTTTCATGTTCGTGGGCATCACAAACCGAGCCGCGTCTAACTTGGGATTGATCTCATACTTCGTGATGGTGATCTTCGCCTTTTGCTGGGAGCCCTTTGGCCCCTGCTCAATGGAGTGTGGCAACATCAGGCCATCCACTTCTTTGTAGTCGCCAAGCGTGGTCTCAGTCTCGCGCTCGGTGCCACGAATCGTTCGCTTGGATTCTGATTTGATCGCCACATAAGAATCAGCGTCCAGATAAAGGGTCTGCACATTGCCGCTCTTCATGGTGGCCTTGATCTTGTAAGTATCGCTACCTTCCATCGGCTCCTTGCCGAGATATTCGAGCTTGATGCCCTTCGCGGCTGCATTAATGATGGGTCCATCGATGTAATCTTCTGACATCTGCGTCTTATCTTCCGCAGCCATCGGCTCCGGGTCTTTCTTGCCTTGGAAGGGATTGATGACATAACCATTGGTCCCATCAAATACCTGCACCTGGGTCATGCCCTGCAAGGTGACTTCCTGGCGCTGGATGTTGGGCCGCTCCTGCTCAGAGACCACAGGAATCTCCATGCCGCTCGGCGTGGTGAGCGTAGCGGAGGTGCGAATCGTCTTTACCGCACTCCACTTCTCAGATCCACCCTGGGCTTTCACGTGGTTGGCGACGATCTCATCGAGTGTTTGGCCCATAGCGGGCATCGCCATCAGCGCGGCGGTGGCAGCGCACAACATCAGCTTGCGAATCATCTTCAAATCTCCTGGTAGCCGGTGAACCCACGGTGGGGTTGTTGCGAAGTGGAATGCGCTGACGATAGCGATGGCGAGCCACGCCTGTCAAACCGCGCCATTCGTTATACGGAGGAGCCTTGATTAAAGTTGCAAGGTTTTAGGGAGGCTACTCCCGGTGGCGCATAAAGTTGCACAACACGTGAGAGGAACTCGGCATCTTCTTGGCAATGGCAGAAGATGCAGCAAGACGCGCCGCGCACGAGATCCTGGCTGAAGTGATGAGTATGGGCCGGGATGAACTGGCCCGCAGCAGATCAGGGCTCTTTATTTCCGGGATCGCCGGCGGGGTCACCATGGGTTTGACCGCGCTGGGTGTGGCGGTGATGCATTCCTACCTGGGCTATGGGCCGAAGCAGGACGTGCTATCAAACTTGCTTTATCCCATAGGGTTTATTGCGGTGATCATTGGCCGCGGCCAGCTCTTTACCGAGAACACGCTTTTTCCTGTGGTGCTAATACTGGATGAGCGCGGACACGTCTTGAACACCTTGCGATTGTGGTTAATGGTGTTCCTCGGCAACATTTTGGGAGCACTCCTATTCGCGGTGGTCGCAATCAAAACGCCTTCTTTGAAAGCGGAGATCGCGAACGCCTTAGCGGAAACCGCCGTCCACGCCTCGGCTGGAACCTTTACTCATATTTTTTGGAGTGGGATCATTGGCGGATGGCTCATCGCGTTAGTCGCCTGGATGGTAACCGCCAGCCATGACACCATTGGGCAAGTGACCATCACCTGGCTGCTAACGTTCTTAGTGGGAGCCGGACGCTTTGCGCACTGCATTGCAGGCAGCGCCGAGCTGCTCTCCGGCGTGTTGGCTCATACGGTCCCCGCCTGGCAATACCTCCACTGGATCCTGGCTGCCACTTTGGGCAACATCGTCGGCGGAGTGGTGATCGTCGCCCTGCTCAACTGGGGACAGGTGACTGCCGGCGAATAGATTTGTATAAAATCGTTCCGCCCATGGCTATCTTCCGAAAGCTTTTGATATTTTTTTCTGCCTTGCTGTGTGCAGCGCAGGAATATCCAGGGACGCCACTACCCACCAGCAAGCGGGCTTCGCCAGATCCATCTATCCCCTTGAGCGGGATGCCGCTCAGCGTGGCGCTCAGCCCAAACGGCCGATACCTAGCCACGTTGAATGCAGGCTACGGCAGCGTGGAATCCGACAATAAGCAGTCCATCAGCATTTTGGACCTTCAGACGAACCAGGTGCGCGATTTTCCCGATGATCGTTTGGCGGTCAAAAGCCGCCAAACCTATTTTCTAGGTCTCGCATTCAGCAGCGATGGCAGCCGGCTTTTCGCTTCGATGTCGTCCATCCGCGATCCTGGAGGAGAAAAAGAGGGCAGCACGGGAGATGGGATCGCCTCCTACAGTTTTGCAAATGGCGCGATCACCCCGGAGAGATTCCTGAAGATGCCGATGCTCCGCATTCAACCCGGCCAGGTCGCCGCGCCCGCGAACCTCAACATCCCCGAAGGCGAGCAGATCTCGTACCCCGCCGGGATCGCGATGGTGAAGAACAGTTCCGGAGATCAGATACTGGTCGCCAACAATCTTTCTGACGATGCCGCACTCATCGATGCGGGATCGGGCAAAGTCATCAATCGCTTCAATCTGAGCACCAGCAAGGTAGTCCCGTCGTCTTTTCCCTATACCGCCGTGGCGGACCGGGAAGGAAAGAAGGGATACGTGAGCTTGTGGAATGCCTCACGCATCGCGCAACTGGATCTTTCGGATGGCAAAGTGGTCCGCATGATCCCACTGCATCCTCCGAAGCTTTTGGGAAGCGCGGGCTCTCATCCCTCGGCAATGGCGTTCAGCCGGGACGAACGCAGGCTCTTTGTGGCGCTGGCGAACCGGGATGAGATTGCGATCGTGAATACGCTTACCGCGGCGGTCTCCTACCTCAGAGTGCGATTGCCGGGGCAGATCTATGGCGGCGTGTATCCGAACGCGCTTGCGGTGAATGACTCCGGCACGCGCTTGTATGTGGCGTTAGGGATGGCGAACGCGGTCGCGGTGGTGGATATCGCCCGCAAAGCGAAGGTGATGGGATTTCTTCCCACCGGATGGTACCCTGCTGCGCTTGCCTCGCATGATGGAGAACTTTTCGTGGCTTCCGCAAAAGGCAGCCGGACCGGGCCGAATTTCGCGCTCGACCCAAAAAGTCCCTGCGCGCGGGCTCACCTGGCGTATGCCTACATCAATTGTCTGTTGAAGGGTTCGATCATCCGATTCGCCGCGTCTTCAGAAAACGAGCTATCTGCGCAGACGCGGAGGGTCCTCGACTTCAACGGGATGCTCACCGCAAAGAAGCAGCTCCACTTCGCCCGTGGAAAGAACCCGATCCGCCACGTGATCTATGTGATCAAAGAGAACCGCAGCTATGATCAGGTGTTCGGCGACATGGCTGAAGCGAACGGCGACCCATCGCTGGTGTTGTTCGGAGAAGATGTAACCCCCAACCATCACAAACTGGCCCGCGAGTTCGGTATCCTGGACAATTTCTTTGCCAGTGGCGAGGTGTCGGGCGACGGGCACAATTGGTCCACCTCCGCCATCGGCAGTGATTATCTTGAAAAAACCATCCAAACCGCCTATCGCGATGAACGCACTTATGACTATGAAGGCGAGAACACGAACCGCATCCCGCTTGAAGATGGCTTGCCGGATGTGAATGAGCCGGGCACGGGCTACATCTGGAGCAACGTGGCGCGGCACAAACTCACCTACCGGCACTACGGCGAATTCGTGGCGACCCAATGGTGCGCTTCAAAGAACCAACCGCGTGAGCTTTTGCAATTCCCCGCAGGCAAATGCTCCCGGGGATCGGTCAACAAAGGTGAGACGCTTCCGCTGCCCTGGAACGTAAAAAGCGCCTTTCCCTGGCCGGTGCCTGTCCTGGTGCGCAATATCGCAACTAAGCCTGAATTGCGCGGACATTTTGACCCGTACTATCCAGACTTCAATACCTGGTTTCCTGACCAACTGCGCGCCGATGAATTTCTGCGCGAGTTTCATGGGTTTGTAAAAGCGCGCGAGAGAGGCCAGGGCGCAGAGTTGCCGAACTATGTCTTGCTTCGCCTGCCAAACGACCACACCACGGGCGAGAAGGCGCTGGCGCCAACCCCGGCCGCTGCCGTTGCAGATAACGACCTGGCGCTGGGGCGCGTGGTGGATGCGGTCTCGCACAGTGCGTATTGGGATGACACAGCGATCCTGGTTTTAGAAGATGATGCGCAGGATGGCGCTGACCACGTGGACGCGCATCGTACTATCGCGTTGGTGATCAGCAAATATTCGCCTTCATCGGCTGAAAAACCGGTCGTGGACAGCAATTTCTACACGACGGTCAGCATGGTGCGAACGCTGGAAGAGTTGCTGGACTTGCCGCCGATGAACAACAATGACGCGCAGGCGCCGGCAATAAACTCATTATTCAGCGGCAATGGCAGGCACCGACCCTTCACCGCCGATTACCAGAACCTGCAGAACGGGCTTATCTCAAAAACCAATCCCGCGAACGCGCCCGGAGCAAAAGCCTCGGCGGAGATGGACTTTACTCATGCGGATAGCGCAAATACCGCGGTGTTAAACGCTATTATCTGGCGCAATCGTAAGGGGGACATGGCGCCGCCGGAAGCCAACAAGTAGCTAAAGGATGCTCGCTTCTTCCAGCCACTGCAGCTTGGGCGCGAAGGCCTCTTGCTGCGTGTAGCGGATGTAGGAGTCGAGCAGATGCGTGGCATACGGATCGCGTCCGTAGTCGCCAAAGCGATATGTGGTGAGCAGCGCCTTTCCTTCCGCAAAACCCATCTGCATGGTTAGAGCCGAATTACGCTGCACCCAACCAAAGGTCGCGCCGGAAAGCACGTCCTGGAAGTCATCGCTTGCCACACCCGTGATCACGTGTTCGGGAACCACCTCGCGGGCTTCAAACCCCAATATCCGATTGAAGGTGAGCTTGTCATACGGCGCGGCATTGTGGCGCACCCAGTTAAAGTTGGAGAACCAGCGTCCATCGAGCTCCGTGCCCCAGCGCTTCTTCACCGAGAGAGGAGCATCTTTGCTGATCGCCCGTTCATCATCCAAGAGCAGAATGGCTTTGCCGCCGCGCGAAAGATGCCGTTCGGTCCGGTCATCCAGCCTGGTTGAGATCAGCAGCGCATCGCTAGAGTCCTCAATGCGATAGCCTGCGCGCACCAGTTGCTTGTCCAGGTCGCGCGCAGTGGCAATCGGATCGTGGAACACAAGCGGGAGTTCCGAGACCGGATGGGCGGTGGGATATACGAACAGGTCATAGCTGTTCTCCGCCAGCACGCCGCTCTTCAGGCGGACCTCGATCAAGATACGGTCGCGGGTGGGTTCACTCACTGACTGCGAGCGGAATGAGATCTCTTTGAGTCTGGCCACGGCGCCGCTTGGCAAAGCTTCAGTGATCTCGAACTGCCCGCTGGGCCCTGAATCGAGCATCCAACGCACCCGGGCCCCGCGAACATCGGCCGCCCCATAATGCGAGAGCATCACGCCGACATTCACCTCCTGTTCGGTCCAGAAGTTATAACGATTCATCTCAAGCAGGACCACATCCTGCTGTTGCAGGCGGTTCAGGTCGTTCGTGAAGATCTTGGGATTGCGCCACATGTCAAGCAGGCCATTCACCTCCCAGTGAATGTCTGTCATGCCGGTGATGATGTAGCCCTGGATCTCCTGATGTCGACGGATGTCTTCGATCTCATGCTTCAAGGAGATGAATTGATGCCACTGCGTCTCCTCAGCGAAGTTGTTGAATTCACCGAACAACTCGTCGAGCCTGTATTGCTTATAGCGGTCGTGCACGCCCGCGGGACGGGTGACTTCCCTGCCGCCAAAATTCGCGGCGAACCACCAGGGCAGATCTTCCGGCAATCTAGGAAGTCCCCAATTGCCGAACTCGGAGACGATCACGGGTTCTTTACGGGTCCGCTCGGCGTCCCCGTAGGGGCTGAAGGTCCAATCCGGACGGGAAGCTAATTCAGCAGTCCACTTCTCCCAAAGATCGACGTGGTCAGGCATGGAATAATAATTATGGAAGTCTTCGAGATCGGTCCGAAGATGAAAATTGTTCTCGCAGGCGCTGTTGTCCACAACCAACCTGCCCACCGGGCCCAACTCTTCCTTCACCCAATTGAAGGTGTCTTTCAGCCAGGCGCGTTGCATGCTGTCCTTCAGGTCGATGCCCCAGGATTCATTCATGATGGTCTGGATAACGATGCATGGATGGTTCCAATCGCGCTCGATCATCTCCTGAAACATCTTTTTGCCGCGCTCCGCGGCTTTGGTGGAGAAGTGGTCCGCCGGATACCAGCAATCGCTCCATGACGGCACCTCCGCCCATACGAGGATGCCCACCTCATCGGCAACGGTGAGATAAACGGGATGGCATATCTTCAAGTGGCAGCGCAGGACGTTCAATCCCAATCTCTTGGCCTTGATCATCATCTCCCGCACATATTCTTCTGAGGCGGGCGTGTGGATGGTCTCGGGATAAAAATCCTGGTCAAGGGCGCCACGCATATAGAACGGCTGGTCATTGAGGAAGAGGCGGCCGTCTCGCGCCTCAAACTTGCGGAAGCCAAAACGGACGCGCTTGCGGTAATTGATCTCGCCCACGAGTTGCACCTCGAGGGTGTAGAGCGCCGGATCATCAAGGTTCCAAAGCCGCGGTTTTTTTATAGTGCCGCGGAAGCTCTGCACATCCGGGCTAACGATGGCGATGGTCTCTTCCAGCACCACCCGCCCGCTGCTATCGCAGACGGTGAAAAGCAAATGATTGCGTTCGAGTTTCTGGTGATCATGCAGTGCGGAGCCGGCGAGCAACACATCGGCGCGGAAGTCTCCGCTGATATTCGGCGATACCCGAATGCTCTCTATGTAAATCTCCGGACAGAACTCCGCCCGAACGCCCTGCCAGATGCCCGCATTCTGCACGTACCAGTTCTGCTTTCCATGCGGGATCTCGTGATACATCATGTCCGGACAAAGCAACAGGTTCTGCGCCTCATCCATGGGCGGATCGATCACGCGCACGGCCAGTTCATTCATGCCGGGCTTTACCGCGGAAGTTGCATCCACTGAAAAAGGCGTGTATCCACCCTCATGCGTGCCCGCCAGCGCGCCGTTCACATATACTTCAGCAAAATAATCCACCGCGCCGAACTTCAGCAGGACATGGCGATTCTCACTGAACTGCGGAGACTCAAAGCGCGTCCGGTACCAGGCAACACCCATGTACTCACGGAGATCCTCGAAGAGCGCATTCCAGCCGATTCCTACCCGCGCTTTGCGCCAGCCAGATGCTCTAGCAATGTCAGTGATCTTAAATTTTCCATCCGGATCGGTCAGGAACTCCCAACCATGGATGAGCTCGATCCGGGGTGCGTCGTCAATATTTGCCAGGGAAAGATCGGAAGACATAGGCTTACAAATCATTTTGATGGCAGCGAGTGGCGCTGAGCATCACTTCATTACAGTAAGCGTACAGGTTTTCTTCACTAGTACCACCCTAGTACTATGATTTGAATAGCCGGCGGTCAAGATTTCCAGCTTACTGGACGCCGGCCCGTTGTTCTGGAACACCGAACGCATCCATAATCAGTACCACCATGGCATTGAGCGCTACCACCGGGAACCAGGCTAAAGAGCTGCGCGACGAGTTTCGCCGCTGCATCGGGACGGATTGCCATGTCTTCCGCGCGCCAGGCCGCGTAAACCTTATCGGCGAGCACACTGACTATAACGACGGGTTTGTGATGCCCGCAGCCATCCAGTTCTACACCTGGGTGGCTATTGCGCAGCGCGAGGACAGGCGTATCACGGTGCGCTCCGCAAGTTTCGAAGACTCTCTGGAGTTCAGCCTGGCTGATAGCGGAGTTCATTCCCGGCACCATTGGAGTGACTACGTCCGCGGCGTCGCCATGGTCCTGCAACAACTGGGACATGAGCTTCGTGGAGCTGACCTACTGATCCACGGTGAAGTGCCGATCGGCTCCGGCCTGAGCTCTTCGGCGGCCCTTGAGGTGAGTACCGGACTGGCGCTGCTGGCCATGTCAGGGATCGCGGTGGATCTGAAGCAGCTCGCGCTTGCCTGCCAAAAGGCAGAGATCGAATATGCGGGCGCCAGAGTGGGCATCATGGACCAATTCATCTCGTGCTTAGGCAGCAAAGACCACGCTCTTCGGCTGGACTGCCGCTCACTCGATTACCAGCTCATCAAGCTTCCGGCGGGAGTAAGCCTGGTTGTCTGCAATAGCATGGTCAAGCACGACCTGGCCACGGGCGAGTACAACGTGCGCAGGGCGGAGTGTGAAAAAGGTGTCCAGCTACTTTCCCGCTCCTTACCGG
>JBBSFV010000044.1:0-22974 GCA_038254775.1 Terriglobales bacterium | reverse complement strand
TGGCCAAAGAGCGCGTTCGGCGCGGCGATGCGAAGATCACAGGCGAGCGCCAGGTCAAGGCCTCCGCCCATGCAGTAGCCTTCGATGGCGGCGATGACGGGAGCGGGGAAATGATCGATGGCGTTCATCAGCTTTTGTCCCATGCCGGCGAAGGAAAAGGCGTCTGCACCAGAAAGTTGAGAGATCTCATTCAGGTCCGCGCCCGCAGAGAAAAATTTCTCGTTGCCGGCGATGATGAGCGGTTTGGATGTTTGCGCGAGCTCTTCGATCGATGAGGTGAGAGCGAGAACGCGGTTGCGAGTCAGGCGGTTGGTGCCGTCCGTGCTGGTCAAGCGCAGCAGGGTGAAGTCCTGTGGCTGTTCAAGTTCGTAGAGTTTTTCATCGGCCATGAAACTTCGATGATAGTGGAGCTATTAGCTTCCAGTAAGGGTGCCGCGTGGCGGGAATCGTTTTCGATCGCCGCCGCGCGGCCGGCCAGGGCTAAAGCCCTTGTTATTTCCAACTTCTCACCCGACTAAAGTCGGGTGCCCTTGTATGGCAATTTTCTGTGGCGCTCAATCTTTTGTGGCGTTCAATTTTATGTGGCGCTCAATCTTCTGTGGCGCTCAAAGGGATTCTTCGCTTCGCTCAGAATGACAATTGCATCGTGTGTTTGGCGGTAACGGTTTAGAAGGCTGTCGCTACGCGACAGCAGAGGCATTGTCCCTCGTCGCCTAAGCGCTTCAGGGCTCCGCCCTTTCGCAGGCTCGCTCCTACCCCATCGAGCTACGCTCGCTGGGGACCCCGGGACTCGGGATGACAGTGTTAATGGGGTGTACTCCCGATGTGGGTTGGTCGTCACTCACAAAATCTCAGCATCACTCACAAAATTTCAGCATCACTCACAAATCTCAGCATCACTCAAAAAATCTCAGCATCACTCACAAAATCTTAGGCTGCGGGAAATCCGCGAGGCTTTACGTTGGAGCGGATGAACTGAATGATGTTGTCCATGGGGGTGCCGGGGCCAAAGATGGCTGCGACTCCGCCAGCCTTCAATGCAGCGATGTCCTGTTCTGGGATGGTGCCGCCGACAACGACGAGCACATCGTCCATCTTGTTCTTGCGGGTAAGCTCTACAACGCGAGGGACGATGGCATTGTGGGCGCCGGAGAGGATGGATAGTCCGATGACGTCCACATCTTCCTGCAAAGAGGCGTTGACGATCATTTCAGGGGTCTGGCGCAGTCCGGTGTAGATGACTTCCATGCCGGCATCGCGCAGGGCGCGGGCGATGACTTTGGCGCCGCGGTCATGGCCGTCCAGGCCGGGCTTGGCGACGAGGACGCGGATCTTTCTGTCAGTGGAGTCGGGCATAGAGGACTCATGAGGATAACATCGAGTTGTGGGTGCTGGGGTATTGTGTGGAATGTGGCGCCGCTGGAGAACCCACGTTAGCCTCGCGTGCGCTCGGCGGAACGTGGGGCACCTATAGGCAGCTATTTCAGTTCCAGGCTACGCCAGAGGTACCAACTGGCGATGCTGCAATAGGGATGCCAGGCTTTGCCATGCTTCTCGACGTGCTTGGGCGTGACTTTTTTGCGTTTGTTATATGCGCGTTTAACGGCATTCTGGATGCCGAGGTCGCCGACCGGCAGGACGTTCGGCCGACGCAGCGCGAACATCAGGAACATGTGTGCGGTCCAAACGCCGATGCCCTTCACCTGAGTAAGCGTTGCGATCACTTCGTCGTCTAATAAATCATTCAAGCGGGCGAAATCGAGTTCTCCGGCTGCGGCGTGCTCGGCGAGGTCTCGGATGTAACCGACCTTCTGCTGTGAGAGTCCCGCTCGGCGGAGTTCGCCGACAGTTACATTTTGGATCGCGTCGGGCGTGATGCGTCCATCGCAGAGTTCCGCAACGCGATTAAAGATGGTTAGCGCGGCCTTTCCGCTGAGCTGCTGAAAGACGATGGAGCGGACCAGCGTTTCAAAGACCGGCTCGCGATAGTTTATGCGGATGGGACCAACGCGCTCGATGATGTCGGCGAGGACGGGGTCACATTTCTTCAGGTGGTTGAGAGCTTTACGCATGATTTCTATTCACCACGGAGGCACGGAGGCACAGAGCTTTATGCAAGTCAAAATAGAGTTCAGGCATTGTTGCCGCAGCACTCCATGATCTCAGCGTCTGTCAGGCAGCGGTCAGACTGTTTGGCGCGGGTAAAGATGCGGTCCACAATGTCGTCTGCGGGGGTGAGGCCGCGGCGCTCGAGCCAGAAGATGACGTTCGACTTGCCGGACATGGGGCCGATCTCAATGATCTGCTCCATGCCGAATTCATGCGCGGGAACGCCGGAGTAAACGCTATTCGCGAGTTCAAGATCGTTCTTGCGGAATGCCTTAATCACCGCCGCAGCGTGGACGCCGGTGGCGGTGCGGAAGGCGTCATCGCCAACGACGGGATAATTTTTCGGGATGGGGGTATGAGTGGCTTGTGAGACCACCTCACAATATTGTTTCAACTTTGTGAGGTCCTGCTCTGCCCAGGGTGAGATGCCCATCAATTTAAGATTAACCAGCATCTGATCCATCTGGGTATTGCCCACGCGTTCACCAATGCCCAGCGCGGTGCCGTGAACGCAGTCTGCTCCGGCGGCGAGGGCGGCGAGGGAATTGGGAACGGCGAGGCCGCGGTCTGAGTGTCCGTGCCAGTCAATGCGAACTTTAGCGCCGGTGGGCTTGACCACTTCGTCGATCACGTATCGGATGAGTGCGGTCACTCCGCTGGGTGTGACGTGGCCGCAGGTATCACAGATGACGATGGCGCGCGCGCCGTTCTCAATGGCGCAGGTGTAGAGCCGCTTGATGGTCTCGGGATCACAGCGGCTGGTATCTTCGGTCACGTACATGACAGGCAAGCCAAGTGAGCGGGCGAACTTCACGGCCTTCTCAGTGGTCTGGAGCAAGAAGTCGTCTGTCCAATTTTCGGTGAAGCGGCGGATGGGGCTGGAGCCGATGAAAGTTGCCGCCTCGATCTCAAGCCCGGTCTTTTGCTGGATCTCCGCGATGGGGCGAATGTCATTCTCATGAGTGCGGGCGGCGCAGTTTGCAGTGAGTTTCAGCTTAGAGTCGACGATCTCTTGCGCCAGGCGAGTGACGTCCGCAACCGCTCTTGGGCCGGCGCCGGGCAAGCCGAGATCGAGCGAGTTGATGCCGAGCGATGCCATGAGGTGGAGGATCTCAATCTTTTCGCCGATGGTGGGATCTGTGACGGACGGAGATTGCAAGCCATCGCGCAGGGATTCGTCGTTGAGCAAAACGCGTTTTGCCGGCTTGAACTCCGCGCCGGGCACGGTGTTCCAGTCGTAGATGAGATGGGAATGCTTTGCCATGGGCCTTAGCCGGCGGCGCTCCCATTCGTCTGACTGACGTTGATCCAGATGCCGAGTGATTGCGCCTTGACTGCGCCGTTCTCGCCGATCAGCGCACACGCCGCGTGGTGCTTGCGGCCTTCAATGCCGAGCTGCCATGCCAGCAGCACGCACTTTCCTCCCACGCGGACAGGATCAATAACCTTGGCGCCGAGCCGGCCGGTAACCAGTTTGCCGAAGTCAGGAAATCCGCCGGCAAAACCGGTAGGACAATCGAGCGATGCCCAGACGAGTTCGTCCAGGACGTTGCCATTGTTGTCGCCGTACTCTTTTGCCGGGATCCACGGCGCAGCAAAGTAATTCCTTCCATCGAGTTCGATGGGCCCGGGAAAGATATGCAAGCCGTCACCTTCCGCGCGCTCGGGTCCGCAGACAAAACACGTTGGAAAGGGATGATGGTGAAATGCGGGGCTCTTGCGCGAGGCTGCCACCGCAGTGTCAAAGCTGATGCGCGGAACTTGGAAGGTGGGCCAGTCGGCGGCGTTGCCTTCGGCGATCACCTCCTCACCATGAAGGAGCACCACGCCCGCGGGGCCGTTGCGGGGCTCGATGCGCATCTCGGTATTGAGCGGGATGGGTTTGCGCAGAGTGATCTCAGCGTTGCCGCCGAGAGTAGCGGCGAGCAGGCCGCAGGTAAAGCCTCCGTTAGCGGAATCAGGCGGGCCACAGATCTCGGCGGGGATGCGGAGAGAGCGAATCGGCATTTTCTTATTCTAGTACGCAGTACATGTACGCAGCGTGCAGTATGCAGGATGCCGGGCGCTGCTAGAATTGCGCGGCTTATGAAGAAGAATCTCCTGTTCTGCATTCTCTGGTTGGCCTGTCTTCTATTTTCCACAGAAGTTTTTGGGCAAAGCGAAAAAAACGTTGCAGCGACCACACCTGCCGCGCCGACCGTGACCAAGCGCATCGATGGATTCTTGCCGCTGCTCTGGGACGCGAAGAAGGGCACGCTCTCATTCGAGTTAAGTCCGGAGCGGATGAACGGCGAATTCATCTATTTCACCGGGTTGAGTTCCGGCGTGGGATCCATCCAGATGTTTGCGGACCGCAGCTCAGTTGGCCAGTCGCAACTTTGCCGATTCTTGCGGGTGGGAGACAAAGTCCTGGTGGTGGCGGAGAACACCACATTCCGCGCAGAGAGGGGAAGCGCGGAGCTGAAACACTCGGTGGAGCGCAGCTTCCCGACATCTATCCTGGCGGCATTGCCGGTGCAATCCGAACAGAACGGTGAGGTGATGGTGAATGCGAACCCGCTTTTGCTGCGGGATGCGTTCGGCTTGCAGGAACAACTTCGGCGGCCTTCCCGCGCGACAAACGGAGTGGTGCGGCAATCTGAAGGTGGAGGCGCGAGCTGGCGGATGGATGATTCGCGCAGCGCGATCGACATTGAAAACACGCGCGGATTCCCGCTGAATACCGAAGTGGAGAACATACTCACCTTTACCAGTGACACGGGACGAGGCACGAACGCGCCGGAGAACGGGGTGATGACGGTGCATGAGCATGTCTCACTGCTGGCGTTGCCGGAAGCCGGGTACCAGACGCGGGAGAGTGATCCGCGCGTGGGATTTTTTGGGGAAGGCTTCAAAGACTTTTCAACCAAATTCAACGAGCCGCTGGATCGCAGCTTTATTGCGCGCTGGCGGCTGGTGAAGAAAGATCCGAATGCGGCGATGAGTGAGCCGGTAAAGCCCATCGTGTTCTATCTGGATAGCGCGATCCCGGAGCCGATCCGCTCTGCCGCCCGCGAGGGTGCGTTGTGGTGGAACCGTGCATTCGAGCAGGCGGGGTTCCGCAATGCGCTGAAAGTGGAAGATCTTCCGGAGGGAGCCGACCCGCTGGACGTTCGCTATCCGGCGATCCAATGGACGAACCGCGATGGCAGGGGATGGTCCGTGGGCATGGCGCAGACGGATCCGCGTACAGGAGAGATCCTGCATGCGGTGGTGCAACTGGATTCACATCGGATGCGTACGGTGCACAATTATTGGCAGGTGGTTAACCACACGGTGGGGGCAGGCCGCGACGATTCCGCGATGGACCTCTTTGCTGAACTCGACTCCGCTGACCCAACGCTCACGGAAGAGCAGGTGATGTTGAAGCGTATCGCGCTGCTGACCTGCCATGAGATGGGCCACGTGCTGGGGCTGGAACACAACTTTGCCGGGAGCACGTTTCATCGCGGATCGGTGATGGATTATTTCGCCCCGCGGATCGGTGTGCGCAAGGACGGGACAGCCGACCTGAGCGATGCCTACATGCAAGGCACCGGCAGCTATGATCGCTTCGCCATTGAGTGGGGATACAGCCAGGGTGCAGCGGGTGAAAATGCACAGCAGGAGCACGGGCGCTTGGAGCGGATCGTGCAACGCAACCTGAAGCAGGGAATCTTCTGGGCGAATTATGACGATCCCCGCTGGAATTCCTATGATGACGGGCCGGATCCAGTGAGCTGGTTGCGAGAGGTGTTGCCGGTGCGTAATGCGCTGGTGGCGAATTATGCGGCGAAAATGCTGAAGCCGGGTGAGCCAGTGTCAAAATTGGCGTCCCGGTTCCCGCTGGTCTATTTATTTCATCGGTATGCGTTGGCCGCCGCGCTGAATACGGTGGGCTCGGCAAAGATCCCGCCCGCGCTGGTAGGTGATGGGCAAAAGCCAATGGATGTTTGGCCTGTAGAAAGCCAGCGACAGGCGCTGCAATTGGCAATGCAGGCACTGCGCCCGGAGTACCTGGAAGTGCCGCCGGCGGTCTGGCAAAACATGGTGCAGTATGAGAACCATGGGCAGAACCCGGAGGCGTACCGATCGAGCGCCGGATATTTATTCAATCCGCAGGACGGGGCGCGATCCGTGGCAGAGATCGTGTATGGGAGTCTGATCGATCCAACGCGGCTGGCGCGGATGGACAGCATCCGGCATTTTGTTCCTGCGGCGCCCAGCTCACGAGAGGTGGTCGATCTGCTGGTCGAAAGCGCATTCGTGGCATTGAAGTCCGGGAGCCAGCGATCAATCGAGTTGAGCAGCGCGGTGCAAGACGAACTCGCCGATCAATTAATGATGCTCGCCGCCGACGAAGGCGCTACGCCGGAGATCCGTGACCAGGGCTGGCATGGGGTTGAGGCGATCTATGCGCGGGTGAAAACTGGAAGCGTGAGATACGGGCTGGCGCGACGCATCGAAGCATTCATGCGTGATCCCCGACAGAATGTGCCGAAGCAGAAGGGTTCGGGGGCGCCGGCGGGGCCTCCTATTTAGGAGCCAGTTGTCAGTAGCCAGGGACAGAGAACAGAGAACAGCAGAATCCAGAGCCTTGTCCCTCGTCGCGCTGTGCGCTCGCTCCGGATGACAGCCAACCGCAGTGGCATCGAGACATTACGACGTACAACGTGCAGCGCAGAACCGGAATCGCAACAGAGTTCAAAGAAGATTCGGACCAAAGTTCGGAGAAAGTTATGGACCGTCCCCTAGAGTTCCAGAAACAATCCAAGAATTCTATAGAGCGCGAGCGTGACCCGCGCAACCAGCCGTTCAGTGCCAACACCATCGCCAAACATTCGCGCATCCATGATGCGACGAAGGTACACAGCGTGTGTCCTTACTGCGCGGTGGGATGCAGCCAGCTCATCTATGTCAAGGGCGGCAAGATCATCGATATAGAGGGCAATCCTGATAGCCCGATCAACGAAGGCACGCTGTGCCCCAAGGGCGCGAACACATTCCAGCTAAGCGTGAATCCGCACCGCGTGAAGCAAGTGATGTATCGCGCGCCCTACTCAGACCGGTGGGAGCCCCGCGACCTGGAGTGGGCGATGGAGCGGATAGCGCAACTCACCAAAGAGGCGCGCGAAGAGGGATTTGTCGAAGAGCGCGACGGCAACATCATCAACAACATGCCGAACGTGGTCTCGCTGGGCGGCGCCACCATGGACAACGAGGAGAACTATCTCATCAAAAAGTTGTTCAATGGCGGGCTGGGCATGGTGGCGATAGAAAACCAGGCGCGTATTTGACACAGCGCATCGGTGCCCGGGCTGGGCACCTCATTCGGGCGCGGAGCCGCGACCACTTTCCAGGAAGACCTGCAGAATAGTGACTGCATCCTGATCATGGGCAGCAACATGGCGGAGGCGCATCCGGTAGGCTTTCGCTTTGTGATGAAGGCGCGGGAGAACGGCGCAAAGATCATGCATGTGGACCCGCATTTCTCGCGGACCTCCGCAATGTGCAATGAGTATGTACCCATACGGACCGGGACGGATATCGCGTTCCTGGGCGGGATCATCCATTACATCCTGGAAAATGATCGCTGGTTCAAGGAGTACGTGCTGGCCTATACCAATGCGGCGACGATCATCAATGGTGACTACACTGACGCGGAAGAGCTGGGCGGAGTGTTTAACGGGCTGCAGCGGGAAGAACGCCGCTACGATCAAAAAGTTGCAGCGTGGAATTATGCAGGCGAGCCGAAGCAGCCGAAAAACCAAACTGACCAGGCGATCAAGGCGCAATCGTTCAGCGAGCGCCTGGGCCACCTGGAGAATCCGGTGCCGCCGCAAGACCCGACGCTGCAAGACCCGATGTGCGTGTTCCAGATCTTAAAGCGCCACTACGCGCGCTATTTGGCGGAAAAGGTGGCAGAGATTTGCGGATGCAGCCAGCAGCAGTTTCTGTCAGTGGCGGAGTCCCTGTGTGCGAATTCAGGACGCGAGCGGACATCGGCGATCGTATATGCGGTGGGTTGGACGCAACACACCACGGGCGTACAGATCATCCGGGCGGCGGGGATCGTGCAGCTGCTGCTGGGAAATATGGGGCGACCGGGTGGCGGGATCATGGCGATGCGAGGCCATGCAAGCATCCAGGGTTCCACAGATATTCCCACCCTCTATGACATTTTGCCGGGATACATTCCCCAGCCGGCGACGATGCGCGATCACGGAACGCTGAAGGATTATCTGAAGCAAGAGGAGGTCTCGACAGGATATTGGGCGAATCTTCCAAAGTTTATGGTGTCGCTGTTGAAGGCCTGGTACGGGGAGGCGGCAAAGAAAGAAAACGATCACGGATTTGGATGGGTCCCGCGTATTGATGCGAACTACTCGCAGCTGCCGGCATTTTTGAGGATGGCGCAAGGAAAAGTGAAAGGGCTTTTCCTGTTCGGACAAAATCCGGCGGCGGGCGCGCCCAACGCAAAACTGAACCGCAAAGCCCTGATGCAGCTGGATTGGCTGGTTGTGCGTGATTGGTTTGAGATCGAGAGTGCTAGTTTCTGGTACAAAGGACCGGAAAAGCCCGATCCGAAGGCCATTAAGACAGAGATATTCTTTCTGCCCGCAGCGTCGAACGCGGAAAAAGATGGATCATTCACCAACACGCAGCGCCTGCTGCAGTGGCATGACAAGGCGGTGGACCCGCCGGGTGACTGCCGATCAGACGCATGGTTCGTTTTTCAACTGGGCAAGCGGCTGAAAAAACTCTATGCCGAGTCCCAGCAGAAGCGCGATCAGGGGCTGCTGAACCTCACCTGGGATTACGATCACGATCGGATGCAGGAATTACCCGACGGTTCGCTCAGCAAAATCATCGGCGAGCCGGACATGGAGAAGATCCTGAAAGAGATCAACGGCTACACCGTGAAGGAGGGCAAGCATGTGGCCGGATTCAGCGAGTTAAAGGATGACGGATCGACCGCATGCGGCTGCTGGATCTATAGCGGCGTTTTCCCGGAGCCGGGGCGCAATCGCGCACGATCGCGCAAACGTGATGCGCAAAACCCCACCAGCCCGGATTGGGGATTCGCCTGGCCGCATAACCGCCGCATGATGTACAACCGGGCATCCGCCGATCCGGAAGGGAAGCCCTGGTCCGAGCGAAAGAAATACATGTGGTGGGACGAGGCGGCGAAGCGGTGGACCGGCGTTGACACTCCGGACTTCGAGCCGGATAAGCCGCCGAGTTATCGCGCGACCAATGAATCGAGGGGTATGGATGCAATATCGGGCGATGCGCCGTTCATCATGAAGCCAGATGGCCGCGCGTGGCTCTTCGCGCCAATGGGAACGAAAGATGGGCCGCTGCCGACGCACTATGAGCCGATGGAGTCTCCGGTACCGAACTTGTTGTATCCCGAGCAGGCAAGCCCACTGGCGGAAGTCTTCAAGGATGACTTAAACCAACTGGCAATGGCGATGGACCCGGAGTATCCAATTGTGGGCACCACGTATCGCTTGACTGAGCACTATCTCAGTGGGCCAATGAGCCGCTTCAATAGTTGGTTGAATGAGCTGCAGCCGGAGATGTTTGTGGAGCTTAGTCCGGAGCTGGCGCAGCAGCGCGGCATCACCCATGGCGGATGGATGGTGATCTGGAACAAACGAGCCGCAATCGAAGCGCGAGCGATGGTCACGGGCCGGGTGCAATCGCTCACGGTAAACGGCAGGACCCTGCATCAGATCGGCATTCCGTTTCATTGGGGATTTGCGGGTGAGACCGTGGGATCGATGGCAAATGATCTGACGTCCATGGTGGCAGACCCGAACGTAAGCATGCATGAGGCAAAGGCGTTTACCTGCAACGTACGCGCCGGCCGGGTAGGCGATGCCGATGTCGCTGACAAGTTTTCCGCCTGGCCCACGCGAGCGAAGTCTCCGGATACGCCGGAATCCGACCAGCCAGAAGGGCAGGCGATATGAGCAATGTGCTCGAAGTATTCGCTCGGCCGGAGCCCCCCCCGGCGAAACAGGAGATGGGATTCTTCACCGACACCAGTCTCTGCATCGGCTGCAAGGCGTGCGAGGTTGCGTGCAAGCAGTGGAACCAGCTTCCTGCCGACGGCCTGGAATGGACGGGCCACAGCTATGACAACACGGTGATGCTGTCAGATACCACGTGGCGCCATGTTGCCTTCGTGGAGCAATTTGACAGCAAGGGTGCAGGTCGATGGCTCATGATGAGCGATGTTTGCAAGCACTGCCGCCAGGCGCCTTGCCAGGAAGCATGCCCCACGGGCTCGATCATCTACAACGAGTTTGGCAATGTTTACGTGCAGCAGGACATCTGCAACGGATGCGGATACTGCGTGGCGGCGTGCCCCTTCGGCGTGCTGGACCGGAATGAAGAAGACGGGCGCGCGCACAAATGCACGCTTTGCTATGACCGACAGAAAGATGATATGGAACCTGCGTGCGCGAAGGCGTGTCCCACGGATTCCATCCTGTTCGGGCCGATCAGCGAGATGAAGCAGCACGCAGAGAAGCGGGTGGAACAGTTACATGCGCGCGGCGAAACTGATGCCTACATCTATGGCGCGGAGCGGGCGGGCGAATATAGCGAACTCAATTCCATCTTCCTGCTCAAAGACAAGCCGCAGGCATACAACCTGCCGGAGGCACCGAGGCGCCCGGCAGCGCACATGAAGAAGAGTTACGCATTCAGTTTTGGGGCGGCGATATTCCTGGGAGCAATGTCTGCATTGCTGCTTTCCGGAGATGAGTAGCGGGATGGCAGAATCGCCGACAACGACTTACTACGACATTCCGTTGCTGAAGCGTCCGCTGTGGCGCTGGGAGATCGCGTGGTACTTCTTTCTGGAAGGCATCAGCTCCGGCACGTACCTTCTGGGGGTGATAGCGGAGCTGCTGGACCGTGAGCGCAACCAGGAGTTAGTGCAGGCGGCGCGATATGCGTCGATCGCCGCGATCTTGCCGTGTCCTCCACTCCTGATCGCAGATCTGGGCAGGCCGGAACGTTTTGCTCACATGCTGCGCGTCTTCAAGCCAAGCTCTCCGATGAATTTTGGAGCATGGGCCTTGACTGCTTACAGTGGTCCCGTAGCCCTCCTCGCGGGCAGTCAGATGGCGGCGGATAAATCTCGCTTGTTGCCCTCGCAAGTTCGATCGGTACTGAAACATGTGCCGGAGCGACTGACCGGAGTGGCGGGTGTGCCTGCGGCACTGGCGATGATGGCGTATCCCGGAGTACTGCTTTCGACGACGAGCATCCCAGTATGGAGCAGGACGCGAGTGCTGGGGGCCCTGTTCGCGTGCAGTTCATTCAGTGCAGCCGCGGCAGTGCTGTCATTCGTGCTGCATTATCGCGATGCGGATGACAGGTTGCTGCGAAAGTTGCGAAAAGTTGAGCTGCTGGCATCCGGCGCTGAAGGTGTGGCACTCGCCGGATATCTGCTGACCAGTGGCGGCGGCGCGAAACCCCTCATCAGCGGCCGATATGCAAAGCACGTCTTTATTGGCGCGGTGGTGGGCGGGATCCTGTTGCCAGCTTTGATCGGCGGCAAGGGCAAGCGGCGGGGACTGTTTGCCGCTGCCTTGACCATAGCCGGAAGTTTTGCGCTGAAATGGGCAGTGGTTCACGCCGGCCGGGATTCAGCTGACGATGCGGCAGGGTCGCATGAGGCGGCGCTGCCGAATGAGAGTGCTACGGGCTGGAAAAGCAAGTACCGGGTATCTGGTACCTAGTGCCTAGTACGCAGTACGCGGTACACAGTACGCAGGAAAATCCCGCTCCTCAATAGCTAATCGGGAACGGCTGGGCTAAAGAGTGGCTGGTCGGCGCGGAACCCCTGCAGCGCATAAAAAAAGACGAATACATAGCACAGCGCGGGCAAGATGAATGCGTGATGGATCCCGATGCGGTCAGCAAGCGCGCCTTGCGCAAGTGGAATGACTGCGCCGCCAACGATCGCCATGACCAACGCACCCGAAGCTTTGCTGGTCAGCGGCCCCAATCCTTCTATGGCAATGGTGAAGATGCTGGGAAACATGATCGAGTTAAAAAGTCCCACGCAGAGAACGCTCCACATCGCAATGTGCCCGTGGGTGAGCATAGAGGTCACCACCAGCCCGCATGCGACCACGGCATTGATGGCAAGCAGCCTGGGCGCCCGGATCTTCTGCAGCAGGGCTGCGCCGATGAATCTGCCGATCATGGCGCCTCCCCAGTAGAAGGAAACATAGCTTGCGGCGACTTTTTCCGGCAAGTTCCCAATCTCATTTTGGGTCAAATAATTGACCAGGAAGCTACCGATCGCCACTTCGGCTCCCACGTAAAGAAAGATGCCGATCACTCCGAGCACCAGTCGGCGGTGCTGCCAGAGTTGCGCGAAGGATGCGTCTTCACCGGCAGCGTGCTCTGCGGAGATGCGCGGCAATCGTGACAGGCCGATCATGACGGCGAGCGCGGCGAGGGTGATGGACAAGACGAAATACGGCAGCTTTACGGTTGCGGCTTCCTGCGCGCGCATGGATTGCAGCGCATCGGCGGACATGGATCGTGTTCCCGCGACGGTTGCGGCACCCAGGATCAACATGCCTCCAATGTACGGCGCAATGGTATGACCGACGGAGTTGAAGCCCTGTGTGAGGTTCAGTCGGCTGGATGCTGTTTCGGGTTTGCCGAGTACAGCTACATAAGGGTTCGCCGAGACTTGCAGGATAGTGATACCGCCGGCAAGCACCATAAGCGCGAAGAGAAAGAGCGCGAAGGAAGCGATGTTGGCTGCGGGGATGAAGAGCATTGCGCCGGCTGCCATAGTGGAGAGGCCGGCCACCATGGCGCGTTTGTAGCCGACCCGGTCGATCAAGCGGCCCGCGGGGATGGAGAACAGGAAATAAGCGGAGAAGAAGCTGAACTGCACCAGCATCGCCTGCGCATAGTTCAATTCGAAGATCGCCTTCAGGTGGGGGATGATGATGTCATTGAGCGATGTGAGGAATCCCCACATAAAGAACAGCGTGGTGACCACCGCCATCGCGGAGCGATTGTTAATCGCGCGATCTGCTGTGATGTTCTGCCCGGGCGTGGCCGGCATCAATGCGCACCTTCAGCAGGCAGGAACGCCTGCATCATGTGCTGGACTTGCAGATTTTTCTTTAAGTCATCGGCAGAGGCCTTGCTCGTGACATCGATTGTGACCGGCTGGTTCGGAATCAAGTCCACGTAATTATCAGAGAGCTGCGCGTCTAAGTCGCCGAAGGAAACAAAGACGTGCCGCGCAAGCTGCGGGCTGGTGAGCGTGATGGTCGTCGCGTTACCGGCCTGCCTCACGTCAGTCTGGATGCCAGGATTTGCGGGCAGATCTAAGTTGCGCATGCGGTCGAAGAACCAGGTGTTGGTTGAGACCACCTTGCCGCCAACGGAGAGATCGAAGACAGCAAAAACATTCTTCGTTTTGTCCGCCGGTACAAGGTGCGCCTCATCCACGGTGATCACGCTGGTGCTTGAGAGCGCAGGCACTGAGATGTCTTTACTTATGTCGCTGATCGCCTTGCCGCTGAAGTCCAACACACGGGTCCGCAGTTGAGCTGTGAGTGGCTGCAGCTTGTCAGAGACGACGAAGACCTCGATCTTGCCATCGTGGGCGAAGGGGGAGACGAGCACATCGGCATAGAAGCGCTTTGCATAGAACTGAAGCGCCTTCCAATTCCCGTAGTAGTCGATGCTCGCCCATGAGGCGACGGGCCAGCAGTCATTCAACTGCCAATAGAGCGAACCCATGGTGCGGGGACGCTGGCGGCGGAGATGCTCGGCGCCCACCTTGATCGCCTCCGCCTGTTGTACCTGGCTTAGATAGACGAACGAAGCAAAGTCTTTAGGTTCGTGGTACTCGCGCAACATATATGTAAGGATGCGCTCATTGCCGCCCTTGTTCTTCTGGTGGGATTGCAGCGTGGTAGAGCGAATGTCCATCTGATCGGGAGGAGTAAAGGCACGGATGGTCTTCATCTCCGGAAATGACTGAAAGCCGAATTCAGACATAAATCGCGGGAACTGTTGGGTGTAGTTTTCGATGGGCTCGAGCGCATGCCACACGCTCCAATAGTGCATGTCACCATTCTCCTGGCCTTGCGGGACATCATCAAAGTTGGAGCCGGGAGAACTGGGCCAGTAGGGAACGCCGTCTCCGTACTCATGCACGACGCTTTTGAGGATGTCTCGAAACATGACGACGTAATCCTGCCAGACGCGCTCGCGGGCAGCAGCGTTGACGCCGAGCTTAAATCCCTGGCGATCGCCCCATCCCTTCCATCCTGTTTCCACTTCATTATTTCCGCACCATAAGACCACGCTGGGATGATCACGCAGGCGAGTAACCTGCTGGATGGCTTCCTGCTCGACATTTTGCTGGAAAGCGAGGTCCCCGGGGACCATGTCACCACCAAACATGAACTCCTGCCAGATCATGATGCCGAGCTCATCAGCAATGTCATAGAAATCATCGGACTCATAGTAAGCGCCACCCCACGCGCGCAACATGTTCATGTGCGAATCATGAGCGGCCTGCAGGCTCCTGCGATGGATCTCTGGAGTCACGCGATCCATGAAGCTGTCATAGGGAATCACGTTCGCTCCCTTGGCAAAGATGGGAATACCGTTCACCACAAAAGTGAAGCTCTTGCCCCATTTGTCGGGTTCGCGAAGCAACTCAAGCGAGCGAAGGCCGGTCTTCACGGAGGCGGTCGTTTGCCCGCGATCGGTTTTTACATTCGCGGAGAATATGTAGCGATCCTGAGCACCATACCCATTGGGATACCAAAGCCTGGGAGAATCGATACGCAAAGGGATTGACACTTTGTTGATGCCGGCTTCAAGTTGAACCTTCTGCGTGGCAGCGGTGGAACGGTTCTTGCCCGAAATGCCATCGTGCGAGATAGAGATAGTGGCAGATGTGGCGCGAGTGGATTTGATCTCGAGTGAGGCCGAGAGTTGCGCAAGATCTTTGGAGATCTTTTGCTGGTGGATATGGAGGTTCGCGATGCGAACGCCATCCCAGGATTCGAGGTGGACCGACTTCCAGACACCGATGGTGACAAAACGAGGACCCCAATCCCATCCATAGTTATAGGGAGCTTTGCGGGTATACGGGGCGGTGGCGATGCCTTCTTCGTTGCCGCCGTTCGCAGTGGAAATAGCAGGCAATACATACGGCAACTTCTTCACATAGGGAAGCATGGTCTGGATAGGTGAATGGAAGACAATGCGAATGGAGTTGTCGCCGGCATGCAATGCTTCCTTTGCCGAGACACGCCAACTGCGGAACATGTTATTAGCTTTCAGAACGGAATGTTCGTTCACGAAAACCTCAGCAAAGGTGTCAAGGCCGTCAAAGACCAGATCCACGCGTTCGCGGGAGAGCGTCTGCTGGGGGAGGTTGAAGGTGGTGCGGTATTCCCAATCAGCATTGCCGACCCATTGCAGCCGATATTCGTTGTCCGCATAGAAGGGGTCCGGAATGAGCTTGTTCTGCAGCAAGTCCGTCTGCACAACGCCGGGCACCCGCGCGGGAAGCCAACCCTTGACCTGAGGGATGGGGGCGTCTGTGAGGGCGCGGAACTCCCATTTGCCGTCGAGAGACAGCGATGAAGAAGATTGTGCGTTGAGTGGCAAGAGCACCAGGAGCGAGGCCAGGAAGAGAAAGACGGATCGATTGGAATGGGTCAAGTGATCACCGAAGATGGAGAGGCAGCAGTGGCTACGCATCCTAGAGCAGATAAGGCGTCCCGCGCCAGCCATAAGTTTCTTGTATAGGCCCCATCAGCGCTTTCTATTGGGCTGGCGCCGGGTGGGCTTATATCCTTCGCAAGGACTTCACTCCCACATTCCTTGCCTGAGGAGATCCATGGCCGAACTGCGTAATTTTCTTGAGATTCCTTATGATGAGCTCGAAGACTTGAACCTGGAGGCGAAAGAGCAGCGCAAAAAACGCACTGCTCCGGACAAGGTTCAGGAGGCCCGGCTCAAATATCTGACCGATGAAAAAAGGATCAAAGCGGTGACCGTGCTCTTCAGCGATCTGGAAGGCCGGCTGCACATGCTGGATTACGACAAGAAATTCCTGATCAAGAGCTGGGACAACCTGACGTTTGATGGTTCTTCCATCCGAGGTTTTACGGCGCAGCGCGAAAGCGACCTGCGCCTTTCTATTGATTGGAGCGCGTTCTATTGGGGGCCGGCAGATGTATTCGGTCCCGGCAAAGTCCTGGTCTTCAGCCAGGTGACTGACAAATCAGGGGAACCTTATAGCGCGGACGTTCGCGGGGTGCTGAAGCGATATGCGGAAGAGCTGAACAGCAAAGAAGGCTACACCCTCAATGCCGCAAACGAGATCGAAGGATTTCTGTTCAAGGGCTCCGATGCCGAACGGCGTTACAACGAGACGGGAAAATTCGAATACGTTAACACCGGTGGCTACTACCACTCCCTGCCGGGAGATCCACTGCGCGCGTTCATTGATACCACCGCGGAGGTGCAGCGCGCGATGGGATTCGAGAATGAGAAAGACCATCCGGAGGTAGCGCCTTCGCAGTTTGAGATCAACTACAGCTACAGCGACGTGCTCACCGCCGCCGACCAGATCCAGCTTTACAAGCTCATCTGCCGCCAAGTGGCGACGAAGATGGGGTTGACCGCGTCATTCCTGCCCAAGCCCGTGGTGGGAGTGAACGGAAATGGCATGCACACCAATGTTTCCATCAGTAAAGGTGGCAAGAACCTTTTCTGGGACGCGAAGGGCGAGGAGAAGATGAGCAGCTTTGCGTGGTCATTCGTGGACCGCATCCTGACGCACGCGAATGATGTGTGCCTGATGTTGAATGCCAGCGTGAACGCTTATCGCAGGCTGGACCCTCATTTTGAGGCACCGAACCAGATCAAGGCGTCTGCGACGGACCGGGGTTCGATGGTGCGGATCCCGATCGGGAACGACAAGAGCGCGCGCGTGGAAGTACGCTCCGTCGGGCCGGATGCGAATCCATATATGGTGATGTATTCGGTCTTCAAGACGGGACTGGACGGGCAGACGGCGAACATCGCGAACCTTCGACAGGCGGAGCGGTACCTGCCGGACAATGTTTATACCGCGATCGAGAACTTCAAAAAGTCGGAGTGGACCACGCAACTGCTGGGCGCAGACGTGAAAGCACGGTATGCGGAGTTGAAGCAGGCGTCCGCGGACCGCTGCCCGCGGCTGCTGGGAACATTCGTGAAAGCGCCCGAGGTGCAGTATCACCATGATGTTTACAATCAGTTCCTCTGGAATCTTTTCTAGAATGGACTAAATATGAAACGCATTGTTCCACTGTTCTGCTTTTTACTTTTTGCAACCACTCTTCCCACGTTCGCCCAAAGCAACCTGAGGGTGAAGTGGGAAGAACTTTCTGCGGCCGATTTTGTCGCGGGGATCGAGCGCTCGCAGGGTGTGTGCATGCTGCCGTTCGGCATCCTGGAAAAACATGGGCCTCACCTGCCGCTCGGGACAGACCTGTTCGACGTGCGCAAAGCCTCATTGGATGCGGCCGCGCAAGAGTACGCGATTGTTTTCCCGGAGTACTACTTTGGGCAGATATTTGAAGCCAGACATCAGCCGGGAACGGTGGCTTACAGCCTGGAGCTGCAACTGAAAATGTTGCAGGAGACCGCGGATGAGATGGCCCGCAACGGCTGCAAGAAGATCATGATCGTGAACGGACACGGCGGCAACGAACATTTGTTGCCGTTGTTCGGGCAGGCCCAGATGGCGAAGGAGCACGATTACGTCGTCTATGTTTATGGGTTGCCGGACACCAATGGTCCTGGACGACCCAAAGTGCGAGACAAGAATGACATGCACGCCGGAGAATCTGAGACATCCAGCATGCTGATCACGCGCCCTGACCTGGTGCAGATGGACCGCTCTGACAAGGAATCTGGCGAAAAACAAGACCGGCAGAAAGGATTGCCGCCTCGCCTCTATACCGGCATCTGGTGGTATGCGAATTTCCCCAACCATTATTCAGGTGCGGGAAGCTTAGCGACAAAAGAATTAGGCGCGTTTGAAATGAAGGCGTGGACAGACCAGTTGGTGGCTGCGCTGCGCGCAATCAAGAAAGACGAGAATTCATTGCGGATCCAGAATGAGTTCTACGAGGGCACAAAGAACCCACTGAAGACGAAGCAATAAACTCAGCGAAGGTATGCGTCGTCCTGATTCAACCAATCCTGCCGCGGCGGACAGAAGACATCGATATCGATGGTGTCTTCGAGAGCTTCAGCACTGTGCGGAATGTTCGGCGGGATGCAGAGCGATTCTCCAGATCGGACGATCACTTCGCTGCCATCCACCACAAAGCGCAAGGCGCCGGAAAGCACCATGGCAAGTTGTTCGTTGGGGTGGTGATGGGACGGGACGACGCAACCGCGCTTTAAGAAGAATCGCGCGAGCGTGAGATTTTCCGTGGTGATGAATTGCCGGGTAAGCAGCGGGCTGAGTTGCTCGACGGGTATGGAATCCCAATCCAGATGGCGAAGGTACATGGGTGCGATTTTAATCGTGCACTAAACTGAAACGTGGCGGCGAAGCACACTTTTGACGCGATGGTGATCGGTGGTGGGGCTGCCGGGTTGATGTGCGCTATCGAGGCGGGCAGGCGCGGGCGGCGCGTTGCAGTGCTGGAACATGCAGAGCGCCTCGGCAAAAAGATCCTGATCTCTGGTGGTGGCCGATGCAATTTCACAAACATCCATTGCAAGCCGGAGAACTTTATCTCGGCGAACCGGCATTTTGCCAGATCCGCGCTTGCGCGCTATACGCCCCGGCACTTTATCGAACTGGTGGAGCGATATGGGATCGCTTATCACGAAAAGACCCTGGGTCAGCTTTTCTGCGACGGCTCAGCGCGGCAGATCGTGGCGATGCTCGAACAAGAATGTGCCGATGCGGGCGTTGAAATATTTCTCAATACAAAGACTATAAGTGTCGAGCGCGGGGCGGAGGGATTTCTGCTCGAAACTGCTGAAGCAGGGTTCAGCGCAGGCGCGCTAGTGATCGCCAGTGGCGGGCTCTCAATTCCCAAGATGGGAGCTACCTGTTTTGGATATGACATTGCGAAGCAATTCGGATTGGGTATCCTCGAATGTCGCCCGGCACTTGTGCCGATCAAGCTTAATCCTAATGACTGCAAGGACTATTGCGATCTAACGGGTCTGTCGGCGGAGGTGATTGCGACCGCAGGTGGGCGAAGCTTCGGGGAGAAGATGCTGATCACGCATGGCGGACTGAGCGGGCCAGCGATCCTGCAAGCATCATCCTATTGGCATGCTGGAGAAACGATCACGATTGATCTGGCGCCGGACCAAGAGGCGTTTGCGGCAATGCTGGAGTCGCCCAGTGGACGTGATTTGACCTCCGCGAAGACGGAATTGCGGAAGATATTGCCGGCGCGATTTGCCGACCGCTGGCTTGACTTGCATGCATCGGAGCGCTGGACCAATCGCCACGTGAATGATCTGGAAGGCGATTTGCATCGCTGGCAGCTCATGCCCGCGGGCACCGAGGGCTATGCAAAGGCTGAGGTCACGGTAGGTGGAATCGATACCGATGAACTCTCCGGCAAGACGATGGAAGTGAAACGTTCGCCTGGGCTTTACTTCATTGGAGAATTAGTGGATGTGACCGGACACTTGGGGGGATTCAACTTCCAGTGGGCTTGGTCATCGGGTTATGCCGCTGGACAAGCGTTGTGATTCATGACCGGACGAGCGCATAGGCCACGATGGTTTCGCGGCGGGAGCCGCTGATCTCTGCGGCTTCCGCGATCAGAGATCCTTCAAGATCGTCAGGATCGGACTCGACTTCACATGCGGCGATCTGGTCGTCGCTCGCTCCGTGATAACACAACTCGCAAACACCAAGTGCTCCATCATCACCGGTGCGAAGAGGTGGGCCAAAAACCCGGCAGGTCATGGGGCGATGTGCGTAGAGATCGCAGGTACCAGCCTCAGGATCGAGCGCGGGGCAAATCTCGTCATTGCCTAGATCGGCAAATGCTTCATCAATGTCGGCAAAGAGGGTGCCCGTTGCGGAATCGCCGGGGAAGTCGGGAGTAAGGCGCGCGATCGATGCACGGGCACGTTCACGGATGCGATCTGCGCGCACTGGGTCATTCGCCTGCAATCCGCCCATGCCGTCCTGCAAACGCAAAACATCCAGCTGGCTGATAGCGAAAACTCCAACGCAGCAATCGGCGCAGCCCGGCCGGCAGAGCAGCCAGTCACCGCTTCTGCGCGCAGCTTCCGCAACAGCGGCGTCCACGATCTGGACGAGTCGGGCGTCGCCGGTTGGCCGGAGGCTGAGCATACACAAGCATAGCGCAGCCGGCAGCTATAATCTCCGGCTATGACGAAGCGAGTGCTGGGAATCATATTGTTGTTCAGCGTTGCCGCAGTGGCCCAGCAGGAGCGAAAGCGTCCGCGGATCACGGGCGTCTCTCATGCGTCCTTCTTCACCAGTAACGCCGCGGCAGCAAAGCGTTTTTATGGGGAGCTGTTGGGGCTTGAGCCCGGTTCATGGAGCGGCGTGTATGCCGTGGGCACGCAATCGATCGAGGCTGAGGCGAAACAACCGCCCGCGAACAATTCCGGAATGCTGTCACACATTGCGTTTTCCACGGACGATGCCGAGGGGATGCGGCGTTTCCTCGAAGCAAATCATGTGACCGTGCCCGGCGAGGTCCATGCGGAAAAGAGCGGCGTTCGCTGGTTCGAGTTGAAAGATCCCGAGGGGCATCCTATTGAGTTTGTGCAGGAGAGATCGGAGCGCAGGGCATCCCCTCGAGCGATCTCTCACAGATTGATCCATGCTGGATTCGTGGTGCGCGATCGCGCAGCGGAAGATAGCTTCTATGCCGGGCTCTTGGGGTTTCGCGTTTATTGGCACGGCGGCATGAAAGATGATCAGACTGATTGGTTGGATATGCAGGTGCCCGAGGGGACGGAGTGGTTGGAATACATGATCGTTGGCAAAGATTCGAAGGCGGATGCAGGAACACTTGGCATTTTGAATCATGTTGCGCTGGGTGTGCGGGACATCAAAGCAGCACAGAAGATGCTTGAGTCGCGGGGGTGGAAGCCGAGTGCACGGGAGCGCGCGCAGGTGGGCCGCGATGGCAAATGGCAATTGAATCTTTACGATCCGGACGGTACTCGCGTGGAGTTGATGGAGTTCACGCCGGTAGAGAAGCCCTGCTGCTCGCCTTACGTTTTACCGCATCCGCATGATTGACAGGAGCTGACCCTATGACGACACGCCGAGACTTCCTGCGCATCTCCATCACCACCGCTGCATCACTAGCGGTTTCGAGCCGGCTGGACGCCTTTACCCGGCGCGCGCCACTTGGAGTGCAGCTTTACACCGTCCGCAAGCAGGCGGAGTCCGATCTTCCGGGCACCCTGAAGACGATCCGCAAGATCGGTTACGACGAGGTAGAGACCTATTGGAACGTCTACAGCCATCCCGCCGCAGAGCTTCGCAAGATGATCGAGGATGCGGGGCTGCGCGTGCCGAGCGGACATTTCGACTACGAAGGGCTCGAGGCAAAGTTTGACTACGCGAATGAGTTAGGGCTGGAATATATCGTGTGCCCGATGTTGCCGGTAAAGATGTGGGGAGCGGCCGACGACTTCCGTAAAGCCGCCGAGCAATTGAACAAGTGGGGGGCGGAGGCGAAGGCCCGGGGCATGACGTTCGGCTTCCATAATCACAATTACGAATTCAGGCGCTTTGGTAAAGAGACAGGCTTTGACATTCTGACCAAGCGGACTGACCCAAAACTTGTAAAGCTTGAAATGGATTGCTATTGGATCACTCAGGCGGGCTATAACCCGGTGGAGATGCTACAGAAATACGGTGAACGAATTCGGATGTTGCATCTGAAAGACCGCAAAAGGGGCTTCGAGCCTTCCCAGGAGCTGGACCAAAAGGCGCAGCATTTCACGGAGATCGGGAACGGCAGCCTGGATTTCAAATCCATCATCAAGAAAGCGCAGGAGCTTGGGGTCACCCATTACTTTGTGGAGCAGGACGAGTCCGAGCGAGACCCATTAGAGAGCATCGCCATCAGCTACCGGAACGCTAGGCCGCTGCTTGCGTGATGGTGTGGCGAGAGGACCTGGTGAACTTTTGCGCTTCTCTTACGCCAGCCAAGACTTTGTTTGCTAGTGGCGGATTCCTGCCTCTTGTATGTAACAGGGATATGAAGCAATCGAAGCGCGCATCGATTGGATGCATACCTACCAGGGTTAAATATGGCCTTTCGCGACAAACATCCTTTGTGGACTAGCGACCAACAAGAACGCCTTGCTGAACTCACGGGCGATGATCCGGTCGTAAAAGAGCTGCCACTGCGCAGAGATGTCCGTTCGCTGGGCAAGATCCTTGGCGATACGCTCATAGAACAGGTCAGCGCAGAGTTCTTTGGAGTAGTGGAAGAGCTGCGCAGTTCGCTGATCCTCCGCCGGGAGGAAGAAGCGGCAGGGCGGGAAGCCGCAAAACTGCTGGAGAGCGCGCGCAAACTAGTCAGCGCGATGTCAGTCGACGATGCTCACCGGGTAGCGAAGGCTTTCGCCATCTATTTTGAACTGGTGAATCTTGCCGAGACCAATCATCGGAAGCGGCGCAAGCGCGCGCGCGAGCTGCATGAAAAAGTCTATCTGCCGGGCTCATTTCGCGGAACCTTGCTGCGGATGAAGGCGGTGGGACTTGGTGCGGACGATGCGATGCAAGCGCTAAGC